>NZ_CP080267.1:1361000-2041500 GCF_019431375.1 Alcanivorax sp.
GAAGCCCAACTCGACGCTGTACAACCCCTAATCCAGCAACGCCGGATCAATCAGCTGCAGGATATGGCCGATGCGCCGGAGTCGTCGCTACCGGAGAGCGTACTGGACAATAAGCGTATCAAGGCTGCCATGGCCGAGAACCAGGCCCTGCGCGAGCAGCTTGCCAGCACCAGCCAGGCAGTGAACGGCCTGCTGCGTGAGGCCATCGACACCAAAACCCAACTCGACAAGGCACGCGCCCTGTCCAGCACCGTTAACGACCAGATCCGCCTGCTGGACGGCAGCCTGCTGCTGTCACGGGTGCTCTACCAGCAACAGAAGCGCCTGCCCCAGACTCGGTCAGACATGGACCTGCAAAAAAACATCTCCGATGCCCGTCTGGAACAGTTCGAGCTGGAACAGAAGATCCAGTCTCTGGATAGTTCGCCACTGCCGGAACAGGAAAAACTCAAAGGCGAACTCACTGCGGATATGGAACGTGCCTTTACGATCCTGCACCGGGAACGGCGGGAACTGTACGACCAGCTCAACCAGGAGCTGGGCCGCCAACTGGCCATCCTCACCCGCACCCAGTTGAATCAGGAACAGTTAAACAAGGTGTCCCGCAGCCTGCACAACATCATTTCTGAACAGACTTTCTGGATGCCGAGCACCCAGTCGGTAAGCCTGGAATGGCTGGGCAAACTGCCCCGGCACATTACCCAGCAACTGCAGGACATACCCTGGAAAGATCTCTGGCAAGGCAGCCGTGAGCTGGTGACCGGAAAATGGGGCTGGCTGGTTCTGGCCCTGATCCCCGCGGTTATCCTGATACTGCTGCGACCGCGACTGAAAAAACGTATCGACACCATGAACCAGGATGTGGGTTTCCTGCGCCGCGACAGCCAGCTGCATACGCCATTAAGCCTGCTCTATACCGTGCTGATATCCTCGCCCGCGCCTATCGCGTTGGCGATTATTGCCGCCGGCCTCTGGCGCCAGCCCAGTACCATTACAACCGTGCTGGGGGCCGCCCTCGCCCAGCTCGCGTTGCTCTGGCTGGTGTTTGAAATGCTCTACCGGCTACTGAAAAACGGTGGTATCGCCCAGCGCCATTTCCGCTGGGACAACGAGCATAATCAGCATATGCGTCGCCGCCTGGCCCTCACCGGCCTGGCCATTATTCCCATGACCTTCATCATCGCCTTTGGCGACCAGTGGCCCGCCCAGCTCAGCAACGACCGCCTGGGGCTGGTCATCATGGTCGCCAGCCTGATCGTGGTGATGATCAGCTTGCCCTCAGTGGCACAGAGTTACCCGGGCCGGCATTACAGCCGTACCATGAAGGGCCTGTCCACCGGACTCTGCGCCGCCGCTCCCCTGATCCTGACGGTGCTGATCGGCATCGGCTATTACTACACCTCGGTTCGACTGGCCGGGCACATGATCTACAGCCTCTACCTGGTGGTCCTGTGGATTCTGCTGGATGCCGTCGCCGTGCGGGGGCTGGCCGTGGCTGCCCAGCGACTGGCCTACCGCCGTGCGGTAGCCCAGCGGGAAGCCGACCAGAAAGGCTCGGACACTTCCTCAGCCGCCTCGGAAGCGGTGGAAGTCGAAGAACCGCAGCTGGACCTGAAACAGGTCAACCAGCAATCCCTGCGACTGATCCGCCTGGCACTGATTGCCGGCATCGCGGTGCTGGTTTACTGGGTGTGGGCCGATGTCTTCCATGCCTTCTCCTACACCGAAAACATCGTGCTCTGGGAAACCGCCGATGCCGCCGGCCAGGCCGGTAGCACCTCGCCCATCAGCCTGGGCGATGTAATGACCGCCCTGATCATTGGTGCGGTCACCTTCCTGTTGGCCAGCAACCTGCCCGGCCTGCTGGAAGTGCTGGTGCTGTCACGGATGGACCTGCGCCAGGGCACCAGCTACGCCACCACCACCCTGCTCTCCTACGTGATCGTTGGCGGCGGCATCATCATCACGTTCGGTGCCCTGGGCTTGAGCTGGGACAAGATGCAGTGGCTGGTGGCAGCCCTGGGCGTGGGCCTGGGCTTTGGTCTGCAGGAAATCTTTGCCAACTTCATCTCCGGGATCATCCTGCTGTTCGAACGTCCCATTCGTATCGGCGACGTGATCACCATCAACAATCTGGACGGCACCGTCAGCCGCATCCGCATCCGGGCCACCACCCTGATCGACTTCGACCGCAAGGAGATCCTGGTGCCCAACAAGGTGTTCGTCACCGAACGGCTGATCAACTGGTCCCTGTCCGACACCGTCACGCGCATCATCATCAAGGTGGGCTTCGCCTATGGCTCAGACCTGCAGAAATGCCGCGACATCCTCATGCAGGCCGCCCGGGAAAACAAACGGGTGCTACGCGATCCGGAACCGGTGGTGTTCTTCCTTACCTTCGGCGCCAGCACCCTGGACCACGAACTGCGCGTCCACGTGAATGACATCGGCGACCGCCTGGCCGCCACCGACGAACTCAACCGCCACATCGATGCCCTGTGCAAGGAACACGACATCGAAATCGCCTTCAGCCAGCTGGATATTCATATCCGTAATGGCGACGGCGACAAGCTGTGTATTGAGGGGGAGAAGAAGGAAAAATCAGTACAGCAAGACGGTAAGGGTCAGGCACCAAAAGCCAACGACGGCGAGCACAACGAAACTAACGACCCCCGCTAAGTCCGTAGGGCGGAAATACCCGGCCAGGTATTTCCGCCCCAGGCCGTCACCCCTGACGCCGCTTGACCGGAATAACTACTTCCAGCCCTGCTGCCAGTTCGATGCATCTCTCAGTTCTTTCCAATCAATCGCGCTTGAACGGTTTGATATCACCGCCTCTATCAAGCAGTGAATAACCTCACCCTCTTCATCAAATTCGACCTCAGTCACCAGAAAATGTTTTTCTTTCTTTACTGGCTTGACCGAAGTCCACTTGCTGTTAAGCAACTTTCTGGGAGTGATTTTATTCATTGGCACTCTTCAATTGCCACCCAACGCTGCGCTCTGTCGCTTGTCGGCAGCAGCGCCTTGTTACATAACTTAAAGCTTGGCCGAAAGCCAAATAGCGAACTTCGTTGACCACTGAACAAGCCAGAAAATTGGCTTGTAGATAATAGAATCCCTACCATTTGTCTCCCCCATCTCTTGGTGCTCTTCTTCGTCTTGTTTGATGCTCAAAACAGCAGCATGTATTTCAGCATCATGAAGCTCCAAGAACGACAATTGCCAATGCAAATGATGCAGCACCGATGTTTCTATTGAGTTTGTACAGACCCAGATAGCATTACGGCCTAAAAGGGCTGTAATTATTCCTAGCCCCCAACCCCCTAATGCCCATACAGTCAGTCCGTAGCAGTGGCGGATGCCTCGTGATTTAAGGATCCGATTGAAAGTAGCGTAATGCTCGCGCTCATGGCTTAGCATTTCTTCGAGCACCTTCACTAAATCTTTGTACAGAACCCGAGCGACAAGCAATTGGGCGCTATAGATCCCTATGGCGCCTCTTTCGCCTGCATGATCAACTCTGATAATCCTTTCAACTTCTTTCATGCAATCAACTTGTAGTGCGACTCAGAACATTATTGAGGATCAGGTTTTGAATTTTACAATCAGAGAGCGCGGCACAAGACCTGACCCCATTACCTCTTGGAACCCGATCTCGCTGTGCGTGGGGAATGCCATGGTTGGCATGGCCGATCAGTGTGACTCGAATGACGGAGCCAGCGCCTCCACCAGAAAATCAATAAACGCCCGAGTCTTGGCCGGCATATATTCCCGCTTGGGGAAGACGGCATACATTGAACCAGCGGTCGTCGCCAATGCAGGGAAAAGTCTGGTCAGGCTCCCTGTCTCCACTTCCTTCTCCACATAGAAGCTCGGCATACGTGCGATTCCCCCACCGCCCAGCACAATTTCCTTAACGGCCAGGCTGTTGTTGGCCACGATATCCCCGGCCAGCGTCACCACCTCCGAATTTCCATGGGGGTCGGTGAACGACCATTCCAGCGCAGAGTTCTGCAGACGAAAACTGGCAATACGATGCTGAGTCAGATCCTGCGGCACAACAGGCGAGCCATTCGCCTTCAGGTACGCTGGTGACGCCACGATCAAATGCTGAAAGTGCCCAAGCCAACGAGCGGCCAGTGAGGAATCATCCAGCTCGCCGACACGGATAGACACATCGAACCCCGGGTCGATCATATCCACCTTGCGGTCATCAAAATTGAGCTCCACCTGCACCAGCGGAAACGCGGCCATGAACCGGGGGATCAACGGAGCCACGTGAAGAATGCCGAATGACATGGGCAGATTCACATACAGCCGCCCACGGGGCTCACGATTCAGTGAGCGCACCTCATCCACCGCCGCTTCGATGCTGCCCAGGCTGCTGCTGCACGCCTGATAAAACTGCTCGCCGGCCTCGGTGAGACTCAGCCGCCGGGTGGTGCGATTCAGTAACCGGACCCCCAGTTGATCCTCCAGCTGACTGAGCCGCTTGCTGATCACCGAACGGGATGCCTCCAGCTCTTCCGCGGCCCGGGTGAAGCTGCCCGCCTGCACCACCGCCACAAAATTGCGGATCTCTTCCAGCATGCCCGTTCTCCCGATGATCAGGCCGACGCCCGATTAGTCCATTTAAGGAAACAATCATATTCCGAAAGGCATGATTATCAACAATCTCACTTCGAATAGCCTGTCATCACTGCCCACAACACAGGCCTGAGACCATGCACCAAACCCGCCACGACCTCACCCGCACCCTGTGCGCCCTGCTCCTTGTTGCCACCGCCCTGCCGGCTACGGCCGAGCAACGCCAGCCCGGCACCAGCCCCTGGGGGCCCGATGACGAAATCGGTCGCCTTAACCTGATGACGGACCAATCTCGAGCTCAGATCCTGTCGCGCATCCACGGCGGCAAAAGCTATGACCTGTCGGTGGAGTTCTTCATCGGCATGCCCAGCTGGCAGGCCGCCGGGGATCCCCATTACCGCATCTGGATGACCCACACGCCCCACGGCACCGTCATCGACGACCCGCTGAATCAGGGCGAGACCATGAACCACCATGTCAGTTACACCGGCTCAGCCGTCTCCATGTACACCCACACCGGCACTCATATTGATGCCCTCAACCACTTTGGCCTAGATGGCAGGATCTGGAACGGCTTTTCCGCCAGAGCGCATTTGGGTGACCGGGGCTGGCGTGTGGCGGGGGTGGAAAATTTCCCGCCCATCATCGCCCGCGGGGTGCTCATTGATATTCCCGCCGCCAAGGGCATGGATAAGCTGCCCGATGGCTACCGGGTCACCCGTCGGGACATCGAGACCGCGCTGGGCAAACAGAAAGTATCCCTGGAAGAAGGGGATGTGGTGCTGCTGCGCACCGGCCGCATGCAGAATTACGACAATGCTGGCCGCTACATGCACAACCCGCCGGGGCTGGGCTATCACGCTGCCCGCTATCTGGTGGAAACCGCCGGAGCCATGGTGATCGGCGCGGACAACCTCAGCCTGGAAGCCTTCCCCTCCGAACTGGAAAGCGACTATGTGCCCGTGCACACCTATCTGCTCGCCGAACAGGGTACCCCCATTATCGAATTGGCTTACCTGGAAGAGCTGGCACGCGACCAGGTCTACGAATTTGCCTTTATCGGCAGCCCGCTGAAATTTCGCGGTGCAGATGCCGCCCCCTTGCGACCCACCGCCTTACCCATCCGCTGATCAAGGAGAACCCTCATGAACGCCCTGCTCACTCGCCACAGCACCCTACCCGTCGATCCGCTGTTCCTGGCTCGCTGGTCCCCCCGCGCCTTTGACGGCGTCGCCCTGCCCGAGGAAGACCTGCTAACCCTGTTCGAAGCGGCACGCTGGGCCCCCTCTGCGTATAACAAGCAGCCCTGGCGCTTTCTCTATGCCCTTCGTGGCGATGCCCACTGGGCCACCTTCGTGGCGTTGCTGGATCCATTCAACGCCAGCTGGGCACAGGATGCCGGTGCCCTGATCTTCCTGCTCAGCGATTCCAACAGCCCGACCCACCGTTTTGATGCGGGTGCGGCCTGGAGCCATCTGGCCCTGCAAGCTCACCAGCTGGGTTACCAGGCCCATGCCATGGGAGGCATCCACCACAGCGCCGTCCGTAACGAGCTGGCCGTGCCAAAGCATCTGCATGTGGAAATCGGCATTGCCGTGGGCGCTCTTGGAGATCCGACCTCCTTGCCAGACACCCTGCGCAGAGAGATACCCAGCGACCGCTTGCCCCTGGATCAATTGATCAACCGTGGACGCTACTGATGATCATCACCCGAGATACCCGCTTTCTGCTGCTGGCCTCAGGCATGCTGCTGGGTTTTACCTTCCCGCTGGCCAAACTGGCAGGCATCGCCCAGATGCCCGCCATGACCTGGGTAATACTCAACTCGCTCGGCGCCAGCCTTACCCTGCTGACACTGCTGATGCTGACAGGCGGTCTTGAGTTACCCCGGGGCCGGCAATGGCGCTACGCTCTGATTACCGGCCCCATCACGTTTGCCAGCCCCAGCCTGCTGGTGTTTCTGGTCGTGCCACAGGTGGGTGCTGGTTACAGCGGCATCATGTTTGCCCTGTCCCCTGTCCTCACCCTCACACTGACCCGACTTGCGGGCATGGGCACGTTGGGAAGGCAGAAAACCCTGGGCCTGCTGCTCGGTCTTGGGGGCGCTGCCGGCATCAGCCTCACCCGAGGCAGCCTCGGTGCACCTGCAGAAGCACTCTGGCTTGCTCTTGCCGCCCTGATCCCGCTTGCCCTCGCCGCTGGCAACCTCTACCGCACACTGGACTGGCCCGGCCAGGCGTCTCCGGAACTGCTGGCATTCTGGAGCCATACCCTGGCCGTGATCCTCTACGCTAGTGCAGCCCTCATTTTCGGCAACGAGGCTATCTGGAAAAGCGCCGTAGATAACCCGCAACTGGCCGCAGGGCATCTGGCCCTGGCAGGCCTCATTGCGCCACTGATATTCCGGCTGCAAAGGTTCGGTGGCCCGGTACTACTCAGCCAGACCGGCTATGTCGCCGCGGGTACCAGTTTGCTGATTGCCAGCGTGTGGATGAGGGAGTCTTACCCGCTAACGGCCTGGCTCTCAGCGCTGGTGATTCTGATCGGGATGGTGATCAGCCTGTGGCCGAAGGCAAGCAAGCCGGTGATCTGTCAGGATGCGTAAGACAGGCCAGCGGCCTCGCCGCTCATGCTCGCAGCAAGGCCTGAATCCGTTATCCGCGCACCCCGGTCAGGCGGTTATTTTCTGGGGAACCAGGGGAAAAACCGGTTGGTGGTTTTCTGGTACTGCTGATAGTCAGGTCTTTTCCTCACCGAATAATATTCGGCAGGAACGGCGCCAGTGAGATACACCAGGGTGATATACATCATCAGTGAAGCTGCAGCCCCACCGACACCAAGTACGATCCAGGTGAACAGGGCTTCAGCGTGCAGCAATAACCACCATGAGGGAATCGCCGCGATCACAATCCCCGTCCACACAAGCCATTCTGAAAAGTAATTGGGGTGGCGGCTGTACTTCCAGAGCCCCACGTTACACACACCGCCCCTGTTGTTGGCGATAAAGCGCAGCTTCTGTACATCGGCCGTAGACTCAAGCAAATAAGCCAGCAGCCAGATACCAATACCGACCCCTTCCAGCAGATGGATTGTGCCCTCCCCATTCACCGACAACAGGAAGCCTGGAATAGCCAGCACGGAAACGTTAGCGAGGCCTTGTGCCAGTATCTCTGCCTGCATATGAAAACGAACATGTTTCTTGCCGCCGTCTTCAAGCAACATCCGGCGGTATTCATAACGGGGGAACTCCGTTTGAAAGATCACACCCGTCGCCCGGGCCATCGTTAGCGCCCCCAAGCCCATTCTCAGACCAATCAGCAGATACACGCCTGCCACACAGAATCTGCGGAAGGGTTCACCATCGCCCAGCAGGGCAATTTGCACGCCAGTCAACGCGACGCCGAATGGCCAGGCAATATCCACAAATGACATACGCCCGGTTTTCATGAAAGGCAGCCATGCAACCAGGCCAAACAAGACCAGCTGCACGGCACCATTGATCAGCAAAAGATCGGCAAGCGCAGTGTTACCCGAGGAAATGGCCACTGCCCAGATGGCGCTGAAAGCTACACAATACCGGTCCAAAGCTCACCAGACTCATCCCTCTGTGATGTCAACGGGTACATCGGGGATCTCCCCAAACAGTCTATGGTTATCGGCCACATCACACTGTTGTTGTTTTACTGCGAATTTGGACGCAATTGCTCCCCATTGCCTAACGGAAATGCTCACGAACAAATTGATCCAGTTCAGCCACCGAGGTGATCACATGGAGAGTTTTACCGGTTGAAAGTGTCTTCAGGCGGGAAAGAAAAGCCTCATTCCAAAAAGCCGGAGAGAGCCTCAGCACCTTGTAACTCTCCAGCGTCCCTTTGAGAACCGAACTCCCCTCCGGCCAGCCTTCGGGTTTTACGAACAGCCCCTTCAGCAAACGCTTGGTCACAAACCAGTAGCTGGCCAGATAGGGCAAATCCACATAAACCAATGTATCGGCGGCCTCCAATCGTTGATGAAATGCCGCCAGCGGGCCGAAACCCTCGATGATCCAGTGCTCCGAAGCCAGTATCCTGGCGTGCGATTCGTCAAATATCGCACGGGCTACCCGTTCACCATTAGGTTGGTACACCAGTGAATCCAATGCGTACAGAGGCAAACCCGATGCAGACGCTAGCGCTTTACTCAATGTGGATTTCCCACTGCCAGGCTTGCCAAAAACCGCGACCTTCTTCATCCGTCCTCCTGAAATAACCATTCCCAAGAGGCAGAAACAACAAACCCACCTCATGGGTGGGTTTGAAAGCAAAGACACGCCAAACCGCACCACCCCCCTATGGGATGATGATAATTCGCTGCGCGCTTTGCTTAAGATTTGAATTCATGGTTTGATCATTCTTGAAGGTCACTGGATTGTCAATCCGGGAACCCGCTTCACAAGAGATGACCTAATAACCCAGTATTTTATTGACCTCACGATCACAGGCATCAATCTTTGCTGCCCTGATCTAGCATTTTTGACTGCCTTTCATAAGCCGCAGACAGGCCTTCACTGACCCTTTTTCCGCGAGTGGCAGGTTTTACCACTTCCTTGATACGCCGAATGATGAAATTTCGCTTTCCTGGAGGAATATCCATAAAGGCGTCCACCAAACCCTCCGTCTCCAGCATCTCCAACAAGTCTTCAGGAATCTCAACGTCTCCGGGATCAACTACCACAAAATCCAATCGGACCTTGTCACCTTCTCGGGTATTCGTGAGCTTACGCACACTGGCCTTGATACGAATGTAGTGCTGCCCACCACCCACAGGGAAAAGGCTAACCTGAAATGGTGCTGAATCATTGACGCAGGCCTCGACTAACACTGGGCCTTTGGTGCCCAGAGCCTCCGTAATATCCGAAGGGACAGGAACCGCGCAGTAATTCATGCCTTCGGCCCAGTTCTCCAACACCGCCTCAAAAGAAAAGCGCTTGCCGACAAGAGTGGGGTTAACCATGTTTTCTTCCTTGATTTGACGCCTGTCCGAGACCTAATAAACCTGAAACCATAACCTTGGCGAGCCTCACTATAGAACTATATTCATTAGCCTCTAATGTGAAATGAAAGACTTGCTAAGCATGCACCCTTCGGGGCTTGTATCGTGCACCTCGATGCACGATGCAAGACCTCGTATCATGCAGGCCCTTGTTAAGCTATTTCGCTAACACCTTCTTTCTTTTTGAAAAAAACCTTTGATGCTACAGAACAGCCAATAAGGATTATGAACCAGTAAGCCCCTGCACTTGATGCTGTCTCAACAGATACAGGAAATACTGCAAGGGCAATAAAGCCCAGCAGTAGTGAAAACACCTGGATGAGGCTTTTCCACAACTTCTTTGTCACCTTGCTAGCCCTGTAGAAGCCGGCTAAAACAATAAAAGTTCCCAAAGCTGCCAGACCCAACGCAATAAAATCCATTTTTCTTCTCCTTTATTTATGCTTAACGCCATGCTCAGCCGGCGCGTCAGCGATCGGCTGGAGCTTCTTGTTATGACTTTTTGAAAAACCTTTTAGCCGCTTCATCGATAGCACGGAAAACACCAGCCAAAATATCTAGCCACAAAGGCATTACCATGACAGCACAGAGCCAAAGCAAAACTCCAGGAGCAACCAAAGGATACAAGAGCACCTCTTTAATCGTTCCCTCTAGGCTAATTATTGCCACCAATCCTACAAGGTAAGAGACAACACAGCCCAACACTAGCACGGGAGGAACAATCCAATTCTCAAACCTAGGCAGCCTGCGCAACCTATCATTGGCCCACAGGGCAGCCACAGACAAAAAAATTATTCCTGCAACCCAAGATGCAACAAGCCATTCAGTAGTCATAACAACGTATTAATTAGAACGTTCCGTATAACTCGGTTCCGTATAACTCCGAGCCACCCACCCCGCTCAATCTGAATCGCCACCAGTTCTCTAGACACTTCCCTGCCGTTCTTGGTGACGCTTTTCATACTCTACCGGTGACAGCTTTTCATTAGAACCATGGCGTCGACGGTTGTTATAGAACATCTCGATATAATCAAAAATATCTGCCCGGGCCGCGTCCCGACTGCTGTAAATCTTTCGCTTTATTCTCTCCCGCTTCAACAGCTGGAAGAAGCTCTCAGCAACAGCATTGTCGTGGCAGTTACCGCGCCGACTCATACTCCCCTCCAGCTCATGCGCCTTCAGAAACGAGTCCCAGTCGTGGCTGGTGTATTGGCTTCCTTGGTCGGAGTGAACAACCACCTTGCCCTCAGGCTTGCGACGCCAGACCGCCATCAGCAGCGCATCCAGCGCCAGTTCCTTGGTTATCCTGGATTGCATTGACCAACCGATCACCCGTCTTGAGAACAGATCTAGAACAACCGCCAGATACAGCCAGCCTTCATGTGTGCGGATATAGGTAATATCCGTTACCCAGCTCTCGTTCGGGGCTTGCGGATTGAACTGGCGCTGAAGGATATTCGGTGTCACCTTGTGCAGCTCCCCAGCCCTATGGCGTGGTTTACGATACCCCACCTGCGCTCGTATTCCTGCGTGGCGCATCAGGCGGTGGACTCGATTGGGCCCGCATCGCTCGCCATACTCGCGCAGATCGGTATGAACCTTCCGGTAGCCATACACGGCCCCGGATTCCAGCCAGAACTGCTTGATCAGCCCGGACAGGCGCTCGTCCTCGATTGCACGAGCTGAACGAGGCTGTCTCTGCCAGGCGTAAAAGCCACTGGGGTGAACGTCCAACAGAGAACACAGTGAGCGGATTGGCCACCGCTCGCTGTGCTCCTGAATGAAGGCGTACCTCAATCGGACTGACTGGCGAAGTACGCCGCGGCTTTTTTTAGGATGTCTCGCTCTTCGGTAACGCGCTTGAGCTCTTTCTGGAGCCGGCGAATCTCGGCTTGGTCATCTGCATTGGCCTGATGCTGCTCGGAATCCGGGCCAAACTTCCTGATCCAGGCGTACAGGCTATGGGTGGTGACGCCGAGTCGGTCAGCCACTTGGGCCACACTGTGACCACGATCCGTCACCTGGCGAACCGCCTCAATCTTGAATTCTTCGGGATAGCGTTTGCTACTCATAGATACCTCTCTGATTGCCATTTTGGATGGCTGAAAGGTGTCTAGCAAACTGGTGGCGATTCAATCTATCAAAATACTCTCATATCAATCAGTTAGAGTGAAATAGCCAATGTCTTACACGGAGTTCAAAGGAACGTTCCGTTGAAAACGGGCGTGCCTTCCCGTGCATCATCCCTGTCTCCACGCCCAATCAACGTCTGATGTACAATCCCCCCACATTCTCCAGAGCCCCAGATAATGCGTACCTTTGTCCTCCGTGCCCGTGCTGCCTCCACCAATAGCCAGACCCTGCTGGCCAATGTGGGCGGTGATGCCCATAGCGAGATCCTCGCCCACACCCTGATGAATGCGATCTTTGTGGCGCAGTCACATCGGGACGATGTGGTCGTGCATCTGGTGCTGGAGAGTACCCAGGACTTTTCTCGCACCATTACCTTTGTGGCGGCGGAGATGCGCGACATTGGTGGCTTTCATGAGCAGGCGTTGCTGGCCAAGGTGGTACGGGCGCTGGATGCCTCTGCCGGTATGGGCAAGGAGCAGATGAAGTCCGTGGAAAGCGGCATTTCCGTGCGCACACTCAGCTTCGAGAAACTGGTGAAGGAACTGGCAGAGGACGGGCATCAGCTTTACATGATGGACCCCAAGGGCCAGAGCATTCGGGAGCTGTCATTCGCAGAAAAGCCCTGCTTTCTGCTCACCGATCACATCCCCATGCCGAAGAAGAGTTTCAATAGCCTGAAGCGGCTCGGCACGGAGAAGATCAGCCTGGGGCCGACCATGCTGTTTGCGTCGCAGTGTGTGGTGTTGATTAATAATGAGCTGGATTTGGCGGGGATGTAGGAGGTTCTCTCGAGGCGTAAAGCCTCCGAAGCCGGAGCATTCAACTTGCTGGATTGGGCGCGAGGGCCCGCGCCGTTTCTTCGCCAAGGCTCAGATCGCCATGCAAGCATAGCTCCTACAGCGGCTTCGTCAGGTCGGTTGGACGTAGGGTTTAGCTATTAACTATTCACTGTTAACTATTAACTGCTCTTAATCAGCTTTCCAGCCAAACCTCACGCGCCCATTGCCAGATAGAACTCCATTCCTCGTCCTCGTTGACGCCCTCCCCCGGTACCCAGAAGACGATCTGGCCATCCTGGGCGATGGCGTAGAGGCCCTCTTCAGCCTGGCAGACCGGGATCAGGGAACGGGGCATACCCTGGTCCCAGGCCTGGGCAGCCAACTCGGGCAGGAAGTTGTGGGCGTAGTCGTCCATAACGGTGGCCGGTTCCAGGCTGCCGCAAAGGATGTCGCCGGTGGTGAGCAGGAATTCCTTGTACTCTCCCGGCAGGGAAATCAGCAGTTGTTCCTCGATTTCCACCAGCCGGTCTTCGTCCGGCAGTTCCAGGGCTACCAGAGAGCCCTGGTGGCGTTCGCGCAGCAGGTCGATCAGGTCATCCATTTATAGCGTTCCGGTTGGCGTTGTCAGCAGAATGGTTGTTGGAGCTATGCTTGCATGGCGAATTTCGCTTGGGCCAACTCGCCATGCAAGCATGGCTCCAACGATACAGTTTTTATTCCTGGCGGTGATCCCGACGGAACGGGAACAGGAACTGGTCGACCACGCCCTCAGGCACCTGGGTGCTGGCCCGGGTGCCGTACTCGGCAGCCAGCCGGTCGGGCATGATCAGGGTGCCGAACAGTTTATCGTAGATGGGCAGAAAGGCAGCGTAATTTTTGTCCACGGCCTGGTCTTCTGACGAGTGATGCCAGTGATGGAATTCCGGGGTGGCGATGAGCCAGCGGATGCCCGGAAACCGGAAGCGCACATTGGCGTGGATAAAGATGGCATGGAATGACACGAACACCAGATAGGCATACACCGCCGATGGCGAAAAACCCAGGATGAAGATGGGCAGGTAGCCGATAAAGCGGTTGGCAATGATTTCCACCACATGCAGGCGCGAGGAGGCCAGCCAGTCCATCTGGGTGGTGGAATGATGCACAGCGTGGAATTTCCACAGCCACGGCACCTCGTGGAAGGCCCGGTGAATCCAGTAGCTGCCCAGGTCAATGACGATGAGAATTTCAATGAACTGCAGCCACAGGGGCTGGCTGGCGATGGCCTGCTGGAAGCCGATATCCACCTTGTCATGCAGCAGCACCTGAATGGGGATGATGGTGAAGAAGCTGATCAGTTGCAGGCCCACGTGGCTGAACAGGAAATACTTGATATCCGTGACCCAGCCACCGCGCAGGGTTTTCTGGTCCGGGTCCTTGGGGAAAGCCCGCTCCAGCGGAATAAACACCAGCGCCAGCACCAGCAGGGTAAGGATGAAGTAGTCCAGCCCGGCATAGAGGCTGCGGCCTTCCACCGGCGGCACGTCCAGCCGGCCGGAGCCGATCAGCGCGGCCATGCAGGCCAGCACCATGCCGATGATGCCGTAACGCCTTTCCTGGTGTCGCAGCACACTGAAGAAACCACAGATGAAGCCGATGCCAATGCCGATAAACAACGCCACGCGTAGCACGTCAGCATTGTAGAAGGCCCGGAATTCCGGAGTGGTCAGCAACTCCGGGTAGAGGAAACAGAAGCTGCCCATCAGCGCCAGGATCCCCAGCCCGATAGAGAGGGTGGCGGTGATCTTGCCCTGCCCCGGGGTCAGATCCACCTCTTCGTAGCGTTCCCGCAAAAAGTCTGTCATTTGTTGTTCTCCTTCTGAGCCAAGGCTGCCCGATGATCCCTTCAGACACCACTACACGCCCGTAACAAGCTGCTACACTGCGCGTTCAAGAAACATAGCGACTAGCTACGAGCTTCTAGCTACAACGCGCATCAGCCAGGCGGCATAGGACTGACTCCGTGCACGCGATTATTGCAAAGTGGTCGCGGGCACGCCGTTATTCTGTTCACCCGAAAGCCGGATCGCGTTAGCAGCTGGAAGCTCGTAGCTAGTCGCTGCTCCACCACATTATTCACATATTTGGTTATCCATAAAGTATGCCTCTGATTACCCTCCGCGACATTCAGCTCAGTTATGGGCAGCAGCCGCTGCTGGATCACGTCACCCTGTCTATCGACCCGGGGGAGCGGCTTTGTTTGATTGGTCGTAATGGCGCCGGCAAGTCCACCCTGATGAAGGTGATTGCCGAAGAGATCCATGCGGATGACGGCCAGATCGAGAAGACCCAGGGGCTGACTGTGGCTCGCCTGGAGCAGGAAGTGCCGGACGACCAGGATCACAGCGTCCATTTCATGGTGGCCGAGGGTCTCGGCGAGCATGGCGCCCTGCTCAGTGAGCATGCGGAGCTGGTCCATCATCTTGGCGATGGTGACGACAAGATTCTGGCCCGTTTCGAGCAGCTGAGCAGCGAAATCGAGGCCTGTGGCGCCTGGCAGTTGTCCCAGCGGGTGGACACGGTGCTGTCCAAGCTGAAGCTGGATGGCGACCAGCCCTTTGCCGGCCTGTCCGGGGGCATGAAGCGGCGGGTGCTGCTGGCCCGGGCGCTGGTGCAGGAACCGGATATCCTGCTGCTGGACGAGCCCACCAACCACCTGGACATGGATTCCATCCAGTGGCTGGAAGAGTTCCTGAAGAGCTACGGCGCTACCCTGGTATTCATTTCCCACGACCGGGCCTTTATCCGCTCCCTGGCCACCCGCATCATTGAGCTGGACCGGGGCAAGCTGACCAGCTGGCCGGGCAGCTATGAGAAGTACCTGAGCGGCAAACAGGCGGCGCTGGAAGCGGAAGAACGGGCCAACGCCGAGTTCGACAAGAAACTCAGCCAGGAAGAAAAGTGGATCCGCCAGGGTATCAAGGCGCGCCGTACCCGTAACGAAGGCCGGGTGCGTGCCCTCAAGGCCATGCGCGATGAATTCGCTCAGCGCCGCAACCGCACCGGCACCGCCAGCCTGACCATCCAGAGCGGCGACAATTCCGGCAAGGTGGTAGTGGAAGCCGAGAATCTGAATTACAGCGTAGACGGCAAGACCATCGTGCGGGACTTTTCCGTGAACCTCTTGCGTGGCGATCGGGTGGGTATCCTTGGCCCCAATGGCTGCGGCAAATCCACGTTGATCCGCCTGCTGCTGGGCCGACTGGCGCCGGACAGCGGCACCGTGAAGCTGGGCACCCAGCTACAGGTGGCCTACTTCGATCAACTGCGAGATACCCTCAACGAGGAAAAGAGCGTGATCGACAACGTGGCCGAAGGCTCCGATGTGGTCACCATCAATGGCCAGAACAAGCACGTGATCGGCTACCTGCAGGATTTCCTGTTCGACCCGAGCCGGGTGCGCCAGCCGGTGAAGTCCCTGTCCGGGGGCGAGCGTAACCGGCTGCTGCTGGCCAAGCTGTTCACCAACCCTTTCAACCTGCTGGTACTGGATGAGCCCACCAACGACCTGGATGCGGAAACCCTGGAGCTGTTGGAAGAACAGCTGATGAATTACCAGGGCACCCTGCTGCTGGTGAGCCATGACCGGGAGTTTATCGACAATGTGGTGACCTCCACCCTGGTGTTTGAAAACGGCGAGCTCAACAGCTATGTGGGTGGCTATCAGGACTGGTTGCGTCAGCGTCCGGAACCTGTGAAGGGGAAAACCGTCAAATCCGCCAAGCCAGTGCTCGAACCGGCCCCGACAGCCCCGAAACGCAAGAAGTTGTCATACAAGGATCAGCGTGAGCTGGAACAATTGCCGGAACGAATCGAGCAGCTGGAAGCGGCACTGGAAGCGGTACAGGCGCGCATGTCGGACCCGGCCTTTTTCAAGGGCGACCCGGCAGAGATCAGTGCCGCCCAACAGCAACAAACCGAGCTGCAGGCGGAACTGGAAACCACCTTCGCTCGCTGGGACGAGCTGGATCAGCTTGGCTGAATCAAGGAGCTTTTGTGTATAAAACGTGGTCTTCGCTGGCTATCAAGGCAATCCTTATCCTGTTCAGTCTGGCGGCAACGCCGGGCTGGGCCAATGAAGTGGAAGACGAAGAGCGAGCGGTGGAGCGCCAACAGGAAAGCGATGGCCTGGCCACCAGCAGCTCGGATACCAACAAGGCCGACAGCACCATGGCGGACGCCCAGGGCCAGCCGACGGCCGACCCCGCTCCGCTGCCCTTGTCCCTGCTGGGTCAGCAGGTAGCGCCGGGCAGCTTTGCCACCCTGCACTGGACCCCGGATCAATCCTTTGCCTCCATTGCCACCCCGGTACCGGTGCTGGTGGCCCATGGCGACAAGGCTGGCCCCCGGCTGTGCCTCACTGCCGCCATTCATGGTGATGAACTGAACGGCATCGAGATGGTGCGCCGGCTTATGTACGAGCTGGAACCGGACCAACTGGCCGGCACCGTGATCGGTGTGCCCATCGTCAATCTGGATGGCTTTCGCAGTGGCTCTCGGTATCTAAGCGACCGCCGGGATCTGAACCGCTACTTCCCGGGCAACAAGAAAGGCAGCGCCGCCAGTCGCGTGGCCCACTCCCTGTTCAGCAACATTGTTCGCCACTGCGATTATCTGGTGGACCTGCACACCGGTTCCCAGAAACGGGTCAACCTGCCCCAGCTACGGGCCGACCTGGACAACCCGGACGTGGTGGCCTTTGCCAAGCACTTCGGCGGCATGACCGTGCTGCACAGCCCCGGCGTCACCGGCATGCTGCGCGACGCGGCGGTGAAAAAGAATATTGTGGCGGTGACCATGGAGGCCGGTGGCCCCAACCGGTTGGAAACCGAAGCGGTGAGCAATGGGGTTCAGGCCATCGATACCCTGCTGGAAAATCTGGGCATGCGTAAGGCCAGCCGTTTCTGGAGCGCCCCGCAGCCGGTGTTCTATGAGTCCGAATGGATTCGTGCCACCCAGGGCGGCATCCTGCTTGCCGAGGTGGAACTGAATCAGAAGGTGAAAAAAGGCCAGGTGCTGGGTACCGTCACCGACCCGATCAGCAATACCGGCAGCGCCATCATTGCGCCCTATAACGGCCGTGTTCTGGGGATGGCAGTGAACCAGGTGGTCCATGCCGGCTTTGCGGCCTTCCGTATCGGCGAAGAAAAAACCACGGAAGAAGTGGAAGCCAAGGCGGAGAAAGCCACCCAGGAAAAAGAGGAAAAGCGCCAGCAGCAGGGCGACACCCCGGCCCACGAACCCGCACCGGAGCCAGACCGGGCCGATGACCTGAGCCAGGCGGATAACGAGGAAAATCATTCGGAAGAGTGACAAGAGCAACAAAAGCCATAACGCAAAAAGGCTTCCATTCGGAAGCCTTTTTTTATGGTGCGTTAAAACCGGTTGGAGCCTTGTTCACAAGGCGAAGGTTTTTCAGAGCGCTTCGCTTTGCGAGCAAAGCTCCAACGGCACCGGTGAAGCCTTACTGCACCACCAGACTGTCACGCATTTTTGCCAGGGTCTTTTCACCAATCCCCTTTATGGCGAGCAGTTGATCTACGCTGGTAAAAGGCCCCTGACTGTCACGCCACTGCACGATGGCTTCTGCCGTTTTCGGGCCGACACCCTTGAGTTCCTGCAGCTGGGTAACATCCGCCGTATTCAGGTTGATGCGGTTTTCCGTTTGAGTTTCGGCTGCGTCCTTGACCGCTTCCACTTCCACCGCCAGGGCCGGCAGGCTCAGCGCCAGCAGCAAGGACATCACAACCGCTTTCAATGCTTTCATATTGATCTCCATATTTTTATCAGTTGGAGACCACACCATAGAAAGCCAGGTGAGCGGACGTTATCAGCCGAATGTTACGGGTTGCGTAAGTGGCTCAGGCAAGACTTTGTAATATCTCGTCCACTACCGCTGTAGGCTCGGCGGCCTGGGTAATCGGGCGGCCAATCACCATATAGTCCACGCCCGCATCCCGGGCCTGCACCGGTGTCAGCACGCGGCGCTGGTCACCGGCGTCGGCGCCTGCCGGGCGGATGCCCGGAGTAATCAGCTCGAATTGGCGGCCACAGGCTTCCTTGAGCATGGTCGCCTCCTGGGCGGAGCATACGACTCCATCCATGCCGGAGCGTTTGGCCAGCTCAGCCAGGCGCTGCACCTGCACGTTGGGCTCATCCATCACCCCCACCTGCTCCAGATCTGCGGCTTCCATGCTGGTCAACACGGTCACCGCAATCAGGTGGGGCCGATTGGCATGATTGGCGATGGCATTGGCAGCGGCCTCCATCATGCGCTGGCCACCACTGGCGTGCACATTGACCATCCACACCCCCAGATCCGCCGCCGCCGCCACGGCACCGGCCACGGTGTTGGGAATGTCGTGGAATTTCAGGTCCAGAAAGACCTCGAAACCCTTGCTGTGCAGCCCTTCGACAATGGCCGGGCCACTGCGGGTGAAGATTTCCTTGCCGACTTTGACACGCACCTTGCCCGGGTCCAGTTGATCCGCCATGGCCAGCGCCTGGGCGGCATCGGGGTAATCCAGGGCGACAATAACAGGGCTGGGAATAGGCATGGGAGCGTCCTCGGGAATTGGTGGCGCTATGGTATGAGTTGCGAGAAGACGGTTCAACCAGCAACCCTCTCCGTAGGAGCGTCGCTGGCGGCGCGATAGACACAGTCTCGAGGCTCGAGTTTCGAGGAGCGAAAACCTTCACAAGCAATCCTGTGTTTTGCCTTTCGAAACTCGCTTCTCGTTACTCGCAACTGATTTGATCGCGCCGCAAGCGACGCTCCTACGGGGGGCGGCTCAGACTTCCTTGACCACCGGCTTGATCGAGCCCCAGCGCTTGCAGCTTGGGCAGCGCCATTGCATCAGGGGGGTTTCGAAACCGCAGCGGCGGCATTTGTAGAGGCTCTTGTCGTTGAGCAGTTGCTCCGACAGTTGCTTGAGCACGCCCAGGTGCTCGCGGGCTTCTCCTTCGGCGCTGCCGGCCAGGCTCATGTCGATGATCCGGTTGAGGCCGCGCACGGAGGGATTGGCTTTCATGTATTCAGCAATGAAGTCTGCGGCTTCCTTGTCGCCATAGCGCTCCTTGAGCGTTTCGGCGAGCAGCAGGATGCGGCTGGTGCTGGGTTTCTCGGCACTGTAGTCCGCCAGCATCTGAATGAATTCCTCGTCTTTCTCCTGCTGCTGGTAGCAGGTGCGTAGCTTGTCGAGCACTTCATCGAAGAAGTCGCTGTCCTGCACCCAAATGCGCTGTAGCGCCTGGATGGCGGCATCCCAGTTCTGCTCGCCCATTTCCAGCTCGCCTTCCGCAAAGCTGGCACGCACGCACTGGTCATCGAAGGACAGGGCCCGACGCAGCATGCGACGGGCCGGATTGATGTCGCCATCACGGCGCAGGTTTTCCGCCTGCTCACAGCAGTATTGGGCCAGCACAGGCCCCAGCGCCGGGCGGCTCTTGATCAGCCGTTCGCCCATACTGATGGCATTGACCCAGTCACGCTCCTGCTCGTACAGGCCCATCAGCTGCTGGCAGACTTCATCCTTGGCCTGGCAATCCTGATCCAGCATTTCCAGCAGTACCTGCTCGGCCAGATCGAAAATGCCGCTGGCCAGATAATCCTGGGCCAGCTCCAGCTGGATTTCTTCCTGTACCGGACGACCATAGTCGCCGTGCTCCAGCAAGTGGGTATGCAGCTGGGCGGCGCGGTCGAATTCACCCCGCTTGCGGAACAGCTTGCCCAGGGCCAGGTGGGTATCCAGCCCCTCTTCGCTCACATCCAGACTCTTGAGCAAGGCTTCGATGCCCTTGTCCGGCTCTTCATTGAGAAAGAAATTGATGCCGGCCACATAGTCCTTGGACAGGGAGGCCATACGCCGACGCTGTCGGCGCTTACTCTCTCGCCGACCGAGAAAAAACCCGGCGGCAATGGCAACAAAAAAGAACGGCAGCAGCCAGAACGATTCACTCATGAAAACAGGCTCTTCAGGCCGCGCAGGCCGATGCCCGCCAGCAGCCCCAGAAACAGACCAATGGCCAGTACGCCGATCACCAGCACACCCAGGGAGACATCCCATTGCCATTGATAAAACAGCATATCCAGCGTCACCAGATCACGATTACTGGTAACAAACAGGAAGGCAAAAAGAAAAACGGCCACCACGGCCAGAATTACCAGAATCCGGTACAGGTTTCGCATCGCAGGGTTCCCTCTTTACTGGCCAGGCCTGTGCCGGGCGGTAACAACAAAGGCGGTTTAGCTAATAGCAGCCTGATTGCCGCTGGAGCCATTATCAACACCTTCACCACTTTCTTCATGCAGTGAATCGTTAACGCGCTCGCGCAGCTCTTTACCGGGTTTGAAGTGGGGAACATATTTGCCGTGCAGCTCGACGCTGGCACCGGTCTTGGGATTGCGTCCCACGCGGGGCGCACGAAAATGGAGGGAAAAACTGCCGAAGCCGCGTATTTCGATACGACCTCCGCCGGCCAGAGAATCGGCCATCTGCTCGATAAGCGTTTTGACTGCCAGCTCCACATCCTTGGGCGACAACTGGTTTTGCCGATCGGCAATCCGCTCAATCAATTCCGACTTGGTTAACGCCATTACAGCTTGCTCCCTGGGCTCCCAGCCCAGTGGGACCGGCACGATGCCGGTCCCCGGGAGGAGCCGTATTATGACTCGTTGCTGCTTTCCATCTGCTTCTTGATCAGGTCACCGATGGTCTTCGGCGCATTGGCGTCCTGCTGTTCAGACAGCCCGTCAATGGCTTCACGCTCGTCGGCCTGGTCCTTCGCCTTGATGGACAAGCTCAGAACACGGTTCTTGCGATCAACGTTGGTGATTTTCGCTTCCACTTCGTCACCGACGTTAAGCACTTCGGTCGCATCGTTAACGCGGTCGCGGCTGATTTCGCTGGCACGCAGGGTGCCTTCCACGTTCTCGGCAAGCTCAACGGTGGCTGCTTTCGCGTCTACCGCTTTGATCACGCCCTTGACGATTGCGCCCTTGTCATTAGCAGCAACATACTGAGCAAACGGATCGTCTGTCAACTGCTTGATACCCAAGGAAATTCTTTCGCGCTCTGCGTCGATGGACAGAACCACGGTTTCTAGCTCATCACCCTTGTTGAAGTTACGCACGGCATCTTCGCCCTGCTCTTCCCAGGAAATGTCGGACAGGTGCACCAGACCGTCGATGCCGCCTTCCAGACCGATGAAGATACCGAAGTCAGTGATGGACTTGATCTTGCCGGAAATGCGCTCGCCTTTCTGGTATTTCTCTTCGAAGGCATCCCACGGGTTGGACTGACACTGTTTGATACCCAGAGAAATACGACGACGGTCCTGATCGATGTCCAGGATCATCACTTCCACTTCGTCGCCGATCTCTACAACCTTGGACGGGTGGATGTTCTTGTTGGTCCAATCCATCTCGGATACGTGAACCAGACCCTCTACACCCTCTTCGATTTCGGCGAAGCAGCCGTAATCGGTCAGGTTGGTCACCTTCGCCTTGACGCGGGTGCCTTCCGGGTACTTGCCCACGATATCGTGCCACGGATCTTCGCCCAGCTGCTTCAGACCCAGGGAAACACGCATCTTCTCGCGGTCGAACTTGAGTACCTTGACGTCGATTTCCTGGCCCACTTCCACGATTTCGCTCGGATGCTTGATACGCTTCCAGGCCATGTCGGTGATGTGCAGCAGGCCGTCGATGCCGCCCAGGTCCACGAACGCACCGTAGTCGGTCAGGTTCTTCACGATACCCTTGACTTCCATGCCTTCCTGGAGAGTTTCCAGCAGCTGCTCACGCTCGGCGCTGTGCTCGGCTTCCATCACGGCACGACGGGAAACCACAACGTTGTTGCGCTTGGGATCCAGCTTGATGACCTTGAAGTCCAGCTCTTTGCCTTCCAGGTGAGCAACGTCGCGCACCGGACGGATGTCGACCAGGGAGCCCGGCAGGAACGCACGGATCGGGCCGATATCGACAGTGAAGCCACCCTTCACCTTGCCGGAAATCATACCTTTTACGATCTCGTCTTCGTCGAAAGCTTTTTCCAGCTCGCCCCACACTTCGGCGCGCTTGGCTTTTTCACGGGACAGGCGGGTGAAGCCCATGCCATCGTCGATGGCATCTACGGCTACATCTACTTCATCGCCTTCGGCGATTTCCAGTTCGCCTGCCTCGTTGATGAATTCGTCACGGGCAATAATGCCTTCGGATTTCAGGCCTGCGTTAACGGTTACCCAGTCGCTATCGATGGATACAACAGTACCCTTGATGATAGAACCACGGGCAACGTCCAGGTCCTTGAGGCTTTCTTCAAAGAGATCAGCAAAAGATTCGGTCATGAAATTCACTCTGTATTTAAGTCACATGCCAACCAGCAGACATGGGTTAGTCAACGAAAGCGATCCACTCTTCCCCAGCTGGCTTACTTTTTCAGGGTCAAGCAGATCAACCGCTTTTACACAAAATCAGAATCCCCCCTCGACACGGATTGCCGAAGGAGTTCGATGGCGTGTGTGCTGCGTTACGCCAGTTGGCGAGCGGCAGCCTCATCAAGAATCCGGTCAACCACGTCATCAACCGACAGGGTGGTGGAATCAATCACCACGGCATCGTCTGCCGGGCACAATGGTGCCACCTCACGGTTCATGTCACGGTCATCCCGGGTGCGGATGTCCTCAACGAGGGTCGCGAGGGTAGCACCAAAGCCCTTTTCCTTCAACTGCTCAAAGCGCCGTCTGGCGCGCTCTTCAGCGCTGGCGGTCAGGTAAATCTTGAGGGGGGCAGAGGTAAACACCACGGTGCCCATATCCCGGCCATCGGCCACCAGGCCGGGAGCCTCGGCGAAGGCCCGCTGACGGGCCAGCAGCGCATCACGCACCGGCTGCAGCACGGCCACCTGGCTGGCCAGCTCGCCGACGCTTTCCTGACGGATGATGTTGGACACATCCTCGCCATCCAGAATCACCGCCGTATCGCCCTGCTGCTCCACAAAACGGACCGGCAGGGACTGTGCCATGGCCACCAGGGCAGCCTCATCATCCAGGGCAACCCCTTGATTTCTCGCGTGATAACCCAGCACCCGGTAGAGGGCGCCGGAATCCAGCAGATGCCAGCCCAGGCGGTTCGCTACCAGCCGGGCCACGGTACCTTTCCCGGAGGAAACCGGTCCGTCGATGGTTAATACAGCGGTGGACGGAGCAGTCATTTCACCTCCAGGTTCAGGCCCGCGTGAGCCGCCAGCTGGGCAAAGCCCGGGAAGCTGGTGGCCACATTGGCGCAGTCATTGATCGTAATCGGGCCAGAGGCGCGCAGGGACGCCATGGCAAAGCTCATGGCAATACGGTGATCACCGTGGGACTGGATCTCGCCGCCGCCGAACGGGCCACCGCTGATGCGGATGCCGTCTTCGAATACCTGGTGATCCACACCCAACGCGGCCAGGCCATCGGCCATCACCTGGATACGGTCGGATTCCTTCACCCGCAGCTCTTCCGCACCGCGCAGGATGGTATCCCCTTCGGCACAGGCTGCGGCAATGAAGATGGCGGGAAACTCGTCGATGGCCAGGGGCACCAGCTCCTCGGGAATCTCGATCCCCTTCAGCGACGCGGATTTGACCACAATGTCGGCCACCGGCTCGCCACCGGCATCGCGCTGGTTTTCCAGACGGATATCTGCGCCCATCAGCTTGAGAATGTCGATAACCCCGGTACGGGTGGGGTTGATACCCACGTGGGGCAGCGTCACGTCACTGCCTTCGGCAATGGAGGCACCCACCAGGAAGAAGGCTGCCGAGGAAATATCCGCCGGCACTTCCAGCTTGCAGGCGGTGAGGTTGCCGCCGCCGGTCAGCGCACTGGTGGCCCCGTCACGGCGAACGTCATAGCCAAAGCCGCCCAGCATCCGCTCGGTATGGTCACGGGTGGGCGCCGGCTCGGTGACCGAGGTTTCACCTTCAGCGTACAGGCCTCCCAGCAGCACCGCGGATTTCACCTGGGCGGAAGCCATGGGCAGGTCGTAATGAATGCCCTTGAGGGGCTGACCACCACGGATACGCACCGGCGGGCGCCCTTCGTTACCGGTGGTGATCTGTGCACCCATGTCGCGCAGGGGCTTGGCCACTCGCTCCATGGGACGCTTGGACAGGGAGGCATCGCCGGTGAGCTCCACATCGAAGGCCTGGCCAGCCAGCAGCCCGGTAAGCAGGCGCATGGAGGTGCCGGAGTTGCCCATATAGAGCGGTTTGCCCGGCGCCTTGAGGCCATGCAGGCCGACACCGTGGATGGTCACCTGGCCGTTGTGGGGGCCTTCGATGACCACACCCATATCGCGGAATGCCTGCAGCGTTGCCAGGGCGTCCTCGCCTTCCAGGAAGCCTTCTACCTGAGTCACGCCTTCGGCCAGGGAGCCGAGCATGATGGAACGGTGGGACATAGATTTGTCGCCGGGTACCCGGACCCGGCCAGTGAGTCGACCACCCGGGGTCACCACAAAGGTGGGGTTGGCACTCTTGCTGTGGAGGTTGGTGCTGTCTGTCATGGTTGTGTCGTCACCTGAATGGTGGGCGCGGGTATAGGAGGTGCGCTCGTTCATGGCCATAAAATGGGCCCGGGCCGTATTGGCGCGGGTCATGATGCCCATCAGGGCATCGGAATCCTCGTCACTCACCGCCTGGCGGAAGCGCGCGATACCGTCGCTGAACAGGTCCAGGGACTGCAGCAGCGCGGCCTTGTTCTCGCGGAAAATGTCGTGCCACATCACCGGATCGGAGCTGGCGATACGGGTGAAGTCGCGAAAACCGCCGGCAGCATAGCGGAAGATCTCCGTGGAGTCGCCCTGCCGGGCCAGGGTATCCACCAGCGAAAAGGCCAGCAGATGGGGCAGATGGCTGGTCTCCGCCAGTACCTGATCATGGTAATCCGGCGCCATCTGCAGCACTTCCGCGCCCATGGCGGTCCAGATCGCCCGCACCCGGGCGGTCGCGGCCGGGTCAGTGGCCTCGGTGGGTGTCAGGATGACCCGGTGATCCCGGTACAGGTCCGCATCGGCGGCGCTGACGCCGCTCTTTTCCTTGCCGGCAATGGGATGGCCGGGCACGAAACGGGGGTAATGCTCGTCCAGGGAGGCACGGGCCGCGGTGATCACATTGCCTTTGACGCTGCCGCCGTCAGTAATGATTGCCGTGCGGGACAGACCCGGCTTTAGCGCCGCCAGCACCGTGCCCATGGCAGACACCGGGGTAGAGACAAACACCAGATCGGCGCCGTTGACTGCCTCCGCCAGATCCTGGCTACCTTCATCGACTACGCCCAGGGCAATCCCCTGCTCCAGCGTCCTCGCCGAGCGGGAGCCGGCCACGATGGAAGCCGCAAGCCCGTTTTTGCGGGCGGCAGCGGCAAAGGAACCGCCGATCAGGCCAAGGCCGATAACGGCAATGCGGTTAAAGAGGGGTTCAGACATGGCAAACGCTCCCGGTTCGCACTGTAGGAGCACCGCTTGAGGTGCGAACCGAATCTGGCACGGCATGTCGCAAGCAGGTTCGCACCTCAAGCGGTGCTCCTACAGCGGGTATTTCCAAGGGTTTGGCATTACCCATCCGCCAGCACCTTCTTGAGAGCTTGCAAGAAGCGCTCGTTCTCACGGCTGGTGCCCACGGTCACACGCAGGAAGTTCGGCATACCGTAGCCACCCAGAGGCCGCACGATCACCCCTTCGCGCAGCAAACCTTCATAGACCGGCTGGGCCGCGCGACCGCAGTCGAAGGCGATGAAGTTAGCCACCGAGGGAATCTGCTCCAGATGCAGCTTTTGCAGGCCTTCAGCGATCTGCACCAGACCACTGGTGTTTTCGCCGCGGGAATTCTCGATGTGATCGTCGTCGGACAGGGCCGCCTCGGCGGCCACCATGGCCGGGGTATTCACGTTGAATGGCTGGCGCACCCGGTTTAGCACATCGGCAATTTGCGGGTTACAGACGCCATAGCCGATACGCAGGCCGGCCAGACCATGAATCTTGGAGAAGGTGCGCGTTACCACCAGGTTCGGGTATTTTTGCAGACGATCGATACCATTCGGGTAGTGGCTTTCTTCTACGTATTCGAAGTAGGCCTCGTCCAGCACGACGATCACCCGCTCCGGAATCCGCGACAGGAACTCATCCAGGGCATGGGCATTGAACCAGGTGCCAGTGGGGTTATTCGGGTTGGCCACGAAAATCACCCGGGTACGCTCGGTGACCGCCTCCGCCATGGCCGCCAGATCGTGGCCATAGAGATTGGACGGCACCGCCACCGGCTTGGCATTGCAGGCCAGAGTCACCAGCGGATACACCGCAAAGGCGTACTCGGAGAAGATGGCTTCATCGCCGGGCTGCAGGTAGGCCCGGGCGATCAGGTCCAGCACATCATTGGAACCGTTACCCAGGGTCAGCTGATTGGTTTGCACGCCCAGCTTCTCCGCCAGTGCCGCCTTCAGGGAAAAACCGGCGCCATCCGGGTACAGGTGCAGCTCATGCAGATGCTTGAGCGCATGCAGGGCCTTGTGGCTGGGCCCCAGCGGGTTCTCATTGCTGGCCAGTTTGACGATATCGGTGAGACCCAGCTCCCGCTCCAGCTCCCCGATGGGCTTGCCCGGCTCGTAGGGCTTGAGCTGCTGAACGCCACTGTTGGCGAGTTCGATGTAGTCGCAAGTCATGGTGTCTGTGCTCCCTTTGCACCTTGGCTGCCAACCTTGACTACCGAGGTTACCTGGTCGGGGTCGGACGTCTGAAGTCGGACGTCTGACGCAAAAAACTTCTTCTGACAGGCTGTCAGGTGATCCGGCATCCACTGTTCTTGTAGACCACCACAGCGCAAAGGCGTCCGACGTCAGACCTCCGACGTCAGACCCAATTCTCTATAACACCGCTTTCGGGTACGAACCCAACAGCTTGATGGTGTTGCCGGCCGCTTCCAGCTTGTCCAGCACCGGCTGCAACCTGCCGTCTTCCTTATGGCCTTCGCAGTCCACGAAGAACACATAACTCCAATTGGACGTCCGCGAGGGCCGGGATTCAAGGCGGGTCAGGTTGATGCCTTCATCGCGGAACGGCGCCAGCACTTCATAGAGCAGGCCCGGGCGGTTCTTGCCGCTGATCATCAGGCTGGTCTTGTCGTTGCCGGACGGCGGCGTGTCCTGCCGGCCAATGATGATGAAGCGGGTGGTGTTGTCCGGGCGGTCTTCGATATTGCGTTGCACCGCTTCCAGGCCATACAGCTCTTCCGCCATTTCCCCGGCAATGGCCAAGGCATTCCACTCGTCCTTCAGACGACGGGCGGCTTCGCCATTGGAGCTCACCGCAATGCGCTCGACCCCGGGCATATGGGCATCCAGCCACTGGCGGCACTGGGCCAGGGTCTGCTGGTGGGAGTAGACCCGGGTGACCTTGTCACGGCGGGTGTGCTCGCCGGCCAGCAGGTGATGGTGGATACGCAGCTCCACCTCGCCACAGATTTTCAGGCTGGAGGTCATGAAGGTATCCAGGGTGTGATTGACCACCCCTTCGGTGGAGTTTTCCACCGGTACCACGCCATAGTGGGCGGCACCGGCTTCCACTTCCCGGAACACTTCATCAATGGCGCCCAGCGGCACGCTTTCCACCGCATGGCCGAAATGCTTGAGGGCGGCCTGCTGGGTAAAGGTGCCTTCCGGCCCCAGAAAAGCCACCTTCATGCGCTGTTCCAGGGCCAGGCAGGCACTCATGATCTCGCGGAAAAAGCGCGCCATGGTTTCGCCGTCCAGCGGCCCTTGGTTGCGCTCTTTCACCCGGCGTAATACCTGGGCTTCCCGTTCCGGACGATAAAACACCGGGTTGGGGTCGGTGGCGGTCTTCACCTCAGCCACCTTGTGGGCCAGGGTGGCGCGCTCGTTGAGCAGGTCCTGCAGCCGCTGGTCCAGCTCGTCGATCTGGTTACGCAAATTTTCGAGAGATTCGGTCATGGCGGTCCCCGCTCAGCCGTTGCGTTTTTCGAAGTCCGCCATAAAGGCGATCAGCGTATCCACTGCTGCTTCCGGTACCGCATTGTAGATGCTGGCACGCATGCCGCCCACGCTGCGATGGCCCTTCAGGTTCAACAGGCCCGCCTGGTCGGCTTCGCTGAGGAACTGCTTGTCCAGGTTGGCATCGGCCAGCACGAAGGGCACGTTCATCCAGCTACGGCTGATTTTCTCCACCGGGTTGCTGTAGAAGCCACTGTTATCAATAAAACCATACAGCTTTTCGGCCTTGCGCTGGTTGGTTTCTGCCATGTTCCTCACCCCGCCCTGCTTTTTCAGCCACTGGAACACCAGGCCGGCCAGGTACCAGGAAAAGGTGGGCGGTGTGTTGTACATGCTGCCATTGTCCGCATGGGTCTGGTAATTGAGCATGGCAGGCACATGGGCGCCGGCCTTGCCGAGCAGGTCCTTGCGAATAATCACCAGGGTCAGACCGGCGGGGCCGATGTTTTTCTGGGCACCGGCATAGATCAGCCCGAAGCGGTTCACATCGATGGGCCGGGACAGGATAGTGGAGCTCATGTCCGCCACCAGCGAGCTGTCCCCCACGTCCGGAATAAAGCTGTATTCCAGGCCACCGATGGTTTCATTGGGGCAGTAATGCACATAGGCCGGATTGGCGGACAGTTGCCAGCTATCCCGGGGGGGCACGGTGGTGAAGTTGGTGTCTTCACTGCTGGCTGCCACGTTGATATTGCCGTAGCGGCCCGCTTCCTTGATGGCCTTCTTCGACCACTGCCCGGTGTTGATGTAATCGGCCGTTTCGCCCTCGCCCAGCAGATTCATGGGAATCATGGCGAACTGGGTGGACGCGCCCCCCTGCAGAAACAGCACGGCATAATCGTCGCTGATCCCCATCAGGTCGCGCAGGTCTTGCTCAGCCTTTTCCGCAATCTCCACGAACACCTTGTCCCGATGGCTCATTTCCATGATGGACAGGCCCATGCCCTGGTAATCCAGCATTTCCTGACGGGCCTGCTCCAGAACGTCCGTCGGCAACGCCGCTGGACCTGCGCAGAAGTTATAGGCGCGGGACATGCATTTTCTCCGTGACTAGATTGAAAGTAGCAAACCGGTGAATCAAAGAAGCCCGGTAACACCGGGCTCGGGTTGTTGCTTACATTGTCTTTCGAACGGGCCGTAGGAACGGCGCTTGAGCCGCGAAGGTACTCGCGACAAGCCGTGCCAAGTACGATTCGCGGCTCAAGCGCCGCTCCTACAGCAGCCTTTTATTCCTCGGCGTCGTCAGAGGCGTCGGCCTCGGGGGATTCAGCAGAGGCCTCCCCTTCCAGCACCTCGCCCTCTTCAATGTCGTCCTCGTCACCTTCCAGCTCGGGAATGGTGGCCAGGCCGCACAGCTTCTCACCATCACCCAGACGAATCAGACGAACGCCCTGGGTATTACGGCTGGAGACGCTGACCTGATTAACGCCAGTACGCACCAGGGTGCCCTGGTTGGAAATCAGCATGATGTCCTCTTCACCAAACACCTGGGTGGCACCGACCAGCTCACCGTTACGCTCGTTGACCACCATGGCGATCACGCCCTGGCCACCACGGCCCTTGGTCGGGTAATCGGTCAGCGGGGTGCGCTTGCCGTAGCCGTTTTCGGAAGCGGTGAGGATCTGGCCATCTTGTTCCGGCACGATCAGGGAAATCACGTCCACCCCGTCGGCCAGTTTGATGCCACGCACACCGCGAGCCAGACGGCTCATGACGCGCACCTTGGACTGATGGAAACGCACGGCCTTGCCGTTGCGGGCCACCAGCATCACATCTTCGTCGCCGTGGGTAATAGCCACATTCACCAGGTGCTCGCCTTCCTGCAGTTTCACCGCAATCAGGCCGGAACTGCGCGGACGGGCGAAGTTGGCCAGAGCGGTACGCTTGACGATACCGCTGGAGGTGGCCATGAAGATAAAGGGACCGGGAATGGCGTCGGCCACCACTTCAGCCTCATCGCCGTCTTCAACCGCGTCTTCAATTACCTCGTCCGCATCAACCACATCATCTTCGTCCACTTCTGCTTCCACGCCGGCGGCTTTCTGCTGGCGTACCATTTCTGCATCAAGACGCAGGATGGCGGTAATGCGTTCGTCATTACCCAGTGCCGGCAGCAGATTGACGATGGGCTTGCCACGGGACGCCCGGCCACCCTGGGGCAGCTCGAAGGTACGCAGCCAGAACACCTTGCCGGCGTCGGTGAACAGCAACAGGGTGTCGTGGGTCCCTGCTACCAGCAGGTGCTCCACATAATCTTCATCCTTGAGCTGGCCGGCGGACTTGCCGCGACCGCCCCGCTTCTGCGCCCGGTAGGTGTCGATGGGCTGCATCTTGGCGTAGCCACCGTTTGACAGGGTCACCACCACGGTTTCTTCAGCGATCAGGTCTTCCATGCTCAGGTCGAGACGGGAAGTGACGATTTCGGAACGGCGCTCATCGGCGTATTCCTCGCGGATCGCCTTCAGTTCGTCACGAATCACCTGCATCAGGCGCTGCGGATCGGCCAGGATCAGCATCAATTCAGCGATCTGTTCCAGCAGCTCCTGGTAATCATTGATCAGCTTTTCCCGCTCAAGGCCGGTCAGTTTCTGCAGGCGCAGGTCCAGAATGGCCTGGGCCTGTTCCGGGCTCAGGTAATACAGGCCGTCACGCAGGCCGTACTGCTCGTCCAGGCCATCCGGGCGGGCCGCGTTTTCGCCACCGGCACGCTCCAGCATTTGCATCACGTCGCCGGGCGTCCAGCCCTTGCCCAGCAGCTTCTCTTTGGCTTCTGCCCCACTGGGGGACCCCTTGATCAGTTCGATCACCGGGTCGATATTGCTCAGCGCCACCGCCAGGCCTTCCAGCAGGTGGGCCTTTTCACGGGCCTTGCGCAGTTCAAAGACGGTACGGCGGGTCACCACTTCGCGGCGGTGACGGATAAAGGCATCCAGCAACTCGCGCAGGTTGAGCGTCTTCGGCTGACCGTCCACCAGGGCCACGGTGTTGATGCCGAACACGGTCTCCATCTGGGTCTGCTGATAGAGGTTGTTGAGCACCACTTCCGCGTTTTCGCCCCGGCGCAGCTCGATAACGATGCGCATGCCTTCTTTATCGGACTCGTCACGCAGCTCGGTGATGCCTTCGATCTTCTTGTCTTTCACCAGCTCGGCGATCTTCTCGATCAGCCGTGCCTTGTTCACCTGATAGGGGATCTCGTGAACGATGATGGCTTCCTTGCCACTCTTGTCAGTCTGTTCGATCTCGGCGCGGGCACGCATGTACACACGACCACGGCCGGTGCGGTAGGCCTGCACGATCCCGGCGCGGCCATTGATGATGCCGGCAGTGGGGAAATCCGGGCCCTTGATGTATTCCATCAGGTCATCCGGAGTCAGGCTGTCGTCGTCGATCAACGCCAGACAGCCGTCCACCACTTCGCCCAGGTTATGGGGCGGAATATTGGTGGCCATGCCCACGGCAATACCGGAGGAGCCATTCACCAGCAGGTTGGGCACCCGGGTGGGCATCACATCGGGAATCTTTTCCGTGCCGTCGTAGTTGTCGACGAAATCCACGGTTTCCTTGTCCAGATCGGCCAACAGCTCGTGGGCGATCTTGGCCATGCGCACTTCGGTGTAACGCATGGCAGCGGCGGAATCCCCGTCGATGGAACCGAAGTTACCCTGACCATCCACCAGCATGTAGCGCAGGGAAAAAGGCTGCGCCATCCGCACGATGGTGTCGTACACGGCAGAGTCACCATGGGGGTGATATTTACCGATGACGTCACCGACCACACGGGCGGATTTTTTGTAGGCCTTGTTCCAGTCGTTGTTCAGCTCGTGCATGGCAAACAGCACCCGGCGGTGCACCGGCTTGAGGCCGTCGCGCACATCCGGCAGCGCCCGCCCCACGATCACGCTCATGGCGTAATCCAGGTACGACTGCTTCAGTTCGTCTTCGATGTTGACCGGGGTAACTTCTCTGGCGAGATCCGTCATAGCGATCCTTACTTTCCACAAGTATCGGGAAAGCCCCTGCGGCTTTCCCAAGCCGGCCCTGATCAGGGCCGATTTCACAGCGTGCCCGTGGCACCCAGTGCAGTCTGTTCTTATACCGCCCCGATACGCGGGGCCGACATGTCCGGTTCCGGCGCACGAGGCCCGGAAAAGCCCCGGATGATAGCACACCCGGACGGCTTCGGCGCCATAGTCAGACGCCATTGATGCAGAGGCGGCCAAACAAGGGCAAGAGCGCCTCTGACACGCTATACTGCGGCGAAAATTGCCCCACCCTCTTCAAGGAGTTGTGCATGAGCGACAATCAGGCTGACCTGATCGTCCACGCCCGCTGGATTGCCCCGGTCGCGCAGGACAACGCGCCCAGTGCCGAGGTACTGGAAAACCATGCCCTGGTCGTCCGTGACGGCCAGATTGTCGACCTGCTGCCCAGCGCCCTGGCCAATGAGAAATGGCAGGCCGACACGGTCACCCGGCTGGACAGCCACCTGCTGGTCCCCGGCCTGATCAATGCCCATACCCACGCGGCCATGAACCTGCTGCGCGGCATCGCCGATGACCTGCCACTGATGACCTGGCTGGAAAAGCATATCTGGCCGGCGGAAGGCCAGTTCGTCAGCGAGCAGTTTGTGTTCGACGGCACCCGGCTGGCGGCGGCGGAGATGATCCGCTCCGGCACCACCTGCTTTGCCGATCAGTATTTTTTCCCGGCCAGTGCCGCTCGCGCCACCGTGGAAGCGGGCCTGCGCGCCAGCCTGTTCTGCCCGATCCTGGATTTCCCCACCCCCATGGGCGCCGGCCCGGAGGACTACCTGCGCTTGGCCACCGATGCCATGGACGAGTGGCGCCACGATCCGCGCATCCAGATCGGCTTCGGCCCCCACGCGCCCTATACGGTGTCCGACGGCCCCCTGCAGAAGGTGCTGACCCTGGCCGAGGAACTGGACGTGCCGATGATGATGCACGTGCACGAAACCGCCGGCGAGATCCAGATGGCAGTGGGCAACACCGGTGATCGCCCGCTCACTCGCCTGAAGAACCTGGGCCTGCTCTCCCCCCGCCTGCTGGCGGTGCACATGACCCAGCTCACCGAAGACGAAATCGCCCTGGTGGCAGAAACCGGTACCCAGGTGGTGCACTGCCCGGAATCCAACCTGAAGCTGGCCAGCGGCTTTGCGCCGGTGGAAAAACTGCGCAAGGCCGGCGTTAACGTGGCCCTGGGCACCGATGGCGCCGCCAGCAACAACGATCTGGACATGATCGGCGAGGCCCGCACCGCCGCCTTTCTTGGCAAGGGCGTGAGTCTCCAGGCAGATGCCCTGCCGGCCAGCGAGATACTGCAGATGGCGACCCTGAACGGGGCCCGCGCCCTGGGCCGGGACGACCAGCTCGGTTCACTGGAAATTGGCAAACAGGCGGATATGGTGGCGGTGGATCTGAACCGACTGGAAACCCAGCCGGTCTATGATCCGGTGGCGCAACTGATCTACGCCGCCAGCCGCGACCAGGTGACCCACACCTGGGTGGGTGGGCGCTGCCTGATGGACAACCGCAAGCTCACCACCCTGAATGAAGCCGTGATCCTCAAGAATGCCCAGCAGTGGCAGGAAAAAATCGCCGGAGCCGACCGTGACTGAACAGCAACCACAGATTCCCCCCTCTACCCAACAGAATGTAGACGCCGGCGAAATCGCCAAATTCAACGCCCTGGCGGAGCAGTGGTGGGACCCCAATTCCGAGTTCCGCCCGCTGCACGACATCAACCCGCTGCGTCTCAATTACATCGACGAGCGCGTCAGCCTGCCCGGCAAGAAAGTCATCGACATCGGCTGCGGTGGCGGCCTGCTGTCCGAGGGCATGGCCCGGCGCGGCGCCGAGGTCACCGGCATCGACATGGGTGAAGCGCCCCTGGCAGTGGCACGCATCCATGCCGAACAGGCCGGGGTACCCGTGGAATACCGGCAGATTCCGGCGGAGCAGATCGCCGAGGAGCGGCCCGCCCAATACGACGTGGTTACCTGCCTGGAAATGCTGGAACACGTACCAGATCCATCATCTGTGATCCGCGCCTGTGCCACCCTGGTAAAGCCCGGTGGGCAGATTTTCTTCAGCACCATCAACCGCAACCCCAAGGCGTTTCTGTTTGCCATCGTCGGCGCCGAGTATGTGCTGCGCCTGCTGCCCCGCGGCACCCACGAATACGCCAAGCTGATCAAGCCTTCGGAGCTGGCCGGCTGGGCCAGGGACGCGGGCCTGGAAGTACAAGACACCACCGGCATGGTCTATAACCCGCTGACCCAGGTGTACAAGCTGAACCGGGATGTGTCGGTGAACTACCTGATGCACGCGGTTAAAGGAAAGTTGCAAGTTAAAAGTTACAACGCGCACAAAAAACTGCTGCCAAACGAATAGCGACTGAGCCGCGCCGCCAGCCATAAACGCGGCGACAATCTAAGCACTTGGCACTGCACTTCTCGCGTTGAAACTTGCAACTTGAAACTTGCACCCCCAACAGGAATTTTCATGAACAAGCTTGAAGCCGTTTATTTCGACCTGGACGGCACCTTGATTGATACCGCACCGGACTTTTATACGGTGCTCAATACCCTGCTGAAACAGCATGGCCGCCCAGAGGTCAGCTATTCTGCGGTGCGCGCCAATGTGTCCAATGGCGCCCGCGCCCTCACCGAGCTGGGCTTTGGGGTGGGGCCGGAGGATGCGGAATTTCCGCCCCTGCTGGACGAGCTGTTGAACGCCTATGAGCAGCATCTGGCCGTGGATACCTGCCTGTTCGCCGGCATGGCGGAAACCCTGGACTGGCTGGATGCCAACGGCCTGCCCTGGGGCATCGTGACCAACAAGCCGTCACGTTTCACCGGGCCGGTACTGGCCGGACTCAACCTGGACCAGCGCGTGGGTGCGGTGATCTGCCCGGACCATGTCAAACAGCGCAAGCCGGACCCGGAAGGCCTGCTGATGGCTGCCCGGCAGGACCGGGTGAACCCGACCCACTGCCTCTACGTGGGCGATCACCTGCGTGATATTCAGGCCGGCCAGAATGCCGGCATGGCCACCGCGGTGGCGGCCTTTGGCTATATCGATGCGGATGATGACCCCCACGGCTGGCAGGCCGATTATTATCTGGAACAAGGCAGCGATCTGTTACCCCTGCTGCATACGATGAACACAAGGAGTCATGCATGAGCGAATTATCATCCGTGAATGCAAAAGCATTGGCTTACCAATGCCCCACTGATGCTTTCAAGGACCGCATCATTCTGGTCACCGGCGCCGGCGCCGGCATCGGTCGCTGCGCCGCCCTGACCCTGGCCCGTCACGGCGCCACGGTCATCCTGCTGGGTCGCACCCCGGAAAAGCTGGAAAAGGTCTACGACGAGATCAAGGCCGCCGGTGGCCCGGAGCCGGCCCTGGCGCCAGTGAACCTGGCGGTGGCCCGCCCGGAGGACTTCCTGGAACTGGCCGGCCTGTTCGACAAGGAATTCGGGCGTCTGGACGGCATCCTGCATAATGCCTCCGTGCTTGGCGACATTACCCCGCTGGAGCGCTACGGTGTCGGCACCTGGGATTCAGTGATGCAGGTGAACGTTAACAGCGCCTTTTACCTGACCCAGGCCATGCTGCCCCTGCTGCGCGCCAGCGAGGATGCGCGCCTGCTGTTCACCTCCTCCAGTGTTGGCCGCAAGGGCCGCGCCTTCTGGGGTGCCTATGCCGTCTCCAAGGCCGCCACCGAAAATCTGGCACAGGTACTGGCTGAAGAGCTGGAGAACACCAGCAACATCCGCGTTAACACCCTCAACCCCGGTGGCACGCGCACCGACATGCGCGCCCAGGCCTACCCGGGCGAAGACCCGCAGACGCTGAAAACCCCGGACGAAATCATGGCCCCCTACCTGTTCCTGCTCGGCCCGGACAGCCGAGACGTGAACGGCGAGTCCATCGACGCGCAGCCGAAATAACACCCGGCTCCGTAGAAGCGTAGCGCAGCGGAGCAACGACCAAAGGTCGGCCCGAAGGGTGAGCGCAGCGAATAACGTCGCTGGCGGCGCGATAGAGGTCAGTTACAAGTTTCAAGTGACAAGGTGCAACGCGAAAAAAGCCCAATAGCTATTCAAGGCATGAGCTCCGCGCAGGAGCCTGAATCGCGGGTACGGCTCCGGAAATTGGTGAGACCTTGACCGCGCCTTGCAACTTGTCACTTGAAGCTTGCTCCTGTTTTTCATCGCGCCGCCAGCGACGCTCCTACGTCAAACGCCAGCACCCTACCCGACAATACGCTTCCTTGTTCCCATTGACCGTTTCGCCGGGGATTGCCGTAACGCGGCCACCCCCTGCGCCAAAGCTCTCCCTTATCCTGCAAGAGCGTGCTAAATGTACCGCTCATAACAAGAATGCGGCATCAGGGAGACCACCATGCGCACCCCAATCACCCTTTTCTTTCTCGTCAGCCTGCTGTGCTCATCACTGAGCGCTGCCAACCTGACTGAAGCCCAGAAGAAACAGCTCCAGACCCTGCTCCCCGGGGTGACGCTTAACGACGCCACTCTCGAACAACTGGAGGATGTTTTCTATACCCGGGAAATGCCGGTACGCAATCGCCTCAAGGCTATCAGCCAGATGGTCGGGTTGGACCAGATGCCTCCCGGCAGCACCCTGAAACGCACCATCTGCATCTGGGATATCGGCGGACGCAACGGCCTGGTATTCAATGCTGCCATGGAGCAGCGGGCGCTGGCTCTGGAGTACGGCATCAACCTGGAGATGGTGCCCTATACCAACGAAAGCGTGATGGTGGACGAGTTCAAGGCTGGCCGCTGCGATGCCGCCCTGATGAGCGGCCTGCGTGCCCGCCAGTTCAACCTCTACAGCGGCAGTGTGGACGCCATCGGCGCCGTGCCGACACAAAAGCATATGCACACCCTGCTGCAGGTGCTCGCTCACCCGAGACAGGCCGGCCATATGGTGCAGGGCGATTATGTGGTGATGGGCATCTACCCGGCCGGCGCCGCGCACATTTTCGTTAACGACAAGAGCATCAGCTCCCTGGCCAAGGCAGCCGGCAAGCGCGTTGCGGTTCTCGACTATGATGAGACCCAGGCGGAGATGGTGGCGGCCATTGGCGCTACGCCGGTGACCACCGATATCGTCAGCGCTCCCAACAAGTTCAACAACGGCCAGATTGATATTCTGCCCGCCCCCTTGGTCGCTTATGAACTGCTGGAACTCTATAAAGGCATGAGCCCGGATGGCGGCGTGGTGGACTACCCCCTGACCCAGCTCTCCATGCAGTTAATTGGACGCCTGGACAAGTTTCCCAACGAAGTGGCACAACTGATCCGCGAAGCCTCCTTCGAGGCCTACCCCGAAGTCATCAAACGCATAGAACAGGAAACCCGCCGGGTCCCCGAGCGCTGGATGATTGCAATTCCGGACAAGGACAAGCGGGAATACGAAGTGATGATGCAGGATGCCCGCGATGCATTGCGCGCCCAGAAATATTACAGCGCCGACATGCTCAGCCTGCAGCGCAAAATTCGCTGCAAATTCGACCCGGCACGATCCGAGTGCAGCATCACTGAATAACCTATGACACGGCGCCATGTTGGCGCCGCGTACAATTGTCATACAGGCGGTAAAACTTCACCCCCCTTCTGCATGCTATAAGCATGGCAACGAATGGCAAAGGAAACGTCATGGGGATTTATCGCACCCTTATTATGGGCCTTTTGGGCCCCGCTCTGCTGTCACTGGCAAGCACCAGCCAGGCACTCACACTGACAGCCAAGCAGCAACAACATCTTGCCGAAGCCCGCAAGGAAATGGGCTTGGGCCCGGACGACATGCTCAAGCGGCACATCTGCTTGTGGGATCTGTCCGGCCGCTCCGGCCCGATTTTCAACGGCGCCACCAACCTGCGTCTGGATTTGCTGCGCTATAAAATTGATATCAGCCTGGAAGCCTTTACCAACGAAGGCGCCATGGTCGCATCATTGAAAAATGGCCAATGTGACGCCGCGCTGATGAGTGGTTTTCGCGCCCGGCAGTTCAACCGTTTTAGCGGCACCATCGACGCTATCGGCGCTTTGCCGTCACTGGAACACATGGACATGCTGATGAAGTCCATCGCATTGCCCCAGCTCAGCAAAAACATGGTCAGCAACAAATACCAGACCCTTGCTGTCACCCCGGCCGGCGCAGCCTACTTGTTTGTCAACGACAACAAGCTGAACTCCCTGGAACGGGTCGCCGGCAAAAAGATCGCCGTACTCGATTTTGATCCGGGCCAGTCAAAGATGGTTGCCCAGATCGGTGCGACTCCAGTAGCCACGACCCTCGCCACTGCACCCAATCAGTTCAACAACGGCAGCGTGGATGTGCTTCCCGCACCACTGGTGGCCTATCAGGTACTGGAACTCTACAAGGGCATGTCACCGGATGGGGGCATTGTTAATTACCCGATCGTGCAACTCACCGCCCAGCTGATTGGTCACACTGACCGTTTCCCCCCGGCGTTTGCCGCAGTAATCCGGGAAGTGGCAGCCGACAGCTTTTCCTCTATCCAGACAGCGCTGGAAAAGGAAGCCGGGCAGATTCCCAAGCATTGGTGGATTGAAGTGGATGGCAATGAAAAGCTGCAATACGACAGCATGATGCGCGCAGCACGGCTGAAATTGCGCGAAACCGGCTACTACGATGCCACCATGCTGAAGATCATGAAGCGTATTCGCTGCAAGCTGGACGCCCAGCGACCAGAGTGCAGCCAGGAAACGGAATAACACTCCCACCACCATCATCCACAGTTGGCACCGCGGCCAGCCACCCCGGCTGGCCAGCCAGCGACTCGCCGGTCACGACTGTCACAATGGGCATTCAATCTGAAGTTGCCACTTCGCATTCAAACAATAATATGCCCATGGAGGCCCGCGTGAAATTTTTCCGCCATCTGCTCATTCTTCCCCTGCTGATCGGCGCACTCACCGCCCACGCAGATAACTCACTGAACCTGTCACCTGCGCAACAGGCTGAGCTGGAAAAGTTTGCTCCTGGCGTATCGCTTACCCCCGAGCTGGCTGAAAAGCTGCGCGCCATTGCCTACGACCAGAGCCGCAGCCTCGACGACCGCATCGAAGCGATGCAGAAAGTGGCCGGCTTCAGCATGGGCGAACCACTGAAACGGCGGATCTGTATCTGGGATATCGCCGGTCGTGCCGGCCCCATCTACAAGGCCGCCGAAGACCAGCGCACCCGGCTGCTGGAATACGGCGTGGATCTGGATATTCAAGCCTACACCAGCGAAAGCGTGGTGGTGGAAGACCTGAAAGCCGGCATCTGCGATGCGGCCCTGATCAGCGGCTTGCGCGGACGCCTGTTCAACAAGTACACCGGCACCATCGATTCCATCGGCGGCGTTCCCAGTGACGAGCATATGAAGATCTTGCTGCAGGTCATGGCCAATCCGAAATCCGCCGACAAGATGGTCAGTGGTGAATATGTAATTCTCGGCCTGGCCTCTGCCGGTGGCGCCTATGTTTTCGTCAACGACAGAACCATCAACACCCTGGCCAATGCAGCGGGCAAACGGGTCGCAGTGCTGGACTATGATCCCACTCAGGCGGAAATGGTGTCACAGATCGGCGCCACCCCGGTGGCCTCGGACATCGTTTCTGCCCCCAACAAGTTCAACAACGGCGTAGTGGATGTGCTGGCAGCCCCCCTGGTGGCCTATGAAGTACTGGAACTGTACAAGGGCATGTCGCCGGACGGCGGCATCATCAACTACCCGCTGGCGCAAATCACCATGCAGCTGATCGGTCGCAAGGACAAGTTTCCCAACGAAGTGGCGCAGCTGGTTCGCGAAGAATTCTTCAACAGCTATCACCTGATCAAGGAACGACTGGACCAGGAAGCCGCCAAGGTACCGGATCACTGGTGGATCGAGATTCCGGATTCTGACAAACGGGAATACGAAACAATGATGCAGGAAGCACGCCTTACCCTGCGTGAGAAAGACTATTACGATGCCGATATGCTGACCCTGCAACGCAAGATCCGCTGCAAGCTCAATCCGTCGAAAGGAGAATGTGCGGATCCGGTGGAATAAAAAACAGCTTCAAGCTACAAGCCTCAAGCTACAACGCGGGCAGGGTCGTGCCAACCACATAACTCCCTGCCCGCGTTTTTTGTGGGAGGCTGCTTGCAGGCGAATCGAGGTAGCTAGAGGACAAAGGCCAAAATTTATCCGCCGTTCTTTCTGGAACTTGTAGAATCCTGAGATTCCTGATCGCCCTCCGGGCGATTTCCGCGCAAGCGCCGTTCGCGGTCGAACGACCGCTCCCACAGCAGCTTCGCAGAAATACCAATGTTTTGGGAACTTTTTGGCCTGCCCAATCCAAAAGCGTAGCTCGTAGCTCGTAGCTCGTAGCTCGTAGCTCGTAGCTCGTAGCTCGTAGCTCGTAGCTCGTAGCTCGTAGCTCGTAGCTCGTAGCTCGTAGCTCGTAGCTCGTAGCTCGTAGCTCGTAGCTCGTAGCTCGTAGCTCGTAGCTCGTAGCTCGTAGCTCGTAGCTCGTAGCTCGTAGCTCGTAGCTCGTAGCTCGTAGCTCGTAGCTCGTAGCTCGTAGCTCGTAGCTCGTCCGGGCGATTTCCGCGCAAGCGCGGTTCGCATGTCGTAGATCCCCTGGGGGACAAGCATGGGCTCCCACAGCGGCTGCTTCTGTAGACATCCCGGAACTTGAGGAACTTTTTGGCTTTGCTCGTGAGCTCGTAGCTCGTAGCTCGTAGCTCGTAGCTCGTAGCTCGTAGCTCGTAGCTCGTAGCTCGTAGCTCGTAGCTACCTTCTAGTGCAAAAATCCGCCCGGCATATCATCAATGGCCCCGAACATGTCCACGCGGTTATCGCTGAACATGTCCATTTCCGGCGCCAGCACCTGTACATAACGGTCGAAGTAAAGGAACTGTTTGAGCAACAGGGCAAATTCGCGGGGGAAACGGATGCCGTGGCCTTCGCCGATTTTCACCAGGTCCATGAGCAGGCGGTTGACTTCCTTGTCGTTGCGGTCGGCCTGCACCAGGGCAGACGGGTCAACCTGACCCAGCGCCCCTTGCAGGCTTTCGATATCCCGCGCCAGCGCTTCCACATCCACTTCTTCGCGGGTCATGCCGATGATCGCCATGGCTTCCGCCATCTGCCGGACATCACCCCGGCCGATGGCATCAAAGAATTTGGCCATGCCATCCCAGGCCTCGCGGCGAATGCGACCGACAATACCGAAATCGATAAAGCCGACTCGACCATCCTCCAGCAACATCAAATTGCCAGCATGGACATCCGCATGGAAGAAATCACACAACATCAGGCTGGAAAACCAGGTATTCAGGGCTGAGATCAGGGTTTCCGCCGGATCATCAGTATATTGTCTGAGCACATTCATGTCGGTCAGGGGAACCCCGAAGAAGCGCTCCATGGTCAGCACCTTGCCGGTGGTGTGGGACATGACCGGATCCGGTGCCACCGCCGAGGTATTGCCGGTATCACGCAGGAAAGCATTGAACGCCTGCAGATTGTGGGCTTCCTTGATGAAGTCACATTCTTCCAACATGCCGGCCTGTAACTCCTCAATGACACCGGAAATGGCAGAACGGGACAGCCCCGGTGCCAACCGCTCGGTCACCCGGGCAGCAAAGTAGAGAAAATTGAAATCCGTCAGCAGCACATTACGTACACCGGGCCGCTGAACTTTGATAACCACATCCTGTCCGTTTTTGAGCTTTGCCGCATGAACCTGCGCAATGGACGCACTGGCCAATGGCTTGGGGTCAACCGACTGATATAGCGACTCCAGCGATCCGCCCAGCTCTTTTTCGATGGTTTCACGGATATAGTGAAACGGCAGTGCCGGGGTGCGATCCAGGCAACGCTGGAATTCCACCACGTACTCTTCCGGGAAGATTGATGGGGAGCTGGCAATAAACTGCCCCAGCTTGATGTAGGTAGTACCCAGGGATTCGAAGGTGGTACGCAGCAAAGCCGGTACTGGCGGGCGATCGCCGAGCATCCAGTTGAGCCCCTGCCGCCCCACTACCCCGAGCGTTTCCAGGATGCGCAGGCCACCACGGGCAGTATTCATGGCGAGAGAAACACCGCTTCTCTCGCCAGCCAGCCAGGCTTTCATGTCTTTGATGTCAGTGTAATCAGTCATAATAAAGTCTTACTTTCCCGGTGGATGCGCAGCACAACGTAACGTATTCCATCATAAAGCAAATTTATTGTTTGTAATTGCTTGCAGGCTTTTTTGTAATTGCCGCTTGTGCCAATAGACAGACTTTCGTACCTTTGATCGCGCTAATCCGAGAACAATAACAAGGAGCTATAGAATGGGTTCTCTGACCTTGACAAAAATGCTAGGACATTCCCGTCTGGCCCTGGTAGGGGGCGCCATCCTGGCTCTGCAAGGCTGTGGCGTCATCTACAAGACAACCGGGGACGTGCTGATCAGCTTCGGCCGCTCCGAGATGCTTCCCTACATGCTCACCTTTGACGATGTGCGCATGGCCTGTGTCACCGGCGAGGCTCAAACCCCGCTGCTGATGGCCTTCGAGCGCGTCGGCTCACATCCAGAGAAGCTGGGCGCCATGGTCTTCACCACCGCTGCCACCTGTGCAGAACAGATCGCCATTGACGCCGAGCTGCGCTACATGCGTGGCGTCAAGGATGGCAACGTGAATGAAGCCCAGGACGCACGCATCGAACAGAAACGCTGGTCTGCCATTGCGGCTGATCGCCAGTACACCGCCTACAAGAACATGAAGACCGCCTTCGGTGAACAGAAAGAGGGCGAATGCCCTAAGCTGAAAACCGATTTCGACGAGCTGGTGTGGATGGTCGGCAACATCTCCGGTGTCCAGGCCCTGCTCAATGACGGTGCCTCCGACGGCGCCGTGGGCGTACCCCGCGATCTCGCCGCCAAGGTAGAGCGCAACATGAAGTGCCTGGATAACGACAAGTGGTGGGGCGTACCGCGTGGTACCCGTGCTGCCGTCTGGAACCTGTTGCCCATGCTGGCTCCGGCCAATGCCGAACCGTGGAAAGAGCTGGAAGCCTCTGCCAAGGCCGGCTTTGATGGTGGCGTCCGCCTGGGCAGCGCCCTGTATGCCATGAGCGCCTTCAGCAAGGGCGACGACGAACGTATGCGCAAAGCCATTCGTGACTTTGCCGCCAACGACCAGAATCTGGATCCGGAATACGCCATGATGGATGCCATTGCCGGCTTCATCATCACTGGCATTTCCGACCGGGAATGGACAGAAAATACCGGTAAGCGCACCCCTATTGGTGGGCTTGGGACTTTCTGGGATGACGCCGCCAAATCCGGACCGGCGGTCAATATTGACGATTTGCTGTAAGCCTGTTTGCGGCCCCTTGGGGCCGCTTTGAATTAGATTAAGAAGTAACCAGGAGACAAGCCATGCGCTATTTGAAGGCGTTTACCACAGCAGCCACTGCTGCACTTGCATTGACACTTAGCCCCGCCCAGGCCGCCGAAAAACGGTCCATGTGCGTATTTGATATCATCGGTGCCAACGGTGATATCTATAACATCATGAAGGACTACAAGACCGCCGCCCTCGGTTGGGGTGTGGATCTGGAGCTGAAACCCTACACCGATGAAAAAATCGCCTCCGAAGATCTGAAAGCCGGCCAGTGCGATGCTGCGGTACTCACCGGTATCCGTGGCCGCCAGTTCAACAACTACACCGGCAGCCTGGACTCCATCGGTGCCATCCCCTCCTACGATGCCATGCGCACCGTGATCACCGTGCTGGCCAGTGGCAACCCCTCCATCAACGAGAAGCTGGTTTCCGGCCCCTACGAAGTGGGCGGCGTTGCCCCCATGGGTGCCGCCTACCTGTTCGTGAAAGATCGCACCATCGACACCGTGGGTGAGCTGTCCGGCAAATCCATCGCCGTACTGGAATATGACAGCGCCCAGGCCAGCATGGCGTCCCGGGTTGGCATGTCTCCGGTAATGTCCGACATCACCAACTTCTCCGGCCGCTTCAATAACGGTTCCGTGGACATCTGCTTTGCGCCGATTGCTGCCTACTCTGCCCTGGAACTGTACAAGGGCATGCAGCCGGATGGCGGCATGATCGATTATGTACTGGGCCAGCTGACTGCCCAGGTCATTCTCAAGAAAGACCGCTTCCCGGATGGCTATGCTGACAGCTCTCGTAAGTACATGCTTGGCCAGTTTGACCGCGCCATGACGGTGATCGAGAACGCCAACAACGAAGTCGACAAGAAGTGGTGGATTCGTATCCCCGAGGCCGACAAGCTGCGCTATGACGAAATGATGCGCGAAGCCCGCATCGCCCTGACCAATGATGGCGTTTACAGCAAGGATATGATGTCCCTGCTGCGCAAGGTGCGCTGCAAGGAAGAGCCTTCCCGCGCCGAATGCGTCAATCCGGTCGAGTAAGCGCAGTACCGATCAAAGTGGGGCCCGGGTGGCCCCGCTTTTCTCCAGCGACCTATTTTCTGTCACCCGGCTCTTCTCTGCCGGGTAGTCAAGGTGTTTACACTGCCCTGGAATGCGGCGAACAAGGCTTGAGGGCCCAAGGGTTGCCTCTTTCCCGCTCCCTAAGGCGGTATAACAATAACCGGGTGCACAATGGACAAACCTTCTTCTATGAAAGTGGCGAACCGTTCCGTCGGTGAATGGTTGGCATCGCTACCAACCCTGATTCTCCTGTTGCTGACGGTGTTTCTCGCATCAGGGGAAGTTCTTCACTCCCAGCTGCTGAAAATCGGCGAAAACACCTGGGAAGGCTACTTCAAGTTACGGGGTGCCGGCATCCTTCAGGAGCCGACCTGTAATCCGGACGCCAACCTTGATGACCAACTTGAAGCGGCCATCATCAGAAAGAAACAGCAGATGGCTGACGATCCTCTGGCCGGCATGTTCGGCACCGAGGTAAACGAAGACGCTTTGCGTCAGTCACTGGAAGCTTCCCAGCAAATCTGCCGTGAGAAGTGGGCCACCTACACCATGGTGCAGGAAAAGGTCACCCCCGGCGTGATTGCTTTCCGGACCCTGGAAGGCGGCGTGGCCAAGGTAGTGACCTCTCTGGGCCACTACAAGCGACTGCTGCTGTGTATCCTGGTCATTATCTGTGCCGCCACAGCCACCCTGACCCGCCACCATATTGCCCTGCGCCCGGCGCAAACCCGCAAGGACCATTTCGTATCCAGCCTTGGCCAGCTTTCCGCTAATGTGATGCTGCTACTGTCCGCCTGGATCTACCGTGGCGAGGAAGTCAGCGCCATGGCCGACGGGGTTCAGGTCAACCACTTTTACCTTCACCAGTTCTGGATCGCCGGTTTTGCCCTGCTGTCCCTGGCGGCACTCTGGCAGCTGATCAAGCCGCCCAAGGACCTGGAAGAAGGCGGCAGCTGGGGCAAGGCCCTGCTGACCATTCCGCTGTACAGCTTCATGTGTATCACCGCTGGCATCCAGTTCGTCAGCCAGGGTTACTACCACGGTATCAGTGTATATCTGGGCATGATGATGGAACTGTCCACCCTGTTCCTGAGCCTGGCCCTGTATATCTGGATTGGTATGATGCTGCGCCAGACCAAGATGGCCCATCTGGTGTTTGACGTGCTGCGTCCGTGGAAGATGTCCCCGGAACTGATGTGTTTCGTGGTGCTCGCGGTTACCGCGATCCCCACCGCCTACACCGGCGCTTCCGGTATCTTCGTTATTGCCGCCGGTGCCACCATCTACAACGAACTGATCCGTGCCGGTGCCCGCAAGCAACTGGCCCTGGCCGCCACCGCCATGTCCGGTTCCATGGGTGTGGTACTGCGTCCCTGCCTGCTGGTAGTGATCATCGCTGCGCTGAACAACTCGGTAACCACTGATGAACTGTTCACCTCCGGCCTGAAGATCTTCGGTCTGTCGCTGCTGCTGTTCTTTATCTACAGTCAGTTTGCCCGTACCGAAGCGGCTCGCATCGCACCGTTCTCGGAAGCCGTACCAGCCAGCATCAAGCGTCTGGTTCCATTAGTGCCCTACGTGATCATCATGGGCACCGTGGTCGTATTCTTCCGCGATGTCCTGGACACACAGCTCAACGAGAACTATGCGCCGATCATTCTGCCGGTGATGCTGCTTGCCATTCTCAGCTACGAGAAACTGAGCAATAAGGCCCTGCATCTGTTCACCATCGTGCTGGTTCCGCTGCTGGTGTACTCCCTGTACAACCTGACCGGTATCAATGCGGCTTTGGAGGCTGGCAATATCCCCACCGGCACTTCTGCCGAGGATCTGGAAGCCCTGTTCTGGGGGCTGCTGTGGCGCAACCTGCTGCTTGGCGCGGCAGTCGTGCTCTACTATGTGCTGAAGCAACCCACAGAAGACCCGGATTATCGGGAAGAACCCGGGGTTGGTGACCGACTGGAAAACTCCCTGCGCTTTGCCACCAATGAAACCACCGGCCACATTGGTGCCCTGCTGATGCTGATGGCCCTGTCCGTGAGTGTCGGCGGTATCATCGAGCGCTCTGGTGTCATGGAGAACCTGCCGGAAACCTTCGCCAACGTCTGGCTGGCCATGACCCTGCTGGTAGTCACCATGGTGATCATCGGCATGATCATGGACCCCTACGGGGCGGTGATTCTGGTGAACGCCACCATTGCCCAGGTCGCGTTCGACAACGGTATTGCACCGTTGCACTTCTGGATGATCACCCTGGTGGCCTTCGAATTGGGTTACCTGTCACCACCAGTGGCACTAAATCACTTGTTAACACGTCAAGTGGTGGGTGAGGCAGAAGTGGAATCCGCCAAGCTCAAGGAAGGCAGCTTCTTCCGTCGCTATGAGAAGTTCCTGCTTCCCATCGCGGTAATGCTGACTGCCCTGCTGCTTGTGTCTTACGTACCGTTGCTGTCCGATACAGTTCACGAGTACATGTTCCAGAAGATCGAGGTCGGTGGCTAAACCCTGCGCTGATCTCTGATCTCAAAAAAAAGGAGCCTCGGGCTCCTTTTTTTTGCCTGTCTTTCCCGCTTTCCCCCTTCAACTTCCTGTCCCTGCTGGGCTTTGCTATATTCCCGGACGCGCGATTGATCAAAAAACAACAAGGACAAACACCATGATGGCCAGCTTGCGTCTCAGACAGCGTACCGCCCGCGAATGGTTTTCCTCCCTGCCTGCCCTCATTCTGCTGTTAATGACCATTTTTCTGGCCTCAGGAGAAGTCATCCACTCCCAGCTGCTGAAAATTGGTGAAAACACCTGGGAGAACTACTTCCAGCTACGCGGGGCGGGGATACTCGGTGAGCCCTCCTGTAACCCGGATGCGAATCTGGACAGTGAACTGGAAAGCGCCATTGCCAGAAAGAAACAACGGATGGCCGATGATCCGCTGGCCGGGATGTTTGGCACCGAAGTTGACGAAGACGCGCTGCGCAAGTCTCTCGAAGCGTCCCAGAACATCTGCCGGGAGAAATGGGCGACCTACAAGATGGTCCAGGAAAAAGTGACCCCCGGCGTGATTGCCTTTCGCACTCTCGAAGGCGGTGTAGCGCAAGTTGTCAGCACCCTGGGCGATTACAAACGCCTGCTACTGTGCTTGCTGGTCATCATCTGCGCGGCGACCGCAACCCTTACCCGCCATCATATTGCCCTGCGCCCGGCACGAACCCGCAAGGACCACCTGGTTTCAACCCTGGGGCAACTCACGGCCAATGTTCTGCTACTGGTTTCTGCCTGGGTCTATCGCAGTGAAGAAATCAAGGCGATGGCCGATGGCGTTCAGGTGAACCATTTCTACCTGCATCAATTCTGGATCGCCGGTTTTGCCCTGCTGACGCTGGCCTCGCTCTGGCAGCTGATCAAGCCCCCGAAAGATCTGGAACAAGGCGGCGGCTGGGGCAAGGCCCTGCTGACCATTCCGCTGTACTCCTACATGTGCCTCAGCGCCAGTATCCAGTTCATGTCGCAGGGATACCTGCATGGCACCAGCGTCTATCTGGGCATGATGATGGAGTTCTCCACCATGTTCCTCAGCCTGGGACTCTATATCTGGGTTGGGATGATGCTGCGGCAGACGAGAATGGTACATCTGGTCTTCGATGTGCTGCGCCCCTGGCGCATGTCGCCGGAACTGATGTGCTTTGTTGTTCTGGCCGTCACCGCCATCCCCACGGCCTATACGGGTGCATCCGGGATTTTCATTATTGCCGCTGGTGCCACCGTCTACCATGAGCTGGTCCGTGCCGGTGCCCGCAAGCAGCTGGCCCTGGCCGGCGCCGCCATGTCCGGCTCCATGGGGGTGGTACTGCGCCCCTGCCTGTTGGTGGTCATTATTGCGGCACTGAACAATGCGGTCACCACCGATGAACTGTTTACCTCCGGCGTTAAAGTCTTCGGCCTTACCCTGATCCTGTTCTTCATCTACAGCCAGTTCGCCCGTACTGAGCCGGCACGCATTGCGCCCTTCTCGGAAGCGGTTCCCGCCAGTCTGAAACGGCTTTTCCCGTTGCTGCCCTATGTGATTGTGATTGGCACCGTGATTGTTATTTTCAGAGACATTCTCGGCACCGAGCTGAACGAAAATTATGCGCCGATCATCCTGCCAATGTTGATGTTGGCAGTGTTGATCTACGAGAAATTCAGCCGCTATTTCCTGCACTTGTGCGCCCTTGCATTGGTGGTGCTTCTCATCCATTCAAGCTATGACACCTGGACACTGGCCAAGGCGCTGGAAGCCGGCAATGTGCCCACCGGCACCTCCGAGAACAAGCTTTCCGATACCATTACCGGCCTGTTCTGGCGAAATCTGATACTGGCGGCCAGCCTGTTTATTCACTACCTGATCAAACCCACCGGGGTGACATCCGATCTGCCCGCCGACGAGGAAGGCGTTGGCACCACCCTGGAAAGCTCGCTGCGCTTCTCCACCAATGAGACCACCGGTCACATTGGCGCCCTGCTCATGCTGATGGCACTGACAGTGAGCATGGGCGGCTTGCTGGAACGCTCCGGGGTGATGGAAGCCCTGCCGGAAACCTTCGCCAACGTCTGGCTGGCCATGACCCTGCTGGTGGTCACCATGGTGATCATCGGCATGATCATGGACCCCTTTGGGGCCGTTATCCTGGTCAACGCCACCATTGCCCAGGTGGCATTCGATAACGGGATCGCGCCACTACATTTCTGGATGATCAGTTTGGTGGCCTTTGAGCTGGGCTACCTGTCACCCCCTGTGGCACTGAACCATTTGCTGACACGCCAGGTGGTCGGCGATGATGAGGTGGAAAGCGCCAAGGTCAAAAACGGCTCGTTCTACCGGCGCTATGAAAAATACCTGTTGCCCATCGCGGTCATGCTCACAGCGCTGCTGCTGGTTTCCTATGTACCGCTGATGTCCGATTCCGTGCACGAGTACATGTTCCAGAAAATCGAGTTTGCCGGCTAACCCCGCGCCGATCTCGAAGCCCAGCAACGAAGGAGCCCGTAGGCTCCTTCGTTTTTCCTGCTATTGCTCCCCCAAGGAGTGCTTCGCCCCCTGAAACGCTCCAGGAAAGAAATAAGGTACTGGCCCGATACCAGTTTCCTATCGTCGGCGAATAACTGATACTGTAAAGTATCCGGATAAATCAGGGAGATGGCTGATGAACAAAACGCAGGAGACCCGGACTCCACGGGAAACCGAACCCTTGCCGAAAACGGTCAAACCCGCTCTGCTGTTTCTTCTGTTCCTGGCAGGCGTAGTCGCTACCATGGCGATTGCAGCCTATGCGGTGGACAGAATGATTTACGGATAAATCCTATGGCAACAGCAATGGACAATCGTCGTTTCCCCCGCATCTCGCGCGAAGAAAACCTGGCGCTGACCTTGCTGCCCAGCCAGTCCGGTTCGCTGGACCCGGCCGACCGTCTGTACCTGACCACCCACGACATTTCCCTGGCCGGCATCAGTATCGAACTGCCAGCACCCATCAAGCCGAATACGGATGTGGAGCTTTGGGTGGCATTGCTGGAAGAGCATGGCACCTACCACCTTTACGGCACCGTCGCCTGGTGTGCCGCTCCGGAGGGCCAGCTCCTGGCGGGCATTGCACTGGATCTGGAACGGGCAGACGGTCGCCTGTGGGCCGCCCACTTCGATGACGACGGCTTCTTCAGTGACTGAATCGCTGTTCCAGCGCGGCAGTCAGTACCAGCAGTTTCGCCCCACCTACCCCACCTCCCTGTTCCAGTGGCTGGCCGACCAGAGCGCCGGCAATGACTGTGCGCTGGATCTGGGTTGTGGCAGCGGTCAGGCCAGCCGGGGCCTGGAGCCCTGGTTCCGGCAGGTAGTGGGGGCAGACATCAGCCATGAACAGTTACTGGCCGCCCCCGCCTCGCAGAGCCACTATCTGGTCAGCCAGGCGCATCGACTACCGCTGGCAGACGCCAGCCTGGACCTGATTACCGTCGCCCAGGCCTACCACTGGTTTGATCAAGCCGCCTTTCAGGCCGAAGCTTCGCGCGCCCTGCGCCCCGGTGGCGTGCTGGCCCTGATCAGTTACGGGGTCTGTGAGGTGGAGGGGCTGGAAGGCATGATCCGGGACTTTCACGACGGTCCGCTGGCCCCCTGGTGGCCCGCTGAGCGGGCCCAGGTGGTGGCCGGCTATCCGGATGCCAGTCTGCCCTGGCCGGTACTCCCCTACCCTGGCGACACCATCACCCGCGACTGGACGGCTAGCGACATGCTCGGCTATCTGGACACCTGGTCCGCCCTGGTCCAGGCCGCCCGAGCCGGGAAATACCCGCTGGCTGCCTTCGCACCAAGCTTGAGACAGGCCTGGGGGAACGAACTGCGCACGGTACGCTGGCCGTTACGGTTACGCGCCTGGCGCAAACAGTGAACAGTGAACAGTGAACAGTGAACAGTGAACAGTCTCAGACTGCGATCTGAGGTAACACTATCAAGTCTTTTGTTGTTCTTTTCCAAAAAGACAGGCCGTGCCCAAAGGCTGGGCGCGGCCTCTTGCCTTCCAGATCAAAACATCGCCAACTCGCGACGCTGTTAACTATTCACTGTTAACTGTTAACTATTTAGCTGCTTCCGGAAAATGCTCCGCCAGCAGGCCAGCCAGGCGATCCAGCCGTTTGCGGCGGCGGGCCAGGCCGAAGACGTTGAGCAGGCGGGTGGCCCAGGTGAAGGCCGTGACCAGGGTATCGCCACCCCGGCGGGGGATCACATGCACGTGCACATGGGGCACGTGCTGATTGGCTGCGCGGCCATCGTTAACCACAATGTTGTGCGCCTTTACCGCCAGCCCGGCCCGTTTCTGGGCCATGATCGTGCGGCGGGCCAGATCCATCAGATGATTGGTCAGGCTACCGTCCAGCTGCTCCAGCAAGGGAGCATGCTCTTTGGGAATCACCAGACAATGGGCTTCGCGGATCGGAAAAAGGTCCAGGATGACCATGGCCTGCTCATCCTCATAGACCACACTGGCTGGCAGTTTTCCCTCGCGGATCTGGCAGAAAATGCACTCGCTCATTGTGGGTCAGCCACGCCGATCTGCTTGCGGCGCTGACGCCACAGCTCCAGCGCAGCCACGATCAGCGCCACCACCAGCATGGCCAGCAACGGGCCACCCGCACGCCACAAGCTCACATCGTCCTGGGCAAGCCCGTCAAACAGCGTCACCACCCAGGCCGGCGCCCACTCGTCGTGCTGTGGCGACACCGACCACGGGGTCAGCAACAGTGCTGTCAGCAGGATACGCAAAGGCACCTTGCCCCAAACGGCCAGCGGCCGGGTCAGCCACCACCAGACAAAAAGCACAGCCACACAGCCCAACAAATACGCCAACCAGCCCCACATATACGCTTCCGTTGTCACAATGACTCCCAACTCAATGCTGATAGAGTAACCCGCCTTTTGCGGGCCAGGAGCGACACCTAATTTCGCCAGGCTCGCCCTACTCTATCCAGTGAATAATATGCTCTTCCCAATCGTCTTCATGTACAAGCTGCTCGGAGACAACGCGCCCGGCCACGCTGATTCCTGCCTGCCTGACCGTGCCCGCATCGCCACTGATCAGCGGGTGCCAGTCGGGCAGTGGCTGGCCGTGGGCTCGAAGCCGATAGGCGCAGCTGGACGGCAACCAGGCAGTATTTCGCGCCACCGCCTCGGTGACCTGAATGCAATCCGGCACCTTGCGAAAGCGGTTATCGTACACCCGGCACTGGCATTTTTGGCTATCCAGATAACGACAGGCCAGATTGGTGAAGGCCAGCTCGCCACTGTCCTCATCCTGCAACTTCACCAGACAGCAACGGCCACAGCCGTCACACAGGGCTTCCCACTCCGGTTTCGACAACTCCCCCAGAGGCAGTTCCCAGAACCGTTCACGCAGACCCTTCTCAGGCATCCGGCCCTGCCGGTTTGTCAGGATGGCCATCGGCCATGAACATGTCTTCATCCGGTGGCGGCGGCATTTGCAGGTAAAACCCCTTGATGCGGATGTCGTCCATGACTTTGGCGACCTCGGCCCGGGCCAGAGGCCGGTCCGGGCTGAGAATCATGTCGCTCACATGCACCGGTTTGCCAAACTGCTTCAACAGCACCTCGGGCAGATTCCCGGTTCCCTTCTGCCTATCCACATACAGGTACATGCCAGCCTTGCGGCGACTTTTATAGATCGAGCAGAACAGCTTGCCCTTCAACATCAAAGCAACTCCAGTAAGGGCTTGGTAACGATGTCATGGCGCCAGCCGGTAAGTGGCTCGGGCACCTGATCCGGGTGGCGGATCAGGGACTCCAGCCAGCGACGACGCATCAGCACATCCGGTTTCATGTTCATGGACTCGGCAATCTCGCCGACCCGGTTACGCAACACCTTGGCCAGTTTTTTCTGGCGAGGATCCGGCGGGCCGGGCAAAGGCTCCGGCGGCGTGCCGCGTCGGCCCTCTGCCAGCAATTCCAGAATGGTATCACCATCGCGACGCACTACCTTGGGATGCAGGCCCAGGTCCGAAAACAGGCCCCGGTCGCTGCGGGTGGAGCGGGCCAGATCCAGTAGCTGGGCGTCCTTGAGCACAAAGCCCTTGGGCAGGTCCCGTTCCCGGGCCATGCGATCCCGCCAGGGGGTCAGCACCGCCAGCACCGCCAGCGCCTGACCCTGAAGCAGACCGGCGCCTTTCACATTGCGCCAGGCCTTTTCCGGCGCGGTTACCGCCTGGGCCTGGGCCAGCAGCCGCTCGCATTCTTCCCGCCACCAGCTTTCACGGCCCAGGTTTACCAACCGGCCCCGGAGGATGTCGGTCACCTCGGGCAGGTATTTCACATCATCCTCGGCGTAGAGCAACTGCTCCTGGCTGAGTGGCCGCTTGAGCCAATTGGTGCGGGTGGCGCCCTTGGGCAGTTCGACTCCGAGCAGCATCTGCACCACCTTCTGGTAGCCCAACTGCATGTCCTCGCCGGTGAGAGCAGCGGCGATCTGGGTATCTTCGATGGCCGCCGGGTAGTCACCGCTAAACGCCGCGATGGCCTCCAGATCCTCGGAGCAGGCATGCATCACCAGGGTGTGCTGCTGAAACAGGGGCGCCAGATCCGGGCCGCTCGCCTTGGTGGTATCGATCAGCCGGATCTGCTCACCATCGTGAACCTGCACCAGGGCCAGTTGCGGCCAGAAGGTGCGCTCGCGCATGAATTCGGTGTCCAGGTACAGGGGCGTTGCCGCCGCCAGCCCGGACTGCCAGGTGGAGATGTCGTCGCTGTTGTCGCACCAGAGATAAGCCATGAAGTCGCCTGAGTCTGAATTGGCGACGATTATACGGGCTCCGGGCGGCATATTTCAGCAACGTACGCCGTCGATGTGGGATTTATCCGCTGTTCAACCGGATAACCGCCACCTGGCAGTGTGAAAAATTGCATCACCGGCATCGGACAAGAGCGAAATATGCAGGCCCACGCTCAATTTCCCGGCGCTTTTCTGCTACGCTTTGCGCCGCACTGAAAACCGCACAGGAATAACCCATGAGCACGAAACTGGTACTGGTCCGCCATGGCCAAAGCGTTTGGAACAAGGAAAACCGTTTCACCGGCTGGAAAGACGTGGATCTCACTGATCAGGGCCGCGAGGAAGCCCGCAAGGCCGGCGAATTGCTGAAAGAAGCAGGCTTTGAGTTCGATGTGGCATACACCTCCGTGCTCAAGCGCGCCATCCGCACTCTGTGGTCCATTCTCGACAACATGGATCAGATGTGGATTCCGGTGATCCGCGACTACCGCCTGAACGAACGCCACTACGGCGCCCTCCAGGGGCTGAACAAGGCGGAAACCGCCGCCAAGTACGGCGACGATCAGGTGCATATCTGGCGCCGCAGCTACGACACCCCGCCGCCGAAGATGGAGCGCGATGATGAGCGCTACGCCGGCAACTTCCGGGTCTACCAGGGCCTCAGCGACAACGAGATCCCCCTGTCCGAAAGCCTCAAGGACACCGTGGATCGCTTCGTGCCCTACTTCGAAAGCGAGATCAAACCGCAGATCGAAGCCGGCAAGCAGGTACTGATCTGCGCCCACGGCAACAGCCTGCGGGCACTGGTGAAGTATCTGGGCGACATTTCCGACGAGGAAATCGTCAAGCTCAACATCCCCACCGGCGTGCCAATGGTCTACGAGCTGGATGACAACCTGAAGCCCATCAAGAACTACTACCTGGGCGACGCCGAGGAAGTGGCCAAGGCCGCCGAGGCCGTTGCCAATCAGGGCAAGGCGTAAGGGACGCTGGACACCTGACGCCAGAGGCTTGACGCAAAAGCCCGATCCGGGAAACCGGCTCGGGCTTTTTTGTGGACAACCATCTCGTAGGAACGGAGCGTAGCGGAGTAACGCATGCAGTTCCGTGCGGGTGAGCGTAGCGAATTAACCCAGCCTGCTGGCTCCTACGGGTGTTCTGTCGCGTCGCTGGCAGCTCCATGATCCTGCCGACCCGCCTCCCAGGCGGAGCGGAGGACGGCATCCTGATAGGGATTGTGGGCAACCCACCAGGCGGTGATGCGGCCCCGCTCGTAGGCCATGTCCACGCTGTCGTCCTCCGCAGCCTCCGGCGCCCGCCAGCGGGCCAGGCCGCGCTGGATCAGGGTGCGGGCATCATGGCTAACCACCAGCAGACAGGGCACCAGCAGCAGGCTGACCAGGGTGGCGAACAACACGCCAAAGGCCAGGGACACCGCCATGGGAATCAGGAAGCGGGCCTGAACACTGGTTTCGAGCATCAACGGCGCCACCCCGGCGAAGGTGGTGATGGAAGTCAGCATCACCGGTCGCAAGCGGCCGCTGACCCCTTCGATTACCGCGTCGCGCAGGCGCATGCCGTGGGCCCGGAAGCTGTTGACCGCATCGATCAGCACCAGGTTGTCGTTGACCACCACCCCACTCACCGCTATCACCCCTACCAGGGACCATAACGTCAGGCTGTAGCCCAGCAGGAAGTGGCCCATGAAGGCACCCACCATGCCGAAAGGAATCGCCGCCATTACCAGCAGCGGCTGGCCGTAACCGCCAAACAGCACAGTGAGCAGGAAGAAAATCGCCGCCAGGGCAATCAGGTAGCTGATCGACAGATGATCGAGGAAATCCTGAATCGCCGCCTGCTTGCCGGCCACCGTCCAGCCGGCCTGTTCATCCGCCGTCTGCATGGGCGCCAGCACCTGTTCGCGCAACGCCGTCATCACCTGGGCCGGTGAGGTCACATGTTCATCCACGAAAGCGCTGACGGTGGCACTGCGCCGACCATCGTAATGACTGATCATGGCCGGTACCTGGCGGCGATCCAGATCTGCCACCGCCGCCAGCACGGTGATTTCCCCATCCGGCAGCTGCACCGGCAACCGTTCCAGGTCGCTGATACGGCGGCTGTCGCCGCTGGCCAGGCGCAGCATCACCGGCACCTCCTGATCCTGTTCGAACCAGCGATCCAGCTCGATGCCATGGAAGGCATTACGGATCTGCAGGCCCAGTTGCTCCGCCCGCAGGCCCGCCAGCTTGCCCTCCTCGCGCAGGCCGATATCCACAATGGTGCGCCGCGCATGCAGGTTGTTGGCCACCTCGTGAACCCCTTCCATACGCGCCAGGGCCAGCGCCGTCTGTTCGCTCAATCGTTGCAGGGTGGCCAGATCCGGGTGGAACAGGTTGACGTGAATATCCGGTTTGACCTGCATCAAGCTGGCGTGGAATTTTACTGACAGGGCATCGGCAATCGGCCCGTGCTGGTCGCGCCACAGGCTGGCCAGCTCCCGGGGTGGCAAGGCACTGGTATCGCCGCCAATGGCGAGAGTCACCCGCACTCGGAAACGGGCGCCGGGGTCGCGGGCATTGGAGGTTTTCTGGCGTACTCCCTGCTCGGCAAACACCGCATTCACGGTGACCGGCTGATCATCACTTTCCAGCTTCTGCAACTGCGCAGACAGCTTGCGGGCGGAGCCTTCCAGGGCCTGCACTTCGCGCAACAGCCGCGCCTCGCCAGTGCCCTGGGGGAACACCACTTCCGCCATCACCCGGTCACCCTCCACCCGGGAGAACAGCACCATGGTCAGCCAGCCGCTGTTGACCAGGGCGCAGCAGAAAATAAACAGCCCCACAAACACCACCACCAGCACATAGCGCCAGCGCAGCGCCCGGCGCAGCAGTGGCCGGGCGCGGTGCTCCAGCCAGCGGTCCAGCCCGGCGTTGATACGGGTGGAGAGTTGCTCGGACTTGCGCCAGATGCCCCGGGCCGGTCGGTCATAGCTGAGATGAGAGGGCAGAATCCACAGGGACTCCACCAGCGACAGCGCCAGAATGGCCATGGAGACGATGGGAATCACCCGCATCAGCGCCCCTTCCGGACCAGGCAGGAACAGCAGCGGCGCAAAGGCAAACAGGGTGGTGAGCACCGCAAACAGGATCGGCCGCGATACCCGCTGGGCGCCGGCGATGGCCGCCTCCTGGCCGCTCATGCCGCCCTGGCGACGCTGATGGTCGATGCTTTCACCGACGATCACCGCATCGTCCACCACGATGCCCAGCACCAGAATAAAGGCGAACAGGGAAATGGTATTGAAGGATTCCCCCAGCACCGGTAGCAAGGCACAGGCGCCCAGCATGCACACCGGAATCCCCAGTGCCACCCAGCCGGCCAGGCGCAGGGTGAGAAACACCCCCAGCATCAGGGTCAGCAGCACCAACCCCTGCAGGGCATTGCGCCACAGCAGGTGTGAGCGATCACGGAACTGGGCGGCATCATCGCTCCACACCCGCAGGGCCACACCGCGGGGCAGCTCCGCTTCCTGCAGATAGCTGCTCACCGCCCCGGCCACGTCCAGCACGTTCTGGTCGCCCACCCGGTAGACATCCAGAGCCACCGCCGGCTGGCCGTCCAGCCAGGCGGCCTGACTGTCCCGGGAAAAGCCATCCTCGATATGCGCCACATCCCCCAGCCGCAGCAGATCGCCCTGCTCCGACTGGCGGATCACCAACTGCTCATAGGCGCCGGCATCCCCCGGTTGCTGGCCGGTCTGTAACAGCCAGTCACCCCGGTCGCTGCGCAACAGCCCCCCGGCGACACGCTCCACGCTTTCGCGGGCGGCGGCGGCCATGCCTTCCAGGGTGAGCTGGTAGCGGTACAGATCATCCCGCGCCACGGTCAGCGCCATTTCCCGTTCCGGCAGGTTTTCGATATCCACGCTGGATACCGCCTCATGATTGAGCAGCTGCCGGCGCACCTGGTGAGCAAGCTGATAGATATCCTGGCGGGAGAGGCTGCCGCTGAGCAGCAGCCGCACCACCCGGTTGCGCACGATAAGCTCCTGCACCCGCGGGCGCTCGGCATCGCCGGGCAAGGTGTCCAGCCCTTCCAGGCGGGTACGGATCTGCTCCAGCACCGCGCGGGTATCATGGCCCTTGAGCACATCCAGTTGCACCGAACACAGCCCCTCACGGGCTTCGCTGATCAGCTCGGTGCCCCCTTCCACTTCGTCGATGGCGGTTTCCACCGGCGTGCAGACCATGGCTTCCACGCTTTCCGGGGTGGCCTGGGGCCAGGCCACGTAGATGCCGATGCGATCCAGCGGCACGTTGGGCAGGGTTTCCTGGCGGGTGTGGGGGATGGCCATCAACCCCGCCAGCAGCAGGGTCATCATCAGCAGGTTGGCCACTGCACCATTACGGGCAAACCAGGCAATACTGCGATTCACAGCGTCGTCTCAGTGGCAGAACGGTCGGCCAGGCCACCGGCGGGGGCACGGGGATCGATACGCATGCCTTCCAGTAATTGCAGATCACCGGCCAGCACCACCCGTGAAGACGCGGTCACGCCATCGTGCAGGTACAGGTAGTCGTCATCGTGGTGCAGTACCGCCACGGACTGACGGCGCAGGCGCTTGTCCTTATCCAGTACCCAGACCGTCTTTTCACCGGCCTGGGCTGCTCGGGGCAGCACCGCCACGTTGCGGGTGGGTGCACCCCGTAGTTCCGCCTGTACCAACACCCCGGGTTCCAGGGGCAGACCGTCTTCGGCATTGGTGACCTGAACGATCAGGTGCATCATGCGGTTCTTGTTCAGGCCGCCCTCACGGCGCACCACCTTGCCCTGCCATTCACCATCACGGCCGGCGAAGCGTCCGCGCAGGGTAACGCTGACCTGCCGCAGGGTCTGTTCATCGCCGGGCATGATGCCCAGTAGCGCCAGCCATTCATCGCGAACCGGCAGCCGCACTTCCACCTGGTCTTCCTGATACAAGCGAGCCAGTACACTGCCGGCCTGAATCTGCTGGCCGGCCATCACCTGCACCGCCTTCAGACGGCCACTGATGGGCGCGACCAGTGTGGTCTGTTCCAGGTTTCGCTGGGCCTGTCGCAGCCCGGCACGGGCGGAGGCCAGCCGGCTGTTGGCCTCATCCAGTTGCGGCTCGAAACGACCCAACGCGGAAGATCGTCCGGAAGACCCGGACACCCGCGCCCGCGCCCGGGTTTCTTCCAGATGCAGGCGGGCAGCGTGGACCGCGTTCTGCTGCGCGGTGACTTCCAGGGCAAAGGGTTCCGGATCCAGCTTCAGTAGTACCTCGCCGGCGGTCACCCGGCCCCCATCCGCCAGCAGCGGCGACACTTCCTGAACCCGGCCGGAGACTTCCAGGCTCAGGGGCAATTCATGACGGGCACGCACCAGACCCTGGCTGTGTACCGGGATCACCACGTCCTTCCACTCCACCTGCCAGGTATCCAGGGCGAGGATGGATTCTTCGCTTTTCAACGCAGGGGTTGCCGGCGGCACCAGATACAGGGCAACCACCGCCAACCCCATGGCCAGGGTCGCCAGCAGGGCCACCAGCGCGCGCAGGCTGAGGAACCGCTTCATGCCGCCACTCCCACCAGCCCATCCACCCAGCGTTGCAGACATTGCTGAGCCACCGCCTGCGACGCACCCAGGGACGGATGAAGCTTTAGCGCCAGGTTCAGGCTGCCGTTGACGATCATCATGCCGTTGGCCACCGGGTGATTGGGGCTGCCCGGGCCACAGCAGACGAACACCGTATCCGGAGCCAGACCAGCGGAGACAAAGTCGATTTGCCACGTTCCCAGGTTGGAAAAAGAGCCCGCGTGCTGCGGGCCGTTGAGCAGGCGGCCACACAGCCAATCCACTCCCCGCTGACCGATTACCCGGCCAATGCGGGCCAAGTGCCAGTAACGCCAGTGAATATTGGCTTTCAGGTAGCGGCGGATGGTGTGATCCAGCTGTTCAGGCGTGTCATCCCGATCCACCGTCAGATAAAAGGCGCTGGACAGGTTCATGTCCGGCCGCCCCATGGGCACCACCCCGCGCATGTTCACCGGGAAACACCAGCTCACCGGGCCGGACCCCGTCATCAGGGTCTCCACCACCGCCCGGTGCAGAGCCAGCAGCAACAGGCTGTTGAGCGACACCTGCATTGCCTCGGCCCGTTGGCGCAGGGCACGGGTCTGCTGCGGCGTCAGCCATTGCACCAGAGGCTCATCCGGTTGCTCATGGGGAGGCGTGTCGAACACACGCCACCGGGGTGGTTGCGGCAAGCGCTGCTCCGGCCGGGCCTGCCAGCGACGCCAGAAAGACGGCGCGCGGGTCTGACGACTGAGGGGCATGCCAGGCTGACGCACCCCCATGCGCTTGAGGGATTCGGCGATCCCCCCCACGCCATCATGGTCACGATGACGTAACGCCACGGTATCGCGCTTGCCGGTACCCGGATTGATGAAAATAAATTCGATGCGGTCATCAATACCGAGCCGGGCGCGAGCCCGGTACCACATGCCGATGTAATCTGTTGCGCTGGCACTCACAGCCGGGCTACCTCCACATAGGGCAGGCGTCCATCGAGCTGGTCACGGGGATCGCCGTCGTAACTCACCAGAAAGTGATCGCTCAACAACAGGCGACGGCGGTAACGCGCAGGCACCTGGGCCAGCGGATCCTGAGTAAAAAAGCCACATACCAGCGCATCATAGTGGCCATGGAAACGGCTGATGGCATCGTCAAGCAACAGTCGCAGTAACTCCGGTCGATTGTCCTCCACCACCACGCTGTGCAGGGTCAGGTAGGACAACACGCCACCAGGAGCAGGCAACTTCATGCCACCGCGCAACATACTGTGGGTGTTGTAAAGATGGCGCATGACGCCCATGCCGCGAGCATAGCCCAGCACACGGGTCTGCTTGATGCCCTGCTGATCCCAGAAACCCACCAGGCCCTTGAGGACGCCACCAATCCACAGACCGATAAAGTTACGTGGGCTGAGCCCGTAGCAGTAGGCATCGCCGCGCACACGGGACACATCCCAGTAGGGGAAAAACTGTTTCTGCGAGCCCTGGTAGCGCAGCAGTTGGGAAATGGCATCCAGGTCCGCCTCGCCGGTCTGGCGAATGACCACATCATCGGGCAATCGCCGGCGACGGGCCCTGGTATAGAGCATGCTGGTTTCGATGCTACCCGATGGGTAATAGGTGGGCAGCCCGGCGCGGCCACTGGCCACGGTGGACAGGGAGGCCATGTTGTCGCGCAACACCGTGGTCTGCATCCACTCGCCTTCCGCCAATTGCTTGCGCAGCTGACGAAACAGCCGGTGCAGAATCATGCCGTTGCGACATTGCGGGGCGATGCGCAGATCGTGGGCGTAACGCACCGGCTGCGCCTGGCCGTTTACCCACACATGGCGCCAGCCCACGTTGTAGACCGCACCGATCGGGCCTTCTCCCTCGCTGGGTTCCGCCACCCAGACATCTGGTTCTTCGCAGGTCACCCGGGCGCCACGAAAGTAGTCCGGGTTACGTTCAAAATTGAGGGTGACCGCCCCCGGCTGTGGCGTGCCCTGCAACAGCGACAGGATGGCGCCATTGTCCTCTTCCCGGGCCTGGCGGATGCGGTAGCTCATAGCACCACCTCCCGGGCCAAGCGGGCCGATACCTGCGAGTGGCGAAGCCACGTTGGCAGCTCACCGGGCCAGTACTGCAGGGACTCCATCTTGATGTTGCCCTCGATCATGCCGCGCTCGCGACACTGCTGCAGATAACGCTCACGCATGTCCGGGTGAATCACACAGCGCAGCGGTGCCAGTTGTTCCAGATTGCGGGCCAACTGGTAATGAAAGTGTTGCTGCAGGGCCGCGTCGAGAGCGTTGGCCACTTTTGCACTTTCAAGGCTCTCCCCTTCCAGCAGCAGCAGATAACCGGGGATACCCTCACCGGCATCCTCCACCGCCACGGTACACACCGGCAGGGTTTTTACCGGCAAGGTGATCTCCGCCATGGCCGCATCCAGCGCAGCCGCAGTGAGCTTTTCACCCACCAGGTCCGTGGTACCGGCACGGCCAAGGAAGGTCAGCGCAGGAATGCCGCCCGGCAAGCCATCCACCCGCACCAGATCTTTCAGCCGATAGCGCAACAGGCCACTACCGGTACTGAGCAACGGCATCACTTCCTGCCCTTGCTCCAGCTCCCAGGGCGCATAGATGGCGCCATCGGACGGATCCTGGAATTCATAGACATGGCTGCGATAGGCCAGCGCATGCTGCCCCTGATAGGGAATAGTGACAACACCTTCGGTAGCCCACAGCCCCTTGCCCTGGAACGCCGCCTGCGGCAACAGGGCATGCAGCTGCCTGGCCCAGGGACCGGATGCGGCGGTCTCCCAGGCACTGACCAACGCCAGTGACGGCCACAACGTCATAAAGAAATCCGCACTCAGGCGCCCATCCCACTGACGCAACAATGCCGCTGCGCGAGGTGAGCGAGGGCAACACTGGGTACGACTTCCCTGCATGCGCTTGCCCCAGGAACCGCTCGCCAGCACCTCTGCCAGTTCCTCGCGCCACAGGGCCATGGACTTGAGCAGACCCAACCCGAAGGTGGGACTCCAGATGGACATCATGGACAGGGAGGAATCACTGATCAGATAGGCCAGCGTGGCAAACAGCGAATCCTCGGAAGTCCGTGCCAGTGACACATCCTGGGGCACCGCCTGGGTGGCACCGGCCAGCAGCCGCTTGCCCATGGACATGAGCTGAATATCGTCATTGATGTCATCGCGCATGTTGTCGCGCAGTGAGGTGGGCACCCAGGACATGGACCAGTAATGGCGGCCCTGTCTGAGCCGCGGGAACTGACGATACAGGTCCACAATCCAGGGACTGATCGCGCTGTCCAGTTCCGACAGGAACTGGCGGGTATAGGGAATCCATTTGATCGCAGAAGTCGACCCACTGGTGGGCTGGTAGCGAACCACCGGAGACTGAATCAGGGCATTGCCGCCCATCTCGCGGGCGCGATTGACCGGATCGCGCCAGTGATCGTAATCACTCACCGGTACCTGCTTGGCAAAGGTCTCCCATTGCCAATCCGCCGCTATTCCCTGACGTTGACCGGCTTCACAAGCTGCCACCTTGCGCAGCAACAACGCCTGTTTTTGTCTTTGCACACTTTCCAGCCGTGCCCGCCCGGCGGCAAAGCGCCGCTCACCCGGCCAGGCGGCCATTTTGAGCAAACGATGTCCGAACATGGTCACCCCGGTTTTTATTCGCAGGCCACTGCTGCAATTTGTGTTTTTGTTTTTCTGCGTTGTTTGCGCCACAGGGAGAACGGATAACTCAGCAGCAGGGAGAAATTGATTTCCCCGATACAGGGCAATTCGGTACCCCGATTCCAGGTAGGGTTGCGTGTTTCGAAAAACTGAATCTTTTCGTTTTTCTGACGCATTTCTGCAGTAATGTTTGCCACATTGGACTTCAGGTGAGTATAACCATCGCCAAAATCCAGCAATTTATTTTCCACACAGTAGTAGTCGGAAAATAAACGCTCGCAATAGGAATCGACCAGGGTTTCAAGCTCAGCGTTCTTTCCCTCCGGATGTGGGTAGTAAGTGTGGAAGTTATTCGCCATCAATAAATAGGTTTTATAGCCTTTTGATATCAGCAACCAGAAGAGGGGACGAAAAGGATGGCGCAACTTCTCACGGATCATGCGCAGGAAAAAAGTCACCTGCAGGGCACGGCTACCCCAGTATTTTTCTTCCATGATTGTATCGCCGCTAAAAACCCCTTTTACCCGGCGGCCATCCACATTCATATCCAGGGTTTTCAGGGTAGAGAAACCAACCACGCGCTTGGTCGGCTTTTCCTCCACCAGAATCACGCCACTTTTTTCCACCATGTCATGACAGAAGACATCGAGACTTACATTTTCGTAGTACCCCGAGTAAATCTCATACATTCTTCGCATTATAGGAACTGATACTTTGGAAAGGGGTAGGTAACGAGCTTTAAGGGTTTCAGTTTTTTCCCTTTGCATTTTTCTGCTCCATGATTATTTTTATGCACAAAAAAGCGGGGCTCATCATGTCCATGGAAGGTGACCGACTTAATAGTTAAAGCGGCCATTTTTTTGTTAAAAAGGGCAAGAGGTGTTTAATACCTACGAAATACAACGCCTAATGAGAGCGCCGTCACAAGCCTAACAACAACTTCATCAGGCATAATAAAAATGAAAAACGATGGAATGGCACTCGACGTTCCTCTTATCTCAGTCCGTTATGCCCGCCGTTTTTTGCGGTTTGTACAAAAACAGGGAATAAGTGGAACGATGGTGCTCGATGGTTCCGGGATTGATAGCAACATGCTCGAAAATCCCGACGCTTATCTTTCCATGCGACAAACCCAGCATCTTCTCCATAACGGTAACCGGCTTCTTAACGACCCTACTGCCTCGTTCCGCTTCGGGCAGGAGCTGGATCTGCAAGGGCATGGTATTTTCGGTTTTGCTCTTCTTCGACAACGGGATTACCGCAAGCTGGTAAATATGGTGGTGCAGTATCTGCGTGTTTCCCTGCCACTGATGGATATGGAAATTCACTGTACCGGTGAATTGATCTCCATTCGCCTTCACGACAACTGGGACCTGAAAAAACTCAAACCCATGGTGGCGAATATCTATATGGGTAGCATCCATACCCTGGCATCACTGGTATGCCGTAAGTTCACGTTCGAATTTGATTTTGCCTGCCCCGGAAACAGCATGGCCTGGCAACATCTGGCCGAGGGCGTAGAGGTAAAATTCAACAGGCCTCACAACCGGGTTTTGATGCCCCTATCCGGTCGCCAGGCAAGGGATGACGATACCAGCGTGGCCACCTACCTGGCCGCCGCCCGATCACGGGAGCAGATTCAGGGTGATGACAGCCTCAATGTGGTCATGAAAGTGCGGACCGAAATCATGAACACGCCTGGCCGTGACGGCACTCTGGAACGGGTTGCTCAGAAACTGGGGATGAGCCCACGCTCGGTAAGGCGGCACCTGGGTCTGGCCGGCTTTTCCTTCAGCGGCATTCGCAACGACATCCGTGAAACGTTCGCCAGCCGCTATTTGACGGAAACGGACATGCCTCTGGAAAAAATTGCTGATCAGCTTGGATACAGCGACCAGGCCAGCTTCAGCAAGGCCTATCGCAGCTGGACGAGACGTACCCCGGGGGAAGTCCGTCGTGCCAGTCGCCCTGACCGTAACTGATTGAAATTGACCTAATCGCTCCTGGGACAGGCGCTTGGGTTTTTCCATTTCCCCGTCATTGCCACTAGTATCAAGGTCACCATGCTGCACACTTCCATACCAGCAATAACAAGCAGGATAGATCCATGAAGAAGTTGATTATCGCCGTCGCTACGGCCTTTGCCCTCACCGCTTCGCTGGCCGCCCAGGCCGAACCCATCAAACGCAAAATCTGTGTCTTTGATATCGTCGGCAACGTTGGGCCGGTAATGAGTGCCATGAAAGACTGGCAGGCAGCCGCGGTGGGTTGGGGGCTGGAAGTGGAGCTGATTCCCCATACCAACGAAGCCATTGCTGCCGAGGATCTCAAGGCCGGCGTCTGTGATGCTGCTCTGATCACCGGTATCCGTGGCCGTAATTTCAACAAGTATGCCGGCACCATCGATTCCATTGGCGCCATTCCCTCCATGGAGCATATGGAAGTGGTACTGAAAGTGCTGGCGCATCCGCAAACCGCCGACAAACTGTCCCAGGGGTCCTACCAGGTCATGGGTGTGGCCCCGGCCGGTGCTGCCTATATCTTCGTCAATGACCGGGAGATCAACTCCCTGGCCAAGGCGGCCGGCAAGCGTGTGGCGGTACTGGAGTACGACGAAACCCAGGCCATCCTTGTCTCCCAGGTAGGAGCAACCCCGGTTGGGTCCGACATCACCAATTTCTCCACCAAATTCAACAATGGTGTTGTCGATGTGATCGCCGCCCCGCTGGTGGCCTACGATGCTCTGGAACTCTACAAGGGGCTTAGCCCGGATGGTGGCATCATCGACTATCCGCTGGCCCAACTGACCATTCAGCTGATCGCCAAGAAAGACCGCTTCCCCGCCGACATGGCACAGAAATCCCGCGAGTATTTCTATAACAACCTCGACCGCATCACCGAGCAGCTGGACAAGGAAGCCCAGAAAGTCGACCAGAAATGGTGGGTACAGATCCCAGAGGCGGACAAGAGAGAATACGAAGTGATGATGCAGCAAGCCCGCGACCAACTGCGCAACGAGGGCTATTATGATCCGGACATGCTCGGTCTGCTGCGCAAGGTACGCTGCAAGATGGACCCGGCACGGGCGGAGTGCACCTAGGAAAGCAGTTGAAAGTTTCAAGTTGAAAGTTACAACGCGAGATAGTCCGTCTCGTTGTTAACGCAAAGAGGCCGCGCCCAAACTATTGGCCGCGGCCTCTTGCATTTCAGTTCCTGAAACAGGCAGGCGCGTTGCAACTTGGAACTTTCAACTTGTAACTCATCAAAGCCCCAACTGCTTGGCAATCACCTCATTCATGATCTCATGGGTGCCGCCGCCGATGGAGAGGATGCGGTTGTCACGGTACAGACGTTCGACCACGGTGCCGCGCATGTAGCCACTGCCACCGAATAATTGCACCGCGTCATAGGTAACCCGGTCGGCACAACGGGTGGCCACGTTCTTGGCCATGGACACATCCAGCACACAGTTTTCGCCAGCAGCAATCTTGGCAGCCACCCGATAGGTGAACTCGGTGCTGGCTTTCACATCAGTGGCCATTTCCGCCAGCTTGTGGCGGGTAACCTGGAAGCCGGCCAGGGGACGACCAAAGGCTTCGCGCTCTTTCACGTAGCGCATGGCCTCATCCAGCGCCAGCTGGGCGGTGCTGTTGGCCGTCACCGCCAGTATCAGGCGCTCCATCTGGAAATTGCTCATGATGCAGTAGAAGCCGCCGTTCTCCGGGCCGATCAGGTTTTCCGCCGGCACCCGGCAATCCTCGAAGAACAGCTCGGCGGTGTCGGATGCCCACCAGCCCATCTTCTTCAGCTTGCGGCCCACGGAGAAGCCCGGAGTACCCTTCTCAACCAATAACAGACTGATACCACCGTAGCCCTTGTCACCAGTGCGCACCGCCACGGTGTAATAGTCCGCACGCACGCCGCTAGTGATAAAGGTCTTGGCGCCGTTCACCACGTAATGGTCACCATCACGCACAGCACGGGTGCGCAGATTAGCTACGTCAGAGCCACCATTGGGCTCGGTAATGGCCAGGGCGGAGATCTTCTGCCCGCCAATCACCTCCGGCACCACCTTCTGCTTCATGCCATCGCTGCCCCACTTCCAGATCGGCGGCAGACCAATATCCAGAGAGCCCAGGCTGGCGCAAAGGCCGCCGGACGAACATCGCACCAGCTCCTCGCAGGCGGCAATCTTCATGAACACATCTTCGCCGGTGCCACCGAATTCTTCCGGGGCATTGATGCTCAGGATGCCGGCGTCGGCGGCCTTGTTGTACAGCTCGCGGGGGAATTCACCGGCTTCTTCCCAGTCATCCACATGGGGCAGGATTTCCCTTTCCACAAATTTGCGAACGGTCTCGCGCACCATCTGGTGGGTTTCATTGAAATAATCCAACGCGCTCACAGGGCCTCCTTTTTATTAGCTAACCTAGCGCTTGCTTGGTCGCTAACATAGCAGAGGGAGGCAGCAGGAGGCCAGGGTGGTATCTGACGCTTTCTGTGGGAAGCGATGCTTGCATCGCAAAGAGGTTAGGCGGGCGGGCTTATTCGCGATGCGAGCATCGCTGCCCGCAGGGATAAGGCGCCTGTTTCACGCAAAAGGACGGCGACCGCGCAGAGCCTGGGCCAGAGTGGCACCGTCGACGAATTCCAGATCGCCGCCCATGGGTACCCCCTGGGCGATGCGGCTGACGGTAACGCCGGCCTCCTGGGCCAGATCCAGCACATAATGGGCGGTGGCTTCCCCTTCCACGGTGGTGCCGGTAGCCAGAATCAACTCGTTGATTTCGCCTTGCTTCAAGCGCTGCTCAAGCACATCCAGCCCCAGTTCCCGGGGGCCGATACCATCCAGCGGCGACAATTCACCCATCAGCACGAAGTACTGACCGCGGTATTCGCCGGACTGCTCGAAGGCCAGCACATCCGCCGGCGTGGCAACGATACAGACCAGGGTGGAATCCCGGCGGGCATCGCTGCACACCGGGCAGAGCGCCTCTTCCGCGTAATTACGGCAGCGCTGGCAGTGTTGCACCCCATCCATGGCCGCATGCAGGGCATCGCCGAGCCGACGGCCCTCTTCCCGACCACGGTCCAGCAGGGCATAGGCCATGCGCTGTGCGGAACGTGGCCCCACACCCGGCAGACAGGTAAAGGCGTGGATCAACTGATCAACCAGCGGCGCATGCTTCACAGACAGCGCCCCTTATGGCTTGAAGCCCGGCGGAAAGGGAAAACCGCCGGCCATGTTCTGCATGTTGTCCTGTTGCTGTTTTTCCACCCGACGCACAGCGTCGTTGACGGCAGCCGCCAGCAGGTCTTCCAGCAACTCCTTGTCCTCACTCATCAGGGAGGCATCAATGTCCACGGCTTTGACGTCGTGGCGGCCATTCATGGTCACCTTGACCAGGCCGGCACCGGATTCACCGGTCACTTCCGCGTTGGCGGCCTCGTCCTGCATCTTTTTCTTCTTCTCCTGCATGGCCTGGGCCTGTTGCATGAGAGAGTTGATATCGAAATCCATCATTGTCTCCACCCGGTCTGACCGGGAGTTATTCCACCGTTTCTTTCGGCACTACACTGTCTTCGTCCAGCCGGCCATCAAAGGTGCTGACCAGCTGCTGTACTACCGGATCGTCATGCAGGGTCCGGGTGGCATCGACCAGCAGCTCCTGGCGCCGGGCTTCGGCCATGGCTTCCGGGGTATCGCCAGCCTTGCGTTCGTACTCCACCTGGATCTGGATGCGCCGCTGGAAATAATTTTCCAGCGCACCGCTCAACTCGTCCAGCCGTTCCCGGTTAACCAGCACCTCGTGCCCGGTGCTGATACGCAAGGTCCAGACCGTTTCTTCCCGGCTCACCAGCACCGCGTTGCGGGCAATATTGCGCACCGTGCCGTCCAGATCCAGACGCAGCAACAGGGCCGCCCACCAGGTGGCCACCTCGGATTCGCTGGTCGGTTCCGACAGCGGCGCCAGCGGCGGCTCTTCTGCGGCGTCCTGCGTCGGTTGCGCAGCAACCGATTCCGGCACCGGCTCCGGTGTGGGCTCCGGTTCCGGCTGGGGCGGCTCGGGCTCCGATGGAACGGGCTCAGGCGCCGTCTGCTCACTGGGCTCCTCGCGGCCTGGACGTTCCACCTGAGCCAGGGCGGCGGAGGTGGCGCCACCTTGAGGCACCGACTCCACAACCGGACTGGCAGCGGGCTGGGAAGTGGGCGGCGTTGGCGGCGCGGGGGCAGCAGCGGGCCGGTCCAGCAGGGCTCGCAAATCCGGTTTGCCGCCGGCTTGTGCCGACGGCGTCGCCGCTTCAGGCTTTTTTGCGCCGGCGTGTTCCCCCCGACTCGGCAACACCCCTTTGGGCGTGAAGAGCACCATGCGCAGCAGCAACATTTCCAGCGCCGCACGGCTGTCCGGGGCATCCTGCAGATCCCGACGGCCGCGCACGGCCACGTCGTAATAGAGCTGTACCTGCTCGGCGCTCAGCGCCGCCGCCAGCTGGGTAATGGTCTCGTCATGGCTGCCCGGTACCGCCTGGCAGACCGCCAACTGGTGCAGCTGGCTAATCAGCTCGTCCAGCAGCGCCAGTTCCCCGGGGCAGTGCTCGCTGACGGAGGCCAGCGCCTGCAGCACGCCGCCCGGCTCCTGCTCCGCCAGCGCCACCAGCAGGGTCAGTACATGGTTGCGATCCACGGTGCCCAGCATGGCGTTCACCGCCTCGCTGCTGAGCTGCTCGCTGCCGAAGGCAATAGCCTGGTCGGTCAGGCTGAGGGCATCGCGCATGGAGCCCTGGGCAGCCTTGCCCAGGGCCAGCAAAGCGGGTGCCTCGTAGCGGATCATTTCCTTGTCCAGCAGGGCCTGCAGATGGCCGGCAATCTGCTCCGCCGGCAGCGCCTTGAGGCTGAACTGCAGACAGCGCGACAGCACCGTCACCGGCAGTTTCTGCGGATCGGTGGTGGCGAGCAGGAACTTCACATGGGGCGGCGGTTCTTCCAGGGTCTTGAGCAGCGCATTGAAGGAATGCGCCGACAGCATGTGCACCTCATCGATGAGATAGACCTTGTAGCGGCCTCGGGTCGGCGCGTACTGCACGTTGTCGAGCAGTTCACGGGTATCTTCCACCTTGGTACGACTGGCCGCATCCACTTCGATCAGGTCCACGAAGCGGCCTTCACCGATTTCCACACAGGTGGGGCAGACGCCACAGGGACGAGCACTGACGCCCTGCTCGCAGTTCAGACAGCGGGACAGGATGCGGGCGATGGTGGTCTTGCCCACCCCGCGGGTGCCGGTGAACAGATAGGCATGGTGCAGGCGATCCTGATCCAGCGCATGCATCAGGGCCCGCGAGACGTGCTCCTGCCCCACCAGCTCATCGAAGGTGCGGGGGCGGTATTTCCGGGCAAGGACCTGATAACTCATAGCACTCCAACCAACAGGGATCGACACCGGTATTCAGCGGAAAAGGGGTGTCTCATGAAGGGCTTAATGCTAACGAAGTTCCCGCGGGGAAGACAGTGCAGAAGGCGTGTTTGGTAAAAGCATGCCGGGTATCGGCGGGAGGAAGATTGGAGGTCTTCCCGCCAGCCACACCCCGGCACACGAGTCCACTGCTACCGTTGCTCCCTTCCGGGCCTGGCGGAGTTCACAGTCTGTCGTTGCGGGGGGACCGACGGGTCGACCATTACGCGCCTGCCGGCAGGGCCTGCAGAGCGAGGGCGCATTGTGGCCAAAGCGACCGGCTAATGCAAGATACGCCCTTTCCATCTGCTTAAAGCTTGATCAGGCTGGCCGTGATGACACCTCGGGTCTACACTGAAATTCTATGGTGGACGGAGAGTGTGCCATGCCAAACAGCAAGAAAATTCGCATTGCCATCAACGGCTTTGGCCGCATCGGCCGCTGTATTGTCCGGGCAATCAGTGAACACCCCGCCGGTGACCGTTTCGAACTGGTCGCCATTAATGATCTGGCAGACTTCGACGTACTTGCCCATTTACTGGCGTTCGACAGTACCCATGGCCGCTGGCCCCACTCCGTGCATTACGATGGCTCCCATCTGGAAATCAACGGCCACCGGATTCCCTGTTTCGCCGAAAGCCGGCTGGAAGACCTGCCCTGGAAATCCCTGAAACCGGATCTGGTGATCGAATGCGCCGGCAAGTACAAAAGCCACGACGCCCTCAGCGCCCACCTTGACGCTGGCGCCCCGCGGGTACTCGCCAGTTATCCGGTGGACGACGCCGATGCCACCGTGGTCTATGGCGTCAACCATTCGGTACTGAGCCGCGAACAACGAATTGTCTCCAACGCCTCCTGCACCACCAACTGTTTGGCGCCCATGGTGGCCGTGCTCGATCAGGCCTTTACGGTGCGCCAGGGCCTGATGACCACCATCCACAGCTATACCAACGACCAGAATCTGGTGGACAAGGCCCACGGGGATTTACTGCGCGCCCGGGCGGCAGCGGTGAACATGATCCCCACCAGCACCGGTGCCGCGAAAGCCGTGGGACTGGTACTGCCCCATCTACAGGGGCGACTGGATGGCCTGGCGGTGCGGGTGCCCACGCTGAATGTGTCACTGGTGGATCTCACCGTCACCCTTGAGCAGGTGGAATCCCTCGAGCAGGTCCATGAGGCACTGAGCAATGCTGCCCATGGCGATCTGCTGGGAGTACTGGCTGTGAATCACCTGCCGCTGGTGTCCAGCGACTTCAACCACCTGCCCTACTCCTGCGTGGTAGATACCAACCACAGTCGATTACTGGGCCAGCAGCTGAAACTGCTGGCCTGGTACGACAACGAATGGGGATTCAGCCACCGCATGCTGGATGTGGCGGCGTATTGGATGGATGCCTGACGTCAGGCGCCAGCATTATCAGCCCCGTTGGAGCCTTGCTCGCAAGGCTCCAACAAAGGTCTCAATCAAACGGACTGAAATGCTCCTCGCGACCGGCTTCTTCCGCTTCGTGACGATGCCCCTGCATGACCTTTTCCACCTTGCTGGCCTGCACCTCATCATCGGCATCGACCATCATCAGGTAGTCGCCCTGCTCCACCCGGTCCAGATAGGGCGTCAGGTGGTGGCTGCGGGAGGAAACCCCGCGCAGGCCACCTACCCAAGCGCCGAAACAGGTACCGAACAGCGTCGCGCCGATGATGGCACCAGTGTCCAGCTGCATGCCCCAGGGGTCTGCACCGGCCAGTAGAAAGCCGACCACCAGGCCCACAGCCATGCCCGCCAGGGCACCGACAAAACCAGAATGCATGATGTCAGTTTCTTCCCAGGGGGTGGTGGTGTGCACATGGGCCTGGGCCATGGCTGAGCTGTCATTGCCCATCACATGCAAGCGGTTTTCACCGATGCCTGCCTGGCGCAGATCTGAGGTTATCCCCTGAACAGAGGTCAGTGATTTGGCGAAGTAATACAGACGTTTCATTGCGTGCCGCTCCCTGTGGCTGACAATGGGTTGGTTACTGCAGAGTTCCGGCCCTCCTGGCCAGGATAACAACGACTCTGCACTGATCCGGTGAGCATGATCAGTATCCGGATAAGACCCTTTGGTTATATCGGGCCGATGCCGCAGGCACCGCCCCCTATTTAACAAAAAGGGGCCTTACCGACCCCTTTACTATGTCACAGAAAACGCGTCACAAAGTGCAGCGATTTAATTACGATTTGTTGGTGATTGTTCGCCGTCCACGGGGATTACCCGGGGTTTCTTTTCTTCGGGAACCACACGGTTCAGGGTCACCGTAAGCAGGCCATCGTTAAGACCGGCGCCATCCACTTCCACGTGGTCAGCCAGCTTGAAGGTGCGCTCGAAGGCACGCCGGGCGATGCCCTGATGCAACCAGGTCCGCTCACCATCATTCTGCGGCGGCAGACTGCCACGAATGCGCAGCTCGTTTTCCTGCACCGTGATCTCCAGATCATCGCGGCCGAAACCGGCCACAGCCATCACGATACGGTAGCGACCATCACTTTCGCGGATGATGTCGTAAGGTGGATAACCATTGGACTGATCCGCACGCAAGGCGGCATCCATGAGTTCATCAAAGCGATCAAAGCCCACTGAATGGCGAAACAGGGGGGCAAGGGAAAATCCGGTATTCATCACACATATCTCCAAACTCTTCAGCAGACCCACTCTGCGGCATCCACTGAAAAAAGGTTTACTGAATTGTGCGTGACACGGAACCGCTGCCACAGAAGATGTCAGCAGCGATCCAACCGGCCGGGTTGTCACAGTGAAATAAATGGGGATGCTGGAAAAACTTTCAAGACCCGGGAAGAATTTTTACCGAGGTCTGCTGGGGCGCAATGATAAAACCCGTTGGCGCATTGTGCGGCAAGGTGGTGGCCGTCACCGGGATGCGGGTTGCCTGCCCGCCAAAACGTACCGGCACCCGCACGCACAGACGCTCGCCAGCCATTACCGTCCAGCCGGCGTTCTGACCGCTTTGCCATTGCTCGCTGTCTCCTGAACAAGCCCGGTCCATCAACAGACCACGCACCGCCGGGTGATCACTGTGGAACTGTACCTGCCCGGTCACCGGCGCCCGGTATTCAAAGGCCAGCACTGCGGTGCCACCCGGTGCCAGCACCGTGTCGTCGGGCGCCTGCCAGCCCGGTTCCGCAATCAGGCCCAACGGTAACGGCCCGGAATGACGATCAGCAGTGGCCTGCAGCGGCCAGCGAACCTGGTGACCGTGCCGCTGACCCCGCTCACCGTTAAGTGACGGCAACTCCGGCAACTGCTGCCCTTCCGGCAGCGACAATGACAACTCCAATGTCTGGCCACGACTTTGTGCCTCCGACAACCGGAACTGGAAAGCCCCGGATGCATCGGATGTGGTCGTTTTTTTCCAGCCGCTGACCGGGTCCTTCAAGGTCAGCATCAAGCCTGGCAAGGAGGCTTCTTCACCATCACGACGCTGATTAAACGCCTGCCCGCCGCCCGCACCGTTATCCTCGAACAGCACACCGGTAATCCAGTGGCCGGCGGGACGGCAACGAAACCCTGCCTCTGCACCCGCCACCGACAGTGGCTGAAACCCTGGCCACTGGCGCTCGCCTCGCGCCAGCAGCTGACCATCGCCCCCCTGGCCGCCGCCTTTGGCGCCGGCGCCACCGGCATGATCAGGGGTAATCGCCAGCGAATCGGTAGCCGGCAGGTCCAGCCACAGGGTACCGCCGCCACCACCGCCACCGCCCACATCCCCCGCAGCACTGCCCGCTGCGCCGCGCAGATCCAGCCCCCCATGCCCCTGCAGGCCAGCAGCCCGGATCAGCAGCAGCCCGCCGCCAGCGCCGCCCTGGCCGCCGTCATTCTTGCGTCGGGCGGCGGCGCCACCGCCACCGCCCAGCACCAGGGCGCGAGGGGCAACATGACCGCCCAGGCCACCGCCTTCCACCGGCATACCATGACCACCAACGGAGCCATTGCCGCCACCACCGCCGTTGCCCAACCGCAGGTGGGACAAATCAAGGCCATTACCACCACCTCCCGCATTAGCGGGCGCGCCGCGGCCCATATCACCATCGGGATACCCGTTGCCGGCTTCCAGCAACAGGACCGGGGTACCGGCAACACCTTCTCCCTTGCTGGCATGGTGGCCATACCCCGCCTGCCGGTCCTGAACCGACGGCGCCGGGTAACGCCAGTCCGCCGGCCGACCCAGCGCCCCCTGCAGCGACAATGCCGGGCCACCGCGGAAACCGGCACCCGCCACCGACAGCCGGTGCCCGTTCAGGGCGACCTTGCGTCGCACATCCACCGCCAGTACCCCGCCGGTGTAGCCGTCCCAGGGCAGTGCCCGGCTATCCTGCTGCAGGGAGAAATGTTCGTACTGAGGGACCCGCACCAGTTGCCAGCGACGGCGTCCCTGCTCACGACTGGCCGGTGCATTCACATAGCCATGTAACAACCCGCCACCGGATCCGCCGCCCTGAGCCCACACCTGCTCCCCTTCTACCCGATCAATACGCACCCACTCGGCGACCAGGCCGTGACCCTGAAGCTGGCCATAGTCGGCATGGTTGGCGGTATTCATGGAGGCCCCCTGCACTTGCAGCAACAGGGCCAGATCGCCAGCACGCAGCGGCGCGGTGCCGCGCTGACGAGTCAGGGAAAAGGTACGTGTGCCCGGAGACAGGGTCTGGGTGGCCGGGCCGGTAAAATAGCTGTTGATGACGGCGTCGCTGCCGCCCTGGCCATCGCGACCGGGGTTGGCACAGACTGCCGCCCACGCGCCACTCTGCCCCAGCAGCAGGGCAATAATCAGCGTGGCGGATCGAGCCAGTCGGCAGTGGTGTTGTTGCAACGAAACCATCCGGCAATACTGTAGCGTTCCCGGGTGGCTGCCAAGACTTCGTGGGGAATTTTCTCGCTGAGGAAAGCCACCAGGGTCCCGGCGCGGGGCTCCACTTCCGTGGCCACTCCCTGGGCATCGGGCTCCGGCCACAGCCGCAGGCGGCCGCCCCACTGACTCTGCCAGCCTTCATTAAGGTACAGCACCACGGACAACAGGCGCCCGTTGTTGCCATTGAAGGCATCCAGATGGCGCTGGTAGTAGTCACCGGGCCCGTAAATGGCAAAGTGGGATTCCAGCTCGAACAGCCCCATGAACAGGGACCGGTTCACCGCCACCCGCAGGCTTTCCAGCCCCTCCAACAACTGACACTGGGCCAGGGTCTGTCCCCTTAACCAGCAGGTTCTGTCACTTCGGACGCGGGTGTCTTTCTGGTGCACCTGGCGCCGACCAATACCGGCCAGCTGAAACTCCCCCTGCCGGTCACGCAGTTGCGCTTCCTCGCGAAGGGCTCGCACCAGTGACAGGGGGAAATAGCCAGGGGCAATGGCATAGCCATGCTGGACCAGCCCATCTATGAGGCCGTCAAGTCGGTCGCCACCAACGCCGCCCAGTGAATCCGCATTGTCTTGCACCGCAGTGCCTCCCGAACCGAATCGTTAGTGGAGCGCTTCTCCAGCACCACTGTCCATCTCATCCGGCCAGATCAACCAGTGAAATTCCTGGCCTTCATCCAGCAATTGCACCGTGGCATCCACGGTGGCCTGGACGAAGTGGATAAACTGCTCGAAAGACACACCGTGACGGCTCAGCAGCAAATCGCAGGCCACCAGCCGGGGCAGAGAGTCGTCGCTCACATCCAGAAACAGCTTGATGGAAGGATACGCCATATTCAGCCGGGTCAGCTCCGCCTGCACGGCAAACAGGGCCGACGGGCGCAATTCCAGCTCGGTGGTCAATAGAATGCCATCTTCCTCCACGAACACGCGGGCATCCACCACCCCTTCGCGCTCCTGCAACTCGGACAGGTGCAACCCATGGCAGTGCTCACAGATGTAATGTCGAATATTCGCTTGCTGGAGCCACTGTTTTACCCGCTCCGCATCCGCATTGACGACGCCTAACATGATTTCTCCTGGCTGCCGGTCACAGAAATCGTGCCGGGCGCGAATCATCTTCCATTGGAACCAAAAAAGAAATACCTGAGTCTGTGCCTTCATGAATAGTCAGTTCGGCACCCGTTTAGGTCATTTGAGCCCGCCGCCAGGCTGGGTATGATCCCATCATCAGTCGCCTCAGGACCCGAATAATGACAATACCTCACGTTGCTTTCCGATCCAGCGATACCCTGCACCAGAAAACCGACGGGTTTATCCGTCGCATGCAGGGCGGCGCCACCCGGCCAGAGCCGCAAGAAATCGAAGCGATCATGGGCATCTTCATCGACGAGGCGCTCACTGCCTTGATTACCCGGGCTGCCGAGGCGGCCCAGTTGTCCCCCGGGCTGATGAAGGTGGTACGAATGACCACCCAGACCATCAACAAGGCCACCCTCATGGTGGTCAGCCGCAGCGCCAAAAAACTGGATCTACAGCAAAACCGCGATGCCGCCTACTACATGGACCAGGTCCGCCAGCCGGCTCCCGGTGGGGATTTCTGGTACGTGGCCTTCCCCGTGGATGAGGAAATGGCCGCTCTGGGAAAAAGTCTGCCGGACCTGTGCGAGGACAACCCGGAAAAGGCCCGCAAAGAGCTGGTGCGCTACCTGCTGGCACTGACCGATCAGGCCATCGAATGGTACTTCGAGCGCCCAATGGCCCTGCTGCAATTCGGCCCGGTACTGCGCAAGCTGGCCAGCATGGGCGTGGAAACCACTCGCAAGGCATCGCGCAGCCTGATCAACAATCTGGTGCCCAAACTGAACGCGGAACAGCTCAAGGCGTCCGCGGAGTTTCAGGCAAGCCAGCTGGTGCCGCTTCCTCGCCGTTCCGCCTGACCAGTCCGACCCGAAATCCTGTCAATTCTGACCAGGCTTTCGGGTCATCCCCTTTGGCCCGCTCGTACAAGACTGACAGAAACAATCTTTTCCTTTCTGGCCTCCTTGGCCTACAGACTGCATCCCTTTTGATAACAATTACTTACATTGCACTTGGACTGTGGTGTAAGTTCACCAAGTTTTTACAAAACTACTTATTCAACGGATTGCGCAGCAATAACACAGCTCTCTACTATCAAAATAGTATTACGTCACATAATAAAACGAGGAGTGAGCCGTGTCTTTGCGCCATGCCATACTTGTCCTGCTTCAAGATCAGGAAGCCAGCGGTTACGACCTCGCTCGCGAATTTGCTAACAGCATCGGGCTGGTATGGAACGCCACCCATCAGCAGATTTACCTGGAGCTGGGAAAACTCAATGACCAGAATATGGTGAAATTTCGCCATATCCCCCAGGATGGCAAGCCGGACAAGAAACTGTACCGCATCACGGAAGAAGGCCGCGACGAGTTGATTCGATGGCTTCGTAAACCTGCCGCCCCACCGCGCATCCGCGACGCCTTTATGGTGAAAATTGCAGGTGGTGCCCTGTCGGATTCGTCGTCGATCCTGCGCGAGCTGGACGACCAGGCGGACCTGCGCCGTGAACGCCTGGACACCTTCGAGGCCTTGGCCAGGAAACTGGACGAACAGGGCCGCGACAAGGATCTGTTTACCTATCTGACCCTGCGCCGGGGCATCCTGGATCAGCAGGCCTGGCTGCACTGGGCTGACGAGGTAAAATCCGCATTAAACAAACGCGAGATTCTATCCACTTCAGCATGACCACAACGGCCTCACCCACACCGGCTGGCCTGCTGCGCTGGCTGGTGGAGGCCCCGCCCCTTTTGCCATGCCCCTCTCCCTGCCGGGATGCCGGTGAGCTGCTAAAACGCGAATACCAACTCGACCCGGACTTACCGGAACGCGCCGCAGTGCGTCTGCAGGCTCATACGCCAGCACGACGCCTGGGGCTGATGTTCGAGCAATGGGTCTCGGCCCTGGTGGATGCCAGCAATAATCTGGAGCGGGTCGCCAGCAATCTGCCGTTTCGCCACCAGGGTCGCACCCTGGGCGAGCTGGATTTACTGGTGCTTGATCACTTGGAAGGAAGGCTCTGGCACTGGGAGCTGGCGCTGAAGTTTTACCTGGGCACCGCCCAGGCCTGGTTCGGCCCCAACAGTCACGACACTCTGGACCGCAAGGCCCGCCATCTGTTCGATCAGCAACTGCCGCGCTCCACCATGCCGGAAGTGCGCGCGCAACTTGCCGAGCAGGGCTGGCAACCGGATGGCAGCGCCCTGCTGAGCCGCGGGCGGCTGTTCTACCGGCAGCATACCCCGGCCACTGGCGTGCAGCCCCACCCCGGCCACGAACGGGGCTGGTGGCTGCCCAGCAACACGCTGGACGACGGCGAATGGTCAATTGTTGAGCGGCCCTACTGGCCCTGCCCGTTCATGTCGGACAAAAGTACCACTTTGATTGCGACGCCCACCCTGATTGACTATGTTGAAAGCCGTCAACGCCCCCTCATGGTGACCCAGTGCCACCGTGATACCCCGGGTTTCATTGTTCCTGTCAGCTGGCCAAACACATGAACTTTCAGTCTCAACCCTCGGCGCTGGTAGACAACCAGGGCCAGGTCGCCCTTGGCGTGTTTCCCGAAACCGTCGCAACCATCAACGGTCGCCAGGCGGACTATCGCACTCCCATGGGGCAGCCAGCGCCGCGCTATGCCCGGCATTTTCACTACAAGCAGTTCCAGTATTTCGGTGTTATCAGCCAGGAACTGCTGGCCGGCTGTGCCCTGGCGCACACCGCCTACCTGGGAATGGCGTTTTTTTACATCTTTGAACCTCGCACTGGGCGCTTACGGGAATATACTTGGCGCTCGCCGCTGGGCCGCGAGCTGACCATGTCCACCTCACCACGGCAGGGTGAAAGCCGCTTTCAGCGCCGTGGCGTGGATATCCGGATGGGCTATCAGGATCAGGGTGGCTCCCTGAGCAAGACCCTGACGGTGAACCTGAAGGACCTGACACTGGATGTCCGCATGGACGAGGGCCCGGATTATCAGCCCATGTCGTTGTGTACCCGCACTGGCGTCAATGGCTGGGTCTACGCCAACAAGGTCGCCGGCCGTACCGTCACCGGTACCCTGCAACAGGACAGCAGCCAGCAGGATCTGGCCGGGCTGAACGCCTGTGGCCATCACGATTTTTCCGCGGGTTATATGCGCCGCGAGACATTCTGGAACTGGGCGTGCCTTTCCGCCCTGGTCGGCAACACACGGGTGGGATTGAATCTGTCCTGCGGCGTCAACGAAACCACATTTTCAGAAAACTGCCTGTGGGTGGATGACCAGATGATCCCCACCGACGGGGTGATCTTTGAATACAACCGGGATGATCTGATGCAACCCTGGACCCTGCGCAGTCAGTGCGGGCAGGTCATGCTTCGTTTCACCCCCAATGGCAATCATCGCGAACGGATGAATCTGGGCCTGTTTGCCAGCAATTTCAACCAGCTTTTTGGTCGCTTCGATGGCGAGCTCCGACTCAGGGACGGACGCTCTCTCGCCATCGACGGGCAATACGGTTTTGTCGAGGAGCAGTACGCAAAATGGTAGATAACAACGAACAGAAAACGCCGGAAAAAATTCCCGAAAAATTCGGCACTCGCATGCGCCGAGCCTTCTTCTGGGTAGTGCAATATTGGCGCGAACTGTTCAACTTCAAGTTCGACAAATACATGATCATCCAGGTCCTGCCCGGGGTTTATGGCATTGCTCTGGTTGCCATTGCCTGCGGCCTGATCTACGTCTGCGTAGAGGCATTCATGGCGTCTACCTGGCGCGGATTGTTCTATTTCTTTTTCGCGGCACCACTGACTTTTCTGGTGCTGGCATCCGTTCTACGCGCCCTGCTTGAATTCTACATGGTGGTATTCAAGATGTCCGAGCATGTGGATGAGCTGGTGGGGCTGCGGGACACTGTGGACCGCTTGTCCGGCATCAGTGACAGCGTGGACGAAATGGTGGCTGTAACCCGACGCATCCCCTTCTGGCGGGCCCTGTCCGTCAGCTCTGGCAAGACAGCCAAGCCCCGATCCAGGAAAACGGATCGGGAGCAGGAAAAACAAAGCGCCTAAAGACCTGAGCTGCGAGGACCCGGTGCCACCCCACCGTGTCCTCGCGACTCATGGCGGATTATGTCGTGGGGCTGGCGCCGTCTCTCAGCGGGTAGCCTCCAGCGCCGTCAGCAGCAGTCGCTGATAGAGATGCGCTCGAATACCATGCGGATCTCTCAACGCCATCCGCTCCAGCTCCGCAGCGAAATCGCTTTCGCTGCCCTCCTCAAACAGCGCCTTGCGTCCCAACTTCAGGTATTCCTTCTGGCTGACTTTTTCCTTTAGCCAGGTCAGCGCCTTGAGCAACCGCTGCTCCACCTCGTTGAAGTCACAGCCCAGCGGGAAGGTAGGGAACGCCTTGTCACCATGGCGCTCAGCGATCTCGTGAAGATGCTCAGGATTATTACGGCGGTAGGGTTCGGGGATCCGGTAATCCTTGCGGAGTTTGCCGGCGGCCTGGGCCTCCTCCATCAGTTCGATCTGGAAACGACTGTCGGCCACATTGAGCATGGCCATCACCACCTCCTCATCGGTCTTGCCGCGCAGATCGGCCACCCCGTATTCCGTCACCACCACATCGCGCAGATGGCGGGGAATGGTGTTATGACCATAGCGGAACACCACATTGCTCATGGCCTCGCCACCGCGCTCGCGCCAGGCGCGGACCATCAGGATGGAACGGGCCCCTTCCAGTTCATGGGCCTGGCTGACAAAGTTGTACTGCCCGCCCACCCCACTGAGCACCCGGCCATCTTCTACCTGGTCGGCAACGGCAGCCCCCAACAAGGTCACGGTGAAAGCGGTATTCACAAAACGGGCATCCTGGCGCTGCAGACGCTTGAGGGTTTCATCACCGTAGAGATGATTGATGAAGCTGATGTGGGTCATGTTGATGGCCGCCCGGCTCGGTGCATCCAGCTCGCGAAGGCGCTCATAAAACGCCTGGGGACCCAGGAAAAAGCCACCATGCATGACCACGCCACCAGCCAGTTCATCACCGAACACCGCCTTGAGAGCTTCTCTTGTGGCGCGGTCGTCCAGATCGTTGACCACGCGGATATTGTTGGGCAACACCAGCTCATCGCCGTGTTTTTCCACGTCACTACGGAAAATCCCGAAGCGCTTCAGCTGACGCAAGTGGTCGTGATTGAGACGGCGCCGAATGGCATCCTGCTCGCGCAGGGCATCCAGCAGGGCCAGACCGGGCTTGGCAGGGTTGTGCATTTCCAGCTGTTGCAAGGGCGCCCAGTCATACACCGGGCGGCGAATAATACCATCATCAATCAGCGTCAGAAGGCCATGGGTCATCATCTCGCTGCAGCCGTACAGACCTTCGCGGAAGGCGCTTGTGCCGCCTTCCTTTTCCACCAGTTGCTGATGACTTTTCGGCAAGGACCAGGCCTTGAGCAGGGATTGGTAAAGGTCGTTATCCAGCTCGCGCAAGCGCAAATGATGCACCAGCGCATCGCCCAGGGCACCGATCCCGATCTGCAGGGTACCGCCATCCTTCACCAGAGTGCTGGCGTGCAGGCCGACAAAGTGATCCTGGATATTCACCGGCATGTTGGGGGTGCTGAACAGGCGGGTGTGACCCTGGGCGTCATCCAGCAGGATATCCATGTCCGCCAGCCAGTCGTCCACTCGGGCATCGTTTTCCATAAAGGGCAGATCCCGATGCACCTGCCCCACCGAGACAATGGTTTCGCCGGCATCCCGACGCGCCTTGAGCAGGGGCATCAGATCCAGGGTTACCTCAGGGTTACAGGAGAAGCTGTAGCGATCGCTGCCGTCCTCTTCCCGGTGCGCCAACATCTGCGCCACCACATTGATATTGCGGGCGTTGAGATCCCGGGCCACATGAGTGTAGTTGCTGCTGATGTAATGCTGCTGGGCACTGTCACTGCCCAACATGCTACCCGGCTGCACAAAGAATTCGAACACGCGGATATTGTCCGGCAAAGCGCTACGCTTCTGGGGTTTCAGATAGGCCAGCTCTTCATAATCGCCGAACAGGCGGTCGGCGAAGGGATTGAGAAAACGCTTTTCCAGATCACTGCCGGCACCGGGCTTACCCAGTGACAAGGCGGTATAGATATCAAGAGTCAGGGAGGGATCCCTTTCCACCCGTGCATAGAGGGCATTCACAAAACGGTTTGGCTTGCCCAGCCCCAGTGGCATGGCCAGGCGGATTTCGCCACCGGTCTGCTTGATCACATAATCCACGGCCTGTTCGGCACTCTGCATCCGCTCTGTCACGGGAACTCCTTGTCTCGTTGGTTCAGTGTCCGCTGGTCTGTGACACGAACGTCACCAGCACCACGCCGACCACAATGAACGCCATGCCCACCATCGCAGGCAGGTCTGGCTGCTGACGGAAAAACAGCGCACCTACCAGCGCAATCAATACAATACCGACACCGGCCCACACCGCATAGGCTATGCCCATGGGAATGGTGCGCAAGGTCAACGATAGCGCATAGAAAGCGATGCTGTAGCCCACCACGGTGACCACGGAGGGCCACAACCGGGAGAAACCCTGGGAGGCATTCAATGCGCTGGTCGCCACCACTTCGGCAAGGATGGCCACGGCAAGATAAACATAGCCCATGTCGGATCCTATTCAGGAGCGAGCTGTGTCAGCAAGGTTTCCCAGTGTGCCAGTTGTTGTTGCGCAAAGTCAGCCTGGGGATGACGGACGATCAGCACCAGGCGGGTTTGACTATCCTGGTCGGGCCATTGGTTGAGGGGGGCCAACTCCGGCTCCTGTCCTTCCACCCATTGCACTAGCAAGGGGCCATCGAGCCCTTCCACGCGCAGCAGGCCTTTTACCCGGATCAGGGCATCACCGCATTGCTCGGCAAGTTGTTTGAGGGCAGCCTGCCACAGGGGCCAGGACAGCAGGCCATCCCAGCGCAGGGAGGCACTGTAAAGCTGATGACGGGATGGAGGGGGAACCGGTCGCTGTGGCGACAGCAGCGAGCTACTCGATGGGGCCGGCGCAAAACTGCCGGTGACCCGGCAACGACGGGGAAAGGACTGTGCCAGCAGGTCCACCGGGGCCGGTTCCGGGTAGATGCGCGCGGTGGGGTTAAGCGCTGCCAGTTGCACCTTCAAGGCCGCCAGGTCTTGCGGCTGGCATTGCTCCGTTTTCGACAACAACAGGGCATCGGCGGCGTGGATCTGTTCCAGCCACTCCGGGTGACGTTCCAGGCTACGGACGCCAGCCACAGCATCCACCACGGTCAGCACTGATTGGCAGAAGAAGCGTTTCTTCAGCCAGGGATCCTGCTCCAGCGGAGCGGTGACACCGAACGGATCGGCAGCGCCGGTGGTTTCCAGCAGCAGCGTAGAAAACGCTGGTAGCTCACCATTTTTGCGGGCCATGAAAAGGTTGCGCAGAGTGCTCGACAGGGAGCCCTGTATCACACAGCAGAGGCAACCACCGGACAGCAGAGTCACCGGCACCCGCCCGGGGCCGGTGAGGTGCTGGTCGATACCAATATCGCCCAGCTCATTGATGATCACCGCCAGGTCCTGACGCTCGCTGAGCCAGCGGTTGAGCATCGTGGTCTTGCCGCTGCCCAGAAATCCGCTCAGGACAACAACCGGCAAGCGTTCCATCAATCAGCCCAGGGACCAGGGCAGTTGCTGGCCGGCGTAGAACGGCACCATGGCCTCCCCCGCCGCATCAATCACCTCAGGCACAGACCAGGGTTTGCGCACCAGGGTCACGGTGTCGGTATGGCGGGGCAACCGGTAGAAATCCGCGCCGAAGTGGCTGGCAAAACCTTCCAGCTTGTCCAGGGCGTTGTGCTGCTCCAGAAAGCTGGCATACAACGGCAGCGCCGCCCGGGCGGAATAGCAGCCAGCACAGCCACAGGCCGCTTCTTTCTTGTTGCGTGGATGCGGGGCGGAATCGGTGCCAAGGAAGAAGCGGCCATGGCCTTCCAGCACCGCCTGCTGGATGCTTTGCTGATGCTGACGTCGCTTGAGAATGGGCAGGCAATAGTTGTGTGGCCGCACACCACCCACCAGCAGATCGTTGCGGTTCATCAGCAGGTGTTGCGGCGTCACGGTAGCCGCGGTCAGCTCGCTGGCCTCGCGCACAAAGTGAACGCCTTCTGACGTGGTCACATGCTCGAAGACAATGCGCAGGCCGGGAAACTGGCGACGGATATCATTGAGGTAACGGTCAATAAAGACTTTTTCGCGGTCGAAGATATCAATGTCCGCATCGGTGACTTCACCGTGGACCAGCAGCGGCACATCGTGCTTTTCCATGGCCGCGTAGAGATGGGTAATCTTGCCCGGATCGGTAACGCCGCTGTCGGAATTGGTGGTGGCGCCAGCCGGATACAGCTTGAAGGCATGCACGAAGTCACTCTTGGCGGCTCGCTCCACCTCTTCCACCGGCGTGGTATCGGTCAGGTACAACACCATCAACGGCTCGAAGGCAACGCCCGCCGGCACCTGGGCCAGAATCCGCTGCCGGTACTCGTCCGCCTGGGCCACGGTATTCACCGGTGGCGTCAGGTTGGGCATGACAATGGCACGGCCAAACACGTTCGCCGTGGCGGGCACCGTCTCGGCAAGCAGATCGCCGTCGCGGAAATGAAGATGCCAGTCGTCGGGGCGGGCGATGGTCAGGGTGTCAGTCATGGCGTCACCTTGTCGGAATTTTTTCGGGGGGATAGTGTAGCGCAACTGCCGGGTCGGGCGGGTTGAAAATGTTTGCCAGTGGGTATGAGCGGATCTCGTTAGCGTGCTTTTTGCGTAGGAGCCTTAATCAGTGAGGCGTCACGAGTGAGGAAACCGGAGAGGCTTCGCCTTGCGAGCAAGGCTCCAACGAAAAACGCCCCGCAGTGCGGGGCGTTTCGAATATATGGCGGAGAGGGCGGGATTCGAACCCGCGATACGGTAACCCGTATGGTTCCTTAGCAGGGAACTGGTTTCAGCCACTCACCCACCTCTCCGGAATGCGGTCAAACTGTCAGTCTGGAATTCGGGCTCTTGCTGGCCTGTTTCCAAACTCGCCGCGCATCATAACGATTTTGCGGAGAAAATACAGCCCAAAAATCAGGCAGACTCACCGTCTGGTGATTTTTCGTGCTGAATCCGCTGGTAGATTTCTTCCCGATGCACAGCAACCTCTTTCGGCGCATTCACACCGATGCGAACCTGGTTACCTTTTACACCCAGAACAGTCACGGTGACTTCATCACCTACCATCAGGGTCTCACCAACTCGACGCGTAAGAATTAACATAATGATCCCTCCTGGGGTCCTTCAATTTCCGTGAGCGCATGCCGTACCTGAGGCTCTCGGGTTGCCGTCCTTGACGACTCCTTGGTGCGGGACCATTTACCCACCCCTGGCACGGGGGGCGGTAGTATGCCTGAAGCGGTTTCGTAAGTCTCGCCGTGAAGGGCGCTCGACCAACCGGTCGTCGCCCTGCACATACCTGATAGTATGTGGATCAGCTTGAAGGCTGATCCAGCTCAAAGGCGGAGTGCAGAGCACGTACCGCCAGCTCCAGGTATTTCTCGGCAATCACCACGGACACCTTGATTTCGGAGGTGGAAATCATCTCGATGTTGACCCCTTCGTTGGCCAGGGTTTCAAACATCTTGGATGCTACACCTGCGTGGGAACGCATGCCCACACCCACCAGGGACACCTTGGCGATCTTGTCATCGCCAATGATTTCCGGGTTGCCCAGCTCGTCGGAGGCCTTGCGCAGGGCTTCCTGGGCACGGGCGAAATCGTTGCGGTGCACGGTGAAGGTAAAGTCGGCGGCGCCGTCCTTGCCCACATTCTGCACGATCATGTCCACTTCGATGTTCTCTGCACTCACCGGGCCGAGGATCTTGTAGGCAATGCCCGGGGTATCCGGGGCGCCACGCACGATGATTTTGGCTTCATCACGGGTAAAGGCAATTCCGGAGATTACCGGCTTTTCCATATCAACCTCGTCGTCGACGGTAATGAGAGTTCCAGGACCATCCTGGAAGCTGGACAAGACACGCAGCGGCACATTGTATTTGCCGGCGAATTCCACAGAGCGGATCTGCAGGACCTTGGAGCCCTGACTGGCCATTTCCAGCATTTCCTCGAAGGTAATGCTGTCCAGGCGACGGGCGTTATCCACCACACGGGGGTCGGTGGTGTAGACGCCGTCCACGTCGGTATAGATCTGGCACTCGTCGGCCTGCAATGCGGCGGCCAGCGCCACGGCGGTGGTGTCGGAGCCGCCACGGCCGAGAGTGGTAATGTTGCCGTCGGCATCCACACCCTGGAACCCGGCCACCACCACAACGCTGCCGCCATTCAGATCGGCGCGCACTTTCTTGTCGTCGATCTCTTCGATACGGGCCTTGGAATGGACACTGTCGGTGCGCAGGGGAATCTGGCTGCCGGTGTAGGAGCGGGCATTGATGCCCTGCTTCTGCAACGCCATGGACAACAGGGCAATGGTGACCTGCTCGCCGGTGGACACCAGCACATCCATCTCGCGGGGTGAAGGGTTATCACTGACACCTTTGGCCAGCTCGATCAGGCGGTTGGTTTCGCCGCTCATGGCGGACACCACCACGACCACCTGGTCGCCCCGTTTATGAAAGCCTGCCACCTTCTCGGCGACGGCTTGAATGCGTTCGACCGTACCCACTGAGGTACCGCCGTATTTCTGCACTATAAGGGCCATAAAGTCGCTTTATCTGCAAAAAAGAGCGCGTAACCTTAGCAGAAACGCGCCGGGATTTCATGTTGAGGGCTGAGCCGTGGTCTTGACCGCAGCTTACGCCCCCTGTTCGGACACCCAGTTTTTCACGCTTTCCAGGGCCGCCGGCAGGGCTGCAGGGTTGTTACCCCCGCCCTGGGCCATGTCCGGGCGGCCACCGCCGCGACCGTCCACCTGCTCGGCCACATGCTTGAGCAGATCACCGGCCTTGAAGCGGCCGGTGAGGTCCTTGGTGACACCCGCCACCAGAGCCACTTTATCGCCATCCACGGCGGACAGCAGGATAATCGCCGAGCCCAGCTTGTCTTTCAGCTTGTCCATGGTGACCCGCAGGGTCTTGCCATCGGCACCGTCCAGCTGGGTCGCCAGCACTTTCACGCCGGCAATTTCCTGCACCTCATCGGTGAGGTCGCTGCCGGCACCGCTGGCCAGCTTTTGCTTGAGGCGTTCGATTTCCTTTTCCAGCTCGCGCACTTTCTGCGCCTGGCTGCGCACCCGCTCGGCGGCGTTGTCCGGGGTACTTTTCACCGTCGCGGCAATCTCGCTGAGCGCCCGCTCCTGCTGACGCATCACGGCCAGGGCATGCTCACCGGTGACCGCTTCGATGCGCCGCACACCGGCCGCAGCGGAGGCTTCCAGGGTAATACGGAACAACCCGATATCGCCGGTGCGGCTCACGTGGGTGCCACCGCACAGCTCCTTGGAGAAACCGTCACTGCCCATGCTCAACACGCGCACCTGATCATCGTACTTTTCGCCGAACAGGGCCATGGCGCCGGCTTCCCGGGCGGCTTCGATATCCATCAATTCGGTGGTCACCGGGGTGTTGGCCAGAATCTGGCGGTTCACCAAAATCTCAATCTGTTCGCGCTGGGCTTCGCTCACCGCTTCACCATGGGAGAAGTCAAAGCGCAGATAGTCCGCGGCCACCAGCGAGCCCTTCTGCTGCACATGCTCACCGAGCACGTCGCGCAGGGCTGCGTGCATCAGGTGGGTGGCGGAGTGATTTCGCATGATGGCGCGACGACGCTCCACATCCACGTAGGCGGACACGGTATCGCCCACCTTCAGGTTGCCGCTTTCCACCTTGCCCAGGTGCACATGGGCCGCCTGGCGCTTCTTGGTATCGGACACCGCGAAACGGTTGTCGCCCTGCACCAGGAAACCACTGTCGCCCACCTGGCCACCGGATTCCGCATAGAATGGCGTGCTGGCCAGTACCACCATGCCTTCTTCACCGGCCTGGAGGGCGTCCACCGCTTCGCCGTCCTTGAACAGGCCGACGATCTTGTCGTCGTCCGCCAGTTTTTCGTAACCGGAGAAATCGGTCACCGCCTCGATATTGAGACGGTCGCTGTAATCATTGGCAAAACTACCGGCACCACGGGCACGCTCACGCTGGGCTTCCATGGCTTTTTCAAAACCGGCCATGTCCACCGTCAGCTCCCGCTCGCGGGCCACATCGGCGGTGAGATCCGGCGGGAAACCATGGGTGTCATAGAGAGTGAACAGCACCTCGCCGGGCAGTTCCTTGCCGTCCAGCTCGGTAATGGCCGCTTCCAGCACCTTCATGCCAGCGGCCAGGGTGCGGCCAAACTGCTCTTCTTCTGCCAGCAGCGCCTTCTCGATACGGGCCTGTTCGCGGACCAGCTCCGGATAGGCATCGCCCATCTGTTCCGCCAGCGCGCCCACCAGGGTGGAGAAGAACGGCTTGTCCTGGCCCAGCTTGTGGCCATGACGCAGAGCCCGGCGAATGATGCGGCGCAGCACATAGCCACGACCTTCGTTGGACGGGATCACCCCGTCGCAGATCAGGAAGCTGGCCGAACGGATGTGGTCGGCAATCACCCGCAGGGATTTCTCTTCCAGGTCCTGACAACCGGTGGCTTTTGCCGCCGCCTGCAGCAGGGCCTGGAACAGGTCGATCTCGTAGTTGGAATGCACGCCCTGCAGGACCGCCGCAATGCGCTCCAGGCCCATGCCGGTATCCACGCTGGGCTTGGGCAGTGGCTTCAACTCGCCGTCCTGCTGACGGTCGTACTGCATGAACACCAGGTTCCAGATCTCGATGTAACGATCCAGATCGTCATTCTCGGAACCCGGCGGGCCACCAGGCACGTCTGCCCCGTGGTCATAGAAGATTTCCGAACAGGGGCCACAGGGCCCGGTATCGCCCATCTGCCAGAAGTTGTCTTCGTCCAGACGGGAGAAACGCTCGGCGCTGACGCCCATTTCCTTCAGCCAGATATCCGCCGCTTCGTCATCGGAGACATGCACGGTGACCCACAGGCGCTCTTCCGGCAGCCCCAGGGTGCCGGTAAGGAATTCCCAGGCAAACTTGATGGCTTCGCGCTTGAAGTAGTCGCCGAAGCTGAAGTTGCCCAGCATCTCGAAGAAGGTGTGATGCCGCGCCGTGTAACCCACGTTCTCCAGGTCGTTGTGCTTGCCCCCGGCACGCACGCAGCGCTGGGAACTGGTAGCACGGGTGTAATCCCGGGACTCACGGCCCAGAAACACATCCTTGAACTGGTTCATCCCCGCGTTGGTAAACAGCAGGGTGGGATCATTGTGGGGCACCAGCGAGGAGGACGGCACCTTGGTGTGTCCCTGGCTGGCAAAGTAGTCCAGGAAGGCCTGGCGTAGTTCAGCACTCTTCATAGGAGAAACATTATCGGCTGGCTGTCAGAGAGCGCCGAGTATACCGCCCCCAAGGCCCGGTTGCGATGGTTCAGTAAGCTGCGAGCTACTAGCTTCTAGCTGCGAGAAAAACCCAAACCAAAAGGAGCTTCTTCTTTAATCTAACAGCTAGAAGCTAGCAGCTCGTAGCTCGTCTCTAGCCCTTGATCGCCGCCGCCAGACATACCGCCAGCACCATCACCAGCAGAATGCGCTTGAGCACTCTCGGCGAGACCCGGTGGGCGAAGCCCACGCCCAGGCGTACGCCCAGCAGCGTGCCGGCGGCTACCAGCAGGCCGGGTAGCCAGGCTACCTGATCCCGGGCCACGAAAATGCCCAGGGCCAGCACGGTGAAGCTGCCGGTAATGGCCAGTTTCAGGGCGTTGCCGCGCAGCATGTCATAGCGAAGCTGGCCCACCAGCACGGCGATCAGTACAAAGCCCACCCCCGCCTGCACAAAGCCACCATAGGCACCACAGAAGAACAGCCCCAGCCAGCCGGCCACGGAGTCGTTGGGTTGCAGTGGCACTTCATCCGCTGCCGGCGACAACTGATTGGGTTTGAACACCATGATCAGGGCCACCACCACCAGGGTGGTCAGCAATACGGGTTTGAGGATGGATTCCGGCAAATAGGAGGCTGCCAGGGTACCCACCAACGTACCCAGCAAACAGGGCACCAGTATTGCCGGCAGCGGCTTGAACGGCATGGTGCCGCGCTTGTTGAACTGGCGCACTGCCTCCACGCTCTGAATCAGCACCCCCACCCGCATGGTGCCATTGGCCAGCGCCGCACTCATGCCGCTGAGCATCAGCAGCGGCAGGATCAGCAGACCTCCACCACCGGCCAGGGTGTTGATAAAGCCGGCCAATACACCGGCACCCAGCATGGCCGCCGCCAGCCAGGGATCAGACAGGTATTCCATGGGAGGTCTCACACAAGCCGAAAAGCGAAGGATACGCCTTGAACAGGATTCAAACCAAGAGACAAATGATCGTGTGGCCAGCTCCTTGGACCACAACCCGGCCCCGTTGGAGCTTTGCTCGCAAGGCGAAGGGGCGAATGAATCCAAGTGCCTGCTGAAATCTTCGCTTTGCGAGCAAAGCTCCAACGGGGTAAAGGTATGAAAAGTAATGATGGGAGTGCGAGGGAACGAACTACAACTCGTCGTCCGGTGAGCCATCCAGTGCAGCAAAGCTCTGCTCAGCATCGAAACCCCGCTGTTGCAGGAACCGGAGCTGGCGGGCCTTTTCTTTCTGATCCTTGCCCGGGTACTGACGAAAGCGCCGGGCCCGCACGTCCCGGGCCAGGGCGAACCAGTCCACCTCTGCCTCCTCCAGAGCCTGGGCAATCAGTTCATTGTCCACGCCCTTGAGTTGCAGCTCCTGGCGGATTCGCAATGCACCCTGCCCTCGCTCAATCCGGGAGCGCACAAAAAAACCGGCAAAGCGCCGGTCATCGATAAAGCCATGTTCTTCACACCAGGCCATCACGGTGTTAAGCGCCGGATGCTCACCCACCTTGCTGCGCAGCTTGGTTTCCAGCTCGCGGCGGGCATGATCCCGACGCGCCAGCAGGCTGACAGCCCGCTGGCGCAGTTCGGATTCAGTGAGCGGTTCACTCATTACCGACTTCAGCTTCCTCTTCCTTGGCAGCCGGAGCCTCACTGGGATCAGGCAGCAGGCGGGCACGGATTTCCTGCTCGATTTCCTCGGCGATGGCCGGGTTCTCCCGCAGGAAATCACAGGCGTTCTGTTTGCCCTGGCCGATCTTGTCGCCCTTGTAGGCATACCAGGCACCGGATTTATCCACCAGCCCCTGCTGCACACCCAGGTCCAGGACTTCGCCCAGCTGGTTGATCCCCTGGCCGTAAAGAATCTGGAACTCGGCCTGACGGAACGGCGGTGATACCTTGTTCTTCACCACCTTGACCCGGGTTTCGTTACCGGTGACTTCATCCCCCTGTTTCACTGCCCCGATGCGACGAATATCCAGGCGCACGGAGGAGTAGAACTTGAGGGCATTACCGCCGGTGGTAGTTTCCGGGTTACCGAACATCACACCGATCTTCATACGGATCTGGTTGATGAACACCACCAGAGTATTGGCATTTTTCACGTTACCGGTGATCTTGCGCAGGGCCTGACTCATCAGACGAGCCTGCAGACCCACATGGGCATCGCCCATTTCACCTTCGATTTCCGCCTTGGGCACCAGGGCCGCCACGGAATCCACGATCACCACATCCACGGCGCCGGAACGTACCAGCATGTCGGTGATTTCCAGCGCCTGCTCGCCGGTGTCCGGCTGGGACACGATCAGGTCATCCACATTGACGCCCAGTTTTTCCGCGTAATCCGGGTCCAGCGCGTGCTCTGCATCCACAAAGGCACAGGTGGCGCCTTTTTTCTGCGCCTGGGCAATCACACTGAGAGTCAGGGTGGTTTTACCGGAGGATTCCGGCCCGTAGATTTCCACGATACGCCCTTTCGGCAGACCGCCAATCCCCAGAGCGATGTCCAGTCCCAGAGAGCCGGTGGAAATGGACGGCATGCGCTCGCGCTTGCGATCGCCCATGCGCATGACGGAACCCTTGCCGAATTGACGCTCGATCTGTGACAGCGCCGCAGACAGCGCCTTACCTTTATCGCTCATGTGACCCCTCTCCGTTAACTGGTGCGTCATTCATTGACGGCGACCGTATTGTGCCTTGTCGGATCTGACCTTTTAGTCAGCACTGACAATATGGACAGTATTATGAACAGCTATTGCGGCTCATTGCAACCCCGCCAGCCGGGGCTGCTTGCAGGCTAATGCGGTATCAACGTCATCAGTGCGGTAAACCGTTGATTTTCCATGCCTGGCCCCTTGCAGGAAGCATCGGCGATGCCTGGCAAGGAAGGCGTGCAAGATGTACCAGGCGTTCAATGCCCGGTGGATGAAAACGATTGTGGCGACTTCAGGCGCGCATTCAAGCCCCGAATGGCTTCCAGGATAGTCTGCTGACGGACGGCATTCCGGTCACCCGGAAAATGGAAACATTGCGCGTCGGCATGCCCATTCGGCTGCCCCCAGCCAATCCAGACCGTACCCACCGGCTTGTCCGGGGTGCCACCATCCGGGCCGGCGATGCCGGTCACCGCCATGCTTACCTGCCCACGGGAATGACGAAGCGCACCGAGCGCCATCTCCAGCGCCGTGTCTTCACTGACTGCACCGGTGCGCTCCAGCGTCGCGGCCTGCACCCCGAGCATGTCCTGCTTGGCCTCATTGGAGTACGTTACAAAGCCCCGCTCGAACCAGCGGGAAGAACCGGCAATGGCTGTCAGCGTCTGGGCAATGCCACCACCGGTGCAAGACTCAGCGGTGACCACCATGATGGACTGCTGTATCAGCTGCTCTGCCAGTTGCCGCGCGGCCTGGGCAATGTCGTCGTGATGCACGGTGTCTCCGGGAATATCCTGCCAGCGAACCCGCAAGATACCACTGCCCGCCCGCACCGCCCAAGGCGCGTTATTCCAGCTCTGCCAGCGAGGCCTCGAAATAATCCAGGAAACGCTGGATGTGCGGCAGGGTATCGCGACAACCGATGACCCCGAATTCCAGGCTGTCCTTGTAGCTCACCACGGTGATATTCAGCGCGTAACCGTGCAGCACAAGGGACACCGGGTAAGAGGCCAGCAACTCCGCGCCGTTGAAATACAGGGTTTCCTTCGGCCCCGGCACATTGGAGATCACCAGATTGAACATGGGGCTGACCCTGCCCGACAGGCCCGTCACCTGCCCCAGCGAGAGAGGCATATTGGTCATCACCGTATAGACGTCGATATCCGCCTTCTGCATTTCACCCAGACGGGTTTTCACCGCCTGCATGGATTCCTGAATGGCAACCAGCCGCCCCAGCGGGCTGGCAATGTGGGTGGCCAGGCTCACCTGCACTGTGGTGATGGCATTGCCGCCGCCTTCGGCCTGGTCAGCGCTACGCAGTGACACCGGCACCTGAGCCACCAGCGGCTCCGCGGGCAAGGCATCCAGCGATTCCAGGTAACGACGCATGGCGCCACCACACATGGCCAGAAAAATGTCGTTGACGGTGCCGTTGTGCTTTTTTGCGGCAGCCTTGATACGCGGCAGCGACCAGGACTGGGCGGCAAATCGGCGGGCGCCAGTGACGCGACGATTCAGGACTGTCTTCGGAGCCCGGTAGATGGTTTTCACGTTGCTTTCTTTGGGCAAACGCAGCAGATCCACCAGTTGCCCGGCACCCCGGCGCACACTGCCCATGCCATCCAGCACACCCGCCTTGGCGGCCACGGCCACGTTTTTCTTACGCGGCTTTTTACGGCTGTCCCACTCCCCGGACCAGGGTGCCGGCAGACGCTCATCGGCACTGGAGGCAAAGCGCGACTGCATCAGATGCATACCGGCCATGCCATCCACCATAGAATGGTGCATCTTGGTGTAAAGGGCGAAGCGGTTGCCTTCCAACCCTTCGATCAGATAGCTCTCCCACAGGGGCCGACTCGGATCCAGACGTTGGGCATGCAGGCGCGACACCAGCGCCAGCAACTCCCGCACCCGCCCCGGACGCGGCAGCGCCGAATGGCGCACGTGGTAATCGATATCAAAATTCTTGTCGTCCACCCAGGTCGCATCCAGCCGACCCGGCAGGCGGGACTGGATCTTCTGACTGAAGGGCCGGCACACCCCATCCACCTCAACCATGTAGCGATAGACGCTTTCCATGTAGTCGCTAGGGGCATCCTCCGGCACCGCGAACAGGGCCAGCCCCCCCACATGCATGGGCGTCTCGCGGGTTTCCATCATCAGCCAGCCGGAATCCATAATGGATAATTTTCGCGCCATCCCGATCTCCTTATTGTTATGTGCCACAGGCAAGGTTCATCCTGCGGGAGAAATCTGCCAATAGCCAAATCATCCATATTCAAGACAAAACAGCATTATGAGATTCGTTGCTTTTGGTTATTGGCCAAGGCACAGCCGTTTACTTATTCGACGCCAACCATCCCGGGGCCTGGAGAACACTGGACAAAATATCCGGCTCTGCTAATCTCGCACCATGAACCCGGTTCGCACAGTAATTGATGCCTCCGACGGCCCGACCCCGTCCCGCACTGCCAGCGCTTTCGCCCTGGTTGCGAGCACCCCTGCCTTTCTCTCCTGACGCCGAACACCCGACGGAAACCGGGGGTTCGGCGCCCCCGGCAAACACACCATTAACACCGTCAGGAGAACACCATGAATACGCTACCCCCGATCACCGTCAGCACCGCCGACCGTGATCGCCTTTTTGCCGTGCTGGATAACTTCAAGGGCGACTCGGATCAGATCGATTATCTCTACAATGAACTGGCCCGCGCCCAGTTTGTTGAGGCTGATGCCATGCCGGAAGACGTGGTAACCCTGGGCAGCCGCTTGCGGTTTCGCAATGAAGCCAGCGGCAAGGAACACGAACGGGTACTGACCCTGCCCCACGAGACACAGATCGTCAGCGACGCCATTTCCATTCTTACCCCAGCCGGAGCGGCCCTGCTGGGCCTGAAGGTGGGTGACGAGATACGTTGGCCTCACCAGGGACATTTTTTGCGGTTACAGCTGCTGTCAGTAAGCCGGACATAACGCCGGATAACCAGACCACAGTTTGATACGCTCTGACACTGACTCACTCATACAACAACACAAGGACTGCTCATGAAGATGGAAACCCTTGCCGTGCGTGCCGGCTTTCAGGTGGACCCCACCACCAAGGCGGTGGTGACGCCGATCTACCAGACCACGTCCTATGCCTTCGACAACACCCAGCACGGTGCGGATCTGTTTGACCTGAAGGTGCCCGGGAATATTTATACCCGCATCATGAACCCCACCAATGCGGTGCTGGAAGAACGGGTCGCAGCCATGGAAGGGGGCGTCGGCGCCCTGGCGGTGGCCTCCGGCATGGCCGCCATCGAGTATGCGCTGGAAACCATTACCGAAGTCGGCGACAACATCGTCACCACCAGCAAACTCTACGGTGGCACCTACAACTTCTTTGCGCACAGCCTGCCGCGCCGCGGCATTGAAGCACGCTTTGTCAGCCATGATGATTTCGATGCGCTTGCCGCATCCATTGATGACAACACCAAGGCCGTCTTTTGCGAATCTGTGGGCAACCCCGCCGGCAATATTGTCGACATTGAACGCCTGGCCGAAGTGGCCCATCAGGCCGGCGTACCACTTATCGTCGACAATACCGTGGCCACGCCCTACCTGTGGCGGCCCATCGAGCACGGTGCGGATATCGTGGTCCACTCGTTGACCAAATATATGGGCGGGCACGGCAACTCCGTTGCAGGGGTGATTGTGGATTCCGGGAAATTCCCCTGGACCAAACACAAAGAGCGTTTTCGGGTACTGAACGAACCCGATCCGTCCTACCACGGTGTGGTCTACACCGAAGCCCTCGGTGAAGCGGCCTTCATCGGCCGTGCCCGGGTGGCACCATTACGCAACACCGGCGCGGCCCTGAGCCCGTTCAATACCTTCCTGATTCTGCAGGGTATCGAAACCCTGCCGCTGCGCATGGATCGCCACTGCGAAAACGCCCAGAAAGTTGCCGAGTTCCTGCGCGACCACCCCCAGGTCAACTGGGTGAACTACGCAGGTCTGCCGGAAAGCCCGGACAATGAACTGGCGCAAAAATACATGAATGGTCGCGCGTCCGGGATTCTCAGCTTCGGCATTGAGGGCGGGCAGGAAGCCGGCGCCAAATTCATTGATGCGCTGCAACTGATCCTGCGACTGGTGAACATCGGCGATGCCCGTTCGCTGGCCTGTCACCCGGCCTCCACGACCCATCGTCAGCTGGATGACAAGGAACTGGCCAACGCCGGCGTCAGCCGCGAAATGGTGCGCCTGTCCATCGGTATCGAGCACATTGACGATATCCTGGCAGACATCAGCCAGGCCCTGGACGCCGCACGCTAAAACAAGGCATAACGCGGCACCACCGGTAATGACAGGCAAATTCTCAGAAGCGCCGTTGGAGCTTTGCTCGCAAAGCGAAGCTTCAACGGTACCTGCCACCGCTGAAGATCAGTACCATTCAGCCCGGCTCGCCGCCCCTCATCTCAACAGAATACACGCGCCAGCAAGATGCCTCCCTACAACAGAAGGTCGTCGCCGATCGGGTGATACGCCGAGGCGCTGTCGATCAGGGAACGCGCCGTCAGCGATTCCACCCCGTAAACCTCTGTTCGCACACCGGGGGCAACGTTGATGCGCTCCAGCAGCACATCAAAATCACCATCACCGGATAGCAACACCACGGTGTCCACCTGCGGCGCCAGAGTCATCACATCCACGGCAATGCCCACATCCCAGTCGCCCTTGCTGGAACCATCGCTGCGCTGGATATAGGGCTTGAGCTTTACGGTGAAACCAATGTGCTTGAGGGCATCCTGGAATTTGGTCTGTCCGTCATCACCACGATGGGTGGCATAGGCAATGGCATGAACAATTTCACCTTGCTCAGAAAGCTGTTTCCAGAGACCGCGGTAATTGAATTGGCGGCCATAGGCCTGGCGGGTGGTGTAATAGATGTTCTGAACGTCGGCGAAGACTGCGATGCGGGTCATGCCATGACTCCAGATCGGCAGGCCGTTTTCTTGCCCCAATGCTCGGCACAACAAGAAAAGACACCTGCACGGAAAGTGTCGAATAACGAGGCGTTCATTCCTCGTCAAAGGAGATGTAGTAATTTTCCAGTTCATCTATCAGGGTACGCACTGCCGGGAGCATGCCCCTGCGGCAAGGGTAAACCACATGAATAATATCCCGATGAGGTTGCCAATCCGGCAGCAGATGAACCAGCTCTCCACTCTCTAGCTGCTCCTGCACCGTCAGAACCGGTAGCTGCACAGCCCCGACACCGGCCATGGCTACCCGTCTCAGGGCAATCATGTCGTCTGTCACCAGTTTGGGTTGATGGTGAATAATTGCCTTGCTGTCGTCCGGTCCATTCAGCACCCAGCGATGCTCCGTCTGTGTGGTGGTCAGACTGAGACTGGGCCAATCATGCAAATCTGCCGGGGCTGCCGGGGTGCCATGCTTTTCGATCAGGGCAGGACTGGCTACCAGAGCCAGTCCGCGATCAGAAAGCACTTTCAACTCCAGATCCTTTACCTCCAGCGGTGGCGGACGAACCCGTACCGCCACATCTATCCCTTCATTAAGAACATCAACCCGACGGTTGGTGGCTTCCAGAGAGATGGTGATCTTTGGATAGCGAGCCATGAAATCTGCCAGAAAGGCGCCGATATGCACGTGCAGCAATGTGATCGGGCAGGTCATCCGAATGACCCCGCGCGGCTCGGACTGCACACTGTCAATCGCTTCCTGTGCCGCTTCCGCTTCCACCAGCATGGCCTTGCAATGCTCGTAGAAGGTTTCGCCAATCTCGGTAATGGAAAAGCGCCGGGTCGATCGGTTGATCAATCGCACCCCGAGCCGTTCTTCCAGCGCCGCTACTCGACGACTGAGTTTGGATTTGGGCACACCAATGGCGCGACTGGCCGGGGCGAAACCACCATGGGTGACCGACTGGGCGAAGTAGTAGAGGTCATTAAGGTTTTGCATATTCGAACGCTATTGTCTCACTGATGGAACACTATAAGACTTTTTTGCCTACTACACAGCCCAATGTCCCAGCAATACCATCTAGAAAATCCTGATGATACTTGCTAAATCATGAAACAGATTCTTGGCATCTACTCCGCGCCCAACCCCCACTGGGTGGGCGACGGTTTCCCGGTTCGCTCGCTGTTTTCCTACGACAGCCATGGAAAACAGCTGAGCCCGTTCCTGCTGCTCGACTATGCCGGTCCGGCCCATTTCCCGCCAGCCAGCAAACCCCGGGGCGTCGGCCAGCACCCGCATCGGGGCTTCGAGACGGTGACCATCGTCTACAAGGGCGAGGTTGCCCACCAGGATTCCACCGGCGAAGGCGGCATCATAGGCCCGGGCGATGTCCAGTGGATGACCGCTGGTGCCGGCATCCTCCATGAAGAATTCCACTCTCACGCTTTTACCGAGTCTGGCGGAGAACTGGAAATGGTTCAGTTATGGGTCAATCTGCCCGCGCGGGACAAGACAAGATGACGCCGCCACGCTATCAGGCCATCACGGATCAAAGCATCCCTGCTGTCCAGCTGCCCAACAAGGCCGGCACGCTCCGGGTGATAGCCGGGGATTATCAGTCACAAACCGGACCCGCCAACACCTTTACTCCCATGCATGTCTGGGACCTGGCACTGAACAGCAACGGCATCGCCGAACTGGAAGTACCGGAAGGCTGGCATAGCGCGGTTGTGGTGCTCAAAGGGACCGTTGAAATCAATCGCAACACCGTAATGCGTGATGCCCAGATGGCCCTGCTCTCCCAAGGGACAGCACCTTTGTCTGGAGGCCAACGGGCCGGCCCGCATACTCATCATCCTCAGTGGCGAGCCCATTGCAGAGCCCATCGTCGGCTACGGACCCTTTGTGATGAATACACAACAGGAAATTCGCGACGCTGTCCGCGATTTCAATAGCGGCACCTTCGGAAAAATAGATCGTAAATGATTTCCCGCCATATGAATTGGCGACATTAACCGGGGCATGAAAGCCCTCTTTCACCAAGGAGACTCACCATGGGCAAGCAATACAATCGCCTTCGCAAAGACGACGCTGCCGTTCTTCTGGTCGACCACCAGGCCGGCCTTCTGTCACTGGTTCGGGACATTGACCCGGACAAGTTCAAGAACAATGTGCTGGCACTGGCCGATCTGGCCAAGTACTTCAACCTGCCTACTATTCTGACCACCAGCTTCGAAGATGGCCCCAATGGCCCGCTGGTCCCCGAACTGAAAGAAATCTTCCCCGATGCGCCGTACATCGCACGTCCGGGCCAGATCAATGCCTGGGACAACGAAGACTTCGTCAACGCTGTCAAAGCCACCGGCAAGAAGCAGCTGATCATCGCTGGTGTAGTGACCGAGGTCTGCGTGGCCTTCCCTGCCCTGTCCGCACTGGAAGAAGATTTTGAAGTCTTCATCGTGACCGATGCATCCGGCACCTTTAATCCCATGACCCGTGATGCGGCCTGGACACGCATGACCGAAGCCGGCGCCCAGCTGATGACCTGGTTCGGCACCGCCTGTGAGCTGCACCGTGACTGGCGCAATGACATCGAAGGGCTGGGAACCCTGTTCTCCAACCACATTCCGGATTACCGTAATCTGATGACCAGCTACTTCACCCTCACCGAAGGGAAGTAAGCCCGCCGGCCCCGCTTCGCGGGGCCTTTTTCTTTCCCCCCCGATAGCCACAGGAGTGGACATGGAAACCGCGCGCCTCGGGCTTTTCAGACCCAAAGGCAGTCATGCAGAGCACAAGGTCTCTTTTTCCGAGCTGTTTTTTGATCTGGTCTTTGTTTATGCCATTACACAAAGTGCCCATTTGCTGATTGCCCATTTCACCCCTTACGGGGTACTCCAGGGCATGCTGGTCATTTTGGCGGTCTGGTGGGTCTGGGTATTTACCACCTGGGTGACCAACTGGCTTGATCCGGAAACGGTGCCGGTTCGTCTCATGCTGTTCGCGCTGATGCTACTGGGCATGGGGCTTTCCATCTCGATACCCGAGGCCTTTGGCAAGCATGGTCTACTCTTTGCCGTGTGTTACGTGACCATGCAGATTGGCCGGACGGTCTTTATCTGCATGTGCAGTCGCAAGCACCGCCCGGACCTGCACCGCGGCTTTATCCGCATGACGGTCTGGTTCGCCGTATCCGGCGTATTCTGGCTCATTGGCGCCTTCCAGGATGACACCCTTCGCACCCTTCTGTGGGGGCTGGCCATCGCCATTGAATACCTGTCCGCCTCCGTGTCTTTCGCCGTCCCGGGCCTGGGGCGCTCAGACAGCAAGGAATGGGACATTTCCGGTGCGCACATGGCAGAGCGCTGCGGGCTGCTGTTGATCATTGCGCTGGGCGAATCCCTGCTGGTGACGGGTAATACCTTTGCCGGGACTCAGTGGGACAGCGCCACCATTACCGCTTTTGTCAGTGCCTTTGTGACCACCGTGGCCATGTGGTGGTTATATTTCAGCCTCAGCGCTGAACGTGCCAGCGATGTCATTTCCCACAGTGATAACAGTGGGCATCTGGGTCGTGTCATTTACACCTATGTGCACCTGCTCCTGATCATCGCCATTATCCTGGTTGCCGTCGCGGACGAGTTCGTTCTCGCTCACCCCCATGGGCACACCAGCATCGGCACCATGGTCGCCATGATTGGCGGTACGGCGCTCTATCTGATTGCCAACATCCTGTTCAAATGGCTGGTGTTCAACGGCCACCCGCTTTCCCATTACATTGGGCTGGGGCTTCTCGCCATTCTTTGTGTTGCCGCTTTCCATGTACCGCCTGTGGCGGTCGCAGTGGCCACCACCCTGATCCTGGTTCTGGTGGCCATTCAGGAAACCGTGGTGGTAATGCGCAAAAATAGTCACTAGAAACGTTTCATTTTTGTTTCTGTTGGCCCGCAGGGCCTGAAATGTTTATTCGGGGGCCACTTTGGCCCCTGCTATCCTGATGGAGACTGACTATATTTTGGACAACCGTGTCGCTGTCGCACGGTGCTAACAACAATGACAAGGGGGCACTGCCCCATTCTTTCCCCATGACTGATGCCCCTCCCATTTACTCGCTGCTGCCTGTCAACGTCGCTCTTCTCAGGCATTTGTCCCTGAACCTGCCAGCCATGGGGCTGGATCTGGACAGCCTGCTGCTACGAGAGGGGTACCGGGCCGACACCTTGCTGGAAGAGCAAAAAGACGTGCCCGCCCTGGTGCTGGAAAAACTGCTCGGACATTGCCTGGATGAAACCGGTGATGAACTGTTCGGTTTCCATCTTGGCCAGAGAGTCAAACCGGAGGGGTTTGGCGTGGTCGGCTACATTCGCCAGGCCTGCCAGAATCTTCAGAATTTCATACTTGTCTGTATTCGTTACGAGCATCTCATTAGCGGTCTGGGAAAAACCCGACTTCTGCAAGAGCCGGGGCGCAGCCTGTGGTGCTGGTCCGCCAACACCCTGAATCCCACCTTCCAGCGACATGCCACGGAATTCATGCTCGCTGTACTGCATAGCACCAAGGCATTGCTCAAACCCACCGACTACCCATGGCTGCTTGAGGTTCAATTCGAACATGATGCCCCATCCACACAGGGAGCGAGAGAAGAAATCGAATCATATTTCGGCTGCCGGGTTCGCTATAACCAGAACCAGAATGCCCTGGCTCTCGACCCCAGAGCCTTGACGCACCCCTTCAGCAGCGCCGACCCCGATCTGATGCATTCCCTGGAGCGGCATGCCCAGTCACTGGAAGCCGCACAGGTCGATAAGGGTTTTTACTACGTCGCCTATCAGACGATGAAGTCGTTGCTCCTGTCGAAACGCGCTTCCAAGCAGAACCTGGCGCAAGCGCTCGGTATCAGCAGCCGCCATCTGCACCGGCAACTGGCCAGAGAACACATCAACTACCGCACCTTGCACGACCAGGTTCTTCTTACCCAGGCGATTGATGCGCTGTCAGAAAGCAATCGAACCATCGAAGACATCGCCCTAGCACTGGGCTACACCGAAAGCCAGTCATTCATTCGCTGGTTCAAGAAACAGACAGGACAAACGCCCAGCCGCTACCGGGAAAGCACCCTGTCGCAACCCCGCTGACGTCAACTCATTAGGACAATTTATGGATTGGAACAATCACACTGCATTGATCACTGGAGGTGGCAGCGGCATCGGTAAGGAAATCACCCGGCTCATGGTCGAGCGTGGTGCCCATGTCATCGTGGCGACCCTGTTGCCACAGGAAATTAGCGAACTGGAACAGGACTTGCCAACCGGTCCGGGCAAACTGACCGGCATTGCCGTTGATTTAACCGCCGACGGCGCGGTGGAAGGCTTGATGCAGACGCTGCAAGAAAGGTCATTCTTCCCCGACATTCTGGTAAATAATGCCGGATCCGGCCTCTTGGGTAATCACAAGGATCTGGATACCCGCAAAGTGCGCAATGTATTGGATCTCAATATCCAGGCACTCACCGAACTGTGCAGCGTGTTTTCCCGCTCACTGATCGCCCGTCAGCAACCGGGACATATTCTCAACGTGGCCTCCATTGGTGCCTTTGTTCCCGTTCCACAACTGGCCGCCTATACCGCCAGCAAACAGTATGTCCTGGCCTTTACCCACGCCCTCGCCCACGAGCTCGCTCCACACAACATCCATGTAGGCGCACTTTGCCCGGGCATTACCCGCACGAAAATTTACAACACCATGGGGCTCACGACGGAAAACCAGACCAAGGGCTCTATCAGCGATCGTATTGATGCCTTTGCCATGGACGCTGACAGGGTCGCCCTCTGTGCCATTCATGCTATTGAAAAGAAAAAACGACAGGCCCTGCCTGGCATTAACCGCATGGTTACATTTTTTCGCATTCTCCCTCCCCGCTTTACCTCCTGGATCCTATACAAATTCAATGAGGGACGGAGCGTGAGTTAAGGAGCCTCAGGGTCTAACCGACATTCAAGCAAAAAGGATAATAATCATGAGTTACCCGAAAGGATTCACACTCCTCACAGCGTTTTTGCTGACAGCAGGTTGTGGCGGTGGTGGCAGCAGCTCACCGCCTGCCCCCACGGCGAGCAACACGCCGGATACTCCACCAGCCAGTGAAATACCAAGCCCCACACAGCCCGTGGCACCGCTGTCCTGTGAGCGGGACAGCTGGGTGGCAGGCACCGTGGAACTCTGCGACGGTGCCCTGATTTACCGTGACTATATCTACGATGATTACGGTGCCGATACCGGCTTGATCGGCATTTCTCCCAGCAACGGCATTGATCTGGTCAACCTGCTGAGCCGCGCAGGCGGGTTCGGTAACCCTCAAGCGACCACACCCGGGCTGCTCTCCCCTACAGCAGGCGACCAACGTTACCCAAGCGGACTGGAAAATACGGCGGACCTGGCCAAATTGACGCTCAAGCTGGATGGCGATGCACTCAACGTTACCTTCGAGCTCAATACCCTTTATGGCAGCGACGATGCCATCGCGCTACTGGCCATGGATACGGATAACGACCGCGCCACCGGCGGCGGCGACTGGGACAACCTGGGTATTCGCAGTGATGGCTGGGATACGCTCTATCGTTTCGAACAGGGTGATCCGGTCAACAACACCCTGTCGGGCAGCATTCCTGTGCCTGACAGCCCCACCTGGCGACTTCAGGCGGTGGTTGCCCAGGCCAACGGCACGGTCATGAATGTGGCCTTCCGCGGCCCCCACGAATTGGCCCGTGCCGGTGCGCTACCAGAACAGATCCTCCCGGATGGCGGGAACTTCTGGGAAGACATCCAGGCCAGGGTCCTGGCGAATGGCGATATTTCCGAATTTGGCCACACCGTGGAACGGGCCGACTTGGAGAATCGCGTCAATCAACCCCCGGCTGACGTCAAAGGTTTCCAGCAACGGGTCTATACCTCCGAGTACACGCTTCCCCCCGGTGAAGGCGTATCCATGCACGGCATTCCCGGCCGTCACGGAGATACCAATATTCCCTGTGAGCAGTACTTCCACTATCTGGGGCGTTATCAACCCTACGGTTTCTATGTGCCGGAGGGAGAGGGACCCTACGGCCTGCAGATGGTCCTGCATGGTTGTGAGGCTAATCATGCGAGTCAGATCAATCAGCCAAACTTCCAGACCGCCTTTGCCGAAGATCAGAATCGCATCCTGGCTGCCCCGCTTGGCCGAGGCCCGCGCGGCTTCTTTTCTGATATTTCGGAAAGAGATGTGCGCGACGTACAGAAAGACGTGGAACGTCATTATCCCATTGATACCACCAAGCGAGTGATCAGTGGCTATTCCATGGGCGGCTATGGAGCCATGCGACTGGCATCGCTCTATCCCCAGGATTACGCTGCCGGCGTCAACTGGGTCGGTTTTACCGGCAGCGTGCTAAACCTGCCGTTGACCCATGAACTGATCAACGACGGCGCGATTCCCGTGGTTGGCAGTCTCCTCGACAGCCTGGTCAACGACATTCCCATCGTCGGCGATATTGTCAGTCTCGAGGACCAACTGACACTGGCGTTGACCCCGATCCACGAAGCACAGGAAGCGTCAACCATCGGCGCTGTGGATAATGTCTATGATTACGTGGGAAATCTGCAGCACATCCCCTTCGCCCATGTGTATGGCGGCGCCGATGAAATCGTGCATGTCACCACCGCGCTGGGGCTGGAAGAGCAGCTCTTGAAAGGCGAGATGCCCTATCAGTTCTACCTCCACCCCGTCGCCGAACACCTGACATATATCCTGATCGATCAGTGGAGCAAGGAAGCCCGGTACATTACTGATCGTTCCCTGCAGGGTAACCCGGCCACCGTGCGTTACCGCTTTGAACCCGCGAACTTCTACCCGGAATATGGCATTCGGCATGATCGCGCCTACTGGCTCATGGACCTAGCCGGGAGAAGCCAGGAAGCCGTGCAAGTGGATCTCACTAGCCATGCCTGCGGCATACAGCAGTTTGACGTGGAGAAAGTCGTGCTGGAAGGCGGCACCGAAGTGCTGCCCTGGGTAGGCAGCCATCGAGGGCTGAGCCCAACCGAATCCCTACCCGCCAACCCCGTTCTGACCGGATCATTGGAGAATCTTCACCAGGGCACGCTGGATGTGACTGCCACCTGCCTGTCCGGGCAATTCGAATACGAACTCACCTCCGATGGTCCCGCCACACTCTGGCTGAGTGACGGGCGCTCCATCAGCCTGACCACGGGCACCAATCAGGGCATTGTCGCTCACTGATCCATCTACCAGCGTCTCGCATTGCGAGGCGCTGGCACAGGTTCCATCCTGGAATGCGACGGCGATACACCATTTTTTTCCGCCTTCTGACCGCTTGGCATGGCTAATGTCGAGCAGCCATTCAACCCATGATTCCTTGTCCCGTTCCCTATATCATGCCCTCTTTCATCTGAGTCATAGATACCCCCGGAGGAAGCGTGAGCGCGGACCTGAGCCAACATACGCCAATGATGCAGCAATACCTGGCGATCAAGGCCGAACACCCGGATCAGCTGGTGTTCTACCGCATGGGGGATTTCTACGAGCTGTTTTTCGGTGATGCCCAGAAGGCCGCACGGCTGCTGGACATTACCCTGACCCAGCGCGGACAGAGTGCCGGCAAGCCGATTCCCATGGCAGGAATTCCCTACCATGCCGCTGAGAACTATCTGGCGCGGCTGGTGAAGCTGGGTGAGTCCGTGGCCATTGCCGAACAGATTGGCGACCCGGCGCTGGCCAAGGGGCCGGTGGAACGCAAGGTGGTGCGCATTGTGACGCCCGGCACGGTCAGCGACGAAGCGCTGCTGGAAGAACGTCGTGACAATCTGCTGTGCGCTGTTTATGAAGACAAGAACCAGTATGGCTGCGCCAGCCTGGATGTGGCCGCCGGCCGTTTTGTGGTGACCCAGGTGGAAGGCAGCGAACAACTGCAGGCGCTGCTGGAGCGCTGGTCGCCCGCTGAACTCCTTTACAGTGAAGACAAGGCGTTGCCCGGACGCTGGGCGGACAAGGCGGGCAGCCGCCGGCGTCCTGACTGGGAGTTCGACGAGGAATCCGCCCGCCGCCAATTGTGCCAGCAGTTTCAGGTACAGGATCTGGCCGGCTTTGGCGAACCGACTCCGGTGGCCGTGGCCGCCGCGGGCGCCCTGCTCGGTTATGCCAAGGAAACCCAGCGCGGTGAATTGCCCCATGTGACGGGGCTGGTGGTGGAAAGCTTCGATGACACCGTGGCCATGGATGCCGCTACCCGTCGCAACCTTGAATTGACCGAAACCCTGGATGGCCAGGAGCAGCACACTCTGGCCTGGGTGCTGGACAGCACCAAGACCGCCATGGGCGCCCGCCAGCTCAAGCGCTGGGTGCACCAGCCCCTGCGCAACCGCACCACACTGACCCAGCGCCAGGACCAGATCGAAGCGTTGCGCCAAAGCTGGTGTTTCGAGTCGACCCGCGATGTGCTCAACGACATCGGCGACATGGAACGGATTCTCGGCCGGGTGGCCCTGCGCTCGGCCCGCCCCCGGGATCTCACCCGGCTGCATGCCAGCCTGAAGGCCATGCCGGCCCTGATCGGCACTCTGCCCGCCGCCGATGCCTTTTATGAACTGATCGAACGCATCGGCCAGTTTCCGGAACAGGTAGCACTTCTCGGCCAGGCCGTCATCGAGAATCCGCCCATGCTGATTCGCGATGGCGGGGTGATTGCCCCCGGTTACAGCGACGAACTGGATGAGCTGCGTTCCATCAGCGAGAACGCCGGCCAGGTACTGGTGGATATCGAAACCCGCGAACGCGAGCGTACCGGGTTTTCTACCCTGCGGGTGAAGTACAACAAGGTCCACGGCTACTACATCGAACTGTCTCGCCGGGAAGCGGACGATGCGCCGGTGGATTACCAGCGCCGCCAGACCCTCAAGAATGCCGAGCGTTTCATTACGCCGGAGCTGAAGGAATTCGAGGACAAGGCCCTGTCTGCCTCCAGCAAGGCACTGACGCTGGAGAAACGGCTCTACGAAGAGCTGCTGGAAAAGGTGGCTGCCGACCTGCACCCGCTGCAGCGCTGCGCCGCTGCCGTGGCCGAGCTGGATGTGCTGGCCGCCCTGGCCGAGCGCGCCGAGGCGCTGAACTGGGTGCGCCCGCAACTAGTGGACGAAGAAGCCATCATCGAGATCGTCGATGGCCGCCACCCGGTGGTGGAGCAGGTGCTGGACGATGCCTTCGTGCCCAACAGCCTGCACCTGGACGACGCCCGCCGTATGGTGATCATCACCGGCCCGAACATGGGTGGTAAGTCCACCTATATGCGCCAGACCGCGCTGATCGCCCTGCTGGCTCACCTGGGTAGCTGCGTGCCCGCGGCCAGCGCCCGCATCGGCAGCCTGGACCGGATCTTTACCCGCATCGGCTCCTCCGATGATCTGGCCGGTGGCCGCTCCACCTTTATGGTGGAAATGTCGGAAACCGCCAACATTCTCAACAACGCCACCGCCCACAGCCTGGTGTTGATGGACGAGATCGGCCGCGGCACCAGCACCTTCGACGGCCTGAGCCTGGCCTGGGCGGCGGCGGAACATCTGGCCCGCAACCTGAAAGCCTTTACCCTGTTCGCCACCCACTACTTCGAGCTGACCCAGCTGCCGCAGCAACTGCCTGGCATCTACAACGCCCACCTGACCGCCAGCGAGCACGACAATCGCATCGTCTTCCTGCACCGGGTGCAGGAAGGACCGGCCAGCCGCAGTTACGGGCTACAGGTGGCGCAGCTGGCCGGGGTGCCCCAGAGCGTGATCCATCAGGCCGGGGAGAAACTCCGCGAGCTGGAGGCGGGCAAGCCGCTGGCAGCCGCAGAGGCACCGGCCCCGGCAGCCACACCGTCCCCCGCACCGGCCCAGGCCAGCCTGTTTGCCGAGCCCAGTGCGGCGGAGCAGGCACTGGCCGAGCTGGACCCGGACGACCTGACCCCGAAGCAGGCCCTGGAGGCGCTCTACAAGCTGAAGGGGCTGGTTTAATCAGCCCTGCTGTGGGAACGCCGGCCAGTTAGAAGCCCGAATCCGGGAATCATGGCCAACTGGCTGGCTCCCACGGCCCCCACGCCCCACCGTTGGAGCCTTGCTCGCAAGGCGAAAGCACTGATTTTAGCGTCTCCCGACACCTTCGCTTTGCAAGCAAAGCGCCAACGGTGCCGTGCAGATAACGATCTTGTCTTCTCCGGCCACTGTGAGTTATTACCTTATATCAAGGCTTTGTTTGCCTGCCCTTGGTCATGTCGCTAGACTAGCGCCACCCCAAGCGAGACAGGCCCTACACTGCTATAATCTGCAGGCTGGCGCTGTACAAAGATCAAGACACCTGGCGAGGACAGGCTATGACGTTCGTAGTAGGTGAGAACTGCATTAACTGCAAGCACACCGATTGTGTAGAAGTATGCCCGGTAGACTGTTTCTACGAAGGCCCCAATTTCCTGGTTATCCACCCGGACGAGTGCATCGACTGTGCATTGTGTGAGCCGGAGTGCCCGGTTAACGCCATTTTCTCCGAGGATGAGTTGCCGGAAGGTGAGCAGGAATTCCTGGAAATCAATGCGGAACTGGCCGAGAAGTGGCCGAACATTACCGAAATGAAAGATGCACCGGACGACGCGGAAGAGTGGGACGGTGTGCCCAACAAGCGCGAGAAGCTGGTTCGTGAGTGGGAAGGCTAAGGCCTTCCCGGCGGACCCGGTAAGCCTGCCAGCCAGGCATTACCTTTTCGCAGACAAAGAAAAAGGGCGGCATCCTGCCGCCCTTTTTTGCGTCGAGTCATCCTGACCCTTTTGCGCTCACCGCAACTTCCTTGTGTGCTGTCCTTGCTTATCCCTGTGCCCATATCCCTGAACACGAATCCACTATATCAACGGCTTTCGGCCGTTTGGGTAAAATAAATATTAAAACTCTGCCTGAAAACCACCCGCCAAAAATAAAAGCCATTTGAATCAAAAGCTTATCTATAAACCCCAGCTTAAAAGTAGCCAAAATCAACAGAAAGAGACTGCTTTTTCCTACAGCCGTGTAAGAGATCTCTTACAAGCCAGCTCCACGCTGACGCCGATTCAGGAACAACCGCCAGGCAAGCGCAACATGGGGACGTCAAAACGCGCCCATGTTTTTACATTTTCTCACCCGTTTTTACAGCACCAACAGGCGCTTACGGTTAGCATTGTCTCCATGAAGTGACGGGAAATCAGGCCCGAAAAACTTCAACCAGTATCCCCCCAAGGCGCTAGCAATAGCGCTCACAACCCCCCTCTTCCACCCCCATATTCGGAAGAGGGTTTTTTTTGCCTGAAATTCGGAAAAAGCGGGGACAGATCAGATCTGGCGCAGGGCCTCACAGGCCTGGTCGAAGGCATCGCCGAGCCGTGTCAGCAAGTCAGGAACCTGCCCCAGCTCCCCTTCCCGGGCCAGACTTTCCAACTGCATGCACAAATCGAACACGCGCACGGCCCCCAGGTTGCCGCTACTGCCCTTGAAGCTGTGGGCCTGGCGGCGCAGGCTTTCCTGGTCACCGGATGCGTAAGCGGACTGCAGAGCCGCTAGACGTTGCGCTCCGTCACGATGAAAGGAATCGACCAGCATCTGGAAATCCTGGCCCATCACATCCTGTAGCTCTGAAACGACCTCGTGGTCGAGAATCGCTGAATCTTGCATACCGGCTCCGTCTTCCTTTACGGGAGGTAACCCTAACGATTAATCATGAAATCTTATGTGGAATGCCTCGAAAATCCAGAAAAATTTAGTAGAAAACCTCAATAATACCTTGCGTGTCAGAGCGATTCTGAAACGTGCACGCTGTCATTCAAGGGCTCCCTGTATCACGGGCAATAAACCACAGCTCTGGGCGCGTAACACGTCATCACGGGTATCCACGTCCCACAGGGCCGGTAACCGGGCCACCCGTTCCCCGAGAAAACAGGCGGCGCTATCCGCCAGGGCATGCTCACCGCCAAAACGGACACCCTGAAAGCGCCGGCGGCACCACAAGCTTTGCCGGGAGCTGCCCACCAGCACATAACCCCCATCTTCGCTGGGGCCGAATACCACCGGCGCAGAGTTGAGCGCCCGCAACGCCTGCTCAAAGTAATCCTGGTCCAGTACCGCACAGTCACTGCCAACCAACAAGACCCGGTCCGCCTGCGACAGGCCCGCATGCAGGGCGAGCGCCATTTTTTCCCCCAGGTCTTCACCCTGTTGCCGGTGGCAGGACCAGCCATTGCGCTCTGCCAGGCTCTGCAGCTCCCTGTCCGGCTGATCCAGCCAGAGTTCCACTCGCCCCGGAAAGCGACAGGCAGCGGCAATGGTGCGGGTCAGCAGGAAACGGTAGAGACGCAGGGCACCCTCTTCACCAAAGTGGGGAATCAATCGGGTCTTTACCTTGCCAGCCTGCAATGCCCGGGCAAAGACAATCAGCAACGGCTGCAACGGGCTGTCAGTGCTCGCCATAATAGTCCCGGTACAATTCCTCAGCCGGAGCACCTCGCCAATAACGGTAGCGCAGCGACCACATCAGCCAGATGGTGGGCCAGGCACCCCCGGTTTCCCAACGCCGGCTGCTGGTGATCAGTGCCGGACGCAGGCAACGGGGGCGTCCCTGCGTCTTCTTCAACAACCGGCTCAGGGCGATATCTTCCATCAGTGGCTGCTCGGGGTAGCCGCCCAGTGCGTAAAAGATATCACGGCGAACAAAGATGCCCTGATCACCGGTGGCAATAGCGGAAACCCGCGAACGCAAATTGATCATGGCGCTGATCACCCGGTAGAGGAGACGCCGGCCACTCAAACGCACATCAAAACGCCCCCATCGGGCATCGGCCGGCAAACGCGACAGTTGCTGACGGTGTGTACAGTCCAGCTGGGTATCCGCATGGACAAACCACAGCCAGTGACCATTGGCCTGGCGGGCACCGGCGTTCATCTGCCTGGCCCGACCCGGAGCACAGAGAATCAACTGGTCCGCCAGCTCACGGGCAATGTCCACACTGCTATCAGTACTGCCACCATCAACCACCACCAGTTCATCACCGTCGCGCAGGGCAAGGCGGAGCATGGCCAGGGTATCGGCCAGATTGCCGGCTTCATTACGCACCGGCACGATCACACTGACCCTGACATCGCTCATCCCAGGGCACCACTGCAGCTGCTGCCAGCACCAGCGGTACAGCCGAAACAATGGTCCGCCACATAGATCGGCTCGCCTTCCAGATCGTGATCCAGCAGCCCGGACAGATGCGGGTGACCTTCGTGGTGTCCCAGGGGCATATCCAGCATCTGATTGAAGTCGCAGTCGTACAGGTAACCCTGGTAATCCACGCTCACCGTGGCCCGGCACATCACTGCCGGCAGGGTGTCGCGGTTGAAGTTATCGCGCAGCAACTGCATATAATCGTTGAACTGGTTGTGGGCCAGCAGCACGGCGCCGAAGCGGCTGATAGGCATATTGGTGATGGTCAGCAGACTGTTGAAACGCAGCCCGAAGCGTTCATCCAGCTCACGCTTGTAGTCTGCCTCCAGCACCGCCTGGGGTGGCGGCAGGGACGGGCCGGTGGGGTTGTAGACCAGATCCAGCAACAGCCCGTCACTGCCATAGCCCTGGGCATTAAGCCGGCGAATGGCCTCGATACTGCCCTGATACACACCCTTGCCGCGCTGCGCGTTCACATTTTCTTCCAGGTAACAGGGCAGTGATGCCACCACATGCACCCGGTTATCCGCCAGAAACTGCGGCAAATCTTCGTAACCCGGCTCCAGCAGAATGGTGAGATTGCAGCGATCGATCACTTCCACATCCATGGCCCGGGCCTGCTCAACCAGATAACGGAAATGGGGGTTCATCTCCGGCGCACCGCCGGTGAGATCCAGCACCCGGATATCACGTAGCCGAATCACCTCCAGCACCATGTCCACAGTTTCCCGGTCCATCAATTCGGTGCGTGTGGGACCCGCATTCACATGACAGTGAACACAACTGAGATTGCACAGATAACCCAGGTTCACCTGCAATATGGATGTGGCATGGCGCCGCAAAGACGGGAAGTCGGTGCTGCTGCGCACCAGTAAATCGTGGGTATCCTGCATACATCACCTGTTTCAATTTCTTCAATGCTAGCAATTGGATGCAGGCTTGTCGCAAAGGTTACGTGAAAGTTGCAAGCTACTAGCTAGACGGTGGCGGCCTGTGGTCGTTAAGCAAGTATCAGGACTATTTTTTGCTTCAACGCTGTAGCCAAAGGAATAAAGACAGAAGCAGCATGGTTTTTGTGGGAAATTCAGCCTGCGGAATGAAGAAGGGAGCTTAAAGCGGTGGTTCTCCTCAGGCAGTGGCAGGAAACTGGCAGCCCCATTCATTCAGCAAACTGAATTTCCCACAAAAATCTCGCCACCTGAATCGCCTGAAGATTAGCCACTTGCATGATGGAAACTGGCGTCGCGACTAAAAGTCCTTACAATTGTCCCTCTTCAAAGCCCCGGTAGCTCAGTTGGATAGAGCAAGCGCCTCCTAAGCGCTAGGTCACAGGTTCGACTCCTGTTCGGGGCGCCAACTTGCCCTTTTTCCATCCCCTCACCGGCAAGATGCCCCGGCACAGCCGCCGCTCCCTGACGGTACCATCAACCTTCTTTTACATATCAGTGATTTACCCGATGGATTGGCTACTCTAGATTGAAGATTCCATTCGGGTACAAGAAGGATCTTGCTGATGAAACTCCTGGGACTATTGCAACTGGCCGTGGCGATCTACGCCATCGTAATGATCATCCAGTCCAGCGCCGAAACCTTGCACAAGGTGCTGTGGGTAGTGCTGGTATTGGTGGTTCCGCTGATCGGCCTGATTATCTGGGCACTGATGGGGCCGGGGTCTCCTTTGAAGCAGCGTTAGCCACTTCCTGTTTCTGCGGCTTCTGCCAGCTCTCCGGAGTCTGGTAGTAGCCGTGGGAAATCCCCTGGAAACGGGGCTGGTTCACCACCCGGCGCAACCGCCGCAGTGAAAAATACGGGATATCCCGCAGTATGATATTGGCCAGCCAGGCCGGCACCGCACCGCCCGGGTCCAGTATCACTTCAATGGTTACCTTCACCTCCCCCGGCGACAAGGGCTCGAACCGGTAATAGCCTTCCATCTGTGGCATGCGCACATAGTCAGGCTGCTCGGGAAATACCGGCGGATTCAGGGAAAACGGCATCACCAGATCGTAGCTGCCCGGCTCCTGGTAGAAAGTCACACGCAAAGGCGCATCCCGATCTTTCACCGGCCATGGCAAACGCGTAGTGACATAGACGTCACGCTGATAGGGAGAGGCCCGGTGCAGGTCACGAATTTCAGAGACCATGTGCATGAAAGAGGCGACCGCGTCGTAATCGTCCATCAGGGCACCAATGGCATTGAAGTCCGTCACCGGTACCACGCCCACGCCACGGAAGGTTTTCAAGCGTGAGCTGTCATCATCCTGGCGATAGACCTGGATATCATCCCGGTCGGTGACCAGTACCCATTTTGACGAGTCGGCCACGGACATGGCTGATCCGCCCAGCAGGATCAGGCCGAGTAAAAACCGTTTTATTATCATTCTGTTTTCCTGACGCATCCCCAACGCCGCACCTGAGACAGCACGGCGAGTGATCACTTTATAACCTGCCTGACAGCGCCAGACCTGACTGACGGAAAAAAATGTGACAGAGACAGCCTGAAAATGCGACCTGCCGCACAGTCGATGCGCTCGAATCCCCGCTGACTGGTACGTCATGGTGGCAAATGACGTCACCGGTTCAGATCAAAGATAGGGCTCCATCAGATGCGCCAGGGCATTACGCAAACGGCGCCAGGGCGCCATGTCGCGGAAATGATCCGACTCCATGCGGGTAGACAGCAGGATATGGCGATCCAGCATTTTATCCACCCGGGTCGTGAGGGTCGCGCTGTAACACTCCAGATCAAATTCGAAATTCAGGCGCAGGCTGCGGGCATCCCAGTTACCGGAACCGAGCATCAGCCAGTGCTGATCCACCGTCATCACCTTGCTGTGATCAAATGGCGGCGGCGACAGATAGAGCTCGGCGCCCTCACCCACCAGCCAGCGCAGGGCATGCAGACTCGCCCAGTTCACCATGCGCAGGTTGCTCTTGCGGGGAATCACGATCTGCACCTGCACCCCCTTCAAAATGGCCATCTGCAGGGACGCCATCAGGGTCAGGTCCGGCACGAAATAGGGGGTGACAATGCGGATACGGTGCTCGGCACTACCGATGGCCGCCAGCAGGGTAAGCCGGCGTTTATCAAAATCCGCATCCGGGCCGGCGCTGATACCCCGCGCCTGAACATCGCCCACCTGGGCAGGGCCACGATAGCTGGTCTCCAGCACTTCTCCGCAGGTAAAGACCCAGTCGGCGGCGAAGCTTCGCAACAGCTGACCAACCACCGGGCCCTCAAGCCGGGCATGCAGATCCGTGGTGCGAGCCGGTTTGTGTAGATAGCCGGCGCGGATATTCATACCCCCGGTAAAGCCCAGGGAGCGATCCACGATCATGATCTTGCGGTGGTTGCGCAGGTTGATATAGGGCATGCGCCAGGGTGCCAGGGAGTACAGAAAGCGCTGCACCGGCACCCCGCTACGGCGCAGACGCCAGACCACTGACGGCAGGGAATAATGAGCGCCCATGCCATCAATCAGCACCCTCACCTTGACGCCCCGTTTGACCGCCGCGGCCAGGGCATCCACCAGCGGTTTACCGGCAGCATCATTGCCGAAAATATAGGTCACCAGGTAGATGCTCTCACTGGCACCGTTAATGGCGTCCAGCATGGCCTGATAGGCCTGCGGCGCGTCCAGCAGTGCCAGCTCGTTACCGTCGGTGAGCGGCAAATGGGTAAGACGTCCCACCAGCCGGCTGAGCACCTGTAGATGCGGCACCGTGGGCACCGCCTCAGCGGCCACCCGCCAGCCATCATCACTATCGATCAGCCCACCGGTAAGCTGTCGGGCGCGACGCCGGATGCGGTTCACCCCCAACATGAAATACAACACCGCCCCCACCACCGGCACCAGCCACACCAGGCCGGTCCAGGCAGCGGCGGCCCGGGCATCGCGCTTGTTCTGTGCCACATGGGCGGTGACGTAAATCGCCAGGAAAAGGCTGATGGCAGCAGCCAGATAGGGCCAGAACGGCTCCAGCACCGCCAGCCCCTGATCGAAACGGCTTTTCCAGAATGTCAGATCCAAAGGTTTTCAGCTCCGTGCCCACCCCCAGCCTTCCGGGCCCACATGCCCCCAGGCTGGCAATATTGAGTCAACATAGCATATCCCCCAACGCCCCGTTTCCGGCAAAAAAACCAGTCAGATCAGCGGTTTTGCGCTTTGCGGGCCAAGTCACTAAAATACGCCCTCTTTTGGGACAGCCGCAGCCGCCAAGCGCTGCACGTCCTCCCCGACAAGGCTGGGAGACGTGGGTCCCGGGTCCTCAGCGTCGAACACGATCGGCGCACGTTAGTGGGCATAGCCCAACTCAGCGCCAGCTGCCGCTGGCCATCTGTAGTACCGAATACAAATCCTGCTGGTGTAGGCAACCAGTGTACCGGTGTTGGCGATTCCATCGTCATGCCGGCGCATGATGAGGAGCGATACCATGCCCGAAACCAATGCCGTCATTCCGCTGCATCAGAGCACGGAACCGCAGTTTGAGCAGTTTGAAGAGCCGCGCCGTTTCAAGGTATTCACCGCGCGCCAGCTCGACAAGATCGAGCCACTCAAACGCCTGGACGACGAGACCCGCTTTGCCATGGAAGTCGTTGCCAATGTGCTGCCATTCCGGGTCAACGAATACGTTATCGACGAACTGATCGACTGGGACAAGGTGCCCAACGATCCCATCTACCAGCTCACCTTCCCGCAGAAAGGCATGCTGGCTCCGGAACACTTCGACAAGGTGGCCGAAGCCATGCGCGGCGGCGACAAGGCCGAGATCAAGGCCGCCATCGCCGAAGTCCGTGACGCCCTGAACCCGCATCCCGCTGGGCAGATGGAACACAACATGCCGGAAGTGGACGGCGAGAAGATCGATGGCGTCCAGCACAAGTACAACGAGACCGTGCTGTTCTTCCCCAGCCAGGGGCAGGTGTGTCACAGCTACTGCACCTTCTGCTTCCGCTGGGCCCAGTTCATTGGTGACAACGATCTGAAAATCGCCACCAAGGAAGCCGGCCAGCTCAAGAAGTATATCCAGGCGCACCCGGAAATCACCGATGTGCTGATCACCGGCGGCGACCCGCTGGTAATGAAGACCAAGAACCTGCGCGCCCACATCGAACCGCTGCTGGAACTGGACCAGATCCGCACTATCCGCATCGGTTCCAAGGCGCTGACCTTCTGGCCACAGCGTGTGGTGTCAGACGACGATGCCCAGGACCTGCTGGACCTGTTCCGGGAAGTGCAGGCCAGCGGCAAGCACTTGGCACTGATGGCTCACTACAACCACTGGCAGGAACTGGAAACGGACATCGCCCGGGAAGCCGTACGCCGGGTACGCGCCACCGGCGCCGTGATCCGCGCCCAGGGCCCACTGCTGGCACACATCAACGACAATGCCGACGACTGGGCTCGCCTCTGGCAGACCCAGGTAGAGCTGGGCATCATCCCCTACTACATGTTTGTGGAGCGGGACACCGGTGCCCGTCGTTACTTTGAAGTGCCGCTGGCCAAGGCCTGGCAGATCTACCGTGATGCCATGAAGCAGGTATCCGGTATCGCCCGTACCGCCCGTGGCCCGAGTATGTCCAGCCACCCGGGCAAGGTGGAAATCCAGGGCGTGACCGAAATCAACGGCGAGAAAGTGTTCGCCCTGCGCTTCATCCAGGGTCGTAACCATGACTGGGTACAGCGCCCCTTCTTCGCCAAGTACAACGAAGAGGCCACCTGGCTCAACCATCTGGAACCCGCCTTCGGCGAAGAGAAATTCTTCTTCGAGGACGAGCTGGCAGAAATGGAAAGCGAGTAACGATCAGTGAATAGTTAACAATGAACAGTTAACAGCGACGCGGTTGAAGTGTCGTGCTGTTGTAAACGTAAGAGGCCGCGCCCGGACATCGAGCGCGGCCTCTTGCGTTGCAAAACAGGAAGGTCAGTGTCGCAAACTGTTAACTGTTCATTGTTAACTATTCACTGCTTCCCCTTAGCGCTGAATGACGGCAATAATGAACGCACCCAACCCAAGGAGAGTCCGATGAAGAAAATTCTCGCCAGTGCATCTGCTGCCGCTCTGCTGACCGGTTGTCTTGGTCAGAACGCCCTGTTCGATACCGTCCAGGACTGGAATGCCACCGCCACCAACAACAAATTCGTCAACCAGGGCATCTCTTTTGTGTTCTGGTGGGTACCGGTTTACGGCCTGTCGCTGCTCGGCGACATCATCATTTTCAACTCCATCGAGTTCTGGACCGGCACCAACCCGATCAGCAAGCAAGGCGCCAAGGTCGCCGGCACAACGGAGACCGTGACCGACGGGCTGGGCAATGAAGCCGAACTGACCTACCACGCAGACGGCTCCATCAACGTGGTCGCCGCTCAGGAAAGCTACACCCTGATCAAGCAAGGCGATCAGGTCATCAAAGTGCAGGACGACAAGCGCGAAGTGCTCGGCTCGGTGATGATGTAACCCAAGCCCAAGCGACATCGCCGAGGGCATAAAAACCTTGGTTGCGAGTTGCGAGTTGCGAGTTGAAAAAAGCGAAATGCAAAATCGGTTTTAGCTTCTCGTAGCTCGTAGCTCGTAGCTCGTAGCTCGTAGCTCGTAGCTAAAAGTAACCTTCCATTCGGCCGCTACAACAACCGCGACAAGGTCACCAGCGCCTGCTCCACCCGATTGTCCCACTTCACAGCGCAATTCAGCCGCAGACAGTTGGCGAACTTTCCGGAGGCGGAAAACAGCGAGCCGGGAGCAAAACTCACCCCGGCTTCCAGTGCTTTTTCCATCAGTTCGGTGGTATCCACCTCCCCCGGCAACTCCACCCACAACACAAACCCACCCGCAGGCCGACTTACCCGGGTCTGTTGTGGAAAAAGCTGTGTTACCCGCTCGGTCATTCTTGCCACACCCCGGGCGTGCTCACCACACAGCTGGCGCAGGAACCGGTCGTAATGACCACGTTCCAGATAACGGGCCAATACCAGCTGCGATGGCGTGGCTACCGATACCGTATTGATGAATTGCAGATACTGGGCCTTTTCACGATGGTGCTCCGGCGTCACCAGCCACCCTACTCGCAAACCCGCTGAGAGGGTTTTCGAAGAGGACGAGCAGTAATACACCAGCCCCTGGCGATCCCAGCTTTTCACTGGCCGGGGGCGGGGTCCACTTAGCGGCAGATCCCCGTAGATGTCATCTTCCACTAGCGGCACTTTGTGCTTTGACAACAGTGTCAGCAGTGCCTGTTTGCGTGCGTCGGATAGCCGCACCCCGAGCGGATTGGAAAAATTCGACACCACCACACAGGCCGAGACTTTCCAGCGGTCCAGCGCCAGGGTGAGGGCTTCCAGGGAAATGCCATCCACCGGATCCGTAGGGATTTCCAATGCCTTCAGTCCCAGCGAATCGATCACCTGCAACAGGCCATAATAGGTGGGCGACTCAATCGCCACGGTGTCACCGGGTTGGGTTGTCAGCTTGAGCGCAATGGCCACGGATTCCTGGCAGCTATTGGTAACCAGCACATCTTCCGGGCTGACCTCGCACTGCAATCCCGCCAGCCTTCGGGCAATCTGGGTACACAATTCCGGGGCGCCAGGCGGAAAGGCATAACCCACACAGCGACGTCGCTCCTCACGCAGCACGCTGTGAAACATCCTCTCCATGGTTGCCACTGGCATATATTCTGGCGCTGGCACCGCCGCCCCCAGGTTCACTACCGAAGGGTTATTCACATTCTGCAGTACCTGCAGCACCCGCTCCTGACCGGTAATCCGGCGCGGTCGCCGGCTTGCCGTCGTCACCCGGGGAGCCTCGCGCACCACCGGCGGCTGGCGCACGTAATACCCGGATCGCGGACGGGCTTCCAGCACACCACGTTGCTCCAGCTCCCGACAGGCATTCACCGCCGTGGATACGCTCACCTGCTGCTGCTCCGCCAGCACCCGCACGCCGGGAAGACGGCTACCTACCGGGTAAACCTGATCACGAATCAGGGTCTGCAGGCGATCCGCCAGGCTTTGATACAAGGTCATGGGAGGGAGTCCGGTACAGTTTTTAGCACAACAAGCAGTACAGATTACAATCCTTACCATCTGTACCGCTTCAATATTGTTTTTTTATATCTGTAATGCCTTGCGCTGTCTACCTACTCTGTCGGTATCACCACAGGGAGAGACCGCATGTCCAGAAAATGGCTACTTGTGTTGCTGTTGTTACCCCTGCTTGTTCAGGTGCTGTTCAGTGACAACAACAGCGATGAAAACGGCGCACGCACCGTGCATCAGAACCCGGCGCCGGAGAAGGTGTCGCAACGGCCGCAATGGTGGTTGAGTGTGATGTAAGAAGCGACGTCTGACGTCTTAACCCTTCCTCCATCTGCCCGACTCCCTTAGGCTTACTCCTTGGCAATTATCCCCAAGGAATGTCCATGCAAAACGGGCTGATGGTGCTGCACGGCAACCGTCTGGAAACCCTCACCGAGCTGGTGGCCGATTGGCTGCAGCGTGAGCCGCTATCACCGCTGGAAACGGAAACCTTCCTGGTGCAATCCAACGGCATGGCCCAGTGGCTGAAATTGCAATTGGCGGATGCCCTGGGCATCAGCGCCGGCTTCCAGTTCCAGATGCCCGCCCGTTTTTTGTGGAGCGCCTATCGCACCGTACTCGGCGAAAGCCAGGTGCCGCGCACCTCCCCCTTCGATAAATCCCGCTTGCTATGGCGGCTCTACCGTCTGCTGCCTACCTTGCTGAATAACGACCACTTCGGCCCATTGCGGCACTTTCTCGCCGACGATGTGGATGGCCGCAAACGCCATCAGCTGGCCGAGCGACTGGCGGATCTGTTCGATGCCTATCAGGTGTATCGGGCAGACTGGCTGGCGGACTGGGAAAGCGGCAACGACCGTCTGCGCAAGGCCCAGGATCGCGACGCCTTTGATGATTTCCCCACCAGCCAGTTATGGCAGGCACATCTGTGGCGCGCTCTGCTGGCAGACATGAATGACAGCAAGCAGGGCCTCAGCCGCAGCGCCATCCACCGGGATTTCATGGCCGCACTGACTCAACACCAGGAACAGGGCATGCCACCGCCGGGCCTGCCCCGCCGCTTGATCATCTTCGGCATCAGCGCCCTGCCCCAGCAGGCTCTGGAAGCGTTGGCCGCGCTCAGCCAGCACTGCCAGATCCTGATGCTGGTACAGAACCCCTGCCAGCATTACTGGGCAGATATCGTCGAAGACAAACAACTGCTGCGACGCCAGCTGGACAACCGTAAACGCCACCTGACCGCCCTGCCGGAAAACCGCGTTAACCCGCTGCTGGCCGCCTGGGGCAAACAGGGCCGGGACTTTATCGGCCTGCTCTACGATCACGACGATCCGGACAGTTATCGCAGCGCCTTCCAGAACCAGATCGATCTGTTTGAAAATTGCGACCCGCAAACCCTGTTGCAACACCTGCAGCAGGACATTCTCGATCTGGAACCCCTGCCGGCACCGGACCAGCGTCCGCCCCTGGAAATTGACAGTTCTCTACATTTCCGCATCGGCCACAGCGCCCAACGGGAAGTGGAAATTCTCCAGGATGAACTGCTGGACCGTTTCAGCAACGACCCGAGCCTGCAGCCCCGCGACGTGATTGTGATGGTGCCGGACATCGAAGCCTATGCGCCGCACATTGATGCGGTGTTCGGCCGACTGGACCGGGACGATCCCCGCTATCTGCCCTACACCCTCAGCGACCGCAGTGCCGGGGCCGCATCCCCTCTGGCCCAGGCGGTGGAATCCCTGCTGCACCTGCCCCAGTGGCGCTTCACCGCCACCGACATACTCGATCTGCTGGATGTGCCGGCCGTGCGCGAACGCTTCGGCATCGACGAAAGCGACCTGTCGCAACTGGCCCGCTGGATCGACCAGGCCCGCATTCGCTGGGGCCTGAACAGCCAGCAGCGCACCACCCTGGAGGTGCCCGGCTTCGAACAGAACAGCTGGGCCTTCGGCCTGAAACGGATGCTGGCCGGCTACCTGCTCGGCGACGGCCCGGCCTGGATGGGCATCGAACCCCTGGACGAAGTGGCCGGCCTGGGCGCGGAGCTGGCCGGGCGCCTGTCGCGCCTGCTCGATACCCTCGAACACCACTGGCAACAGTCCCGTCAGGACGCCAGCGCCCGGGAGTGGCAACAGCGCTTTACTCAACTGCTGGACGACCTGTTCGCCCCGGTGGACGAAACCGACCAGACCCTGGATGCGGGCCTGCGCGACGCCCTCAATGACTGGCTGGCCGCCTGCGCCGAAGCCGACTTCGACAGCCCCCTGCCACTCACCGTGGCCCGCCGCCCCCTGCTCGATGCCCTGAATGCGGAAAGCCTGTCGCAACGGTTCATGGCCGGGCGCATCAACTTCTGCACCCTGATGCCCATGCGCGCCATTCCCTTCCGCCATGTCTGCCTGCTGGGCATGAAGGACGGCGACTACCCGCGCCAGCAGCAGCCCATGGATTTCGATCTGATGCGGCAATGGGGTAACTATCGCCCGGGGGATCGTTCCCGCCGGGACGACGACCGCTACCTGTTTCTGGAAGCCCTGCTCAGCGCCCGCGACAGCCTCTACATCAGCTGGACCGGCCGCAACGTACGCGACAACAGCGAACGCCCGCCCTCGGTGCTGGTGGCGCAACTGCGCGACCATATCAACCAGCGCTGGCATACCGACCAGGGCGAACCGGTGGATGCCCTCACCGTGGCCCATCCGCTGCAACCGTTCAGCGCCCGCTACTTCTTCCACACCGACCAGGGGGCGGCCAACGACAGCGATTCGCTACACACTTACGCCAACGAATGGCGCGCCCTCCACGATGGCCAGGCTCCCGCTGTCAGCAACGCCCAGCCCCTGCCGCCACTGGATACCGACGAACCGATTACTTGCGCCGCCCTGGGTCGCTTTCTCAAGCAACCGGTGGCACATTTTTTCGAGCAACGGCTGAAGGCCCGCCTGAAACAGCAACGCCAGGTCCTGGACGACAGCGAACCCTTCGCCTTCGATGGCCTGCAACGTTTCCAGCTACAGGACCAGTTGCTCAACGAAGCACTGCGCGCCGGCCCGGAGCATGCCGGCGACGCCATGGCGCACACCCTGGATCGCCTGGCCGGCAGCGGCGACCTGCCCCTGGCGCCCTTTGACGAAGGCAGCCGCGACAGCCTGCTGATGCCCCTGTCGCAGCCACTGGAACACTACTTTGCCCTGCTGGCCGAGAGCGGCGCACCGCAACCCCAACAGGAAATCCGCCTGAATGCCGGCCCGCTGCAGATCGAAGACTGGCTTACCGACCTGCGTGGCTCCGCCGCCAATGCCCAGCGGCTAGTGCTGCACACCGGCAAGCTCAAGGAACGCTTCGACAAACTCACCCGGGACTGGACCCTGCACCTGGCCGCCTGCGCCGCCGGGCATCCGCTGACCACCCATATCCAGGGCCAGGATGGCCGCGTCACCCTGCCCCACCTGAACCGCAGCGACGCCCAGTTCTGCCTGGACCAACTGGGCCATGCCTGGCAGCAGGCCCTGTGCGAACCGCTGCCCATCGCCTGCGCCACCGCCTTTGCCTGGTTGAAAGGGGAAGAAAAAGACAACGGCGACAACGAGGCACGCAAGGTGTTCGAATCCGGATTCATGCACACCGGCGAACAGGACAAGGAACCGGCCATTGCCCGGGCCTGGGCCGACTTCGACACTATGTTGGCTGTCCGCCATGGTGACCACAGCGCCTTTGCCTATTGGACCGAGCAACTCTATGCCCCGCTCTATCAACATGCACAGTGGCAAGAGCCAGGAGACGACGTATGAGCACTGAACGTCCGCTCCCGATTACCTTCCCACTGCACGGCACCCGGCTGATCGAGGCCAGTGCTGGCACCGGCAAGACGTTTACCCTGGCCGCTCTCTACCTGCGTCTGGTACTTGGCCACGGCGAAGAGAATGCTTTTTCGCGCCCGCTGTTGCCGCCGGAAATTCTGGTGGTGACCTTCACCGAAGCGGCCACGGAAGAACTGCGCGAACGGATCCGCGATCGCCTGGCCGATGCCGCGCGCATCTTTGCCGATGCCGCTGCAGAAGCCGACGACCCGGTGCTGGCCGAATTGCTCAACGACTATAGCGACTCGGACGACCGCGCCCGCTGTGCCCAGCGCCTGGATGCCGCCGCCCAGTGGATGGACGAAGCCGCCATCTACACCATCCACGGCTTTTGTAACCGCATGCTCAAACAGCACGCCTTCGATTCCGGTAGCCTGTTCAGCCTGGAATTGCAGGAAGACGCCAGCGACGAACAACAAATGGCGGCGCGGGATTACTGGCGTTCGGTGATTGCCGAATTCCCGGTGAGCGCCGCCAATGCCCTGCAAAGCGACAACCTGGGCAACCCGGACGCCCTGCTGGAGGCCTGCCGCCCCCTGCTCGTTTTGAAAGAAGCCGACCCGGAGGAGCTACCGCAAAGCATCACACACTGGCTCACGCAAACTGGCCCGCAGGCGGACAAGGATCAACAAGCCCGCCAGCAACTGGCCGCCGAACTGCCGGACTTTCTCGAATGGGTGCGCGCTGCCCGCGACAACAAGTGGCTCAACGGCAACAGCTACCGCACCACCAGCCTGCCCGGCATGTTGCAGACCCTGCAGCGCTACGCCAACGGCGAACGGCTCAACGACAAGGCCTACGACACCCTGGCGAAGTTTTCCCATGCGGGCATGAAACTCACCAAGGCCGGCCAGGAGCACCGCCCGGACTTTGCCTTCTGCCAGCAACTGGATGCGGTCATGGAAGGCCGGGCGAACACGCAACTGCCCCGCACCGACCTGCTCGCCCATGCCGCCGCCTGGATCGACCGGCGCGTGGATCAGGTCCGTCGCCAGACTGCCACCATGGGCTTCGACGACATGCTCAGCCGCCTGCACGATGCCTTGAAAGGCAGCAACGGCGAACGCCTGGCCCAGGTTATCCGCGACCAGTTCCCGGTGGCATTGATCGACGAATTCCAGGATACCGACCCGACCCAATACGGCATTTTTTCCGCGCTTTATGAAGGGCAGGAAGGCACTGGCTGGTTCATGATCGGCGACCCCAAGCAGGCCATCTATGCGTTCCGCGGTGCCGACGTCTTTACCTATCTGAAAGCCCGCCGGGCCACCGCAGGCAACCACTACACTCTGGATAAAAACTTCCGCAGCGCCGACGCCATGGTCAGCGCGGTGAACCATCTGTTCAGCTACAGCCAGAATACCTTTGGTGATGTGTTCATGATGGACAACGCCATTCCCTTTGAAGCGGTACAAGCCAACGGCCGCAAGGACGTTCTGCTGGTCGACAACAACGAAAAATCCGGCATTACCCTGTGGGTGGACGAGCGGGAAAAACCGGTCAGCGCCGGCCAGTACCGCGATGAGCAGGCCGCACGCTGTGCCAGTGAAATTGCCCATCTGCTTAACGGTGCCGTAAAAGGTGTCACCGGCTTCCAGAAAGGCGACAGCTTCCGGCCCCTGCATCCCAACGACATTGCCATCCTGGTACGCGATCGCACTGAAGCCAAAGCCATCCGCGATGCACTGATGGAGCGGCAGGTACGCAGCGTTTATCTGTCCGATCAGGATTCTGTATTTGCCCAGCCGGAAGCCCATGACTTGCTGCTGATCCTGCACGCCTGCGCCACCCCGGAATCTGACACCCGGGTACGCAGCGCCCTGGCCTGCGCAGTGCTGGATCTGGCCTACGCGGAACTGGATGCCCTCAATCAGGATGAAGTGCGCTGGGAAGAAACCGTGGAGCAGTTTCACGGCTATCGCCAGCAATGGCAGAGCCAGGGCGTGCTGCCCATGCTGCGCAGCCTGCTGATGGATTTTCATGTGCCCGCCCGGCTAAGCCAGAGCCTGGACGGCGAACGGGCCCTGACCAACCTGCTGCATCTGGCAGAACTGTTGCAGCAGGCCGCCACCCAGCTGGATGGCGAGCAATCACTGATTCGTTATCTCGAAGACACCGTTGAGGAAGGCCGTAGCAGTAGCAAGGAAAGCATCCTGCGACTGGAAAGCGACGACGACCGGGTCAAAGTGATCACCATCCACAAATCCAAGGGCCTGGAATACCCGCTGGTGTATCTGCCCTTTATCTGCAGCTTCCGCCCGGCGGACAAGAACAAGCCGCCGCTGCGCTACCATGAAAACGATCATCTCAATGTGTCGCTGGAACCGGACGACACGGTGGAAAACAAGGCGGACCACGAACGACTCGCCGAAGACATGCGCCTGCTCTACGTGGCCCTGACGCGTGCCTGCCACACCTGCACTCTGGGGATCGCGCCCTACATCAAGGGCCGTGGCAAACAGAATCAACTGGAGAAAAGCGCCATCGGCCGTTTGCTGTTCGGTAACGGCGTGGCCAACGACGGCCTGCGTACCGCGCTGGCACCGGTAGCCCATGATGCGGTCACCATTATCAACGCGCCGGACAGCAACCCGGAATGCTATCAACCCAAAGCGGAAACGCGGACCTTGCGCACGCCGCTGATTCCTGCGGCACGACAACGGCAACCCTGGTGGATTGCCAGTTACAGTGCCCTCAAACAGGTACAGGAAACCCTGGCCCCGGCCGACCCGCGCGGCGATCAACTGGCCGAGCAGCAGGACGACACCCTCGTCGATGATGCGGAACCGTTAGCGGATACCATCCACGCCTTCCCCCGTGGTGCCGCACCGGGCACCCTGCTTCACGATGTACTCGAACAGGCGGCCAACCAGCGCTTCGAACAGACCCTGGCTGACCCCATCGAGTTTGAAACCAGCGTGGAAGAAAAACTGCAGGCGCGCGGCTGGCAGGATCATTTCGCGGTGATCCGCCACTGGTGGAAGCAGGCGGTCACTACACCGCTACCGGTGGCGAACAGCGACATCGCCCTGAATGCCCTGCATACCTATGTGCCGGAACTGGAATTTGTGTTCCCCGCCCACCAGGTGAAAGTGGCCGAGATGGACACCCTGATCCGCCAGCACATCCACCCCACACACCCGCGCCCGCGACTGGAAGCGGATATCCTCAACGGCATGCTCAAGGGCTTTATCGATCTGGTGTTCGAACACGACGGCAAGTACTACGTGCTCGACTACAAATCCAACTGGCTGGGCGTGGATGACAGCGCCTACACCCTGGACGCCATGACCGACGCGGTGCTGGAAAAGCGCTACGAAGTGCAATACGTGCTCTACCTGCTGGCCCTGCACCGCCTGCTGAAAAGCCGCCTGCAGGATTACGATCCTGACCAGCACCTGGGCGGCGCCGTGTATGTATTTTTACGTGGTTTGCAGGGGCCGGCGGCAGGCACGGTGTTTGATCGGCCGGAGACGGGGTTGATTGAAGCGCTGGATGAGATGTTTGGGGGAAAGATATGAGCTACGAGCTGCGAGAGACTAGCTACGAGACGCGAGATAGGCAATCTTTAGGGAGTAGCTCGTGCTCGCGAAACAACATTGCTGAATCACTGCAACACGCTTTGTTGTATGGCCCCTGTTTCCTCAGGTTTTCATCTAGCAGCTCGCAGCTAGTAGCTCGTAGCTGCTCTTCCCGGAGGGCTCCCCATGCAAACTGACCTGTTCTCCGCCCTCACCTGGGAAGACGCACTGATTCTGCTGCGTGATAACAATTTGCTGCGCGATCTGGATGTGGCCATTGCCCGTTTCCTCAACCAGCAATGCCCGCAGGCAAGCTACGAAGTGCTGCTGCTCGCTGCTTTCACCAGCAATCAACAAGCCAGCGGCCATCTATGTCTGGATCTGAAAAACCGGGAACTGGCCACTCAGCTGTGGGGCACCAGCCCGCCACCGGAACTGGTCACTCTGCTGCCCGGCAAGCCGGACGACTGGCTGCATGATCTGCAACAGAGTCCGCTGGTGAGCCAGAACGGCAGCACGCCGCTGGTGCTGGATGGCAGCCGCCTTTACCTGCGCCGTAACTGGGCCCGGGAAGTGGCTGTGGCCGAGGCCATCGACCAGCGACTGGCCACGGTCAGCCCGTTGCCCGCCGAGCGTCTGCGCGACGCCCTGGCCCGATTATTCCCGAGTGCCGGCGACCAAACCGATTGGCAACAGGTGGCTTGCGCCCTGGCCAGCCGCAGCGGCATCGGCATCATCACCGGCGGCCCCGGTACCGGTAAAACCACCACCGTGGTGCGCCTGCTGGGGCTGCTGCAAAGCCTGGCCATGGCAGACAACCAGCGCCTGCGTATTCGCCTCGCTGCCCCCACCGGCAAGGCGGCGGCACGGCTCACCGAATCCATCGGCGAGCAGGTGCAACAACTGGACGTGGAATCTGCAGTACGCGACGCCATCCCCACGGACGTGACCACCCTGCACCGACTGCTCGGTACTCGCCCGGACAGTCGTCACTTCCGCCACCATGCTGACAATCCGCTGCACGCGGATCTGGTGGTGGTGGACGAAGCCAGCATGATCGACATGGACATGATGGCCAGCCTGCTTGAGGCCCTGAGCCCCCACACCCGGCTGATCCTGCTGGGCGACAAGGACCAGCTGGCCAGCGTGGAAGCTGGCGCGGTGATGGGTGACTTGTGTCGCCATGCCCACCAGGGGCGTTATCAACAAGGTACCATCGATTTCGTCAGGGACACCTGCGGCGCCGACATCAGCGACTACCGGGAAACCGAACAGACCCCCGGCAACGCCCTGGCCCAGCAGACCGCCATGCTGCGCACCAACTGGCGCTCCAAGGACAGCCCCGGCATCGGCGAACTGGCGCGGGCCGTCAACGAAGAAAACCTGCCGCAAGTACGCAAGGCCTTTCAACAATATGGCGACAGCCTGCATCGCCACCCCCTGCGCAGCGACGGCCAGCAACTGGAAACCCTGCTGCTGAACGGCAGCGGCGACCACCAGGGTTTGCGTGCGCTCTTTCAGACGGTGGCAACACCACCAGCGCAACGGCAGGACTTCGATGGCTGGGCCGCCGGCCTGCTCAAGCAACTCACCCACCAGCAACTGCTCAGCGGTTTGCGCAGCGGACCGTTTGGGGTGGAACAGCTGAACCTGCGCATCACCCGCCACCTGCAACAGCAGGACCTGGCCCCGGAACGGGAATGGTACCCGGGCCGGCCGGTGATGATGACCCGCAACGACTATCAGCTGGGCTTGATGAACGGGGATGTGGGACTGACGCTGCCCCTGCTGGAAGAGAGAAATGATAAACCGGAGTTACTGCTGCGAGTGGCGTTCCAGTTACCAGACGGTCGCATCAAGTGGGTACTGCCCAGTCGCCTGGACGGGGTAGAAACCGTCTATGCCATGACTGTGCATAAATCCCAGGGCTCGGAATTCAGACACACCCTGCTGGTGCTACCGGACGCCCCCCACCCGCTACTTACCCGGGAACTGATCTACACCGCCGTCACCCGCGCCCGGGACCGTTTCACTCTGCTGGAATTCGGCAAACCGGCAGTGCTGGACAGCGCCGTCAAGAAACGGACCTGGCGCGCGTCGGGGTTGGCAGAGCGGCTAATGTAGGAGCCATGCTCCCCCCAGGGGATCTACGACATGCGAACCGAGCCCAGGCGAGGAAAAAAACGGTGCATAGTCTCCCGATTTCGCCAAAGGCATTAGCGACGCCTGATGTTATCAGCCCCCCGCTTCGCGGTTCGCCATGCGAGCATAGCTCCTACGAACAGAGCGTTTGGAAGAAAAGTTGGCAGTAGCCTTCACCAATGCCCCCCAAAAAAAACGGGATGCCGAAGCATCCCGTTTTTTGTCGCTCGAATCACGCCGTTACTTGAACTGCGCTTTCTTCTCTTCGGTTTCCACAATGATTTCCGCACGACGGTTCTTGGCGCGGCCCTCGCGGGTGCTATTGTCCGCCACCGGGCGGCTCTCGCCGAAACCTTCGGTGCTGATGCGATCACCGCTGACCTTGTAGTCCTTCATCAAACGGTCCTTCACGGACTGCGCACGACGCTCGGACAGGCCCTGGTTATAGTCTGCCGGGCCGGTGCTATCCGCATGGCCTTCCACACGAATATGGCCTTGCTCACCACCGTTCAGGCGCTCTGCCACACCACGGATCTCATCAGAGAATTGACCCTGAATGGTATCGCGGTCGAAGCCGAAGTAGATCACTGAAGTCTGACGCTGCTCCAGGGTTTCATAGACCTGGCAGCCATCCGCATCCACTACCGCGCCGGAGGCGGTGTTCGGGCAACGATCCCGGTCGTCGTTGACACCATCGCCATCGCTGTCACCGGTAACGACTTGCGCCGGTGCGGACTCCACCACTTCGTCTTCAGCGCTGTCATCGCTGTCATTGCTGATACCGAATGCCAGATTGATACCCGCATAGACCTGACCTTCCCAGTACTCGCGATCAGTGCTGTACGCCTGACGGGTACCCAGATCCAGAATCACATGCTTGAAGAATGCGCGCTGAACACCCAGCTCGACACCGGTCATCAGCTCATCATTCTTGTCGCTGTTGGGATTATTGAGGCTCTCGATGTACTGCTCGCCCACGTTGATACCCGCGTAGGGTTCAAACCCGAGAATACCGGTATCGTTGAAGTGATAACGGCCACTGACGAAATAGTTGGTCATGTCCAGGCGACGGCCGGAATCGTATTTGCTTTCCGCATCGCCTTCCACTTCGTCATACCAACCCTGGACAGACCAGTTGGGATGAAAACGCCAGCCCAGTTGACCACCGTAGAACGGCACGTCATCCAGACCGTCGGTCCCGTTACCGATCACATCATTATCATAAAAGGTGTAATAGCTGGCATGGCCACCGATATAGCCATAACGATCCGGAACATTTTCTCCGGCCAAGACAAGGGGGGAAATAAACAGCGGAATAGCCGCAGTAACGCGCAAAATAGTTTTCATGGCAGAGATCCTTTCCTGTTACCCAGTTATGGCGGGGATTTAACCACCAGGGCGAAGAACAAGCAGCCATGAAGCAGTACTGACACGCACAAATTTACCGAAATTTAACCACTCTCAGACCAAGGGTTTACATAACAATAAGTAATAACTATCACTTGGAACGAGAGCTCCAATGCTCCTCTTATAGAAATTTATTTTTATAAAATTATTATTATTCATTAACTCAGGACAACGAAGCCTGTGCCCGCCATCTTCCGCAGGGTGTATTAGCCGCCGGCGTAATCCACCCTACGTGGACCACATCACTACTTGGTTACCCACTGGCCGTCCGGGGTTCTGACATAGTCCCCGGCATCGGTTTTATCGATGGCTTTCTGGCCGGCCAGTCGCGCCACCTGATCCAGGGTAATGCCGTTTTCTTTGGCAATACGTTCGTAGGCCGCGCGGCGTTTCTGGTTGATATCCGCCACCAGCTCTACCGCTGCCGGTGTGGCCTTGACCACGCCCAGATAACCGTCCGGTTGTTCACCCACCATGCCCTGGCTTTTCGCTGCATCCAGATCCAGTGCGAACGCCGCCATGCTCAACAGCAGGGTCAGGGTGGCAATCATGGTTTTTACAATCTTCATTGTCCCTACTCCTAGAACAGGTCGCTGTCTTCACTGAACAACTGATCGATATCCTTTTCCACCTTGAGGCGGATTTCATGGTCGATCTTCACGTTCAGATTGATGGTGATAGGCTCCTCCGGGGCTTTCAAGGCCACCGTCGGCGTGCAGGCGGACAAGGTTACCGCCACCAGCAACAAACCCGGCGCGAGTGTTTTCATTGTGCTCTCTCCGTGCGCAGTTTCTCGGTGATGTCATCGCCAATACGCAGGCTGCGCATCAGCACCAGCATGTTTTCCCGATGGGTGTAGTTAAACACCACCGGCAGATTATTTCTCTGCGGATTCACACCCTTGATGGTCACCGCCGCTTCCAGCCAGCCTTCCCGGTCCATGTTCATGCGGGCCTGGAAATCCGGAATGGTCAGCACGCTGAGGCTTTCCAGTGCCAGTTTCACGGCCTGATTGGCGCTGGCCATGGATTGCACACTGGATGATGGCGGGATGCGCAGGGACAGGGTTTCCTCATTGGCCAGCCGCGCTCCTTCCACCACCAAAAAATCCGTGCCCAGTTGCAGGGGCACATAGCCACCAACCCGCCCATCCAGAAAGACCGCCGGCGGGTTCTGCAAGGCTGCCACCTGCTCCAGATCAATGCGGGTGATCACCACCGGCTGGGGCCGGGGTGACGGCCAGTCCAGCGCCGGCGAACGCAGGAAACCACCCAGTAACGCCGCGCGGATATCAGTGAACTGCCATTGGCGGAGATCGCTCTCAATCTGCAGGGACAGGTCGGTAATCGGGGTACCGATATCCAGGGTGTCCGCGGTCACGGGACCAACACTCTTGAGAGACACCGTGCCATCACGATAGTGCCCTTCCAGGGCTCCCTGAATCCCCCGGGCCGTGACGCTGCCCCAGTCCGCCTCCGCATCGGCCAGGCGAATTGTGCCCTCGGCAGACAGCGTGTCACGCCATTGCCAGCTACCCTTACCGGTGAGCGTGCCCGCCTGTGGCGTCATCGCCAGGCCCTGGCCCATAGCCGGGATCAACGGGCTATCGATGTGAAAACTGCCAAGGGGCACTTCCCCTGCCAGGGAGGCTTGCGCCGTCAGCTCGCTTTGCCAATCGGCAATGGTCAGTCGTGCCGTGGCGGTTTTGCCGGTCAGGCGGGCGCTGCCTGCCACCACCGGCAACCGCCAGCGCGCCGCCAGCAAGCCGCCACTGCGCACATGCACGTGGCCATGGGCACCGGCGCTATTCACCGTAACCGGGCCTCTGGCGGTCACCGTGATCGGGCGCAGCAGCACCTGGTCTATCAGCCCTTCGCTGACGGACAGTTGGCTGCCATCCGCCAGCACCACGGCACTGTCTTGCAGGCGCCATGGCACCTGCAGGGAGACATCGCCGCCCCGGTCATAGTCAGGAATGGAGGACGTGGCAGACAGCGTGCCCTGCCAGCCGCTCTCCGCCTGCCGGAACGACAGGCTGCCATCGAGCGGGTAGCCGGCATACTGACCTTTCACCGTGGCCTTGCCGCCGTAGGGAGCCCGTTGCAGAGTTTTCAGGGGCAACCGAAAGGCCAGATGATCGTCACCGTGACGGGCGTTGAGGCTAATCGGTTTTCCCTGCAGCCCATCGCTGGCGGCCTGGCCCTGCCAGTGGCCATCCAGCCGGTAGCCTTGCCATTGGCCCTGCAGTGCCAGCGCGCCCTGCCACTGCCAGTGTTTGCCCTGCCACTGGATCCGGCTCGGGTTGACCTTCAGGCGCAGGTCTTCATAGCCAACCAGCAACGGCAGATCTGTGGCGCCGTCCAGCGTCATGGGTACCTGCAGAGGCACTTTCCATTGCGCAGAGAGCTGTTCCGGTAACGCCAGGGTTGCCGGCGCCAGGGTCAGCATTCGATCCTGCCACTTAAACTCCAGCTGACCATCCAGCTCAGGCCCCTCAAGCACCACCCGTCCGGCCCCCTGCTCTACGGTGCTGTCATCACTGCTGGCGGAAACATGGACCTGCCCTGGCGGTCCTTGCAGTTGCAACTGTCCCCGAACTTGCGACGGGGCAATGCCCTGCCCTTGCAACGATAACGGTTCCGGGATTGCCAGCTGCCACTGCCCATCGAGCGCCAACGGCTCGGTCAGACTCATGTCCGCCTGCCACTCCTCACCGGTAAAACGGGCCGTCATCGCCAGATCGGCTTTTTGCGGCTGAGATTGCAGACCCGCGTCCTGCAGGGTGGCATTCAGGGAGCCCGCAGCTTGTCCCTGCCACACGCCCTCGCCATCGAGCTGCCAGGAGCCCTGCCAATCCGCCAGCCACTCATTCAGTGCGCCGTTGCCTTGCAACGACCACAGCCCGTCATCGCGGGCATACTCCGCCTGCAGCAGGCTTTGTGGGCTCTCCACCTGAAGGGACCAGTGTTGTTGTTGTTGCCTGGCGTTTACCTGCAACGTCGGCGGCACCACCCCACCGGTCTCGGGTAGCTGCAGCGTCTCAACGGAAAGCACAAAAGGGGGCGTCCACGGCAACGATTCCGGCATCACAAAACCGTCATCGTCCGCCCCACTATCACAGGCGGTGACAGTGACCGTGCGCGTGTGGACGGTGAGAGGGAACAGATCGCGCAGCACCAGATCGTCACCGGCCAGCGGCGCACAATCGTCCGGCTGCCAGCGCCAATGGGCCAGGGTCAGGCCGTCGTCCCAGCCCGGCTTGCCCACACGCAGCCCCTGGCTATACAGCCAGCCCGCCGCCACCAGTGCCACAACCAGCAACAGTAGCAACGCAACACCAAGGCCTCGAAAAACAGGCGGGAAAAATCGCACCATAACGGTTAGAACCGGCGCAGCAACAATGGTTCGATAGTGGTGGCTTGGCCGGGCGCTGGCAACCACTTACCCCTCAAGTATCCCGGCGTCACCTCGTCTGTCACCGGGCAAGCAACGCGCCGGTCGACGCATTGCCGTCGGGTCGCGGCCAGAAAAAATCTCAGGGAGTCAGCAGCGGGCGCAGGTAGGCATTGGCCCACTGGCGCACCCCGGCCTCGTTGGCCGGGTTCATCAGCCCGTCCGGGGACAGCACCATGGACTGGGTCAGGCGCAGCATCAGCTCGGCCAGGGCCTCGGAGGACTGCTTGCGAATGGCGCCCTTGTCCTGCTCCTGGTCCAGCATGCCGGCCATATACATCCGGAAGAAGCCCATCATCTGCCACAGACGCTGGGTGAGAATGGGCAGGATGGTTTCCGGCTCGGAGGTGAGCAACCGCTGCAGCAGCGGGTGGTGGTGAGCCCGGGTGGTCGCCAGCACAAAGGATTCCAGCACCCGTTCCACGCCGTTATCGATCTGCGCCAGTTCTTCCTCGATCCTGGCCAGCTCCCGCTGGCACTCACGCAGGATCACCACCTGGATCAGCTGGTCCTTGTCCGCAAAGCGGCGATAGGCCGTGGCCCGGCCAATACCGGCGCGGGTGGCCACGTCTTCCATGGTGGTGCGGCGCAGGCCGAATTCCACGAACAACGCCAGGCCGGCATCGAGCACCTTTTCATAAGTCTTGTCCCCTTCCGGCACCTGCAGGTTTTTCAGCAGGGTTTTCGACGCGGCCGTTTTGCGTGACATTCAGACTCCCAGTGTGTCCCGGTAGTTTCCATGGCTTATACCGCATGGCCACCGTGGTCGGCAAATTCCTCGGCCTCGGTTGCTCCGTAAAGGGTGTGTGCAAAATCCTTTTCTTACCACAGAGGGCACAGAGTTCACTGAGGATGAACAGGCTTGTCTTTGCTGGGGGCGCCGGTCTGCGAATAGCGGTTTGCCCGGTTCGCTTGCAGGCAAGCTCCTACAACACGGCTAGAGCTGGCGGCAGAAGAAACCGCTTTTCTCAGTGTTCTCTGTGACCTCTGTGACCTCTGTGGTCAAAATCCACTTACGCCGACCGGGCGATTGCCATCAAGTGCACGTCTGCATTGCCGAACAGGCCATCCACGCCGGTCACCCGTTTCACATAGTGGCCCACGCCCAGCTCGTCGGTCATGCCCATGCCGCCGTGAATCTGGATCGCTTCCTGGGCGATCTTGCGTCCGGCCCGGCCCAGCTGGGCCTTCATGGCATGGACGGCCTTGGCCGCGTCATCATGGCCTTCCACGGTTTTCAGAGTGGCGGCCAGCAATAGCGAGCGGGTCTGCTCCATGGCGATGAACATGTCCGCCATGCGGAACTGCAGCACCTGGAACTTGCCGATGGGCATACCGAACTGCTTGCGGGTCTTGCTGTATTCCACGGTCTCGTTGAGCAGCACGGACAGGCTGCCCACGGATTCCGCCGACAGGGCCAGCAGGCCTTCATGAAGCACATCCCGGGCGATGGCATAGCCGCCGTTCAGTTCACCGATGCGGGCCGCCTCGGATACTTTCACCTGATTGAAGCGGATCTCCGCGCCCTGGCGACCGTCCACGGTGCGGTGGGCCACCCGCTCCACGCCTGGCGCATTGGCATCCACCAGAAACAGGCTGAGGCCATCCTGATCACCGGGCTGGCCGCCAGTGCGTGCCAGCACTACCAGCAGGTCCGCCTGGTCGCCGTTCATCACGCAGCTCTTGGTGCCATTCAGTATCACCTCACTGCCTGTCACGTCGGCGGCCATGGCGGTGTTTTCCAGGGTGAACACCCGCTCGTACTCTTCCGCGGCAAAGGCTACCTGCAGCTTGCCTTCCAGCAAGGCCGGAATGGTTTCCGCCTGCTGGGCCGCGCTGGCGTGCCGCAGAAAACCGCCGCCCAGCACCACGGTGGCAATGTAAGGTGCCATGATCAGGCCCTCGCCCAGGGCTTCCAGCAGCACCATGGTTTCCAGCGGGCCCATGCCCAGGCCGCCGTGCGCTTCCTCGAACGGCACCGCCAGCCAGCCCAGATCCGCAAACTGCTGCCAGGTGGCCGTATCCAGTGGCATCAGCTTTTTATTTTGGCGATGTTTTTCCACATCACTGTTGTCGCGCACAAACCGCTTGGCGCTATCCGCCAGCATTTGCTGTTCTTCACTCAACTGAAAATGCATCGTTGTTCTCCATTCCCGGGCGGGGTCTCACCCCTACCGTTTACAACCCCAACACCGCCTTGGCGATCATTCCGCGCTGCACCTCGTTGGAGCCGCCATAGATGGAACAGGCCCGCGAGTTCAGATAATGGGGCATGGCAGTGAGTGCATACTCCGGCCCGATCACCGGCTGTTCCTCACCGGGCACCAGGGCCTGGGGCTGCCAGATCACGCTCTGGCTACCCAGGGTTTCAATGCGCAGCTCGGTGACTTTCTGCAGCAATTCGGTGCCGAGGATCATGGTCATGGACGACAGGGCACCCGGGTCCTTGCCAGCAGACAGGGCGGACTTGATGCGCATCTCGGTGAATTCCAGCGCCAGCACATCCGCTTCCAGCGCCGCAAACTTGTACTGCCACACCGGGTCCTGGTTCAGCGGGCCAAAGGCGGTCTGCTGCTTCTCGGCCATCAGGCGAATCTTTTCCAGCATCACGTTCAGGCCCGGGGCATATTCCTGGCCACCACGTTCGAAGGTGAGCAGGTACTTGGCCACGGTCCAGCCATCGTTTTCTTCGCCCACCCGGTTCTTCTGCGGCACCCGCACATTGTCGAAGAACACCTGGCACTGCTCCGGCACTTCATCCAAGCCGACAATGGGCTCGATGGTGATGCCCGGCAGGTCCATGTCCAGCAGCAGGAAGGTAATGCCCTGCTGGGGTTTGCCATCGCGATTGGTGCGCACCAGCGCGAACATCTTGTTGGCGTAATGGGCGTAGGTGGTCCAGATCTTGGTGCCGTTGAGGATGTAGTCGTCGCCATCCTTCTCGGCAAAGGTCTTCAGGGAGGCCAGATCGGAACCGGCGCCCGGCTCGGAATAGCCCTGGCACCAGAAGTGCTCGCCGCTGAGAATCTTCGGCAGGTACTCCTTCTGCTGCTCCTCGGTGCCGCAGCCGATCAGACAGGGGCCGCACATGTGCAGGCCCATGGGCACCAGCGGCGGCGTCTCGGCTCGGACCAGCTCCTCCGCGAAGATGGCCCGCTGGGTCACGCTCCAGCCAGTGCCGCCGAATTCCTTCGGCCAGTGCGGCGCCGCCCAGCCCTTGTCGTTGAGAATGCGCTGCCAGGCCATGGCTTCCTTCACCGGCGCAAACACTGAGGTCACCATCCTGCCCGCCTCCCGAATGTCCGGGGTCAGGCTCTCCTCCAGAAAGGTGCGCACCTCATCCCGAAACGCCTTTTCCTGCTCCGGCACCCGCAGATCCATACCGTACTCCGCTGTTATCAGACTCAGTGGACCCAGTGTACGGGAGACAAAATGAGACACTAATGACGATTCGTATCACGCCCCTGGCGCAAAGCGTCAAAGCGCCACTCCCTCCTCAAGCTCCCACGAACCAACTCAGCTATAATGCGCCGATATTCCATGCAGACAGGCAACACCCGCTTATGAGCATCAACTGGTTCCCCGGCCACATGAACAAGGCCACCCGCGAGATCCGCGAGATCCTGCCCAAGGTGGATCTGATCATCGAAATCGTCGACGCCCGCCTGCCCTACAGCAGCGCCAACCCAGTGATCGAGAATTTCCGTGCCGACAAGCCCTGCCTGAAACTGCTCAGCAAAAGCGACCTGGCCGACCCGGCCATCACCCAGCAATGGCTGGACCACCTGCAAAAAGACCCCACCGTCCGCGCCCTGGCCATCACCACCCACAAACCGGAATCCATCCGCAAACTGGCAGAAACCTGCCAGCAGATGGTCAACAAAAAACGTGACCGGGCCACCACCATCACCGCCCTGATCACCGGTATCCCCAACGTGGGCAAATCCACCTTTATCAACACCCTGGCCGGCCGCCAGGTGGCCAGGGCCGGCAACGAACCGGCGGTGACCCAGCGCCAGCAGCGCATCGAACTGGGCGGCGGCCTGATCCTCATTGATTCCCCCGGCATCCTCTGGCCGAAAATCGAGAACCGTAACAGCGGCTACCGCCTGGCTCTCTCCGGCGCCATCAAGGCCACCGCCATGCAGGAAGACGACGTAGCCCTGTTCGCCGCCGAATACTTCATGCAGGCCTACCCGCAACAGATGAAAGAACGCTTCAAACTCGATGACCTGCCCGAAGAAGGCGTGCCCTTCCTGGAAACCATCGGCAAACAACGGGGCTGCCTGGGCAGCGGCGGCCACGTGGACTTCGACCGCGCCGCCACCCTGCTGATCAGCGAATACCGCGGCGGCAGACTCGGCCAGCTCACCCTGGAAACCCCGGCCATGGCGGAGAAGGAGCATGTGAAGGTGGCGGAGATTCGCAGACTGAAAGAAGAGGAGAAGGAAGCGAAGAAGAAGGCCAGGAAGGCGGCGTATAAGGCGAAGGGGCATCAGGGAAATCAGTAAGAGACTGGGTCACCAATACACTTGTCGAAGATAATTGCTAGCCCCGAGCAATCACACACCAGTGCAACGGAAGTAATTGCCCGCTCGACATCAGACAATGCTTCGTCGTCTTCGATGTTCAGGCGGTTTTCAGGGCATCACTCTCGGGGTAACAATATCCATTCTGGACGACCCCGTATTTATCCATTTCAGGCTTTCGCTTTAACCGGACGGCTGTGGGCAAGGACTGCTGCTTTGCGCGACGTGAATCTCACATCACCGTCCTTCACGGTGAAGCCTTCCAGGCGCAAGCTGGCCGCGTAGTTGGCCCGCCGAACCTTGGCAAAATAGGCTTTTTTTGCTTCCAGTGAGGGAGAAGACATTAAGCACCTTTGACCAGTTAACATACTGAAATTATAGGAAAAATAGACCACCATACTACATTTCAGTCACCTGAGAGCTGACTCCTTTATTAATCAGGAACTTTTATAAATAACGCTGGCTTCTTATCTCTCTCATCCAATAACGCAAACGAACTCTCCTACAACTCTGTAACTCAAGGCCTCATCATCATTTAATATAATTGAATTAAAGTCTTCATCGTCAGAGTTGGGGCTTAATTCAATCCGTGAGTGCCTCCAACCTTTCTCATCTTCTAGCTTGAAGCTTTCGTATACCTTGATGGTGTACCTTGATCCAGTCTCTGCATCAACGCTATCAATACACTCAACCAGTACAGTCTTACCATTACGCGATCCGCCCTGGTCTTGCCGAAACAAGCAGAGGGCTCCATTCGGAATAACACGGTTCATGGATTCCCCCATGACTCGGCAGGCGAACATCCCCTCTTTCAGGATCACTCCATCCGGCACAGGCACCAAACTTTCATGTTGGACATTCTGTAGGTCACTGAATCCACCAGCAGCAGCCTGAAGATCAACTAATGGCACAGCATTTTCATAGGGAACAAGCGATTCGACATTACCATCCTGAGCGACAACCTTCCCGGAATGCATGGGAATAAATCGCTTTAAATACTCCTGAAGATCGGGATCACATGCATAAACAAATGTGCCCCTTATCCCTCTAAGCATCATCGTTCTATAGATATTGATAATATATTGTTTCAGCTCTTCTGGGTCCTTGATTCCTTGACCGCCAGTACGATCAAAATAATTGGCTTTATCAATAACAATTGATTCATTCACCTTGTCGTATCGAATCTCTTTACCAAAGATTATGCCTGCGTAGTTCAGGTCATAACCTTGTGTGGTATGGATACAACCAACCTCCATGTATGAATCTTTTCTGTTAATCCAATCAGTGTTGGTGCTATTCCAGCGAAGGCTTAAACCATCAATTTCAATATCAAATGCTTCATTGTCTTTCTTTGAAGCCCATGGCCATGAATAACCTGCGACGAGCCTAGAAAGCCCTATCTGAATCTCCTTCTCCTTGATCACATCGACCATGTCACCTAAAGAATCAAAGAGTTCGAATTCGTAATTCTTATCGGAAAATCGCTCACCACTATCAAGGCGGCAGTTAAGCAAGGCATCAATGAATTCAACATAAGGCTGACCTGCTTTGACCCTGAATTGGGAAAGCAGCTTGTGGGTTACCGACCCCTTATCAGCTTTGAGGCTATCAAAGACAGAAAAATCAGCGTCTGACGGCTTGATAGACTGCCCCTTATCGTAGAAAAAAACCGCCTTATCAGACTGCCGACAAACCCAGTCCACCTCACTGCAGGTATGCTTATCCATACCCAGTGCCTCACAGCTTTTATCAAAAGTGCCAAAATATGCACCCAGATTCTTTCTTTTCCTCAATCGATGCGATTCATCGACCAGAACAATATCGTAATACTGTTTGGTAAGTTCAGCAGGACTAATCACCATCTTGGGACTTAAACCAGAGACATGTTTGAAAGCCTTCTTCAAGGTCGTCCTGAAAGATGTCATCGGAACAACAAGAGCCATACTGGGATCGGGATTATTCTTCTTAAAGTCATCGACAAGAGACTGTATCTCAGCTTCATCATCAGCAAAGTCGCGAAGATCAATCTGTCCGTCGCCCTTGCTCAGTAATTTAAACAGGAATATTGCCAGAACCGACTTCCCTGTTCCCGCTCCGCCCTCAATAACAACATTCCTGACTTCAGGGTTAATCAACTCATACAGAATGGTAAGCAAACCCTGGCGCTGATCAAAGGAGAGAGATTTATAAGGTGAATACTTGAACACATCGGAGTTATCTATATGGTTCAGCGTTTTCGACGCCACGCCACAAGAGATCAGTGCATCCCAGACGTCCCGGAAAACCCGCTCGTAAAGATCATCTCTCTGATAATAGTTATGATCGGACAACCCCAGATTACCATTGAGAAGGGAGTATTTCCCATCTGCAGCCATGTACTTTATCAGCAACGACTCAACATCCAGTGTCGCTGATTTATTGAAGTATTCACTGGTTATTAAATGGACAGCCGTAAGCAGTTTTTTCTCATCATGCTTTAGATGCGTGCCCATTCTGGATAGCGCATCCGTTGTCTCTCCAATGTAAGCATGCAATTTTTTCTCATCACTAAGAACATAAACCAGAGGCCACCCACCCACAGCAAATGCATTGCTACGCAGATCATCCAAAGATTTTCCGCTGAAAGGGTAGCGTTTTATATCGACAAGGGGGTCGTGACTCATAGATCTGTATACTTTTTGGCTGTACCTTTCGCCTTGTCGACAGGGTATTTCAGCTCATTCTTCCTGATTTTTTCCAGCACGATCTCGCTGATGTCCAGGCCATAGCTATCTGCCAGCAGAAAGGCATAGGCCAACACATCTGCCAGCTCTTCCTTTACTTTCCCAACATCCGCATCTTCGGATGATTTCCAGAGAAAAACTTCCAGTAACTCTGAAGCCTCAATACTCAGAGCCAAAGACAAATCTTTTGGGTTATGAAATTGCTTCCAATCCCTTTCGTCTCGAAATTGGCGTAGCTTTGCAATTACGTCTTGCATATCTATTCCTCAATCTCTTTCGACTGGCCAGGCAAGCATGCAATCAGCCTCTACCAGCCATTTTTTCCCGATAGCATTCTCTGTGATGAGCCAAGTATTGCTGATGGCTGTCATCCAGCTTTATGATCATATTCTTGTGGATTCCCAGCCTTGCAGGATTCTCGAGGTGGCTGGAGATCAAAATCCGACCACTCTCATCAAAACTAATGAACTGCCTGTCGAAAACTTTATCCAGATTAGGCACCAGCAACAAACCATTAAATGGATCTAACCGCTCTCTGTTATCTGCCTCTTTCCATGGCTTGATATGGGAAGCAATCAGCAAGCGCACATCCGGGTATTGGGTGACGGCGCAGCCGCGCCAGTAGCCTACTAGACCTTCCCTGAACTTGCCGTGACCGAGACGAGTGGTGCGCAGCGTACTGCGTTCGGTTTCTGACAGGGTGGCATCGTTATCCAAATCGGCCAGATCGTTGGTTAACTCATAATCCGTCACGTCTTTCAGAAACTGGCCGTACAGGCGCAGGGCCGCACTGTACATCCCGTGACCAGTATCATCTTTCACCTGAAAAGCGGGCTGGCTTTGGATGCGCTTGCTGAGCCGCTGGTATAGCTCCACCGACCCGACATCAAAGAATGATTCGATCAGCTCGCCCTCGCCTTGCAGCAACTTCGGCAGGGTATTGTTGAGTGCCCCGGCGTAGCTCTTGATCGTCCGTTCACTTTTACCTATTGAATCGGCCCAATGGGAAAAGTGCTTGCGACGATTCTGTAGGTTGGCAAACAACGCCGCTTCGATTTGCGGCTGCAGGCCAGGATCACAGAACATGCGAAATAGCGGCGTATCCAGGTAGGCATAGTCAATCAGCTGCGAGGTTGCCCGTGGGCCTGGGGCCTTATGGTCTTTTAACCGCCGCTGGTACTCGTCTTCCTTACCGAGGGCTGGCTTGTGATGCCAGAAGCCGGATGATTGCAGATAGAAGTACGGAAACTCCGGGTTGTCGCGGTCATTATCCTGTTTGAGCTGAGCGAAGCGTTTGGTGAATGCCTGCCGCAGGGCATCATCAAAGTGAATGCGGTTGCCTTTCAGGGCTCCTGCCCGAATCAGATCCAGCACTGCCAGCAGCAGGCATACCTTGTGGGGCCGGGGCCGATCTTTGGTGCGGTCCATGCGCAGGCTGCTGAGTTGATCCAGATACTGTTGAGGACTCATGGCTGCCTCCAGTAATCCGCCCTGTCCGCTTTGACCCACCGCACACCTCCTCTAGGGTCATCCACATCGCCGTCATAGCGAGGAATCAGATGGCAGTGCATATGCGGGACGGTCTGGCCTGCGGCTTCGCCGCAGTTCATACCGATGTTGTATCCCGCCGGTGCATAGCGCTCATCCAGGTAGGTTTTGGCCTGATTGATCAGATGGGTAATGGCGGCCTGCTCCTGATCCGTCAGGCTGAACCAATCGTTGCTATGTCTTTTCGGAATGACCAGCAAATGACCTGGCGAAACGGGAAATTTGTCCTCTCGGACATAGGCCAATTCGTTATTCATTTCTGTGCCATCTTCCAACGCGTCTGGCATGGAACAAAATGGACAATCCGGCATCAAGCTCCCCTTCTTCTTTGCCCAGGTATTCCCTACCTGAAAGCTGTTCATTCTTATGTGAGAACCATATCACAAGACATAAACGCTACCAGATTCTCTTACCCGTTTTTTCGTATCTGGCTGACTTAGGGAACCTCTGAAAAACTCCCCGACTTTGCCATAATCAGGGCTTTCTATCAGCCACTTTCCGGGAATGCCATGAGCCAGCTGACTTTTGCCGAAGCCGAATATGAACACAAGAAGCGCAAGACCCGGCGGGAAGTGTTCCTTGAGAAGTTGGATCAGTTGCTACCCTGGAAGGCGCTGGAGTCCACGATTGCGGTCTATTACGCCTCCGGTAGCACTGGCCGGCCGCCGTATCCGCTCTCCAGCATGCTGCGCATTCATGTCATGCAGATCATCTACAACCTGAGTGATCCGGCGATGGAAGATGCCTTGTATGAGATCGAGTCTATGCGCCGTTTCGCAGGGATTCGGCTCTCTCGGGTTCCTGATGAGACAACGATCCTGAACTTCCGGCACCTGCTGGAGCAGCACACTCTTGGCAAGAAGCTGTTCAAGAAGATCAACCGTCAGTTGGCACGACATGGCCTGATGGTTCGGGAAGGCAGCATCGTTGATGCGACGATTATCGAAGCGCCCAGCTCGACGAAGAACAAAGGTAAGGCTCGTGATCCGGAGATGCACCAGACCAAGAAAGGCAATCAATGGCACTTTGGCATGAAGTGCCATATTGGCGTCGATGATGCACGGTGGGTCTGATTCATAGCCTTGCCACTACCGCCGCGAATGAGCATGACCTGACGGCATCAGACCAGCTTTTGCATGGCAAAGAGAAACGTGTCTGGGGAGACGCGGGTTATTGCGGTATCGAGAAACGCGAAGAGCACAAGAACCGTAAAGTGGATTGGTTTATCGCTGAGCGTCCTGGTAAGCGCTCCACGATGTCGAAGGTTGCGCTGGAATGCGAAACCATCAAAGCCAGCGTACGTGCCAAAGTGGAACATCCCTTCCGAGTGATCAAAGGCATGTTCGGTTACAGCAAGGTTCGCTACCGGGGTCTGGCGAAAAATACCAACCGGCTCTATCTCCTGGCGGGGCTGCACAACCTGTTGAGGGTGAAACGGGTGCTGCTGCCCTAGGGGCAGTGCGCCTGATTGCCGCTAAAGTGCGGCAATCAGGCGAAAAAATGAACACTCAAGAGTGAATTGTGGCCTGAATTTGATGGCAGAAGCCTGTTGATCATCGTAAAGGCGAAAAAAGCGAGTTATTCAGACCTTCCTTAGATTGTCGGGATTTGCGCATGACAGGAATGGTTGAGGAGGAATGAGATCGCGCCGCGAGCGACGCTCTTACAGTTAGACCTAGCGTTTATTTCAGGCACAAAAAAGCCCGGCTGTTGCCAGCCGGGCTCTTCTGTATCTCGATTGGGACGGGAGGACTCACATTCCACAGGTAAACAGTTGAAATACATTGATTATCCTCAATACCAATAACCAATATACCCCCATAAATACCCCCAATTTGCTCCAGCTGGACCGCTCATCGGAGCGATTCCATCCATCTGGCGGCGCCTCATCTCGGCTGGCCCAATCATCTCAAGGGCCGCTCGGAGGGCAATTTGGCCGGCCCACCCCTGCAGGACCAGTTTGTACGATGCATCGTACAGTGCCTCACTGCATCCGATTGGATCAGCCGGTCGGCATTTCAGCATTTATCAGCAAGGCGCCAGCTAACCTTAGTGTTCGGCAGCCAGGCCGCTTTGATTAATCTTGATACCTTTTCAAACGCTGGCGAACTCCTCGCGCGTAGTGACCCCGGAAAAACCTTCCGGCGATGTCAAGTTTTGACCAGTAGACAAGACGTATACATTAACCAAGATACGGATCAAGATTTCAGGTTTTTTCAGGTTCCGGTGCTCCCGATGTCAACATTTGTCAACATGCAAGCAGACTCGCTCCAGGCTTCAACATTCTTCAACACCCCCGGGAGCGAAGTTCGCAGCCTGGTTCGCACCCTCTACGCGCGTAGTGACTGTGGAAAAATCTTCACCCCTACTTTTCCCTACCTGCCTCACGCGCGTATTGGTCGCAAAACGTCAAGGCCGCAGCCCTCGCGCGCGGATACCTGCACGTAGCTGTCTCGAAACCTTCCGGTGGTAGGCTGTCGCTGGTTAAGAATTGTTAAGGTCCAGAAAAGGAATCCACCATGAGAGCCCCCATCACCCTCACTCAAGAAAAGCTGGAGGAAATCACTGGTTACAGCAGGACATCAGCGCAGGCTAGGTGGCTCATGGAGGCCTACCAGATCCAGGCAAAGTACAAAGCAGGTGGGGGCCTGTCTGTACCTCGATTGCTGTATTTCCAGCGGGCAGGCATCTCTATCGACACCGCGGAGCCGAATGAACAGCCGACCATGAACTGGGCAGCACTAGAAAAGGAGGAAGCGAGGCCAAAGCCCAATCTCGACTTTCTCGAGACAGAGGGAAAAGCAAAGTGAACCCCGAGATAATCACCGAGGAAGAGCTGCTTGAAGACACCGGCTTCAATACCCGGGCCCCGCTCAAGCGGTGGCTGGACAGGCACGGCATCAGTTACCGGATGGGCTCCGGGGGAAGGATCTGTGCGGTGTCCGTCAAAGAGTACTGCGGCATTGTCGATCCAGTGGAACAGAAAGACTCAGAGGGCCTCGAGTTCCTCTAAGAGCGCCCGACTCATAGTCACCCGCTACCAACTAATACTTGAAATATAACTCTCGCTCTCTACCCACCCCTGATTATCATGGTTCGTTATTACTGTTAGGGAATAGGCGAAGCCATCAAGCTTCCACTCTTGCTCAGATATAACAACAGCAGCGGTGAACTCCCCGGCCTTAAATTTTTGCTCCTTCGTCTTTGGATCCCCAAATGCTTCTGCGCTCACTGAAGACAGCCCCACCCAGTCGGCCTCATTAATGGTGTGAGTAACATAAGAAAGCCTGCCGCCTTCAAAACCGTATGAGGTGTGACTGCAGGCAGTGCCGGCCGGGCAATCCAACTCTACATTGACCCCTTTTCTCGTACTGCAGATAGCGAATCCGGCTCCATCAAACTTTATATCTGACTCAGCTGCACAACCAAAATTCGGCTTAATCGATAACAATTGGGCCGGAGTCTCAACGTCATAAAAATGCGCACCATTATCTAGAACCACCTTCTCCGGGCCGCTAGAGCACGAAGCAGCGGTTAAGGCCGCAATAATTATATAGCCTTTGTTCATCTTTCTTCTCTTCAGTAGTTTTATAGTTCTTCAAAATTGATATAGCTGCAATTTCCCACCATCACTGTTGCTTTGGTGAAGACAACATTATCCCCAGACCTACTGGTCGTCATCATGAAATCAAGCGCCCCAGATGTGGTTTCCACGAATGTATAGGTCTCGACCGTCTTTCCAGGGTAAAGAACGACAAAGGAAGCAGAGCCCTTCCCGCGGCTTACCATGGCGACGGTGCCGCCATCTGCCCTAGATGACGTTATTGTCTCTGACGCATCGATGAAGAGAATATCGAACTTCCCGTCCGCGTCTTTAACAAGGGTGACCTTACCCTGCGAAATCTGGTCCTCTTTCCACCCTGCACTATCCTGTCCGATATGACCAATTTCAGGGTAGTAGGTGTAACCTTTTGGGCTGAAGCACTGAGCAACTGGAGACGCGCTCAAAATGCCTGACAGCAGCAGCCCCGCAATAAAAGTCACTATTTTCATATCCAGTCCATAGTTAGTAAAACCACTTGAATTCTGCACCCAATTCGATTTCTTGGTGCAGATTCGCTGCCTTCGACCAATCACATTCTACAGTCAGCGCCACATTGACAGTTTCCTTCAAATTCTTTGTCTTTAAATGTAAGAGCTGGAAACTATGGCCCAAAATGACACCATCAACAGACAGCCCCAAGTCAGCCAAATCAGATAAACCCCCTTAATTTTCAACCTCTTACACTTATCCATTGCACGATACAGCTTCTTCCAAACGGCATCCTGGACTGTCTCTACGGTCAGTTTGCAATAACTATGTTGGTGTTATACTGCGCGCAATAGCAGCTTGGCGGTGTACCAATCACCACATAAGGTATACCGGGGTGCTGGGGAGAGGGGAGCACATGTCAGAAACAGCAAGTAGCGTACTTTGCTTTGGCCAGTACTTGGTGGGCGAGCACACACGTGCACGTTCATTGCACTTCCTGAAGGCTATCGATAAAACTATCGAGACCCTCAGCATAATGAAATCTCGCATGCTCAACGATGCGAGAGAAGCAACCTTATTCCTTGATGAAATCAATACAATTGAATCTGATTTCATCATTGAGAGTGTCGATGAAACTTCTGAGAACCTCGAGAAGTACCTCGACAACAATAAAAAATTGCTTAGGACTCTTAAACGTAAACGCCGCTGCGCAGATGAAGACAGCAATCTCCTTGACCATGACGGCGTAATCGAAGCTTATGATGAAGTAATTGAAGCCTGTATACACGTCACGAACACCATCGAAGACCTGCGTTGGGCCCTCCTTGAGCACAACGCTGATGCTGAACAGCACGTTGTAAAAGAAGAAAACCTGATTTCTTCCCCGGCTGAGATTGATGCAGCACTGGGGAAGTTAATGAATGATTAAGATTTCCAAGATTGACCCTTCAAGAAAATCGTTCGAGCGCAGCTTCAAAAAACTTCCAAAGAATATCCAGGAGAAGGTTGGGGAGGCCCTTAAGGGCCTCCTTCTTGACCCGATTCCCAAAAAGTGGAATTTTGAAAAACTGAATGGCTACAAAAACCCAAACATTTACACCGTTCACATCACTCCAAATCACAGCCATAAACTAAGCTTTGAAGTGGTTGACGAAATAGCCATACTCAGAATCGTTGGGACTCACAAGAAAATAGACGACGCCCCATAGCCTTTCCGGTTCCCAAAATCGGCAGTGCAGATGACCGAAATCTCCCCCTACCTCTGGCTTGCAGGCTTTCTCACCATGCTGATGGTGCTGATTTTCATTGCCTGGATACTAGCCCAGCTCGTCCTGTCGAAGGCCGAGCCGGGCACTCATGAGCACAAGATAGTGAAGTGGTGGGCCAATCTGTTGTCTTGGCCAGTGGCCATCGTGGGTTACATCTTCCTGCCGGTGATTGGCGGGATCTTTCTTGTGGTCGCTCTGGGTCACCTTATCTGGCTCCCACTCAGTTGGTAGCCGACCTGGCTCCTGCCGCCCCTGAGCCAGCAACACCCGCCCCTACTGCTCTGGAGAAATTGACCTCCGGCATGTAGCGCAACGCCGGCGGATGAATCGCCTCCTGTCCCTCAGTCGCCAACCGGCGGTCAGCACCCGACCTCCGGAGTCCATCGACAACATCCGCAACGAAACCGCCCACAATGGGCAGCTTTGCAGTGATCCCGAGACGCCCAGCCATCCGGGTGATGGTATCGGTCAGCCGGTCAATGGCAGGCCCTGATGGCACATAGTCCCTACTATCTCTCTGGGTGCGACGCATGAGTTTCATCAGCTGATCCAGCTGGTTCATGCTTGAAGATCCGTAAAGCCTCATTGCCCAAACCCTGCCATCGCCCTGATACATTTGGTCCCAGCCCTTGAGAACCTGACCGGTATTTCGCAACCGCCCGGCATCGTCATAGAACAATCGCAAAAGTCCGGCCTCCTGCAATGCTGCCCAGGCTTGCGAGTCTCGGCCTACCGCCTTGTTGAGTCGACCAAGCACCGCCAGCGCATCCTTTTTGTTCCCCAGCTTCGTTGAACCTGCCAGATGATTGATAACAGCCACCGGAGACAGATCCTCATGGATGATGTCACTGATGACCTTGCCAGCCCGGTCCTTAATTTGTCGCCCATCCTTGTAGGTATCGTTGATACCAAACTTCGCCATGTGCTGACGGTTGGCCGCCCGGGCCCCCTTGAGGGACTCCATAGCTGCCTCATCACCGGCATACATGGCTTGGTCCAGCATGTCGTCAGCCCAGGTATCAAATTCCCGCAGGATGGTGGCCGCTGCCGCCCGGTCACTACTCTTGGCGCCCCGCCATTGGCCCTGCAGGTACCGGCGCATTTGCTCATACTGCTGGATGGGGACATCACCGCCTCGGAGGGTTTCCACTGCTCCCAGCATCTCCGCAGTCGCCGGATAGTTCTCCCGCATTAGGTCTCGCCCGGGGAGCTTGTGACTGGAGGTTTCCAAGGCCTGAGTCAGTCGCCCCGGTAGGCTCTCCATCCCTTCCGCCCGGAACGTACCGGCATACCCTGCAGCTCGGCTATAAGCCTCATCAACAACACCTTTTGACTGGTCGTAAGCATCCTTTAGGTCTGCTCGAACCTGATAGCCTGCATCTCCCACGCTATCCAGCCCTTGGCCGGTGACCTCCTCCCTGATGGTCCGGGCCCGGTCGGCCAGCGCCGCTTCGTTATCCTTCTGGATAACCCGCAGTTCGTCCTGTGGCTGCCCGCCATATCCACCTCGGCTCACTTTATCCAGCTCTGCAAAGTCAGATGGCTGCCCGGTCACGTGCGGTCGAAGTGGCGAGAATCCAGGGATCTGCTCCCGGAAAGCCTCCCCGATGGCTACCTGAAAAGCTTCCTCCGGAGACTTGGCCGCCTTGGCCTGCTGATGAACAGTGGTCCAGAACTCTGGAGCCGCATTCTCAAGCATAGACCTGTATTCACCGGCGTTTTGCATCACCAGATCTTTCGTAGCAAGAACAGCCTCAGGACCGTTCCCCGAGATCCTTTTGAAAAGCTCCCCCACCGCATGAGCTCCGCGCTGTAATCCTGCCCCTGCCAACTCACCTACAGGCTGGAGCACGGCGCCTGCACCGCCAGCAAATGCCGCATTCCTTGCCATGTCCCGGCCTGAAATGTCCGCGCCTACTGTGTTCGCCCCCATATCAGAAAGGGTGGACTGAGCTGCAGCCCCACTGCCCGCCATCAGAGAGCGCCCCACACCACCGGCCTGAGCGATTTTCTGGCCAACCCATGGCACCCCCCTTGCTAGCCTGCCAGCTCCCAAATAGCTGCCAACCTGAGCGGCTGTGGTAGCCGCATCACTTAAGCTGGCCCCCGGCTTGTTCAGGTAACCCATGCGTTCCTGCCCTTCCGGGTCTCTGTAGACCAAGACCGCATTACCAAATGGATCCTGCTCCCACCGATGCTCCACACCAGCGGAGGCAAGCTGCTCATCCCAAATGTTCTTTTTGGCCTCATCATCAAAGGTCAGAAGCGTTCCCGTCGAGGTGCGGAAATTCTCGCCACGATGGTCGCCCAAGAAGGGGCCACCAAATACCTGGTCTGCATCAATTTCCGGGATACCCGGGACAGTGCGGTCATTGCCGGTGACGAAGCTCACGAACCCGCCTTTATCCGGGCTTGCCTGGATCCGCTCTACAGCCTGCTGCTGGCTGTCAGCCAGCGGGAGACCATCACCAGTGGTTTGCAGCTCTGCACGGAGGCGCCGTACCTCAGCAGCCAACGTCCGGGCGCCTTCGACATCCCCAGCGGCATCAGCCTTCACCAATGCGTTTTCCGCTTGCTTCAACCTCTGCAGCTGGCCCTGACCGGCATCAGCGCCGTCAGCGTCTGGATAGGCTGGCCTTGCAGTGGGCAGTCCAGAACCACCGCTCTGCCCACCGAAGTCCTGCTCTGTGGCGATGCCGGCCGCGATGGCTTTCTGCTTGATGGCTTCCTTGGGCGTCCCCACCTGGACGCCCTGAATCATTCGCCCATTAGGCAGTTCCACATCCATGGTCTGCTCCTCTTTTTGGGCGACAGGGCCGGCCGTGGACAGGCCAGACGTACGCGGCTGTTTCTGCTCGGCTTTCCGGATGGCCTTCTTCATCGTTTCCTGGCTGGTTCCATCAGGGAATTCGAGGGTGCCCAAGGTGGGGTGCTGTACTTCAATCATGCTGTCTCTCCTGCTGATTGCCTCTACGCGCGTAATGACTGTCAGAAAATCTTCAGGGCCCACGCATGCGTGTGCGTTACTGCTCCGAAAACTCGGTGACCGGGGACCGCATTCGAGGAGCCATCTTCTGCAGTTCTTCAAGTGCCGATTCACCAACCAAACCCTGGGCTTTCAGCTCCAACAGGCGGGCTTTCATGTTGCTGCGGGCATGGATTTCGTAGATCTGGGCATGGGCGTGCGCCAGCTGGTTAACGAAGCGTTTCTCGGACTTGGTGAGGTAGCTCACGAGGGCTGTCTCCGGTGAATGTTCTTGGATTCACTATCGCCCCAGGGTGGTTGGGGGTCACCAGAGAAGTTCTGTGTTCTTCAGCGGGTGTCTGCGGTCTTCCAGGGGTTTCTTCTATCAATTAAATGCCGAGACAACCGCATCAACCAAAGGTATGGACTAGTCCAAACTGGTATTCAGCGGATCGCGGTCGGAGGGTGCAGATTACTCAGCTAGTGCGGAGCGAAATATAGAAACCCAGACAAGCAAAGGCCTGAGTGCGCCCCCGGAGTTACAGAGGATGCCGGACACGGGACGCAGTCGTTGATTGTGTCCGCATCAGCCCATTGGGTCGAAAAAATCAGAGTTTCTGCTGGGATTAACTACAGATTCGATGCTGGAGATGTCGCTATCTATTCGGGAAATGTCGTCGCGTATTGCCGCCACATCATCGGCGAGTGAGTCCTGCTGTTCCATTATCTCTTTGATCCTCTGCAGCTCAAAGAATATGGCATCTACGCCGTTGGCCATAGCTCCTGCGAGATGGGCGTTATGGCGCATTTCATTGGCCTTTGATGAGTAAAGACTGACTCGAATCACGGCTCTGACGGCAAAGGCAGCAAACACACCAACCGCGACTTGAATAAATACAGGGGCAGATGCAAGCCACACATAACCCTGAAGAAATGATGAAGTAATCCAATCCATGGCTCCCTCCTTGGGAATCACTATACCACCGAACACTCAACAAGCGATGGTGCCACTGCCTCAGACCCCGTCATCCTCGCTCAGGTACTCAATGATAGCTTCCAAGCGGTAGAACTGAATCGCCACCAGTTTGCTAGACACCTTTCAGCCATCCAAAATGGCAATCAGAGAGGTATCTATGAGTAGCAAACGCTATCCCGAAGAATTCAAGATTGAGGCGGTTCGCCAGGTGACGGATCGTGGTCACAGTGTGGCCCAAGTGGCTGACCGACTCGGCGTCACCACCCATAGCCTGTACGCCTGGATCAGGAAGTTTGGCCCGGATTCCGAGCAGCATCAGGCCAATGCAGATGACCAAGCCGAGATTCGCCGGCTCCAGAAAGAGCTCAAGCGCGTTACCGAAGAGCGAGACATCCTAAAAAAAGCCGCGGCGTACTTCGCCAGTCAGTCCGATTGAGGTACGCCTCATTCAGGAGCACAGCGAGCGGTGGCCAATCCGCTCACTGTGTTCTCTGTTGGACGTTCACCCCAGTGGCTTTTACGCCTGGCAGAGACAGCCTCGTTCAGCTCGTGCAATCGAGGACGAGCGCCTGTCCGGGCTGATCAAGCAGTTCTGGCTGGAATCCGGGGCCGTGTATGGCTACCGGAAGTGTCATACCGATCTGCGCGAGAATGGCGAGCGATGCGGGCCCAATCGAGTCCACCGCCTGATGCGCCACGCAGGAATACGAGCGCAGGTGGGGTATCGTAAACCACGCCATAGGGCTGGGGAGCTGCACAAGGTGACACCGAATATCCTTCAGCGCCAGTTCAATCCGCAAGCCCCGAACGAGAGCTGGGTAACGGATATTACCTATATCCGCACACATGAAGGCTGGCTGTATCTGGCGGTTGTTCTAGATCTGTTCTCAAGACGGGTGATCGGTTGGTCAATGCAATCCAGGATAACCAAGGAACTGGCGCTGGATGCGCTGCTGATGGCGGTCTGGCGTCGCAAGCCTGAGGGCAAGGTGGTTGTTCACTCCGACCAAGGAAGCCAATACACCAGCCACGACTGGGACTCGTTTCTGAAGGCGCATGAGCTGGAGGGGAGTATGAGTCGGCGCGGTAACTGCCACGACAATGCTGTTGCTGAGAGCTTCTTCCAGCTGTTGAAGCGGGAGAGAATAAAGCGAAAGATTTACAGCAGTCGGGACGCGGCCCGGGCAGATATTTTTGATTATATCGAGATGTTCTATAACAACCGTCGACGCCATGGTTCTAATGAAAAGCTGTCACCGGTAGAGTATGAAAAGCGTCACCAAGAACGGCAGGGAAGTGTCTAGAGAACTGGTGGCGATTCATCTCGCTTTGTATGAAACGCTTCTAACTATATTGACGGTTCTTCCGGAAGTGGCAAATTCGCGTAGTAGTTAGGATCGAAGAACCTTAATTAAGATCCCCCATCTTCATTGCCTCGATGATTACAGATCTAATAGCCTGCTCTTTTGGGTACTTTGAGACTTCGAGTTCTCGCAACTTCGCCTCAATCTGCCCGCCCGCTTTATAGGGCTTATCAAGAGTTATGAGATTGTTTTCTGAAAGTAACTCAAGCAATGCATAGATCACCTTTAAATAATTATTTTTCCTTCTTGTTCCTACCTCACCGTCCCTCTCCCTTCGTCCTGGGCCATGCTTAGCAGCGCTCTCCAGTAACCGAACCACTTCTACTGATAGCTTTTCACACGACTCCTGCAGCTCCTCCCGGTCCATCTCTGACCAGTCCTTGCTGTATTCAGCTGGAGCTCTCCCCTTCAGAATCTCCCCTCTTATCAGATACTCAATGTTTATAGCTGCGTTCGTTTGATTGTCCAGGTAATAATCCGCAGTGAGATCGCCTTGCAGCGTTGTATTGGTCAATTCTGCCCACTTTTCGAGTTCCTCGAAATCGAGCCACGTATCTTGCGCAATCAGCTCGCCTTCCATGCAGCGCACCTCTTTGGATGCTTTTATCAGCCCTTTGTCTATGAAGATTTTGAGTGATTGGACGATAGGCTGAATCTCCTTATGCAGGGCAAGCAGCCACTCTTGGGAATACCAATAGCCCTCAAACGGATCTTTCCCTTTCGATTCAGCTTGCTCAACTTGTAGTGGTCTAATGAATCCGGACACCAACGTAGGTGGTAAAGTTACCACCTTAATCGAGGTGTCAGATGACCAGAAAACGACGTTCCTTTACTCCTGAGTTCAAGCAGGAAGCCGCCAGCTTGGTGTTGGATCAAGGCTACACTGTTCCCCAAGCCAGCACATCGCTTGGTGTAGTTGAGAGCGCGCTGCGGCGCTGGGTCAAGCAGCTTGAGGCTGAACGCCAAGGTGTTACCCCCAAAGGCAAGGCTCTTACCCCGGAACAGCGCCGGATACAGGAGCTTGAGGCTCGGTGTGAGCGCCTGGAACGGGAGAAGAACATTCTAAAAAAGGCTACTGCTCTCTTGATGTCGGACGACTGGAATCGTACGCGCTGATTGACCAATTAAGTGAGCAAGAGCCTGTGGAATTGGTCTGTTCAGCGTTTAATGTGCATCGTTCCTGTTACTACGAACACCGTAAGCGGTGCCGTCGTATTGATGCGGAGAGGGTAGCCTTGAAAGCCAAAGTGAACTGCTTATTCAATCAGAGTCGCAGCTCGGCGGGAAGCCGTACGATACAAGGGCTCCTCAATGAGCAGGGGGAGGAAATTGGCCGTTTCAAGGTACGCAGTCTTATGCGTGAACTCGGGCTGGTCTGCAAGCAGCCCGGGCCTCATGCTTACAAGCAGGCGACAGTAGAGCGGCCCGATATACCGAACCATCTGGATCGAGAGTTTACGGTGGCAGCCCCGAATCAGGTGTGGTGTGGAGATATCACCTATATCTGGACGGGGAAAGGCTGGAGTTACCTGGCTGTCGTGCTGGATCTCTACGCCCGGCGAGTTGTGGGCTGGGCCATCTCCAGCCACCCGGATGCAGATCTGGTGGTGAAGGCCCTGGATCATGCCTGGGAGCAACGAGGTCAGCCTGAGAAAGTCATGTTCCACTCGGATCAGGGCAGCCAATATGCCAGTCGCATGTTCCGGCAGCGGTTGTGGCGCTATCGGATGCAGCAAAGCATGAGCCGGCGGGGCAACTGCTGGGATAATGCGCCAATGGAAAGGCTGTTCCGTAGCCTGAAGTCAGAATGGGTGCCGACAATGGGCTACCGCAACTTGCCTGAAGCAAAGAAAGATATCGGTGACTATCTGATGGGTTACTACAATCACCACAGGCCACACAGCTACAACGGCGGAATCGCCCCTGCGGTGGCAGAAGAAAAACCTAAATCACTGTCCGGGATTAGTTGACCACTACAACTAGCCTGTCAGACTCTTCGCTCTCTATCTCTCCATCGAAGTACATTTGAACAGCAACAAGAACTGCGGATTCACGAATCGGAAGATGCATGACACCAAAGTAAGGGAGCTCAAGAAAATCATCGATGTTCATACCTAGTCATACCCCGTATGACCCCCATTTGATTCACCAGCCAAGCCGGTGGGGTTTCCGGCCTTTCGGGAGCTACCCTAGACTGGCGAAACTCGGTTTCCGTCGAACTCTTAAGCCTTCCTAATGTTCACGATGTTATACGCCCCTGACTGGGCTCTCAGCTGGTCCAGATAATCCGCCCACTGCTGCATCATCTTGGCCCGGCCCTCGAGGTGAGCGGTTCGGTTGTAGGCTCGGCCGTTCGCATCCTTGACGGCATGCGCCAACTGATGCTCGATCCAGTCCACCCGGCAACCCAGCACTTCATCCAGGATGGTTCTGGCCATTGCCCGGAAGCCGTGGGCAGTCATCGTCTCTTTGTCATATCCCATTGTGCGGAGAGCAATGCGGACAGTGTTTTCGGAAATGCATCTGCTTGCGCCCCGGGCACTGGGGAAAACATACCGCCCCCGGCCAGTCAGCAGATGAAGTTCTTCCAGCAGCTCCAGGGCTTGCCGGCACAAAGGTACAACATGGGGAGTCCTCATCTTCATTTTCTCGGCAGGGATCTCCCAGCGGGCCTGCTCCCAATTGATTTCGGCCCACTCCATGGCCCGGATCTCACCTGGGCGCTGGAACAGCAAGGCCGATAGCTGAAGAGCAGTTTTGACGATGGGAGTGCCGGCAAAACCATCGATGGCGACCATTAGCTTGCCAACTGCCGCGGGGTCGGTAATCGCCGCATGGTGCTTCTTATTGCGAGAGGCCAGGGCGCCTTTCAGGTCTGCACTGGGGTCACGTTCTGCTCTGCCTGTAGCCACTGCATAGCGGAAAACCTGACCGGCTGTTTGTTTGGCACGATGGGCAATGTCGTTGGCGCCACGAGCCTCGATTCGGCGCAGGGCCGCCAGCATCTCCGGCGGCTTGATTGCCCCAACCGGCCTCTGGCCAAGTACAGGGAAAAGGTCTTTCTCAAGGATCCGGCGGGTCCGGACCCGGTAGCTCTCGGACTTGTCCGGCATGACCTTGTCGAACCACTCCAACGCCACAGCCTCAAAACTATCAGCTGCAGCCAGGTTACGAGTGAGCTTTTCGATCCGGCGCTCTTGGCCAGGGTCCAGCCCTTTGTCCAGCTTGGCCCTCGCCTCTTGATGAGCCACCCGGGCATCCTTCAGCGACACCTCAGGGAATACACCAAGCGCCAGCGTCTTCTCTTTGCCGCCATAGCGATACTTATAGCGCCAGTACTTGGCACCCTTGGGATTCACGAGCAGGAACAAGCCGTGGCTGTCTGACAGCTTGTAGGCTTTAGCCTTGGGTAAGGCTTGGCGGACTGCGGTCGCAGTGAGAGGCATTAGCGCGTCGTCTCCCTGATTGGGGGTATCAATCCGGGGGAGTTAACTGGTACCCCCATAAATACCCCCCGTTTTGGGGGTATGCGGCGGGATGAAGTGAAACCGCATGAAACACACTATAACGAAAAAGGCCCTGCAGAACAGGGCCTTTGGGACGGGTTGGGAGCCCGTGGGATTGTAATTTGGTCGGGACGGGAGGATTCGAACCTCCGACCCCTTGCACCCCATGCAAGTGCGCTACCAGGCTGCGCTACGCCCCGAGATGTGCTTGGCAGGCAGAGCTACCAAAGCGGCGGCAATCATAGCGGATTTGGTGGGGGGATGGAACAGGTAAGGTGCTGTTTGGTCAGGGTTTGAGCGATGGGGGATACAAGCTTCAAGCTGCAAGCTACAACGCGGGCTTATGCCGTGCCGACAGAGACCTCGTATCCGCGCCTATGGGGATGGGGGATTCGTTCGGGTGGATGGGTGTTTGCTGTAGGGCTGGCGGAAGGCTGTTGGCTCTTCGCCATGCGAGCATGGGCTCCAACGGCGACTCGCGAGCATGAAAAAGCCCCGGGAGCTGGGCTGCCGGGGCTTTTTCGCCATCGGGGATGGCGGGGAACGGTTGGTGCCGGATCAGGAGGCTTTGAGGACGTCGAGAACCTCTTCCATCTCCACGATCATCTGTTTGATGAGCTGGTGGTACTGGGTGGCCTGTTCGGCGTTGGCGCCGCCGGTGAGCTGCTGGCGGGCACCGCCGATGGTGAAGCCCTGATCGTAGAGCAGGCTGCGGATCTGGCGGATCATCAGCACGTCCTGGCGCTGATAATAGCGACGGTTGCCACGGCGCTTGACCGGCTTGAGCTGGGGGAATTCCTGCTCCCAGTAGCGCAGTACGTGCGGCTTTACGTCACACAGGTCGCTGACTTCACCGATGGTGAAATAACGCTTCCCTGGAATCGCCGGCAATTCGTCGTTATGACTTGGTTCCAGCATAGTCCTCAACCCGTTGTTTTAATTTTTGTCCTGGACGGAAGGTGACAACCCGGCGGGCGGTGATGGGAATTTCCTCACCGGTTTTCGGGTTGCGTCCTGGCCGTTCACTCTTGTCCCTGAGATCGAAATTGCCGAAGCCGGAGAGCTTGACGGGCACGTTGTTTTCCAGCGAATGGCGGATTTCTTCGAAGAACATCTCCACCATTTCTTTCGCTTCACGTTTGTTCAGGCCAAGCTCTTCGAACAAACGCTCGGCCATGTCCGCTTTGGTCAGCGCTCCCATCAATAGCTCCCTAACCCTTCCTTAATCAGTCCCTTAAGGCGGCGTTAAACTGTTGTTTTAACTGGGATACTACGGCATCCACCAGGTCGTTTACCTCTTGATCCTTAAGAGTGCGTGAACGGTCCTGGAAGGTCAAGCCCAAAGCAAGGCTTTTGCGATTTTTGCCGATGCTATCACCTTGATATATATCAAAAATCCGAACCCCGGTGAGACGTTCGTCACAGGCATTGCGGACCGCCTCGACCAATTCACCGGCTGGCACGCTGTCTTCCACCACGAAGGCCAGGTCGCGGCGCATGCGTGGCTGGTCGGAGACGCCGGCAAATTTCGGCAAGACACCGTCCAGCAGTGGGGCCAGGGCCAGTTCGAAGGCGTAAAGCTGGGCCGGCAGGTCCAGATCGGCGGCCAGGCGCGGATGGATACGGCCCAGGTAGCCGACTACTTCGCCATCACGCTTGAGGGCGGCGGTCTGGCCCGGGTGCAGGGCCGGATGCTCGCCGGGCTCGAAGCGGAATGCCTCGGCGTCGGACAGGGTCAGCAGGGCTTCCACATCGCCTTTCAGGTCGAAGAAGTCCACCGGGCGCTTGCCTTCCCAATTCTGCGGCTGGGCGCTGCCGTAAAGCAGGCCGGCGATCATGGGGGTCTGCTCCAGACCCTGCTCGGTCGGTACGAAGCGCAGGCCGGTTTCGAACAGGCGCAGGCGGTCGGCCTGGCGGTTCAGGTTGTGGCGGGCGGTGCTGAACAGGCCTGCCAGCAAGGTGGTGCGCATGACGCCCAGATCCGTGGAGATGGGGTTGAGCAGCGGCAGCGGCTCCACCCGTGGCTCCACCTGCTTGAGCAGGCCCGGCTCCACGAAGGTGTAAGTGATCGCTTCCAGGTAGCCACGATCGATCAGGGCGTCGCCCAGGCGGCGCTGGTTGACGGTTTGCTCGGCCACCGGCTCGCCAGAAGGGGAACCGGCAGGCACCCGGCTGGGCAGCTTTTCATAGCCATAGATGCGCGCCAGTTCTTCGATCAGGTCCGCTTCGATGGCCATGTCGAAGCGCCAGCTGGGGGCCAGCACCATCCATTCCTTGCCGCTTTCCTGGGTGGACACTTCCATGCCCAGGCGGCTGAGGATGTCCTCCACCTGTTCGGCGGGCAGGCCCATGCCCAGCAGGCCTTCGATGCGGTCGGCGCGCAGGGCGATTTCCGCCTGGCGTGGCAGCTTGCCTTCGTCTACCGCTTCGCTGACCGGGCCCGGCTGGCCGCCGGCGATCTCCAGGATCAGGGCGGTGGCCCGTTCGATGGCGTCGTTCTGCAGCTGCGGGTCCACGCCCCGCTCGAAGCGGTGGGAGGAATCCGTGTGCAGGCCGTAGGAGCGGGCCTTGCCGGCGATGGCCAGGGGCGCGAAGAAGGCGCATTCCAGGAAGATGTCCTGGGTGTCGGGGGTGACGGAGGACGGCTTGCCGCCCATGACACCGGCCAGGGCCAGAGCCTCGCTATCGTCGGCGATCACCAGGGTGTCGCCGCGCAGGGTCAGCTCCTGGTCGTCCAGGGTCAGCAGTTTTTCGTCGGCTTTCGCCTTGCGCACGGTGATGCCGCCGTTGAGTTTGGCGAGATCGAAGGCATGCAGGGGCTGGCCCAGCTCCAGCAACACGTAGTTGGTCACGTCGACGATGGGGTCGATGGTGCGCAGGCCGGCGCGACGCAGGCGCTCGATCAGCCACAGGGGGCTGGCGGCGTTCACGTTGACGCCCTTGATGACACGGCCCAGGTAGCGGGGGCAGCCTTCGCTGTCCGCCAGGGTCACGGAAAGGGTGTCATCGATGGCCGGGGCCACCTTGCCGATGTTCATGTTGGCCAGCGGGCTCTGGTTCATCACCCCCACTTCCCGGGCGATGCCGCGCACGCTCAGGCAGTCGGCGCGGTTGGGGGTCAGGTCCACTTCGATGACCGCATCGTTAAGCTGCAGGTAGTCGCGGAAGTCGGTGCCCACCGGGGCGTCTTCCGGCAGCTCCATCAGGCCATCGATGAGATCTTCCAGGCCCAGCTCGGAGGCGCCGCAGAGCATGCCGTTGGATTCCTGGCCGCGCAGTTTGGCTTTTTTGATCTTGAAGTCGCCGGGCAATACCGCGCCCACCTGGGCAAAGGGAATTTTCAGGCCAGTGCGCACGTTGGATGCGCCGCAGACTACCTGCACGGTGTCTTTGCCGTTGGTGACCTGACAGACGCTGAGCTTGTCCGCATCCGGGTGCGGTTCGCAGCTTTCCACCTGCCCCACCACCACACCGGTGAAGGCCGGGGCAGCCGGTTCCACCGCGTCCACTTCCAGGCCGGCCATGGTCAGTTGCTTCACCAGGGTGTCGGTATCGATGGCGGGGTTGACCCATTCCCGCAACCAGGCTTCGTTAAAACGCATTGTCGAATTCCTTTAAATCATGGGAGTTTCTGTGTGGCCGCCGGGGAAAGTCGCCTTGTGAACAAGGCTCCAACGGCGGCGTATTGGTACAGAAACGCCTTAACCGAACTGGGACAGGAAGCGGGTGTCGTTTTCGAAGAACATCCGCAGGTCGTTGACGCCGTAGCGCAGCATGGTGAGACGCTCGACGCCCATGCCGAAGGCAAAACCACTGTATTCACTGGCGTCCACGCCGCCGTGCTCCAGCACCTTCGGGTGCACCATGCCGCAGCCCATGACTTCCAGCCAGCCGGTATGGGAACACACCCGGCAGCCTTCGCCGCCACAGCTGACGCAGCCCACATCCACTTCGGCGCTGGGCTCGGTGAACGGGAAGTAGCTGGGGCGGAAACGCACCGGCAGATCTTCCACTTCGAATACGAACTTGAGGAATTCCGCCACGGTGCCGCGCAGGTCGGCAAAGGTCACATCCTTGTCCACCAGCAGACCTTCTACCTGGTGGAACATGGGGGTATGGGTCAGGTCGGAGTCGCAACGATACACACGGCCCGGCGCAATGATGCGGAACGGCGGCTTGCCCTGCTCCATCACCCGTACCTGCACCGGCGAGGTGTGGGTACGCAGCAGGCGGCCGTCACCGAAATAGAAGGTGTCGTGCATGGCCCGTGCCGGGTGGTGGGACGGAATATTCAGGGCTTCGAAGTTGTGGAAGTCGTCTTCCACTTCCGGGCCTTCGGAAATATCAAACCCCAGACGCAGGAAGAAATCCTCAATGCGGCGACGCATGCGGGTGACCGGGTGCAGGTTACCGGGCAGTTCGCCGCGGCCCGGCAGGGTCACGTCCACGGTTTCGCTGGCCAGCTGCTCGGCCAGGGCTGCTTCTTCCATGGCATGCTTGCGGGTGGCGATGGCATCCTGCACTTTCTGTTTGCCTTCGTTGATCACCGCACCGGCCTTGGGGCGCTCTTCCGCGCTCAGCTTGCCAAGGCCCTTCATCAGGGCGCTGATCTCACCTTTCTTGCCCAGGTACTTCACCCGGACATCGTCCAGGGCCCGGATATCGCCAGCCTGCTCCACGTCTGCCAGGGCAGCGTCAACCAGGGCGTTGAGATTTTCCATTGAAGACTCCGCAGTCTTTAATCAGCTGCGAGCTTCTAGCTGCTAGCTGCTACGCGGTTCCCGATTCGTGCCAATCGAAAAGCTTCGAACCCGCGCCATAAACACTTGGTCGCGGGGAAAGCTTTCTCGTCTGGCTGCGATCCCATGCCGCGTAGCAGCTAGTAGCTCACAGCTCGTAGCTACTCGTTTTTCAAACAAAAACGGGGGAAGAGCGCGAGCTCTTCCCCCGTTGAGTATGCTGCTCTGTCAGAGACAGAACAGTAATCAGGCGGTGAGACTCGCTTTGGCTTTTTCGGCCAAAGCGCTAAAGGTTGCCTGATCGCGGACAGCGATGTCCGCCAGTACTTTACGGTCTACTTCGATGGATGCTTTCTTCAGACCATCGATCATGCGGCTGTAGGACAGGCCGTTCAGACGCGCAGCGGCGTTGATACGGACGATCCACAGACGACGGAACTGACGCTTGCGAACCTTACGGTCGCGGTAAGCGTACTGACCGGCTTTGGTAACGGCCTGTACCGCTACACGGAATACACGGCTGCGGGCACCGTAGTAGCCTTTAGCCTGCTTGAGAATTTTCTTGTGCCGGCGACGGGCCTGCACACCACGCTTTACTCGTGCCATTTTTCAGTCTCCAAAAACCGTATCAGTTATGCGTAGGGCATCATGCGTTTAACCAGAGCTACATCAGAATCATGTACCTCGGTTTTCGGACGCAGCTGACGGATAGTCTTGGAAGACTTCTTGGTCAGGATGTGGTTTTTGAATGCCTGCTTGCGCTTGAAACCGGAGGCGGTTTTTTTGAAACGCTTGGCAGCCCCACGATTTGTCTTGATTTTAGGCATGGTACCTTCTCAAGTTGGTGAATTAATTAAACAGTCGATCAGGACTGCTTCTTCTTTTGCCCGGGCTGAGCACCATGATCATCTGGCGCCCTTCCATGTTCGGACGTTGCTCAACAGAACCGTACTCTTCCAGGTCCTTCTCGATACGTGCGAGAAGCTCCCGGCCCAGTTCCTGGTGAGCCATCTCCCGGCCGCGGAAACGGACGGTGATTTTCGCTTTGTCGCCGGCCTCGAGGAAACGAATGAGGTTACGCAGTTTCACCTCATAGTCACCAATGTCGGTGCCGGGACGGAATTTGATTTCCTTGACCTGGGTCTGACGCTGTTTCTTGCGCCCTTCCTTGGCCTTCTGTTTGGCTTCGAACAGATGCTTGCCGTAATCCATGATTCGACAAACCGGCGGTTCCGCACCAGGGGAGATTTCCACCAGATCCAGCTGTTTTGCGGTGGCCTTCTCCAGCGCTTCCTGCAGGGTCACGATACCGACCTGCTCACCGTCTACATCAATCAACCGAACGTCGGTTGCCTGGATTTGCTGATTTATATTGGCGCGCTGCTCGCGGCCTTTGCCTCCACGCTTAATGTCGTGAACCTCCAATCTGTTATCGAAAACGAGGCAGGATGCCTCACCGCCTCAGTAAATAGGCGCGCATTGTATGCCACCACAACGGGCACAACAACCCCGACCCCAGCGGCCGGCGTGCGCGCAACTGACTGAAACGGAATGAATTCTGGCCGGCTGAGAGACTGCTCTCACTCCAGGCAACTGTACAAACAGGGCCTGAATTCCGGCAAGGGAGCGTATTTTAAGCAAATCTGGACACTTTTCAAGCAGTGAATCCTGCCGAACGCCCTGTGGCGCGGCATTTCCCATGGACGCTCCTTGCCGCGCCACCCGCCCCAAAATGGGCCGCCAGCACCACGCCACCCGCTCCAGGGGTCATTGGATCGGCCTCCCCCTATTCGCTATATTTGAACCAGTTAACAATTTCATGGGCAATACGCTCTGCCCGGGGGAAGGTACAAGGGAATGTCAGCAGCCGATCGAAGCCAACTGACCCATCTGGCGCGGGCAGAAAACGGCCAATCCAGTGCCGACCAGCTCGAACCGGACGACACCCAGGCAGATATCCTGGATAGTCTGGTCACCAGCCTTTACAGCTGTGTTGAACACAAGGACGGCTTCGACCTCTTTCTGCGCAACATCCGCGACACCTTTAACCTGGTCAGCTGTTGCCTGGCCGTGATACAGAAAGAGCCCCACCTGAAAGGGCTGTATGGCTGGGCCGTGGGCTATCCGCCCGGTGTCGTGCCCCTGATGCTCAAGACCGGCCTGGTGTTCAAGGACAAGGCCATCGCCCGGGCACTGGAAACGGGCCCCAACGCCCTGTTCAGCTACGCTGATGGTGACCCGGAGAACGATTTTCTCGCAGATATGTCCACCTTCTCCCGCACCTGGATACGCGCCGCCGGCATTATCGACAGCGCCACCATCGCGTTCACCAACAAATACCAGCAGCACGTGGTGCTGGTATTCAATCGCCACAAAGACAGCCGGGTGTTCAGCAAGCAGGAAATGGCGCTGCTCTCGCGACTGAAGAAACACGCCGAAATTGCCCTCGATTTGTACGAGCGACTGCATCGCTCGGAGCAGAGCTTCAAGGACCTGCAAAGCAGCATCGCCGTATTGAAACAGCCGGTTGCCGTCTTCTCGCCGGTTTCGCTCCTGGTCAGTGCCAGCCCGGCCTTTGTGGAGATCGGCAAACGCTACAAGGTATTCACCATCAATCCGGACAGCCGGGAAATCGCGTTCAGGGATCAACAGTTCGGCAAGGATTTCTACACCCAGCTGATGCTGTTCATTACCGGCAAGACCGGCGCCCTGGACGACAGCGACACCCTTTACCTGCAAACTGATGCCCTGCCCCTGCGGATCTCGATCACCCCGGTACACAACCGGCAAAGCAACAACAGCAATGTCCTGGTGGAAATTTTCGACCCCAACGTCTTCCGCACCCCCAGCATTGCCGAAATTCGCAAGGTCATCAGCGCCACCGAAGCCGAGGCCCGCGTCTGCCTGTGCCTGCTCAAGGGGGCCAACACCGCCGAAACTGCCGAGCAAATGGAATTGGCCATCAGCACCATTCGCACCAACATCAAATCACTGCTGCAGAAGAACAACTTCAGCAGACAGGTGGATCTGATTACGCACCTGATGCGGATTTGCTCTTAGGCTTCCCGATGCCGGCAACGGGCCTGGAAGACCATAAAGAAACGACCATCAAGCCGATAATTTCCACCACACGCAGGACTAATCAGGCGACACGCACAAACGGTGCTTGCGGGCTTCTCTCCTGGAGGGGCGTGCGTGTCCAGGATTCTCTAGGGTGTCCTCATCGCCAGGCTGTGCAGCCCTCTACTTAACCCGCTCTGATCAGTGCCATAACTTTCTCGGCACGCAATTCACCCGCCACCGTTTCACACCTTTGCCCTACTAAGAAAAAGCTTACAAAGAGTTAAGAAATCACTCTCAACAGAAAGGCTGACGGAGTCTTTACACTGTCGTAGAGGTCAAGCGACCTATCTGACTATAACAACTCTGCGGGATCATCATGAAAAACACTATCTTGGGATATTACCTCTGCTTTGCTCACCATTGTTTGCCAATGCTGCAAACACGATTTTTCTGGATAGCGAATCTGGCGACTACATTGGCGGCGGCAATACTTACACCTTCACGGAGAGCACTGGCGATATCAGTCTGACAACGAGCAACGGGGAACTGAACCTCGATTATGACTCTCCCGATCACTATGTGCGGCTGAGTTTTGTCCCCCCCGACGGCGAAGCAATGCTCGCCCAGCATTACCTCAACGCACAACGCGACCCATTCAACAGCCCCAAGCGTCCCGGCATTTCCGTATCCATGGATGGAAGAGGATGCAATACCATCAAGGGAGACTTCTTTATTCACGAACTGGATCTGAATGCAGCGACGCCGGTTGTCGCCCTGGACTTTGTTCAATACTGCGGCAACAACAGCGCACCGCTAACCGGTAGTATCCGAATGAACAGCGGTTTGGCCGCCCCGCTCCCGTATCCTGTTGCTGTGATCGACAGCCCATTGCGCCACCTACTGGAGGGAGAGGAGGTTACTCTGAACGGCAACAAGTCCTTCTCAAGCAATAGCTCGATCATCTCAGGGCAGTGGGAACAGACCTCCGGCACGCCTATTACATTGAACAACCCGTCCTCAATGACACCCACCTTCACGGTACCGGAGCTCCCCCTGTCAGGCACCGAAATTACCCTGCTCCTGACCGTGGTTGATGGCCAGGGGCTCACGGATGAAAAAGAGGTAACACTCCCTCTTGTCAGCAAGAGCGCACCACTGACATTCCTGGAACTTCACAGTGAGGCCGGCGACTACATTGGTCAGGGCAAGGATTGGTATTTTGACGATGCCTTCAATGCCATTACGGCCAGCATCAATTACGATAATGGCGTCAGTGCCAATATTGATACCGGCAGCTTCTGGCGGGCAGACTTTGCCGCCCCCTATGATGCACCGCTTACAAATGGGCACTATGACCCGGCAGAACGTTTTCCATTTCAGGACACCATTGTGGCAGGGCTCGACATCGGCGGTGACGGGCGTGGCTGCAACACGCTCAGCGGCTCCTTTACCGTGCTCGACATTGTCCAGCAAGCGGAGAGTGTGGAACGCTTCATGGCTGATTTCACCCAGTATTGTGAAAGCGAAACCAACCCTCCCCTCACCGGCCGTCTGTCCATCAATGCCCGGCACCCCAGTGTTCCCTCTGCTGAGGCAGGTACGGATATATCCTTGCCGCTCCCAACCAGACCCTCAGCCTGGAAGGCGGAAACTCCACGGATGATGGCAGGATTGTTACCTACCAATGGAGTGTCGATCACCCGGGCATGACCCTGATCAATGCAAACCAGCCGCAGGCACAGCTTGTGACTCCTGATGTGGCAGGGGGGGAAACTATTGAAGCTACCGTGACGTTGGTCGTGACTGATGACCTGGGCTTCAAGGATCAGGACAGCATTCAGGTTAGTGTTGAACAGAACAATTCAGCACCGGTGGCCAATGATGACCTCATCCAGTTCAGCCATAAACATGGTGTCACCTTCAACCCTCTGAACAATGACTATGATCCGGACGGCAATCTGGATACAAACTCACTGGAGATTATATCCTCCCCGCAGAGTGGTTCAGTTCAGGTATTCAGTGATGGGAGCGTTAAATACCTTCCGAACCACCCCAGCATCAAAACCGATACCTTCGTCTATCAAGTGAAGGACCTTATCGGCGCACTATCGCAGCCCGCGACAGTTCACCTGTCTCGCTGATGGAAATGCGGGGGGCCTTCCAGCCCCCCCCACTGTCGTCAAAGCTTGTACCTTGCTCGAGATGGTTTCAGCCAACTTGCACCACGGCAGAGATATAAAAAAAGGCGGCCATTTGGCCGCCTTTTTTTATTCTGCATCGCTTATTCCCACTCGATGGTGGCCGGGGGTTTGGACGAGATGTCGTAGGTCACCCGGCTGATGCCCGGGATCTCGTTGATGATGCGGCTGGAGACCAGCTCCAGGAAATCATAGGGCAGGTGCGCCCAGCGGGCGGTCATGAAGTCGATGGTTTCCACGGCACGCAGGGCCACCACGTATTCATAGCGGCGAGCATCGCCTACCACGCCCACGGACTTGACCGGCAGGAACACGGCAAACGCCTGGCTGGTCTTGTGGTAGAGGCCAGCGGCGCGCAGCTCTTCGATGAAGATATGGTCCGCCAGACGCAGAGTGTCAGCGTATTCTTTCTTCACTTCGCCAAGGATGCGCACGCCCAGGCCCGGCCCCGGGAAGGGGTGGCGGTAGACCATGTCATAGGGCAGACCCAGCTCCAGGCCGATCTTGCGCACTTCGTCCTTGAACAGTTCGCGCAGGGGCTCGACCAGCTTGAGCTTCATGTCTTCCGGCAGGCCGCCCACGTTGTGGTGGCTCTTGATCACATGGGCGCCACCGGTCTTGCTGGCGGCGGATTCGATCACGTCCGGGTAGATGGTGCCCTGGGCCAGCCAGTTGGCATTCTTCAGCTTGCTGGCCTGTTCATCGAAGATGTCGATGAAGGTGTTGCCGATGATCTTGCGCTTCTTCTCCGGGTCCGCTTCGCCGGCCAGCTTGCCCAGGAAGTTGTCTTCCGCGTCCACGCGGATCACTTTCACGCCCATGTTGTCGGCAAACATTTCCATGACCTGGTCACCTTCCTGGTGACGCAGCAGGCCATTGTCCACGAACACACAGGTGAGCTGGTCGCCGATAGCCTTGTGCAGCAGCGCCGCCACCACGGAGGAATCCACCCCGCCGGACAGGCCCAGGATCACCTCGTCGGTGCCGACCTGCTCGCGGATGGTGTCGATGGCATCGTTGATGATGTTGCTCGGGGTCCACAGGGCTTCACAGTCGCACAGTTCGCGTACGAACCGCTCCAGCAGACGACCACCCTGCAGGGTGTGGGTCACTTCCGGGTGGAACTGGATGCCATAGAAGCGCTTTTCGTCGTTGGCCATGCCGGCAATGGGGCAGCTGCCGGTGGTGGCGGTGGTCACAAAACCGGCCGGCATTTCACCGACACGGTCACCGTGGCTCATCCACACATCCAGGTATTCCTTGCCCTGCTCTTCGTGGTCGACGATGCCGTCCAGCAGGCGGTTCTTTTTCTGCCTTTTCCACCCGGGCGTAGCCAAATTCGTGCTTTTCACCGGCAATCACCTTGCCACCCAGCTGCTCGGCCATGGTCTGCATGCCGTAGCAGATACCCAGCACCGGAATGCCCGCCTCGAACACCGCATCGGGGGCACGGGGCGTTTCCGCCGCGGTCACGGATTCGGGGCCACCGGACAGGATGATGCCCTTGGGCGCAAACTCACGGATCTCCTCGGCGGTCATGTCGAAGGCACGGATCTCGCAGTACACGCCGATTTCCCGCACCCGGCGGGCGATCAGCTGGGTGTATTGGGAACCGAAGTCCAGAATCAGGATGCGCTGGGCATGGATGTCTTGCATGGGGTTCTATCCCGCGGTGGTTGCCGACGGCTGGCGCCGGACCTTGTTGGTTACGGGTCTGACGTCGGATGTCTGACGTCGGACGCTTTAAAAGCAAAACGGCCGGAGATGTCTCCGACCGGTTCTGGCATCAGACGTCCGACTTCAGACGCCCGACCCCTTTAAAGTCACGACAGGCCCCGAATTACCCCACCGGGTAGTTCGGCGCCTCTTTGGTGATCGTCACATCGTGCACGTGGGATTCTTTCATGCCCGCGTTGGTGACTTTCACGAATTCCGGCTTGGTGCGCATCTCTTCGATAGTGGCACAGCCGGTGTAGCCCATGGAGGCACGCAGGCCGCCCATCAGCTGGTGAACGATGGCGCTCATGGGGCCCTTGTAGGGTACCCGGCCTTCGATACCTTCCGGTACCAGCTTCTCGATGCCGGCGGCGGCATCCTGGAAGTAGCGGTCGGAGGAACCGGTGGAGCCGGACATGGCACCCATGGAGCCCATGCCACGGTAGGCCTTGTAGTAGCTGCCCTGGAACAGCTCCACATCACCCGGCGCTTCTTCGGTGCCGGCCAGCAGGGAACCAATCATGATGGCACTGGCACCGGCGGCAACCGCCTTGGAAATATCACCGGAGAAACGGATACCACCGTCAGCAATCAACGGTACATCGGTGCCCTTCAGCGCTTCGGCCACATCGGAGATGGCAGTAATCTGCGGTACGCCGATGCCCGCCACGATGCGGGTGGTGCAGATGGAGCCCGGGCCGATACCCACTTTCACGGCATCCGCACCGGCAGCAACCAGGTCCTTGGCGGCGGCGGCAGTGGCGATGTTGCCACCGATCACCTGCACTTCCGGGAAGTGTTTCTTCACCCAGGCCACCCGGTCGATCACGCCCTGGGAATGGCCGTGGGCGGTGTCTACCACGATCACGTCCACACCGGCTTCTACCAGCGCGGCCACGCGCTCGTCGGTGCCGGCACCGGTGCCAACGGCAGCGCCGACCCGCAGACGACCCTGAGAATCCTTGCAGGCGTTGGGGTACTTGGCCGCTTTCTCGATATCTTTCACGGTGATCATGCCGCGCAGCTCACCGCTGGCGTTCACCACCACCACTTTTTCGATGCGATGCTTGTGCAGCAGGGCCTGGACTTCATCGGCGCCGGCGCCTTCCTGCACGGTCACCAGCCGGTCCTTGCCGGTCATGATGTCCTTCACGCACTGGTCGTAATTGGTGATGAAGCGGGTGTCGCGGCTGGTCACGATGCCCACCACCAGATTGCCTTCCACCACCGGCACACCGGAGATCTTGTTGGCTTCGGTGATACGCATTAGCTCGGCAACGGTGGTGTCCGGGCTGACGGTGATCGGATCTTTCACGACGCCGGATTCGTATTTCTTTACCATCCGCACGTTACGGGCCTGATCGGCAATTTCCATGCTTTTATGGAGAATACCGATGCCCCCTTCCTGGGCCATGGTAATGGCCAGGCGGTGCTCGGTGACCGTATCCATGGCTGCGGACACCAGCGGAATATTGAGGGCGATGTCCCGGGTCAGTTTCGATTTCAGGGACACATCCTTTGGCAGCACATTGGAATGGGCGGGTACAAGCAGAACGTCGTCGAACGTCAATGCTTCTTGCACGATTCTGAGCATATTGCACCGTAGGAAGTGAGAGGGTTCCCGGTCAGAACCGCTGATTGGGGTTCTGTCGGGCGCACCCGGAGTTAAGGAGGAGGACCGGGTGCCGCCGGTTAAGGCGGCAGTGGGAGTCTCTGAATAGCCCCTTGCGTGCTCAGCGTGGCCTGAAGCGTGCAGCTGTTGTGCTTTGGCTCGACGGGAAGGGTGGTTCCCTTTTCAAGAGCCAAAGCGCAGCAGATGTGCGTTTCAGGCCTCGCCCTTCGGGTCTTCCAGGCTGGCCCACACTCGTTGTTGCACTTTCTCGACAGGCAACCAGCCTGCCTTCAAAAGTGCGCCTAGATTGTGAGCCAGCCTGAAAGACTGAGTACGCAAGGGGCTATCCAGAGACTCCCTGGGCCACCCCCGGAAATTAAGCGGGCAATTATACGTCAAACCCACCGTGGTACACAATCAGAGCGCTGGCAAGGTCGGAGGAAAATCGCTACCCTCCCGCGATGACCTTTTCATCCCGCGCCGAACCGCTGTCCATCAGCCGATTGAACCTGGAAGCCCAGGGTCTGCTGGAAGGCTCCTTCCCGCTGATCTGGCTGCAGGGCGAGCTGTCCAACTTTTCCCGCCCGGCTTCCGGCCACTGGTACTTCAGCCTGAAAGACTCGCGTGCCCAGATTAATGGGGCCATGTTTCGAAATCGCAACCGGCTGCTGGATTTTAATCCCCAAAATGGCCAGCAGGTGCTGGTGCGCGCCAAGGTCACCCTCTACGTGCCCCGCGGCAATTTCCAGATCGTGGTGGAACACATGGAGCCGGCGGGCCAGGGGGCGCTCAAGGCCCAGTTCGAGGCGCTCAAGGCCCAGCTGCAGGCGGAAGGCCTGTTCGCCCAGGAACACAAACGCGCCCTGCCCGCCTGGCCTGGCCAGATTGGCGTGATCACCTCCCCCAGCGGTGCTGCCATCCGCGACATCCTGCAGGTACTCAAACGCCGCTGCCCGTCCATTCCGGTGGTGATCTACCCGGCGGCGGTGCAGGGTGACGATGCTCCGGGGCAACTTTGTCAGGCACTGGATCTGGCGATTCGCCGGGACGAGTGTGACGTGCTGATCATCGGTCGCGGCGGCGGTTCCCTGGAGGACCTGTGGGCCTTCAACGACGAAGCCCTGACCCGGGCAGTAGCGGCCTGTCCGATCCCCATTGTCTCCGCCGTGGGCCACGAGGTGGACACCGGCCTGACCGACTTTGCCGCAGATATGCGCGCACCGACCCCGTCCGCCGCCGCCGAGCTGGTAAGCCCGGACCTGTCGGTGGTCACCCAACGCCTCGGCGGCCTGCATCGACGTCTGCGCTGGGTGATGGCCCAGCAGCTGCGCGCCCCCCAAGAGCGCCTGCGCCATCTGAGCCAGCGACTGCGCTCGCCGCGCCATTCCCTGGAACAGAGCAGCCAGCGGCTGGATGAATTGCAGGGGCGTCTGCAGCGGCACATGCAGCAACGGCTGGCCTTACTGCAGAGCCGGCTGCGCCCCAGTCAGCAGCGGCTGGCCCGGCAGTCCCCGCAACGGTTGCTGACAGACCGCCAGCAACGGCTACAGACCCTGGAAAAACGCCTGCCTCAACCCTTGCTGCGTCTTATCCAGCAACAGCAGGTACAGCTGGGCAATCTGGGCAAGCGGCTGCACACCGCCAGCCCCCTGGAAACCCTGGGGCGCGGTTACAGCATTACGTTCAAGGGTGAGGAAGCCGTGCGTTCGGTCAGCCAGATACAGGCCGGCGATACCCTCACCACCCGCCTGGCGGACGGCGAAGTCAGCGCCCGTGTTGAGCGTGTTCAGGCGTCAGATACGGACTCAGCACCCGAGTAAGCTGCTGGCGCCGGAAGGGTTTAGCCAGGTGGGCGTTCATGCCCGCCACCATACAGCGGTCGCGCTCTTCGTCCATGGCGTTGGCGGTGAGGGCTATCACCGGAATCGGCGCCCGCCCCCGCTCACGTTCCCACTGGCGCAATTCCCGGGTAGCTTCCAGACCATCCATCACTGGCATCTGTACATCCATGAGGATGCAGTCGAAATCCCGCTGACGCACTTTTTCCAGGGCTTCGCGCCCGTTGGTGGCGGTCACCACGGTTACCCCCATGTGCTCAAGAAGCCGCCGTGCCACCAACAGGTTCACCTCGTTATCCTCCACCAGCAGCACCAGGCCGAACAGCAGACCGCCGACACGGTCTTCTTCATCCGCCGGTACCGCCAGCGGGGCCGGGGCCTGGCTGCGATAGAGCAGGCGCAGTGACAGGGTAAAGGTGCTACCGCCGCCTTCGTCACTGCTCACCGTCAGAGTGCCACCCAGCATTTCGCTGAGCCGCCGAGCGATGGCCAGCCCAAGGCCAGTACCGCCGAAGCGCCGGGAGGTGGACGAATCGATCTGCGAGAAGGCCTTGAACAGATCGCTTTGCCGGTGCCGGGGAATACCGATGCCGGTATCGCTCACTGACAGGGTCAGGTCGAGCCAGTCATCGCGGACCTGGGCGGTGGTGATCGCCAGGGTCACGCCCCCTTCCTGGGTGAATTTCACCGCATTGGAAATCAGGTTGTTGAGTACCTGGCGTAACCGGGTGGGGTCGCTGCGTACCATTTTGCCGGCCAGCGCATCGACGTTTTCCAGCTGCAGATACAGGCCCTTGCTTTCCGCCAGGTAACGGAAGGTGGCCACGCAGTTTTCCAGCAGCGGCAACAGCTCGAAGAATACCGGGTCCAGATCCATGCGGCCGGCTTCGATACGGGAAAAATCCAGAATATCGTTGATCACGTCCAGCAGGTGCCCGGTGGATTCCAGCGCGGCCAGGGTGTACTCGTGCTGTTCTTCGCTCTGCGGGGTTTCTTCCAGTAATTGCAGCATGCCCAGCACGCCATTCATGGGGGTACGCAACTCGTGGCTCATCATGGCCAGAAAATCACTCTTGGCCTGGCTGGCAGTCTGCGCCTGACGATGGGCAAGGCGCAGCTTGTCGATGGCGCTCTGCTGCTCCCGGTGCGCGCCTTCCAGGCTGCTGGCCAACTCATTGATATCATCCTGCAGCTCCGCCAGTTCACCACGCAGATAGCTACTGCCACGCACCCGGTAGTCACCATTGCGCAGGGTGCGCAGCAGACCGGACAGATAACCCAGCGGGGAGGCGATCTGGCGGGCCAGGTAGTGGGCGATCCACAGGCCGATGATAATCGCGAACAGGGCAGGAAGCAGGCTGGCCAGCAGGATTTCCTTCTGCCGCGCCAGTAGCCGGGAACTGGACATACCCAGCACCACCTCACCGATCCGTTCAGGCTGACTGTCTGTAGTCTCCCCCTTCAAGGGACCGCTGTCGGACACCGGCTGGCGATAGATACCGGAATGAAACTCCAGCACATCGCTATGATCCTGTCGCAGGCCCCGTCCTTCATAGAGGAGCACCTGGCCGTCACTGTCGTGGAACACCACGTACTGCAGATCCGCCTGCTGCATGGCCAGACGCGCCTGGCGGCGCAGATCACCATAGTTGCCCGCCAGCACCCCGTATTCCGACGAGGAGGCGATCTGCTGGGCCAGATAGCTGCCCAGTTCTCGCAAATCCCGATCCGCATCCTCGAAGCGCTGCCAGGTGAGCGCCACCAGCAACAACAGCAGCATGATCAGGGCCGGCACCAGCCCGAGAAGCTGCAGCTGCTTGCGGATGCCGGCCCCCTTTTTCATGGCCCCTTTTCTCATGGAGAGACCTCCAGAGCATCACGAAGGGAGTAGATGTCGTGAAACACCATATCGAAGCTGTTGGCCACATGTTCGTTGACAGCAACCGTCGGCGTATGGACAAAGCCGGAGCGACGCAGACGCTTGCTGTTATGAAAGAATTGCAGATGCACCAGGGTCTCGGCCACCAGGTCCGCACCGCTGGCGTACAGGCTGGCCACACTGCCAGCCTGTACATAGGCCTGGTCCGGGCCGAACACCGGCCGACGCAGTCGGTAACTGGTCAGCAGCACCAGCTTGGCTGTACCCGGACCAAACAGCTGGCCATCCACCGGCAATAGCAGGGCGTCGAACTCAGCCAGACGCTCACGCAACCGATCCCCCAGTTCCTCCACCGACGACACCGGCAGCAGGGTCAGCCCCAACCGCCCCTGATAATCCTGAACCATGCCTGAGGTCCAGGCACTTTGCGGGCCGACAATCACCCCCACCCGGCGCGCCAGGGGCATCATGGTCTCCAGCATTGCCAGCTGATCATTCAATGCCACCCCGGCCCAGATACCCTGGCACTGGCAACGCTTTCGCTGGGCCAGGGCCACCGCCGAGCGGCTCACATAGACACCCAGTAATGGCTTGTCCAGCTTCCGGGCACGCTGGAACGCCTGATCACCGACGGCGATCAGCAGCTCTGCCTGTTGCGGATCGGCCACCCGGGTAATGGGTGGCATGGTGGCGGCATCCAGCGCCTGAATAAAACTGTCACGGAAGGGGCCGTCATCGGCAAGCACATACACCGGTAGCGGGGTCTGGGCACAGAGGGGCGCCGCCAGCCAAGCCAGCCATAACAACAGGATGAGGCGTCCTTGCCGTTTCATTCCTCTATATCCTCACCGCCAGCCCCAACCAGAAACGGTCTTCCTGATAACGGTTTTCCTCGAAGACCACCGGCTCCTTGTTCAGAGCATGCTGCACCACACCCTTCCATTCCAGCTCCGTGTCGCCCACCTGGTGCCGAAAACGCACCTGCAGGTCCAGTCGCTCGAAGACATTGTCGTTGTAGTCGTTGGCCAGGTAATAGGCAGTGGACCAGCCCCAATGGCGGCTCAGTTGCCAGGCCCACAGGGCGCTGGCGCTGTCCCGGGCCGCCAGGCGCCCTTCGGTCTTCTTGTTGACCCGGGTATGGATGTGCGCACCGGTGAGACGCAGCAAATGGTCCACACCCGGCCGCCAGCTCAGCTGGGCTTCGGTGCCCTGATGATCCACTTCACCCTCGTTATTAGGCTCGAACTCGAAGGGGTTGAGGGCATGGCTGAGCAGGTCGGTGAGCTCCTCCTGGAAATAGCGCACATCCAGCTCCAGGCCGGAGAACTGCCCGTAGTAGCCCAGCTCCCAGGAACGGATACGCTCCGGCTTGAGAGTGCCGGGGCTGGCCTGGGTGATAAAGAAATAGGCTGGCGACCAACCCAACAGGGCTTCGGTATTGCTGGAAAAGGGGGGCGACAGCTCCCGGGCGCGGATATTGGTGCGCGCCTGGTCCTCGTAGATATCCGGGGTGCGCAGGGCTTTGGAGAACACATAGCGGAAACTGTGCCCCGGTGCAGCCCGCCAGTTGAGACCCAGGCGAGGACTGAAATGCTGGCCGGAGATGCTGTCACGCTCCCAGTACCCCCCCAGGTTCAGGGTCACCGGGCGCAGCAGATCCACCGCCAGATTACCGAAGGCGCGATAGCTGACATTGTCATAGGTGCCGGACAGATAGCTGTCGGAGCTGACCCGGTCATGGCGCAGGTTGAGGCCACTGACCAGCCGCACCCGGTCACCCATTTGCAGGGTGTCCTGGATTTCCAGGTCATACCGTTCTTCCTCGATATCCAGCGCACTGGCGGCACAGAAAGGGGCATTGGCAGACTGCAGGGTGGCGTAACGATTGGCAAAATCCGGATCGCTTTGCGCCGCCGCAAAGGTGGCGTCCACATCCCGGCCATTTTCCAGATACAGCTCGCGCAGTTCCCGGGAAAACAGCACCCCGCCGCCAGGGCCAAACTCCCCCGTCAGCGGATCCCGGTAGCAGACCGAAAAATCGGTCACATCCCGGGTGTACTGGCCATAGCTGGTGATTTGCAATTGGTGATGTTGATTGAAGGCGTGCTGCCATTGCAAGGAGGCAAAGGCGCGCTGGCCGCTTTGTACCGGGTCCTGCTGGTAGGCGCCGATATCCTGCACCCCGCCTTCCTGCTGCCGCTCCAGGCGGCTCTGGCTGCCGCCGGCCTGCATGATCAGGGTATTGCGGAAATCAAGCTCGCGAACCCATTCGCCATTGAGGGTTTCGATGCGTTTGGCGTCATTCAGCCGGCGTCCTTCAAAGGGTTCGTCGTAGCCGTTGTCGGCACGCCGGGACAGGGACGCCCGCCAGGCACCGCCGTCCGTGCGCCCGGCCGCCGAGGCATAGCCGTCGCGAATGGCGTTATTACCCCCCTGCACCGCCAGGGTGTGCTTGCTGATATCGCGGGGGTCGCGGGTAATGATGTTGATCACGGCGGTAAAGGCGTTGGCGCCATAGGCGGCGGCGGCCGGGCCACGGGTGACTTCGATGCGCTCCACATCGCGGATATCCACCGGCATGTCATTCCAGTTCACCCGCGCCAGGCCGGGCTGGTACTGGCTGCGGCCATCGAGCAACACCAGCATGCGGCGCGAGTCCCGGGCCTGGGTACCGTGGTAGGCCACTGTAGGCACGTTGCCGTCCACTTTGACCGCGGACATGCCCGGCACCAGTCGCAATACCTCGTAGAGCTCCCGGGCGCCGCTGGCTTCGATCAGGTTACGGTCGATGACGGTGACACTGGCAGGGGCTTCAGACTGCGGCTGGCTGACCCGGGCGGGGGTGAGCACCATAGCCGGCTCATCGGCCAGCGGCATCATCGGCTCCATGGCCTGCACGCCCTGGGCACAGACCAGCCCCAGCAAACCTTGCCCCCAGTGTCTGCCCCACGATCCCCGACGTTTGATGTGACCCCCTCCCCCGTATAGCGGGGTTACTTCTTGAAGCGTTTAATCATTCGCTTGCGCTTGTGCACCTGGCGATCCGTGAGTACGTTCTTGCGCCCTTCAAAGGGATTGGAACCGGATTTGAATTCCAGCCGGATGGGCGTACCGTCCAGTTTCAATACTTCCCGGAAACGGTTTTCCAGAAAGCGCTTGTAGCTGATCGGCAACGATTCAGTACGGTTGCCATGCAAGATAATGGTTGGCGGATTGTTGCCGCCCAGGTGGGCGTAACGAAGCTTGGCGCGGAAACGGCCATTACGCGGCGGCGGGTGGCCGGCGGTAATGCTTTCCATGATCCGCGTCATCTCGTTGGTGCCCACCTTGATAAAGGCAGAATCCCAGGCTTTTTCGATCATGCCCCACAAGTCGCCCACGCCGGTGCCATGTAGCGCGGAAATGAACTTGATCTTCACCCAGGGGGCGAATTCCAGGCGGCGCCCCAGTTCCACGCGCACCCGCTCCTTGTGGTCCGCATCCAGACCATCCCACTTGTTCACTGCGATCATCAGGGCGCGGCCACTGTCGAGCACATAGCCCAGCAGGTGCAGATCCTGATCGGTGATGCCTTCACGGGCATCGATCACCAGCACCACCACCTGGGCTGCGTCCACCGCCTGCAGCGCCTTGATCACGGAGAATTTTTCCACCATTTCCGCGACCTTGCCACGGCGACGTACCCCGGCGGTATCAATCAGGGTATAAGCCTTGTCCATGCGCTCGAAGGGGATCTCGATGGAATCCCGGGTGGTGCCGGCGTGATCGAAGACCACCACACGCTCTTCCCCCAGCATGCGGTTGATCAGGGTGGATTTGCCTACATTGGGGCGACCCAGCACGGCCACACGAATGCTGCCATCACTGGTATCCACCGGTTCGCCCTGTTCATCGTAATAGGGCTCCAGATCCGGAAAGGCCGCCAGTACGGTTTCGATCATGCTGCGCACACCACGGCCATGGGCAGCCGCGATCGGCAGCACCTCATTGAGACCCAGGGCATAGAAATCCGCCATGGCGGTGTCCGGGTCGATGCCATCGGTCTTGTTCACCACCAGGTAAGTGGGCTTGGGCAGCTTGCGTAGCTCCATGGCGATCTGCTCGTCGGCAGCGGTCAGACCGGCGCGGCCATCCACCATGAACAATACCAGGTCCGCCTCACCCACCGCCGTCAGCGATTGCTCTGTCATCGGCGCGTCGATGCCATCGTCGTTTTCCCCGATCCCGCCGGTATCCACGACGGTGTACAGGTAGTCCCCAAGCCTGCCGTCACCGTACTTGCGGTCACGGGTCAGCCCCGGGTAATCCGCTACCAGGGCATCACGGGTACGGGTAAGTCGGTTAAACAGGGTGGATTTGCCCACATTGGGCCGCCCCACCAGGGCGATGACCGGTTTCATAGTTGTCTCTGCAAGGATGTCTGGGCGCTATGGTAACGCAATTCGGTGATAGAGGCGGAGAGAAGAAAATCAGGAAAACAGGGGGAAGACGCGCAAGGAGCGGCCACTCGACCGCTCCCTTCGTAAAGATTAACGTTCTTTCAGCTGGTAAGCGGCCAGTTTGCCATCGTAGCTGAGCACATAGAGGACACCATCGTAGCTCACTGCGGTACCGGCAAAACCATCCCGGTCGTGGCGTTTGCGGGCAACGATGCTGCCATCGTCCACATCCAGCCAGTGCAAGTAGCCTTCAAAGTCGCCAGTTACCACGTGGTTGCCCTGTACTGCGGTACCGGTAAGACGGCGACCATAGAGCTTGTCCTGCTTCCACAGAACGGTACCACTGCGCATATCCAGGGCGCGCACCACACCTTTGTCGTCAGCCACGAACAGGCTGCCGTTGCTGGCACTGATGATCTGGGCGCTGGACAGTTCCTTTTCCCAGTAGGGGCGACCGTTTTCCTGGTCCACCACTGCCGCCTTGCCCTGGAAGGTCACCGCGAACACACCGCCACCTTCCACAATCAGGTTGCTGTCCACATCCACCAAACGGTCCAGTTCAGAGCGACCGGTAGGCTCGGCAATACGCTGCTCCCAGACAGGGACACCATTTTCCAGATCCAGCGCCGCCAGCTTGGCATTGGCAAAACCGGCGTAGGCCTTGCCGTTTGCCAGGGTAGGCTGTGCCAGACCACGCAGGGTCAGAGTTGGCACCGGGGTCTCGTAGTCCCACAGCTGTTCGCCGCTTTCCACATCCAGGGCAGTCACATGGCCGTCCTGGGTCTGGAAGACGGCGACATTGCCGTCACTGGCGGGAATTGCCAGGGCTTCACCGGAAAGCCGGGTGCGCCACAGGGTATCGCCGGTTTCCATGGACAGGGCCACGGCCATACCCTCGCGGGTACCGTAGAGCACCATGCCATAGCCGGCATAAAAACCACCGGCAATACGGTCTTCGGTTTTCACCCGCCATTGCCGCTTGCCCTTGTCGCGGCTGACCGCATACACATTGCCGAATACGTCGCCGGCAAATACCTGTCCAGGCGAGCGTAATCCGCGTAGGCACTGCCGGAGTGCTCCTCAATCAGCAGATCGGCCTTGTCGTTGACCACCGCCGCATCCATGGGATTGGCGGACAGGGCTTCCACCATGACCTGGTATTCCGCCGAGGCCTCAGCCGCCTGCTCACCCTGGTGGCCCTGCCATTGACGCCAGCCAATCAGCGCCGCCACTGCCAGCACCACCGTAATGACTGCGGCAGTTCCGTTTTCCTGCCACCAGGCCTTGATGCGTTCAACCTGTTCTTCTTCGTCGCGGATGTAATCGACCACCCTGCTCTCCTTTGTTATTTCAGTTGCGAGCCGCAAGCTTCAAGCCGCAAGGCGCGAGCAAAGCTGCTGCTGCCTGCCGGGCCGTGCCCGCGCTCACATGTCTTTTCGCTATGCGAACATAGCAGATTCGCTGCGCTCCCCCTTCGGGCAGTTAATGCGCGGCGCTCCGTTCTCACACCCATACCTTAATGGAGGTTGTGGGACGTCATGCTTGCATGACGAAGGCTTCCGGTTTTCCTTGCTGCTGTCAGCTTGTGGCTTCCAGCTGTTTAATCGTTTCGGCTACCTGCGCCTGTGCCACCAGCTGCTGTTCGCCCTGGCCGCGTAGCGGTTTTACAGTCACGCTGTTATTGGCCAGTTCGTCTTCACCGATGATCAGGGCCACCGCGGCGCCGCTGCGGTCCGCCTTTTTCATCTGACTCTTGAAACTGCCGCCGCCACAATGGAGCTGGATGCCACGACCGGGCAAGACATCACGCAACTGCTCTGCCAGTGCCATGGTCGGCGCCAGCACATCACCCATGGCCATCACATAGACGTCCACGGTGGCTGACTTTTATAACCCGGAAGTGTGCTTCCCGGCGTTTGTGTATTTCGTTTGTTCCGGCGCACAAATCAACGCCGGGGATAGCAAGCTACAAGCCTCAAGCTGCAACGCGATCAATGCCGTGCCATTCATTTTCCGTCACAGCCGCGCTCATACTCAGATCGCGGGCAACATGGTTGCAACTAGCTGCCACCTGCGATCGCGCCTTGCAGCTTGAAACTTGTAGCTGTCCTTTTATTCCAGAAATGATATCAGCGCGTTGGTGACATCGCCCTGGGCGACCTGTTTCTGTTCGGCCTGCCCGCGTAACGGTTTCACCGTGACCACACCGCTGGCCAGTTCGTCTTCACCGATGATCAGTGCCACCGCGGCACCGCTGCGGTCCGCCTTTTTCATCTGGCTCTTGAAACTGCCGCCGCCACAATGGAGCTGGATACCACGACCGGGCAAGACATCACGCAACTGCTCTGCCAGTGCCATGGTCGGCGCCAGCACATCACCCATGGCCATCACATAGACGTCCACGGTGGCTGACAGTTCCGGCTTTTCCTGCTCGATCAGCAGAATCAGTCTTTCCACGCCCATGGCAAAGCCCACCCCGGGGGTCGGTTTGCCACCCAGCTGTTCCACCAGACCATCGTAGCGACCACCGGCACAGACGGTTCCCTGGGCACCCAGCGCCTCGGTGGTCCACTCGAACACGGTCTTGCCGTAGTAGTCCAGGCCACGCACCAGATAGGGGTTCACTTTATAAGCAATGCCGTTGGCATCGAGCAAGGCTTTCAGGCCGTCAAAGTGCTCGCGGGCGTCGTCATTGAGGTAATCCGCCAGCTGCGGCGCCTCCTTGAGCACTTCTCGCGTACCTGGGTCCTTGCTGTCCAGCACCCGCAGGGGGCTGCGCTCGAGGCGTTTCTGTGAGTCCTCGTCCAGACGTTCGAAATGCGCCTTCAGGTAATCCACCAGGGCATCGCGGTAACGGGCCCGATCTTCACTGTCGCCCAGGGAATTCAGCTCCAGGGTGACCTTGTCGGCCAGGCCCAGGGCTTTCCAGAGACGGGCGGTGAGCAGGATCACTTCCGCATCGATATCCGGACCGGTGATGCCGAACACTTCCACGCCGATCTGGTGAAACTGACGGTAACGGCCAGCCTGGGGGCGTTCGTGACGGAACATGGGGCCGGTGTACCAGAGCCGTTGGGTCTGGTTGTACAGCAGGCCGTGCTGTTCGCAGGCGCGCACGCAGCTGGCAGTGCCCTCCGGGCGCAGGGTCAGGCTGTCGCCGTTGCGGTCCTCGAAGGTGTACATCTCTTTTTCGACGATGTCAGTGACTTCACCGATGCTGCGCTTGAACAGATCGGTCTGCTCGACCACGGGCATGCGGATTTCCTGATAGCCGTAGCTGGCCAGCACGATGCGCACCCTGTCTTCCAGCCACTGCCAGAGACCGGTCTGTTCCGGCAGGATGTCGTTCATCCCGCGGATGGAGGTAATCTTCTTGCTCACGAAAATTCCTTGGTAAAAAAGTCGGACGTCTGATGCCGGACGTCGGACGCGAAACCTGCGGGGTTTCAGGCGTCTGACGCCAGACTTCCGACGTCCGACCTGTCATTCACTTCTGGCAATAATGCCTTTGGCTTCGTCGTCGCGCTGTTTCTTTACCTTGGCCCGTACCATGCGCTCCAGTTCGTCGACCAGATTGTCCGCGGTCACGTGGTGGCTCTTCTTGCCGTCCTCGTAGGACAGGTTATTGGGCGTGCCGCCGGTGAGTCCCACATCCGCTTCCCGGGCTTCGCCGGGACCGTTTACCAGACAGCCGATGACGGCCAGGTCCACGGACTCATTGATATCTTCCAGGCGCGCTTCCAGTTCGTTGACGGTCTTGATCACGTCGAAGTTCTGCCGGGAACAGCTTGGACAGGCGATGATGTTCACGCCTTTCTTGCGCAGGTTCAGGCTTTTCAGGATATCGAAGCCCACACGCACTTCCTCCACCGGATCGGCGGCCAGGGAAATGCGGATGGTATCGCCGATGCCTTCCATCAGCAGCGCACCCAGCGCCACGGCGGATTTCACCGTGCCGGAACGGAACGTGCCCGCTTCGGTGACACCCAGGTGCAGGGGCTGTTCCAGCTGGGCAGACAGCTTGCGGTAGGCCTGCAGGGTCATGAAGACGTTGGACGCCTTCACGCTCACCTTGAAGTCCTGAAAATCGTAGCGATCAAGAATCTCCGCATGGCGCATGGCGGATTCCACCAGCGCATCGGAGGTGGGCTCGCCGTATTTACGCTGCAATTCCTTTTCCAGGGAGCCGGCGTTGACACCAATCCGTATGGGAATGCCCTTGTCCTTGGCGCACTGGATCACGGCCTTGATACGGTCTTCGCGGCCGATATTGCCCGGGTTGATACGCAGGCAATCCACGCCCCGCTCTGCCACGGCTAGGGCAATCTTGTAATCGTAGTGAATATCCGCCACCAGTGGCACGTCCACCTGCTGGCGAATTTTTCCGAACGCTTCGGCGGCATCCATGCTGGGCACCGATACCCGCACGATATCCACACCGGCATCCTGCAAGCGGCGGATCTGGCCAACCGTGGCGTCCACGTCGCAGGTTTCGGTGTTGGTCATGCTTTGTACGGAGATGGGGGCATCGCCGCCCACGGGGACATTACCGACAAAGATTTGACGGGTCTTGCGGCGCTGGATTTTGACTTCCGGTTCCATGGTGTTTCTACCCTCGCGAATCAGGGAATGGAGACTCGCACAACTGTACCGGGGGAATTCGTCGGCAAGGTGACAGCCTCACCATTGAGGATCAGTTCATCGACGGCACCCGCATCGCCCAGGGTAAGGCTGAATGGCGCTTTGCCGTCCAGCTGCAGAGAGGTGCCTGCCGGCTGCTCCCCCTGACGCAAGGTGCGTCCGGCGGCGTCCTTGACGCTGATCCAGCAGTTGCCGGAAAAGGCCATCAGCAGGCGATCCAGACCGTTTTCGGCCAACATGTTCGGTGCCGGCTCGTCGCTGCTATCTACGCTCTCTGCGCCTTCATCACTGTCGATGTCTGACGCTGGCTCACTCTTTTCAGGCTGGGTGTCGTTAGCCGCATCGTCAAGCGGCTGGGAAGACAGTTCATCACCGGTCTGCTGTGGCAGCTGTTCCGGCTGAGCGGAAAAAGGGCCAGCTTCCTCTCCGACCTCTTCATCACCCTGCACGGATGCCGACTCTTCAGGCGTATTCATGCCGGACGACAGCGGCGCCAGCGCCTTCTCTTCCGGCCACAGCCAGATCAGCAAAGCCACCACAACCAGCAGTGCCACCACCGCCAGCAACGGCTTGCGCCACACGGACGGTGGCGGCGCCATTTTGGGCAGATCCAGCGGCTTGTCAAAGGCATCATCGTTAACCATCTGCTGGAAGGTATTGGCAATTTCATCGGCCGGCAGGCCCAGCAGCTTGGCGTAGTTTTTCAGGTAACCCTTTACGAAGGTCGCTTCGGGCAGACGCTCGTAGTCATCCGCTTCCAGAGCTACCAGGTAGCTCTGGGAAAGGTGCATCCGCTTCGCCGCTTCGGCAGGGGTCCAACCCAGTGCCTCACGGGCTTTGCGACAACGTTCACCCGGTAACACGACCATGTTATCGCTCATTTCCCGCTCTCCTGAGAGGCTTTCCAATTCTGCCACTCGCGGTATTCCGCTGAGCGGCGATAAATATTTTCCAGTGCCAGCTCATAGCTGGACTGCTGATCTTCGTAGCCCAAATCGTTGGCCAGACGGATGCCGAGCCACAATGACCGGGCACTTTGCCGGCCGCTACGCTGCAGGTATTGCTGGTAGTAATCCCAGCCCATGCGCATGCGCTCTTCCTTGTAATAGAGCTCAGCCAGTTCCAGGTTCGGGGTAACCGCGCGGCTATCAAGGCGAATGGCTTTGATAAAAGCCTTCTTCGCCGCCTCTTCATCGCCCAGCTCACGGTAACAACGCCCCATATTGGCCCAAGCACTGCCACGGCCCTGATAGGAGGGATCATTGGCGGCACGTTTGAATTTTTCCAGTGCGCCCTGATAATCACCACGGCTGTACAACATGGTGCCGTAATTGTTCAGTGCCGGAGCGTAGTTACTATCTGCCTTGAGTGACTTACGGTAATGAAATTCTTCCCGCTCCGGGTCATTTTCATACTTGTAAAGCAGCGCCATGGCATTGTGGGCCACCGCGCTGTCGTCGTTGTGAGCCAAAGCCCGTGAGAAATGACGACGGGCCTCGGAAGGGTCGCCCTGCTGCAGATACTGCAGACCAGCAGCCACACGGCTGGTCACTGCATTATCCACGTTCACTTCCCGTTGCCCCGATTCCACCGTCACACACCCGGTGGCCAACAGGCCCGCGATCAGCAGACCCGGAAAAACCCGAAAAAAACGTCTCATTGCGCTTGCGCTGTGTTGTTATCGGTTTGTTCGGAGCGATGAAAAATGGATTGCTTCCAGCGCTCACTGCGCCGGGTCCGATCTTGCACCTGCCCCACCAGCTGACCACAGGCGGCATCAATATCATCACCGCGCGTTGTCCTTACGGTCGTCAGCAATCCATTGTCATTCAGGTACTTATGAAATTCCAGAATATCGCTTTTCCGTGACCGTTCATAACCGGCATGGGGAAAAGGATTGAACGGGATCAGGTTGACCTTCACCGGGATGCCGTTAAGCAGCTTGACCAGCTGACGGGCGTGTTCCGGTTTGTCATTCACATCACGCAGCATCACATATTCCATGGTAATGGTGTTGTGACGGTGGGTGATGTTGTCGCTGTAACGCTTGCAGGCCGCCATCAATTCTTTCAGCGGGTACTTGCGATTCAGCGGCACCAATTCATTGCGCAGCTCGTCATTGGGTGCGTGCAGGCTGACTGCCAGCGACACATCCAGATCCTGGCTGAGCTGGTCCATCCTCGGAATATGGCCGGAGGTGGACAGGGTAATGCGCTTCTTGCCGATACCGTAACCCAGGTCATCTTTCATGATGCGCATGGCGGTGAGCACATTGTCATAATTGAGCATGGGTTCGCCCATGCCCATCATCACCACGTTGGTGATGGGGTGTTCGCCAAGATTGCGACGGGGACCAAAGGCACGGCTGGCCTGCCATACCTGGCCGATAATCTCGGCGCTGGTCATGTCGCGCTGGAAACCCTGCTTGCCGGTGGAGCAGAAGCTGCAATCCACGGCACAGCCCACCTGGGACGACACGCACAGGGTGCCGCGGCGACCATCAGGGATAAAAACGGTTTCCACAGAACCACCACCGCTCAGTTCGAACACCCACTTGCGGGTACCGTCACGGCTGATGCTTTCATGAGCCACATCCGGGCCACGGATTTCCGCCACCTCGGACAGTTTCTGGCGCAATGCCTTGCCCACATCGGTCATTTGCTCGAAGGAATCCGCCTGATGGTGGTGAATCCACTTGAGTACCTGCTGGGCACGGAACTTCTTCTCGCCCATTTCCAGGAAGAATTCTTCCATTTGCGGACGGGAAAGACCGAGCAGATTGACCTTCTGTTGGGTTGTCATAGCATTCTCCAGTAGGAAACCGGGTTTCCTTTAAACGCCAGCCACGGCCAGAGGCCGTGGCTGGGGGTGCCCACTCGCTATATTAGCGGGTGCGCGGGCAGAGTTCTTCGTCGGCGAAGAAGTAAGCCACTTCACGGGCAGCGGACTCGGTGGAGTCAGAGCCGTGTACCGCGTTCTCGTCAATGGTCTGAGCGAAATCGGCACGAATGGTTCCAGCTTCCGCATCCTTCGGGTTGGTAGCGCCCATCAGGTCACGGTTCTTGGTTACGGCATCTTCGCCTTCCAGAACCTGCACGATCACCGGACCGCTGGTCATGAAGGACACCAGATCCTTGAAGAAGGGACGTTCTTTGTGCTCGGCGTAGAAACCACCGGCCTGTTCGTCGCTCAGGTGTACCATTTTCATGGCAACCACTTTCAGGTCAGCCTTCTCGAAACGGGATACGATGTCGCCAATTACGTTCTTGGCCACGGCATCAGGCTTGATGATAGAGAGGGTGCGCTCAACAGCCATCAGTCAGTTCACTCCAGAATTTACGTTAAATGGTCCCCGGGAACCCGAAACAAGCTCCCCCAGGCAGAGAAGGGGCAATCCGGCACCTTGCGGACGCAAAGGCCACTGCCACCCCTTTGGAACCGGCGGATTATACGCAAGCAGGGTGAATTATGATACCGTTGCCGCCCCCGCCACGGGCCTGCCGCCCTGCCGCCACCGGGAGCCGGTCGAAAGCCCGCCCCTACCCGGCCGATGGTCGACAGCGCCCACGAATGGCGTATAATACCTGACTAAATTACTCTGGTATTCAACATCAGGCCCTGACCTATGAGCCAAGCTGAACTGGACAAACTGATTCGCTCCAACTACGAGGCCGGTTTCACCACCACGGTGGACACCGAAACCCTGCCCCCCGGGCTGAGCGAGGAAGTCATCCGTTTCCTGTCCGCCAAGAAGGAAGAGCCGGAATGGATGCTCGAATGGCGCCTGGACAGCTACCGCAAGTGGCAGGAAATGCCCTCCCCGGGCTGGGCCCACCTGCACCACGACCCCATCGACTTTAACAAGGTGTCCTACTACTCCAAGCCCAAGAGCCTGGATGACGCCCCGAAGAGCCTGGATGAGGTGGACCCGGAGCTGCTCGCCACCTATGAAAAACTGGGCATTCCCCTGCACGAGCAGGAAATGCTGGCCGGCGTCGCCGTGGATGTGGTGTTCGACTCCTCCTCCGTGTTTACCACCTTTAAAGAGAAGCTGTGGGAAGCCGGGGTGATCTTCTGCTCCATTTCCGAGGCGATCCAGAACCACCCGGAACTGATCCAGAAGTATCTGGGTTCCGTGGTTCCCCAAGGCGATAACTTCTATGCCGCCCTGAACAGCGCGGTGTTTTCCGATGGCTCCTTCGTCTACATTCCCAAGGGCGTGCGTTGCCCCATGGAGCTGTCCACCTATTTCCGTATCAACGAGGCCAACACCGGCCAGTTCGAGCGCACCCTGATTATCGCCGACGAAGGCAGCTACGTGAGCTACCTGGAAGGCTGCACCGCGCCCCAGCGGGACGAGAACCAGCTGCATGCGGCCGTGGTGGAGCTGGTCGCCCTGCCCGGCGCCGAGATCAAGTACTCCACGGTGCAGAACTGGTACCCGGGCGACGAAAACGGCAAAGGTGGCATCTACAACTTCGTTACCAAGCGCGGCGTGGCTCACGACAACAGCAAGATCAGCTGGACCCAGGTGGAAACCGGCTCCGCCATTACCTGGAAGTATCCGTCCGTGATCCTGCGTGGTGACAACAGCATCGGTGAGTTCTACTCCGTGGCCCTGACCCGCCACATGCAGCAGGCGGACACCGGCACCAAGATGATCCACCTGGGCAAGAACACCAAGAGCACCATTATTTCCAAGGGCATCTCCGCCGGGCGCAGCAGCAACAGCTACCGAGGCCTGGTACGGATCAGCCCACGGGCAGAAAACGCCCGCAACTTCACCCAGTGCGACTCACTGCTGCTGGGCGACACCTGCGGCGCGCACACCTTCCCGTACATCGAGTCGAAAAACCCCTCGGCCACCATTGAGCACGAGGCCACCACCTCCAAGGTGAGTGACGACCAGATGTTCCTGTGCCGCCAGCGCGGCATCGACCCGGAGAAGGCTGTCTCCATGATCGTGAACGGCTTCTGTAAAGAGGTGTTCAAGGAGCTGCCCATGGAGTTCGCCGTGGAAGCAGGCAAGTTGCTGGAAGTGAGCCTGGAAGGGGCTGTGGGCTAAGACCCTTCCCTGAAAATGACATTGTAGGAGCCATGCTCGCATGGCGAACCATCGCGACCCCTTCGCCATGCAAGCATAGCTCCTACAACACCCTGATTAACCGGGGCTGGTACCCAGCCCAACCGAAAGGCGCATCAAAACATGCTGGAAATTCGTGATCTGCACGCCACCGTGGCGGACAAACCGATTCTCAAGGGCCTCAACCTGACCGTGAACCCGGGCGAGGTGCACGCCATCATGGGCCCCAATGGCTCCGGCAAATCCACCCTGGCCAACGTCCTGGCCGGCCGTGACAACTACGAAATCACCGGTGGTGAGGCCCTGTTCGAAGGCAAGAGCCTGGCAGACCTGGAGCCCGAAGAACGCGCCCAGGCAGGCCTGTTCCTGGCCTTCCAGTACCCGGTGGAAATCCCCGGCGTCTCCAACATGGAATTTCTCAAGGCCGCGCTGGAATCCGTACGCAGCGCCCAAGGCAAGGAAGAGTGGGATTCCGTCACTCTGCTGCGTCAGGCCCGTGCCGCCTGCAAACAGGTGAATCTGGATGCCAGCTTCCTCAAGCGTGGCGTTAACGAAGGCTTCTCTGGCGGTGAGAAAAAGCGCAATGAAATCATGCAGATGCTGCTGATGGAACCGAAACTGGCGCTGCTCGACGAAACCGACTCCGGGCTCGACATTGATGCCCTGCAAACCGTGGCCAAGGGGGTTAACTCCCTGCGCAGCCCGGAGCGCGGCATCGTACTGGTGACTCACTACCAGCGCCTGCTGGACTACATCGTGCCGGACTTTGTGCACGTACTGTCCAACGGCCAGATCATCAAGTCCGGCGGCAAGGAACTGGCCCTGGAGCTGGAGAAGAAAGGCTACGGCTGGCTCACAGGAGAAGAGGAGTCCGCATGACACTCTCTGCAAGCGACCTCGCCATTGACCTGAAAACCCAGGCCCTGGCCAACGCCCGCCGCCACGGTAGTGACGGCGATGCGCTGACCAACCTGGAGGCTGCCAGCTTCCCGGAACGCAAGACCGAACGCTGGAAGTACACCTCGCTGCAGGCCCTGGCCGATGGCCACCTGAACGCGGTTGCCAATGGCAAGATCAGCCAGCCCCTGCCGGCACTGAGCGAGTTTGTGGTCACCATCAATAATGGCCAGCTGCAGGGCAGTACCCTGCCCACCGGCGTCAATCTGCATCACGACGCGCCTGAGGTAAACGGCCTGCAGACCCCCTTTGCCACCTATAACGGTGCGGTATGCGGGCAACCGGTGGTGCTGGAAGTGGCCGCCAATACCCGTATCGAGCAGCCGATCCACGTGCAGATCCAGTCCGCCAGCGACGCGCCTGCCCACTGCAACCCCCGGGTGATCGTCAAGCTCAATGCGGGCGCCGAAGCCACCGTGATCGAGCACTATCACGCCGAAGGCCAGGCCCTGACCAATGCGGTCACCGCGCTGATCGCTGCCGACAACGCCACCCTGACCCACTATCGGTTGCAGGGCGAACAAGCCAATACCCTGCACATCGGCACCCTGATCATTGACCAGCAGGGCATCAGCAAAGTGGACAGCTACCAGCTGATGACCGGCAACCGTCTGCGCCGCAACGACGTGCGTGCCCTGGTCAGCAAGAGTGGTGCCGAACTGAACATGAAAGGCATCTTCGTGGTCCGCGACAAGAGCCACGTGGACAACCAGCTGTGCGTGGAACACGCCGTGCCCAACTGCCAGTCCGATCAGAACTTCAGAGGCCTGGCCGGTGAAAGTGGCAAGGCGGTCTTCAATGGCCGCATCCACATTCATCCCGGCGCCAGCGGCACCAATGCGGAGCTGTCCAACAAGAACCTGTTGCTCAACCCCGGTGCCGAGATCAATACCAAGCCGGAGCTGGAAATCTACAACGACGACGTGAAATGTGCCCACGGCACCACCGTCGGCCAGCTCGACGCCGGCCAGCAGTTCTACCTGCAATCGCGCGGCATTCCGGCCAGCGAAGCCAAGCGCATGCTGAGCCTGGGTTTCGTTAACGAATTGCTGATGGCACTGCCCGACGCAGCAGTGACCGAGTGGGCACAGCCCTGGCTGGAAGCGGAGCTGACCCATGCCAGCCCGGCAGGAGACGCCGCGTAATGACGTTTGATGTGGCAGCCCTTCGCGCGCAGTTCCCGATCCTGGATCAACAGGTCAACGGCAAGCCGCTGGTGTATCTGGATAACGGTGCCACCACCCAGAAACCGGACGCGGTGCTGAACGTGCTGGAGCACTACTACCGCACGGTGAACTCCAATGTGCACCGCGGCGCTCATCATCTCAGCGACCTGGCCACCGGCCAGTTCGAGGGCGCCCGCGAAACCGTGGCCCGCTTTCTGAACGCCAGCCGCGACGAAATCCTGTGGACCAAGGGCACCACCGAGTCCATCAACATCGTCGCCCACTGCATCGGCCGCGAGCGCCTGCAGCCTGGCGACGAGGTGCTGATCAGCACCAGCGAGCACCACGCCAATATCGTGCCCTGGCAGCAGGCCTGCCTGGCCACTGGCGCCACCTTGAAAGTGATCCCGCTGCGCGAGGATTGCAGCCTGGATCAGGACGCCTTCGACCAGCTGCTCACCGAGCGCACCAAAATCTTCGCCATCGGCCATGCCAGCAATGCTCTGGGCACCCTGAACCCGGTGCAGGAGATGGTGGCCAAAGCCCGCGAAGTGGGTGCCATTACCCTGATTGACGGCGCCCAGGCTGTGGCCCACTTCCCCGTGGACGTGCAGGCCCTGGACGTGGATTTCTATGCCTTCTCCGGCCACAAGCTGTTCGGCCCCACCGGCATCGGCGTGCTCTACGGCCGCCGCGAACTGCTGGAAGCCATGCCGCCCTACCAGACGGGTGGCGAAATGATCGAAACGGTGAGCTTCGAAAAGAGCACCTGGAACCAGTTGCCCTACAAATTCGAAGCCGGCACTCCCAACATTGCCGGCGCTATCGGCCTGGCCGCTGCCATTGACTGGTTCAATCAGCAGGACCGCGAGGCACTGCAAGCCCATGAAGATTCTCTCTTGGTCCACGCCACCAAACAGGCAGAGGCTTTCGATGGCTTGAAAATCATCGGCACCGCCGCCAGTAAGGTCAGTGTGCTGTCCTTCCTGCTGGAAGGCGCTCACCCGGCGGATGTGGGCATGCTGCTGGATAAACAGGGCGTGGCGGTGCGTACCGGCCATCACTGCACCATGCCGCTGATGGACACTCTGGGCATTCCGGGCACAGTCAGGGCCTCGTTCTCGATTTATAATACCCTTGATGAGGTGGATCGCCTGTTCGAGGCGCTAGAGAAGGTGAAGACCTTTCTCTGAGCCCGGCACACACCTCACCGCAGGAGCGTCGCTTGAGACGCGAACCCTGCTTGTGACAGGCCGTGCCAAGCACGATTCGCGTCTCAAGCGACGCTCCTGCGGCAATATCAACCATGCGCTAATGCAAGGTAGGTAATTTCATGACAGTTCAGACATTCCAACCCGGCCAGGTCACTCTCAACCTGACCGAGGCTGCCAACCAACAGGCCCTGCGGGAGATCCAGCGGGCCAATGCCGCCGGCATCCGTCTGGATCTGGACGAATCCGGCTGCTCCGGGTTCATGTACACCCTGGACTTTGTGGAAGAACCCGAAGACGGCGACAAGCTGTTCGAGATCGACGGCGTGAACCTGTACGTGCCGGAAAAGTGGCTGCCCATGCTCAACGGCCTGGTCATCGACTACGTCACCGAGGGCGTCAACAGTCTGTTCAAGTTCCGCAACCCCAACGCCACCGGCGAATGCGGTTGCGGTGAGAGCTTTACCGTAGACGAGGTCTGAGTTGGCGCAAGAACAGAGAACCGTCGTCGTTCAGCGTGACGTGCCGGCCCGCAAGGTGCCGGACGGCACCCGCATCACTATCCCCAAGAACAGCTTCGTGAATTTGCGCCAGGCTCTTGGCGGCACCTACACGGTGACCATCAATGGCAACATGGCGCGCATTGACGGCACCGACGCGGACGCCATCGGCCAGGAACCCCTGAAGCTGGACTTTGCCCCCGCCAACGAGGATGGCAGCGTGCGCCAGGACGATCTGGACAACACCCTGCAGACCATCTTCGACCCGGAAATTCCGGTCAGCATCAAGGAGCTGGGGCTGGTCTACGGTTGCGATGTAATCCAGCGTGACGGCGAGAATGTGGTGCAGGTCCGCATGACCCTCACCGCCCCCAACTGCGGCATGGGCCCGGTACTGGTGGGCGACGTGGAAGACCGGCTGGGCAAGGTTCCCAACGTAGACAAGGTGGAAGTGGCACTGGTTTTCGATCCACCCTGGAGCCGCGATATGATGAGTGAAGAGGCTCAGCTCGAGCTGGGAATGTTTTAAAGCAGCTGCTAGCTGCGAGCTTCTAGCTGCCAGGAAAACCGGGTTAGCTCGTAGTTAGCAGCTAGAAGCTATTTCGGAGTGAAAGCGACGTGTTCGATATCCGCAGCATCACCCTTGGCGAAAAGATTACTGCCGAGGACATCAGTGAAGACCTGGAATTCCTGGATGACTGGGAAGAGCGCTATCGCTATATCATCGACCTGGGCAAGCAACTGCCGGGCCTGCCCGATGACCTGAAGACCGAAGACCGTTTCGTGCGCGGCTGTCAGAGCCAGGTATGGCTGGAAACCGATTACGACAGCGACGCGGATACTCTCTACCTGGCAGTGGATTCCGATGCCCTGATCGTCAAGGGCCTGGCCGCCATCGTGCTGTCCGCCCTGAACCGCCAGTCTCCACAGGCTATCCACGATTACGACATGGATGCCTTTTTCGACCGCATCGACCTGCTCAACCACCTTAGCCCTACCCGCGGCAACGGCCTGCGCGCCATGGTCGGCAAGATCAAACAACAGGCCCAGGCACTGACCGCCTAGCCTCCGCTCCACAAAAAGCATTTTCACCATAGAGGGCACAGGGAAAGGAGGTTTATCCTCAGTGAACTCTGTGCCCTCTGTGGTTAATCACTTTTGGCCTGGTTCTGGAACTTGTCGTCCGAGAAGACGGGACAACACCACGTCCGCCTTATACCGCCTCCCTGGCTTCCGTCTTGTTCGGCTGGATATGGAACACAAACCGCTGCTCCCCGCCCTCTCCCGCTTCTGAACCGAGCAGGCTGGCGGTTTCATTGAAATAGGCAGCCACCCCCTTCACTGAGCCCTGAATCATGGCGGACATATTGCGGTGGGAGTGATAGTGGATTTCCAGGGTGTCGTCGCCGCGCTTGTGGACCACAATATTCGGCGCCGTGGCCGCCGGGTCCTTGAGTCGCAGAATACGTTCGTGGATCTGTTGCATGTTCATCAGGAACGTCATGGCGTCCCAGCCCGTGGGAATCATGGCCTGGTACATATCAATCAGCGGGCCAATCACCCACTCACCGAAATCCGCCAGCAGATCATCCCGGCGCAGACCGGTGGCTGACTCTGCCGCCCGCAGCAGTGCCTCCATTTCCTCATCCGGATACAGCGCCACCGGCAGGTAGGTCTTGCCCTGCAAACCGGCCGTGGAGACTACCTCCCCCCAGGCGTCAGTGCCGATGAATTCATCCAGGTACCGCTTGAAATTGGTCACGATCACGCCATGCATGTCACTGCTCCTGCGCCGGCTATACCCTGATACCAGCAAGAGCTGTGCCGCATGCACGACCGTCCAACCAGCCCACGCCACCACTGGCTCGAGGCATGTTTACCTGCTCACAGTCAGGTGACATAACCGGTCACATTTTTCTGTTTTTGCGCGATTTATCCCCCTGGCGGGAAAGCCTAAGGGCGATGAAAGAAAGGACCGCCTTCGCCTAGCAAGCAAGGCTCCAACGGATAATGAGGCAACGGCGCATGCCGCTCAGACCGCATCCCGCTGCGCCCGCTCACCGGCGGAGATACGCATGATGAAGGTCCTGTGGGTGCCCACCACCCGCTTCTCCTCCATCAGCGCCGCTTTCTGGCCATAGTAATCGGCTACACCATAGACGCAGCCCAGCGCCAGGTAACTCATATCCCGGTGCGACTGATACTCCACCTCCAGCAGCCCCGGAGAAATTTCCGACACATTGATATGCGGCGGCCTGGCGCTGGCATCCTTCATGCGCACCACCCGCTCGTGAATCCGGTCGTCGATGTTTTTCAGGAAGGTCACCGCATCCCAGTCCTCGGGGATAAAGGAGCGGTACATTTTCATCAGGGGCGGGATCACCCAGGCACCGAAATCCTTGAGAATCTCGTCGCGGCTCTGACCGGTGACCTCCACCGCCGCCGCCAGAAGATCATCCAGATCACTGTCCGGGTACATGCTGATAGGAATAAAGGCCTTGCCGGTCAGCCCGGCCTTGTCGCGCAGAGTGTCCCAGGCAGCCTCGCCCAGTTTTTCTTCCACGTATTTTTTCAGGTTGGAAATAATAACGCCGTGCATGGAGCCCCCTCCCATTCAGGTGTGTATCCACCATAGCAGGGAGCTCTCAACCCACTGAAAACCGCTCAGGCCATGAAACAGGCCGCCGGTTTGGTCAACTGGCGACGTTTCGCAGTCGCTGGATGACCTCGGTCACATTTTCGATCACTCGATCGATATCCGACTCCGAAGTAAAGCGCCCCACCGAGAAACGAATGGAACCATGGGCCAGCTCATCCGCCACACCCATGGCCTTGAGCACATAGGACGGCTCCAGGGACGCAGAGGTACAGGCGGAACCGGAAGACACTGCCGCCTGATTCAGGGCGGTGAGCAACATCTCGCCATCCACCCCGGCGAAAGCCACATTCAGATGCCCGGGCAGGCGCGGCGCACCGTCACCGTTGATACTTACCCCCTCCAGCTGACTGATGCCCTGCCACAGGCGATCGCGCAGCCCGGCAATGCGCGGCCCTTCTTCATCACGCACCCGTGCCGCCAGAGCGAAGGCTTCGCCCATACCGACGATCTGGTGAGTGGGCAGTGTGCCGGAACGCATGCCGCGCTCGTGGCCGCCACCATGGATCTGGGCTGCCACCTTCACATCCGGCGAACGGCGCACGTACAGGGCACCGATCCCCTTGGGGCCGTAAATCTTGTGGGCACACACGGACACCATATCCACCGGCATGGCCTGCACATTCAGATCCAGCTTGCCCACACTCTGGGCCGCATCGGTATGGAACAGCACGCCCTTGTCGCGACACAGGGCGCCGATAGCAGCGATATCGTTGATCACCCCGGTCTCGTTGTTGGCGTGCATCACACTCACCAGCACGGTGTCCTCACGGAGCGCCTCGGCCACGCTCTGCGGGTCGATGCGGCCATCGGCGGCGGGTTTCAGGTAGGTCACCGGGTGGCCCTGCTTTTCCAGCCAGCCACAGGCATCCAGCACCGCCTTATGCTCGGTGGCGCTGGTAATCACGTGGCCGCCGCCACGGGCTTCAATCACACCTTTGATGACCAGGTTGTTGGCCTCGGTGGCACCGCTGGTCCAGACAATCTCCCGTGGGTCCGCCTGCAGCAGATCCGCCACCTGACGGCGGGCGGATTCCACCGCCTCTTCCGCCAACCAGCCATACAGATGGCTGCGTGAGGCCGGGTTGGCAAACGTCCCTTCGGGACCGAGATGACGGACCATCACATCAACCACCGCCGGGTCTACCGGGGTGGTTGCCGCGTAGTCGAGGTAAACGGCTTGGCTCATGGCTACAGGCTTGTGGCGATTGGCGTTGGCTTAGAGAGAAAGGCGTGAATTGTAACCTGAATCGGCGACCTCAGCGCGGAGGCCCGAATTCACGTTTATACGCTACTGACGGACAGGCGCTGATGTTGACGATCCTGGCGCTGGGCCACCTGCTTCACTTCCTGGCGGGCCACCAGCTCGCCCAGAGAAATGCCGCTGAGGAATGCCTGGATCTGATCTGACAGATCACACCACAGGTGATGCGTCAGGCAGGTATCGCCCTCCTGGCAGTCCCCATGGCCGCCACAGCGGGTGGCATCCACGGACTCGTCCACCGCCGCGATCACAGCAGCAACGTCAATATCCTCGCTGGCCCGGCTGAGCTGATAGCCCCCGCCCGGCCCGCGCACGCTGTTCACCAGGCCGTTACGGCGCAACTTGGCGAACAACTGCTCCAGATAAGAGATGGATATGCCCTGGCGATCGGAGATATCCGCCAGCGACACGGGTCCGGTGGCCGCATGCAATGCCAGATCCAGCATCGCGGTAACCGCGTAGCGACCTTTTGTTGTCAAACGCATATCCACACCCTTATTGCGTGTATTTGACGTGAAGCGTAGTAATCCTGAGCAATTTGGTCAAGTATTAACAGCACACAATTAAGAATCATTTTCATTTGAGTTGCAACTATGGCAGATATCCCCCTTCCCTGCCAACAACTGATCAAACATTGCCCACCCACGCACCCAGTGCTTGACACCCACCCCTCCCTCGCGGAAAATTCGCGACCTCAAATGGCAAGGTAGCTCAGCTGGTTAGAGCACAGCACTCATAATGCTGGGGTCGGCGGTTCAAGTCCGCCCCTTGCTACCAAACAAGAAAAAAGGGTTAGAGAGCGATCTCTAACCCTTTTTTTGTGGTTGCCTACAAGTTGACCACCGCCTTAGATAGACCAGCCTATGCTTGATTCTGCTGGGCAGACTCTTCCTGCGCTTTTTCTTTGGCTTCTGCAGCCTCTTTTTCTAATCGCAGCAAGTGGTCACGTCTATTCTGGTAGTTAAATATCTCTGTAGGTACCGCATGAATAACGATTGGCCCTTTCCTAAAATGGCGAACCTTGCAGTTAAACTCGCAATTTAACACCAGCTCAGAGCGATGATCGTCTACCGATCTAGCGATTGAATCAGCTTTACCTTCCGGAATATCGCCCGAAATGTGCATCTGTGTGAAATCACCTGATTTGAGATCAACGGTGCGATTAAAGGGTAGCAAGACTCTGGCCCAATGGTTGACGTAGTAGAGCTCCATGTCTTTTAGAGTTACTTTAAATGGAGAAAAATTGATTATCTGAAGCGAGACTTCACACGTAGGATGCTCATGCAACCCCACCCGTGTTGATGAAGAAACAGGAACAGGCTGAATTCTTATTAAATTGGCAAGCCTCTCATCATTGAAGTACCAAGCAATAAACCAGCCTGGCAGCTTGCCAAATATTCGCCAAAGGATCGAGCCCGCAAGATTATAGTCCATACCCCCAAGTCCTCTCTTTGATTTATTTCAATATTAGAGCAAAAAAGTAACGAGCGTCATCACTGGCGAAAAAAGCTTCAAGACAACGACACTCGAAGAAACAGAAAATGGTTGGCAATGGATGCAACTCAACATATCAAATTTTATTATTTGGTCATATTCCAAACAAAAAAACCGGCGAATATACTCACAGCAAAGGCAACACCGCACCCCCAAAAAATTCGGCTAACCAAGGCAATTCTATCTTCATATTTTTTCTTTCTATCTCCAAAATGACAGGCTTCTGCCATCAAATTCAACAGGCTTCTGCCATGAAGTTCATTTTTTCGCCTGATTTGACGGAAAGGGCAGCAAGAAATTCAACAAGCCGGTTGGTATTTTCGCCAGACCCCGGTAGCGAACGTAACCGAACATGCCTTTGATCCCTCGGAAGGGATGTTCCAGCACGTACGCTGGCTAATGATACCTTCGACATCGTGGAACCAGGACGCTCAGCGATAAAGCGATCATCATCCCGCGTCTCCCCAGACACGTTTTTGGCAAAAGCTGGTCTGATGCCGTCAGGTCATCGCTTTGTTTTCGACGCCAATATATTTCATGCCAAAGTGCGATGATGGCAAATCTCCGGATCACGAGCCTTACCTTTGTTCTTCGTCGAGCTGGGCATTTCGATAATCGTCGCACAACGATGCTGCCTTCCCGAACCCTGAGGCCAGTCGTGCCAACCGCCAGCTTCTTGCCAAGATGTGCTGCTCCAGCAGGTGCCGGAAGTTCAGGATCTCATCAGGATACAAGAGCCGAATCCCTGCGAAACGGCGCATAGACTCGATCTCATGCTGAATATGTAGAATATATAATAACAACCATGACCAGCAGCATCATAAAAACAGAAATATTCATAGCCGTTTTATCACGCATAGGTGCACGAATAATAACATCGCTGCTCATATATTCTTTAACATCAGAGAAAACGATCCAAAAACAGCAACCCTAACTGGCCCGGTAATAAAAATAGAGACGCCTTGATCAGAAAAGCTCAAATCAAAATCCAAGTCATGATTTTCAACCAGCCTCAAGTCCAGCCTTTTAATTGCGCGCCAATCTTCATTATCTTCGTTAACAACGTCATCAATTCATACGGAAATATTAGTTTCATACGAAAAAGAATCCCCGCGGTAAACCTTAAAAATTAAGGAACCTTCTCCACTCCTATTTTCGATCAAATCTGAAATTTTCCTTAATCTTCCTTCGTCAAGAAGAAAGCCCCCAGAAAAAACATGCTCGACGTAAGCCCCCACAGAACCTCCACTAATTATTCCAAACAACCAAACCTTAATTTTGCCTATGAAGCAACCAGCCAGTCAATTTTCATAATCATAAGAACGTAAGCGATTGACAACCTTAATAAACATCAACTGCAGACAATCATCGGAAGGAAAATTGGGGTCAGATCTAACCTCGCCCCCAAATAAGCAACCCGCATCCACAAAACTGTGTGTCGCCAGCCAATCAGTTAAACCGATACTCCCAAGAATCTGGAGTCAGGTCTTACCCAGTGTCCCAAAGCTACGGCAAGGGACTCCCATAAATTACCTATTTCCCAAGCCTAGACCTTGATCACTCGAGATACCTTCTCAATATCCTCATCAGCAACCCCCACAGCTGTGGCGAACTCTCTCCACAGCTCAACAGCACCAATCACCTCTCGCACCGCCTTCTCCACCTTGCTGCGAGGTAATTTAAAAATTCGCCCCTCTCTCAGCGCCTCGGTAGGCGTAGGCGGGTAGGCCTGATACTGGTAGCTGGCGGCGTGGTGTATGTTGGTGGTCAGGCTTGGCACCAGATCATAGGCCGGCGCCAGGTGATAGCCTTGCTCGCTGTGCATCAGGCTGAAGTTGCGCTCGTGATCATCGGTATTGTTGATGGCCCGGTTGAAGAGCATGAGCTTGAGCAGCTGTATCAGGTCCTCTTCCACCTGGCAGGAATATTTCTTTATCAGGTCGCTGACATGGTCGTAACGGAACGCCTGGCCCAGGTCCATCTGCGAGGCAGGTTCCTTGAGAAGGCCATTGACGGTAATCAGGTGCTTTCTCGCCGGGCCATCAATGTCAAAACGGTCCAGCAACAACACTTCACGGCCGTTGATCCCTTCAATGATCTTGCCGTCATGCATCCGGATGCCCGCTGCACGGGCCATCTTCAAGCAGGCAAGCTCTACCCGGGCATTGTTATAGCTGTCATGGGTGATGCGATTGAATTTGGCCAGGTACTGCCCCCCGTCATCAAACAACAGGGCTTTCGGGCGGGCGCCGCCCACGCCGGTACCCGCATTGGCCAGGTAAAGCAGGCTCATTTCATCAAGATCGACACCACCCAGATCTATCTGATCAATCTGCTGGGCCGCCTGCTCCGCAGCACCCAGCTGCTCAATGGCGTAGCCCGAATCAAAGTGCGGTGCCTCGCCCTGTCTAACCAGTGATATGGCGCCAATGCGGCTGCTACCCAGCATCGCCAGCGTATCGATGACGCTGTAGGCATTGAGCTTTTCCTTGTCTCTGAAAAGCGCCAGCTGCACCAGAATCTTGCGGCCCCAGTTATCCGGCAGGTAGTCGTCCAGAAAGGCAGGGCTTGCCCCTCTGTGGCATTCGAATTCAACGGGGAGACTTTGCAGGGGAAGCTGAACCGGGTCGATGGGGAACGCCGAGGCCTCGCCCAGATAGTCAGGCCGGTACCTGAAACCCACCCGGGTCAGGAAACCCGATTCCTCCACCAGCACCACGTCAGCGGCATGGACGATGCCGGTCTGCCGGGTATTCAGGTACAGGTCATAGCGCTGCCTAATCATCGAACAGACTCTGCTTTGGCTTCAGCAAGGTATGGAAAGGCGCATCCAGGCCCAGCAACGTTGCCGCCTGGAAGTATTTGCCCAGAGACACACTGAGATCTCCCTTCTCCATCCGCTGCAGCGTGGCCCTGCTCACACCAATGCGCAGGGCAAAGTCCTCCAGGGTGTCATCGGGATATGACTTGCGGCGCGCCAGGCGGAGGTTCTGGCCTATCTGGGGAATGGTTTCCATGGACATATAATTACTTATATATGAGTAACTATCAACATAAATACATAAATTTACTCATATATGAGTAATAGCATGACTTTCCTCCAGCCTTACTCCGCCCCATGGACCCAAACATGACTTTACCTTATCAGCCGATACCCTAGCGCCAACGATGAAGCCAATCGTTAAGGAAGTCCGCAGCTTTCCATGCATATCCCCATGATTATCACTCATAGCTCTACTATCGCCTGACTTGGAGCTACTAGCAGACAATCCAGTCAATGAACCCGAGATTTAACCCAGCCAAGGAGACCACCTCTAAAGGGCAACATCACGACTGATCAAATAAAGATCAATTACTTATTGATCTAATAGATTTATTTTAATAGCATTTAGAAATAAGAGATAAGTTACTCAAGAATTACAACATGAGTAAGGCAAGGAGACTTAGGGAGGTTACTGATGCATGAAACGCAACCAAAGAGATCCAGATATGAAACCTCACTTGATTCAAGCAACACCTCGGATAAAGCCTACGGGGACAAGTGAATTCCCCGAAAATCAGTTCTGCCGAAAGAATGCAAAGCCCGTTTGGCGACTCAAGCTTGTCATCTTGGTACTCACAATTGCCCTTCCCTCCTCATTCTTGGCGTTGCCGCACCCAGCACCATCCCCAAAAGACAAAAATTGCCTACCAGTTACTTCTCAATCGCTGTCTGGAAATGTACTCATTGAATACGATGATGGGTCAGTCAAGGCTAGAGCCACTCTGGACTGGCGCTAGTGAACGAGACTTAAGCCATGACTATGACTCCTATTAGCGAGTCCTCATTAGGTACCAGATTTAAAAGGGAACTTGACAAAACGTCAGCCTCATCTTTTCTCATTTTAGGGAGGAAAGCCGTTCCCGCTTTCAGTTAAACCGATACTCCAGCCCCAGCGTATACGCCTCCACATCCACATCATCCAGTGAATAGCGGTCCACGCTGCCGCGGAATTTCAGGTTGTCGAGGCCGTAGGTGAAGCCGGCACCCCAGAAGCCGTCGGTGCCGTCTTCGTCGCTGCCGTGATCGAATTCGGCGTCCCAGCGCAGGGCACCGGCGCGCAGGAACAGGTCGGTGCCGGTGGCGATGCGGGCCTTGCCGATGGCGACGGCTTCGATGCCGGAGATGTCGACTTCGTTGTCATCGCCGTAGTCACCCAGCCAAACAGCACCGCCTTCCACGCCGACGGAGAAGGTATCGCGGGCGATGGGGAAGCTGATGCCGCCCAACAACGAGAAGGTGTAATCGGTGGTATCCACTTCGGAGGGAATATCCCGGTCATCCAGGTCGGTCCAGCCGCCTTTGAGGACGCCATAGACGCTGTGAGAGGCAAAAACAGAAGAAGAAAAAGCGATGGCGCCGAAAGTTGCGCCGGCAAGCAAAAGGGTTTTCATGTGTCGCTCCCTGCGATCAAAAATGATTCAGGTTCGACTTTAGCACGGACCAAGAGGAATGCCAGAAGGGCAAATGCCACTGCAGGCGCAGGGTATTCGCCGGTGAAGGTTTACTGCTCTCCGGTTGCAGACACCGGGGTATGCCGCAAGATCGACAATGCTCTCAGGGACGGATCACGAAGTAATAGTCGCCGCTGAGTTTCAGGCGCATGCAGCCGTGATCGTCGGGAAGATCATTTTCCCACTCCACGTCCTGGACCCCCAGGTCGAAGGCGGCGGTGTTGCGGGCGATGGCTTTGAGGCGCTCCACGTCGTTGGATTCGGTGATCAACACCGGGGGGATGGCAGCAGCGCTCTTTTCGCGAAACAGTCTCATCGTCTCTCTCCTCGCTGTGTCAAAGCAGCTACATCAAGGCCCATGGCGACCCTGCTTTGAGGTGACGACCGTCCACCCTTTTCTCGGGGTGTATCGGTATTTTTTATTTGTACATTTTACGTTTGCTTTACCTTGTTACCGGAAGCCGTTACCGGGTGCAATAACCCTGTTTGCTCATATTCAAGAAAATGCGAAGTCGGTCAAGCGCCTGATTTCACAGTAAAAAAGCCTGCACATGGCAGGCTTTTTATCAAGAAAATGAAGGGGTTAACCATTCGTCGGTCAGAGCATGATCAGGTGATTGGGTAGCTCATTTTTTTGTTCCGTGGCAGGTACGTGAGTAGCCAGCTTGTCGCCGCAGGCGGCCACGCATTCCTGGAAGCCTTCTGCCACCCGGCCGGCTTTCACCCGGGCGATGAAGGCATCCACGATGGTCTGCCACTCGCTGTCGTCCACATGGCGGGCAATGCCCTGGTCCGCCAGGATTTCCACGTAATGTTCCGCCTCGCTGACGAAGATCAGCAGGCCGGTGCCGCCACGGGTGCGGTGCAGGCCCTGCTCCAGAAACGCCTGCCGGGCCAGGCCGGCGGCGCGCATCCGTTGCAGGCGACGCGGTACTACCCGGAACTGCATCGGCTTGAGCCGGAACAGTACCGCCAGAACCAGCAGCACGCCCCATTGCAGCAGCAGGGCTTCAAAGGGAGTCAGCCAGACCGGCAGGAACAGCAGGGCTACCGGCACCAGCAGGGAGAGTAGTGCCGCCCACAACAAGGTCACGTAGCGGTAATCATCTGCCTGGCGGGCCAGTACTGTGACCAGCTCCGCGTCGGTGCGTTTTTCCTGTTCACCGATGGTCCGGGAAAGGGTTTCCTGTGCGTTTTTATCCAGCAACATTACCAACCTCCTGAGGCGCCGCCGCCTCCGAATCCACCACCGCCGCCGCCGAAGCCGCCGCCACCGAAACCACCACCGCCGCCAAAACCGCCCATGGGCACCGGCAGGAACATGCCGCCACGACGGCCACCCCGGCCGCCACCGCCCCCGAAGGACAGCAGGAAGGTGACTACCACCATGCCGATCAGGATCAGCAGGGCCTTGAGGCCACTGGGTTTGTCGAGGGGCTGGCGTTTGCCTTCATATTCGCCCTTGATGGCCGACTGAATGGCGGTGACACCGGCCTGGATACCGCCATAGAACTGGCCCTGGCGGAAGGCGGGCAGGATTTCCTGCTGGATGATGACACTGGAGAGCGCATCGGTGAGTACCCCTTCCAGGCCATAACCCACTTCGATGCGGACCTTGCGATCCTTGGGAGCCACGATCAGCAGAACACCGTTATCGGATTCCTTGCTGCCAATGCCCCAATGGCGGCCCAGTTGGTAACCGTAATCGGCGATCTCGTAACCTTGCAGATCCGGCAGGGTTACCACGACCACCTGGTTGGAGGTGTTCTGTTCCGCCGAGGCCAGTGCCTGGGTAAGGCTCTGGCGCTGGGCGGCGGTCATCAGGTTGGCGTTGTCCACCACCCGGCCGGTGAGTTCGGGAAATTCCGGCGCCGCCCACAAGGGCGACGCCAACAGCAGCACAAGGAGCGTGAATAACCGCATCAGTTAAAGTTCACGGCCGGCGCCTGATCCGCATCTTCCGCGGTGGCTTCGTAGGTTTCACGCATTTCCATGTCGCTGTAGAGGAAGCTGTGCCACAGCCGCCCGGGGAAAGTACGGATTTCGGTATTGTACTGCTGCACGGCGGCAATGTAGTCACGGCGTGCCACGCTGATACGGTTCTCGGTGCCTTCCAGCTGCGACTGCAACGCCAGGAAATTCTGGTTGGCCTTCAAGTCCGGGTAGCGTTCCGCCACCACCATCAAGCGTTGCAGGGCAGAGCCGAGCTGGCGCTGGGCCTGCTCGAACTGTTTCAGCTTTTCCGGATTATCGAGCATGTTGCCATCCACCTGGATGGAGCCCACCTTGGCACGGGCCTGGGTCACGTCCACCAGCACTTCCTTCTCGTGACTGGCATAGCCCTTCACGGTATTAACCAGGTTGGGGATCAGATCGGCCCGGCGCTGATACTGATTTTCCACCTGCGACCAGGCCGCTTTGACCTGCTCATCGTAGGTAGGAATATTGTTGATGCCACAGCCGCTGAGCCAGCCGGCCAGCATGACCAGAAAAAGGCTACGCCAAAGTGTCATGGTTCTCTGCTCCTTCAATCCAGAATGACAGCGGTCCCTTGCGCTTATCGTCGCGCAGGTTCGCCAGTAACTGCTGTTTTTCACCACGGGTCAACCGCTTGAGGCGAGCTTCCAGCCGTGATGCCGAGGCCCGATCTCCGGCGGGCACCAGCAACACCAGCTGTACCGGCCGGCGGGCACGGGTGTAACGTGCCCCCTTGGGGCTGTGGTTGTGCTCGTAAAGGCGTCGGGCCGGCTCGGTGCTGATGCCGGTGTAAAGCGTCCGGTCCGCACAGCGCAGCATATACACCCACCACTCTTGCATGGTTTTACACCTGACCTTGAACAGGTTGCTATGATGCCAGAGACGATCAAGACAAGGGAGCCTCTGAATAACACCTTGCATGCTCAGGCTTTCAGGCTGGCTCACAATCTAGGCGCACTTTTGAAGACATGCTGGTTGCCTGTCGAGAAAGTGCAACAACGAGTGTGAGCCAGCCTGGAAGCCCCGGAGGGCGAGGCCTGAAGGGCACATCTGCTGCGCTTTGTCGCTAGGAAAGGAGCCCACCCTGTCCGTCGCGACAAAACACAACAGCTGCACCCTTCAGGCCACGCTGAGTACGCAAGGTGTTATCCAGAGGCTCCCAGGAGATGAAAAAATGATTACCTACCTTTACTGGTTTCTCGTTGCCGTACTTGTCATCGGTGCCCTGTTCGGTATCGGCGTGCGTCTGGGAAAATGGAAGCCGGCGCTGATTATTGCCGCCGTGATCTGGTTGGTGGCTACCCTGGCCTACTACTTCTGGCTGGAACAGATTTTTGTGAAACGCTTTGGCGGCACCATGAACATCAAGGTACCGGAAGAGCAGTACCACATCAGCGCCACCTGGAAGGGCGATAATCTGTGGATTGAAAATTACGACCCGAACACCAACGAATGCATTTTCCGTGAATACTCCCGGGGCAATATGCTGGAAGGCAAGGTGGTGCTGAAGAACTGTAACCCGCTGCAAGGCACCGGCATGGTGCTGCCGAAAGACCCCGCATTGCAGTAACCACCTGTCTGAAAGAAGAACGGGGCAGCACCCACCGTTGGAGCCTTGCTGGCAAGGCGAATTCCCAAAGTGGTTTGGGAACCTCTTCGCTTTGTGAACAAAGCTCCAACGGGTAACCATGCCCCCCTTCCCCTGTCCCGATGATGCCGCTACCCTTTGCGCCTTTCTCTGACCGGAACAGGACTGCCCATGAGCAATTCCCTTCAAACTCTGCTGTTTGCTCTGAAACTGGTTCCCGATGCCGTTGCCTTCGAGCAGGTTCAAGAGGTCATCGCCGAGCACTATGACTACACCCCTGCCCGCTTTACCAATGGCAGCGGTGATGATCTGGTGGTGAATGAAGCAGGCACCAATGAAGGGTCCTGCAAAATCTTTGCCTTCGCCAAACTCAACAACCTCTCCGATGAGCAGACTCTGGCCTGCTTCGGGCATTTCTTTCGCCACGATGTCCTGGGGAACCCGGAGGGCACCGACCACGCCAATATCCGCACCTTCATGCGCCATGGTCTGAAACAGGTGCACTTCGATACCCCGGCACTGGTTGCTCGATAATGTGACCCCCTTCGCGCCATCTTGACCGGCTTTCGTGAATCCTGTGCAGACAATTTCATGGAGAGATCATCATGGCGCGCTATCTGGGGCTATTGTTAGCTTTTTTACTGACACCCGCGGTGCAGGCAGCAGATGGCTGTGCCGACGCCCTGGATACCACCGTCAGGAAACTGCATTCCCAGCAGACCCTGGATCTCTGTGCCCTGACCCGCAACAGGCTGACGCTGGTGGTGAACACCGCCAGCCAGTGTGGCTACACCCCGCAGTTCAAAGATCTGGAAGCGCTTTATCAGACCTACCGGGAGCAGGGCCTGATCGTGATTGGCTTCCCATCGGATGATTTCCGCCAGGAGCTGGATAGCGAATCTGACACCGCGGAAGTCTGTTATGTGAATTACGGTGTTACCTTCCCCATGGCCGCCACCAGTGCGGTAAAAGGCGACAACGCCAACCCGGTATTCCGGGCCCTGAGCGCCGCCAGCCAGGCACCGGGCTGGAACTTCAACAAGTACCTGATACCCGCGGACGGCTCCGGGGTACGCCATTTTCCGGCATCCGCGGAGCCGCGAGGCGGCGAGCTGGAAGCCGCCATCCGTGAGGCGCTTGGTCAGTAAGCCGCTGTGAGGAGGTAGATGCTCCCGGCAGAGGCTGATATTGTGAACGGTCACCCATTATTACCCGGCGGTGAGTCCCGTGAAGGTTCGCAGCAGCAAAGAACAGCAACGCCATCAGCTTGAGCGCGATATGGAGCGCTATCTGTCCAAGGGCGGAGAGATCAAGGAGATCCCCCGTGGCGTCAGTGGTACCGACCCGGTGCACGGGAAAGGGCACCAGACTGTGCTGTTCAATGGCCCACGCCAGCCCCAGCGCACCGACCTGAGCCAGGTGGCCGCCACCATCGACGCGCGCAAGCACAAACCGCGCCGCCAACGTCTCAACCACCGCCCCACCCGCAAGCTGATTTATGATGATTTCGGCGAACCGCTGCGCTGGGTGTGGCACGACAAATAATTCAAACTGCCAAGAAGGATCTGCAATGAAACGGCTTCTGCTGCTGGTATCCCTGTTTATGATGAGTCAGACCGCGTTCAGCGACATCATTGAAACCCAGGTCACCCTGCCCGACGACCTGGGCACCGGCGTCATGTATCTGAATGACAAGCAGAAAAAGCCCGGACCCGGTGTGATCGTGATCCACGAATGGTGGGGCCTGAACGATTACGCCCGCGACCGGGCCCGCATGCTGGCCCGGGCCGGTTATACCGCCCTGGCCGTGGACATGTACGGCACCGGCAAAGTGGCCACCCACCCCAAGGATGCAGAAGCCTTCATGAAATCCGCCATGGCCGAGCCGGAAAAAATGAACGCCCGCTTTGAAGCCGCCCGCAAGATGATGCTGAAACAACAACAGGTGGAAGCTGGCCGTCTGTTCGCCATCGGCTACTGCTTCGGCGGTGGCGTGGTACTGAACCAGGCACGCATGGGCACCGACCTGGCCGGCGTGGCCAGCTTCCATGGCACCCTGGGCACCGACACCCCCGCCAAGCAGGGTGACATCAAGGCGCGCATTCTCGCCGCCACCGGCCAGGCCGACCCGATGATTCCCGCCGAGCAAGTCATCGGCTTCGTGAAGGAAATGACCGAGGCCGGCGCCGACTTCCAGCTACTCAGCTTCCCCGGCGTCAAGCACAGCTTCACCAATCCGAAAGCGGATGCGGTGGCGGAACGCTTCGACATGCCGGTGGGCTACGATGCCCATGCGGACCAGGTGAGCTGGAAGGCGCTGGTGGATTTCATCGAGCATAAGCCCCACGCCAAATAACCGCACCAGTTGGGGGCATTGCAGAACGCGATGCCCTGTCACTGCCCACCTTTCTCCCCGATTCGTTTTTCCTCCGCGCCAACCTCCTGATTTTCCTTGCTATCGCCACTTGGCATCCCCTTTGCTTTGTCTCAGGGAGAGGAATCGAATGGCCACGTTGCCATTAAGCACTCAACACAATTTGCACCAATAGACCGCTAGGGTTCCGGTCGCCTGCGCCGACAGACAGCGCGCAGCCGATGCCTGGTCCGAGAGCAGTCGACCTTCTTGCAGTCGTTCCGCAGCACATGCGGCTGAAGGTTACACGGCGGGACAAAAGCCCGGGAGGACACGATGACCACGTTGTCATTGGATTCCTCATCGTCCGTAGCCAAGGAGGTCCGAGATGACCCTTTCCGTACGAAAGACCGCTGCCGTTGCAGCACTTGCCCTGTTCACATCCCTGATGCCGGTCACCGCACTGGCCAAAGATTCCTTCAGCATCTGCTGGTCCATTTATGTGGGCTGGATGCCGTGGGATTACGGTGCCCAACAAAAAATCGTCGACAAGTGGGCCGCCAAGTACGACATCGAAATCGACGTGGTACAGATCAACGACTACGTGGAATCCATCAACCAGTACACCGCCGGTGCATACGACGGCTGCGCCATGACCAACATGGATGCGCTGACCATTCCCGCCGCTGGCGGGGTGGATTCCACCGCCCTGATCGTGGGTGACTTCTCCAACGGTAACGACGGCGTGGTTCTCAAGGGCACCGACAAGCTGGCTGACATCAAGGGTCAGCAGGTGAACCTGGTGGAACTGTCCGTTTCCCACTACCTGCTGGCGCGGGCACTGGAAACCGTGGGGCTGACTGAGCGCGACCTGACCGTGGTGAATACCTCAGATGCGGATCTGGTCTCTGCCTTTACCACCAAGGGCGTCACTGCCGTTGCCACCTGGAACCCGCTGCTCAGCGAAATCACCGCCATGCCGGATAGCCACAAGGTATTCGACTCCGCACAAATCCCCGGTGAAATCATCGACCTGATGGTGGTCAACACCGACACCCTGGAAGCCAACCCGGATTTCGGCAAGGCACTGACCGGTGCCTGGTACGAGATCATGGCCACCATGTCCGCCGATGATGAGGCCGGCAAGGCCGCCCGCACCTTCATGGCCAACGCCTCCGGCACCGACCTGGCCGGCTATGAAGCGCAACTGGATTCCACCCGCATGTTCTATCAGCCCGCCGAGGCCGTGGCCTTCGTCAACAGCCCGGAGCTGAAAGACACCATGCAGAAAGTGGCGGAATTTTCCTTCCAGCATGGGCTACTGGGCGAAGGCGCCCCGGACGCCGGTTTTGTGGGTATCGAAACCCCGGCGGGCATCTATGGCAGCGACAGCAACGTGAAGCTGCGCTTTATCCCGGATTACATGGCCATGGCAGCCGAAGGGAAGCTGTAGGGCAAACAACGTCAGACGTCTGATGCCGGACGTCTGACGCTTCAGACATCACCGGGAACTGCCATGAAAAAACTGATCAACCGTCAACCGGGACGTGTCGGTACCTGGGCACTGGGCCTGCTGCCTTTCGTGCTGCTGCTGATTGTCTATATGGTGGCCTCCGATGCGCGCCTGACGGAAAACCCCAACGACAAATTGCTGCCAGAGCTGGGCAGTTTTGTGGATGCGATACAGCGTATGGCATTCGAACCCAGCAAGCGCAGTGGCGACTACCTGCTGCTCAACGACACCCTGGCCAGTCTGCAACGGCTGGGCATCGGCGTGGTCATCAGCGCCCTGGTTGCCCTGGTGGTGGGGATCGGCAACGGCACCATTCCCTATATCCGCTCGACCCTGTCACCGCTGGTGACCGGCCTGTCACTGGTACCGCCCATGGCGATCCTGCCGGTGCTGTTCATTATTTTCGGCCTGGGAGAACTGGCCAAGGTGATGCTGATCATCATCGGCATTACGCCCTTTCTGATTCGTGACCTGCAGCAACGGGCGCTGGAAATTCCTGACGAGCAGATCATCAAGCTGCAGACCCTGGGTGCCAATACCTGGCAGATCATTACCCGCCTGGTATGGCCGCAACTGATGCCGCGATTGATCGGTACCGTGCGGTTGTCACTGGGTCCGGCCTGGCTGTTCCTGATCGCCGCCGAGGCCATCGCCGCCACCGAAGGGCTGGGCTATCGCATCTTCCTGGTGCGGCGCTATCTGGCCATGGATGTGATTCTGCCCTATGTGGTGTGGATCACCCTGCTGGCCTTCGCCATCGACTTCCTGCTGCGCCGTTATTCGCAATGGCGCTACCCCTGGTTCCATCAACAGGGCCATTAACGGAGAGATAACGATGGCAATTATTGAAATGAAAAACCTGTGGAAGGAATACGGCGACCAGGTGGTGCTGGAACGGCTCAACGCCACCGTGGAAGAAGGCGAATTCGTCACCATTGTCGGCGCCTCCGGCTGCGGCAAGACCTCCTTCCTGAAACTGCTGCTGGGCACCGAGCAAGCCAGCCGTGGCGAGCTACTGCTGGATGGCAAGCCCCTGCCCGGCGAACCGGACGACAGCCGCGGCATCGTGTTCCAGCGTTACTCGGTACTCAGCCACCTGACCGCCCTGGAAAACGTGATGCTGGGCGGCGAACTGCAGCACAGCCGCTGGCTGGGCATCAGCTTCGGCAAACGCCGCAAGCAATTGCAAAAAGACGCCCTGGCCATGCTGGAAAACGTGGGCCTAAGCCATGCCGTGGATAAATACCCCCACGAGCTGTCGGGCGGCATGCAACAACGGCTGGCCCTGGCCCAGGCGTTGATCAAGAAACCGCGCATCCTGCTGCTGGATGAACCCTTCGGCGCCCTGGACCCGGGTATTCGTGCCGACATGCACAAGCTGGTGCTGTCGCTGTGGAAGGAACAGCGACTCACCGTGTTCATGATCACCCATGACATTACCGAAGGCTTCTATCTGGGCACCCGGCTGTGGGTATTCGACAAGCCCCGTCTGGACCCTCAGGCTCCCGGTGCCTATGGCGCCCGGGTGACCTACGACCTGCCGGTGGGTGACTGCGAAAGCGGCACACTGACAAACATTAATCGAAGCGTGGGTGATACCAGCCGCGCTCTCCATGACATCCTGTAAGGAGCGCCTGATGAGCGACAGTCTTTACACCACCACCCTGCCCGGCAGCGCCCACTGGTCGATGCGGGTGCGCCGTGGCATGCAACTGCGATTTACCGACGTGGAAGGTGGCGCCAACCTTTCCCTGCTGATGTACAACCCGGAAGACCTGCTGGAACGCTACAACGCCCCGGATACCCTGAAAGGTCAGCACACCTTCAAGCTGACCCGGGGCAACTGCCTGTACTCGGATATGGGCCGGGTGTTCGCCTCAATCGTCGACGACGATTTCGGCTGGCACGACACCGTCTGCGGCACGCTCAGCGAAAAAAAGCTGCAGAAAAAATACCCGGTCAGAACCTATCAGGATCATCACAACCAGTGGACCCTGAGCGGCGAGCACAGCTTTCTTACCGAGCTGGCCAAGTACGGCCTGGGCGAACGGGACCTGGCCGCCAACCTGAATCTTTTTTCCAAAGTCATGACCGACGATGACGGCAATCTGATCTTTGATGCCAGCGCCTCCCGCGCCGGTGCCAGCGTCACCCTGCGCTTCGAGATGGACACCCTGGTGATCCTGCACACCTGCCCGCATCCGCTGAACCCGGCGGCAGACTATCCGATGCGGCCGGTGCAGATCGAGATGATCCAGGCCGATCCGGTAACCGGCGATGACTATTGCAAGAACTACCGCCCGGAAAACGCCCGCGCCTTCGAGAACAATCGCCTGTACCACCTGGGCCTTTAATTATTTTTTGTAGGAGCGCCGCTTGAGGCGCGAAGGAAAGAACCATGATCAAAGAAAGCCACCGACAACCGGAACAGGCCAGCTTCCGTGAAGTGGTCGCCGCCGGGGATTACTTCATCCACAGGGTAAAAAAGGGCCAGACCATTCGCCTGCTGGATCTGCAAGGTAATCAGGCCGCCGATACCCTGTTCTACAGCGCCGCCGACCCGGCGGAACGCTACAGCGCCATGGACACCATTCGCGAGCAGGGCAACGTCTATCTCACCGCCGGTACCGTGCTGATGTCCAACCGCATCAACCCGCTGCTGGAGATCGTGGCCGATACCTGTGGCCGCCACGACACCCTGGGCGGCGCCTGCGCCACGGAAAGCAACACCGTGCGCTACGACCTGGAAAAGCGCTGCATGCACGCCTGCCGGGACAGCTGGATGCTGGCCGTTAACCAGCACCCGGAGTTTGACCTGGGCAAACGGGACATCACCCACAACATCAACTTCTTCATGAATGTGCCGGTCACCGCCGACGGCGGCCTCACCTTCGAGGATGGCATTTCCGCCCCGGGAAAATATGTGGAGCTGACCGCCTGCATGGATGTAGTGATGCTGATTTCCAATTGCCCGCAACTCAACAATCCCTGCAACGGTTACAACCCCACACCCATTGAAGTGCTGATCTGGGACCACTGATTTATCCGCACTTCCCCGGGGACGACCCCGGCGGCCAGAGAATGCCATGACGGGACGACCCGTCAGCCGTCAAAGAGACATCGCCATGTTCAACAAAGTGTTGATTGCCAACCGCGGCGCCATTGCCACCCGTGTTATTGCCACCCTGAAAAAACTCGGCGTTACCGCCGTGGCCGTCTACGCGGAAGCGGACCGGGATTCCCTCCATGTGACCCAGGCCGACGAGGCCTACTGTCTGGGTGAAGGCAGTGCCCGCGAGACCTATCTGAATCAGGATGCCCTGTTTGCCCTGATGGAACAGCACGGCATCGAGGCGGTGCATCCCGGCTACGGGTTTCTCAGTGAAAACCCGGAGTTTGTGCAGGGCTGCGAAGCCCGTGGCATTGCCTTTATCGGCCCGACGCCACAACAAATGGACACCTTCGGCCTGAAGCATACTGCCCGTGCTCTGGCGGAAAACACCGGTGTGCCCTTACTGCCCGGCACCGATCTGCTCAAGGACAAAAACACGGCGCTACAGGCCGCTGAACAGATCGGCTATCCGGTGATGCTGAAAAGCACCGCCGGCGGTGGCGGCATCGGCATGCAGATCTGTGAAAACGCCGCCAGCCTGGACAAGGCCTGGGATACGGTGCGCCGATTAAGCGCCAATAATTTTTCCAACGATGGCGTTTTTATCGAAAAATATATCGCCCGCGCCCGCCATATCGAGGTGCAGGTTTTCGGTGATGGACAGGGTCACGCAGTCACCCTCGGCGAGCGCGATTGCTCCGCCCAGCGCCGTCACCAGAAAGTGCTGGAAGAAACCCCCGCACCCAACTTGCCCGACACGGTTCGCAGCGAACTGCAGGCCACTGCCAAGGCACTGATGGAAGCGGTCAGTTATCGTAACGCCGGCACCGTGGAATTCATTCTCGACCAGGACAGCAACGCCTTTTATTTTCTGGAAGTGAATACCCGCCTGCAGGTAGAGCACGGCGTTACCGAACAGGTTTACGGCGTGGACCTGGTGGAGTGGATGCTGAAACTGGCCGCCGGTGAGTTACCCCCGCTGGACAGCCTGGCCGCCAACCTGACCGTCTGTGGCCACGCCATTCAGGCACGGCTGTACGCGGAAGATCCCAACAAGGATTTCCAGCCCAGCGCCGGCCTGCTTACCGCCGTCACCTTTCCCCAGGCCGACGGCCAGGCCCTGCGTATTGATCACTGGATCGAAGCCGGGCTCACCGTCTCGCCTCTGTTCGACCCCATGCTGGCCAAGGTGATTGTTCACCAAGCCAGCCGCGACGCAGCGCTGGCCGCCCTGCACAATACACTGGCAACTACCTGCATCGAAGGCATCGAAAGCAATCGCGATTATCTGCGCAGTATTCTTGCCGACCCGGTATTTGCCGACGGCCAGATGACCACCCGCTATCTCAATGACTTTCGCTACCAGCCGTTCACCCTGGATGTACTGGCCGGCGGCACCCTGACCACCGTGCAGGATTACCCCGGGCGCAGTGGTTACTGGCCGGTGGGCGTACCGCCGTCCGGCCCTTTTGATGCCCTGAGTTTTCGTCTGGGCAATCGCCTGCTGGGTAATGAGGAGAACGCCGCCGGGCTGGAGTTCACCCTCAACGGCCCTACCCTGAAATTCAATCAGGCCACCCGCATCGCCCTCACCGGCGCGGACATGCAGGCGACCCTGGATGGCAATCCGGTTCCCGGTTATACCGCCATTGCCATACAGCCGGGCCAGATCCTGAAGCTTGGCAAGGTCGTCGGCGAGGGGGCCCGTGCCTACCTGGCCATTGCCGGCGGCATTCAGTGCACGCCGTATCTGGGATCGCGCAGCACCTTTACCCTGGGTCAGTTCGGTGGCCATGGTGGCCGCGCCCTGCGCACCGGGGATGTGCTGCATTTCTCCCCCGACAACGGCGCCAACAGCGATCTTGTGGTGCCGGAGAATCTGAAACCATCGCTGAACAACCAGTGGACCCTGCGAGTGATCTACGGCCCCCACGGTGCGCCGGATTTCTTTACCGACAACGACATGGCCATGTTCTTCAGCACGGACTGGCAGGTGCACTACAACTCCAGCCGTACCGGCGTGCGCCTGGTCGGCCCCAAACCCGGCTGGGCACGCAGCGACGGCGGCGAGGCCGGCATGCACCCGTCCAATATCCATGACAACGCCTACGCCGTGGGTACGGTGGATTTCACCGGCGACATGCCGGTGATTCTGGGCCCGGACGGCCCCTCCCTGGGCGGCTTTGTCTGCCCGGCCACGGTGATCCTGGCGGACCGCTGGAAACTGGGTCAGCTGAAGGCCGGCGACACCCTGCGCTTTGCAGCCATCAGCCTGACCGATGCGGATGCGCTTGCCGCAGAACAGGACGCTTGTGTGGCCGCCCTGAGCGCACCGGAACAACAGGTCAGTCCGGCCCCGATTACCACCCCGATTCTCAACCGCCTGAGCGAAAGCGACGCCGGCATGGAAGTCGTTTACCGGGCCGCCGGCGACCGTTACCTGCTGGTGGAATACGGCCCGCTGGTGCTGGACTTGCGCCTGCGATTCCGGGCCCATGCGCTGATGTTGTGGCTGCAGGAACAGCAGCTGGATGGCGTCATCGAACTGACTCCGGGCATTCGCTCCTTGCAGATTCATTTCGATCCTCAGCAACTGCCCCGCACAGAGCTGCTGGAAACACTGGCCCAGGCGGAACACGCCCTGCAACAGCAGGACGATCTGGAAGTGCCATCGCGCATCGTGCATATCCCGTTGAGCTGGGATGACCAGGCCTGCCATCAGGCCATCGAAAAATACATGCAGTCGGTGCGCAAGGATGCGCCCTGGTGTCCGTCCAATCTGGAATTCATTCGCCGCATCAACGGACTCGACAGCATCGACGAGGTTAAGAAGATTCTGTTCACTGCCCGCTATGTGGTGATGGGCCTGGGCGATGTGTACCTGGGCGCACCGGTGGCGACGCCTTACGACCCCCGCCATCGCCTGGTGACCACCAAGTACAACCCGGCCCGCACCTGGACCGCAGAAAACTCCGTGGGCATTGGCGGTGCCTACCTGTGCGTGTATGGCATGGAAGGCCCCGGCGGTTACCAGTTTGTCGGCCGCACCCTGCAGATGTGGAACCGTTACCGGCAAACAGAGGCGTTTGATCAGCCCTGGCTGCTGCGCTTCTTCGATCAGATTCGTTTCTATGAAGTGAGCCACGAGGAGCTCAATCAGATTCGCCGGGATTTTCCCAAGGGCCAGTACCCGATCCGCACCGAAGAGACCACCTTCAGCCAGAAGGAGTACCAGCAGTTTCTGGATGACAACCAGCAGGACATCACCACCTTCACTGACACCCGTAACTTGGCCTTCGATGAAGAACTGCAACGCTGGGTGGCCAGCGGCCAGATCAACTTCCAGTCCGAGCAGGATCTGGATGCGGACAATAGTGCCGACCCCATTGCCGGCACGCCGGTGGAGTCTCCGGTAGCCGGCAGCATCTGGAAACTGAACGTGGCCGAAGGCGATAACGTGAAGGAAGGCGATGTGGTGGTGGTGCTGGAATCCATGAAGATGGAAATCGAAATCTGTGCCCCGCAAAGCGGCAAGGTGATTGCCATCACCCGCCAGGAAGGCCAGCAGATTAATGCGGGCCAGGCGATGATGGTGCTGGACTGAACCGACAGAACGTCATCCTGCCTTCGGCAGGAACCAGGCTGGAGCGATAAGCCAGCCCTGGAGCCTCTCCCCCTCTCCCTTCCAGGGAGAGGGGCCCTCCCGCAAGGCCCTGGCATTACTATTTTCAGAGATGATCCAGCCAGGTCACTATGCTCTGCACAACCGCTTCAGGTTTGCGCGCCCAGCGGAAGTGGTCCGCCTGGTCGCCCAGCACCTGGGCATTGAAGACGCGATGTTCCACCTCGGCCTGAATGAATTTGTCACTGACCGCGTGCACCGATTCCCGGGGCGCGAAGGCATCATCCTGCATGCGCAGGCACAACACCGGACCGGTGTAGGCGGCGATGCCACTATCCAGATCCTCGCTCAGGCCACTGGCCTGATAACGGTTGGTCTTGGCCACGGCCAGCCAGTCTGTCATCAGGGTACGGGCTTCCCGACCGCCGAAGCCCAGCTGTTTGCCGGGGTAATAGCCCAGCAACGCACAGGCCGGGGGAATCAGCTTGCAGAGCAATTTTAGCTGTCGCGCGATTTTGCCGCTGAAGCCGCCTACCCAGGGGCTGCCGCAAGCCGCCAGGATCACCCCGTCCACCTGCGTCGGATACAACCCCGCCGCCATGGCGGCGTAATGCCCGCCCAGGGAATGCCCCATCAGGTAAACCGGCTGGGTTGGCGCGATTGTCTTCAGCCATTCCAGTGTGGCGGGAATTTCATCCACCAGCGGTTCGCGAAAACCCCAGTCACAACGGCGTGATGCCCGCCAGGCGCTGTCACCATGGCCACGCTGCTCCAGCAAAGCCACATTGATGCCCTTCTCCTGCAAGGCCACGGCCAGCGGCTGATAGAACCGCGCCCCCATACCCAGCGCCGCCATCATCACCACCGTGGCCGAGGGAGACTCGGCGGCAAACCATTGCAGGGGAAGCGAATAACCCGCACCGGCGGAAAGGGAGACGGATTCAGCCGCCTTCATTGCTGGCCTCCTGGCGACGGGGACGGCGCACCAGTTCCCCCTGGCAATTGGGGCAACGGCTGCCATGGACAGTGCAGCAATCCACGCAGTAAGTGCATTCGTAGGAACAGATGTACGCTTCTGCCCGGGCCGGCAAGGGCCGCTGGCAGGTCTCGCACTGTGTTTTCATTTTCAGCATGGAGTGTCCTTGCAGGCTGTTGAAGAGCCCGTTGCATGTTCAGCGTGAAACGGGCTCCTCAACACGCAGCTAGTGGGCCTTCACTTTCTGTTTGCCGCAGCGTTCGCAGCGGTACACCGTCACCAGCTTTCCCTGCTTCACATCGAACTGCTTGTCCTTGCACACCACCCATTTATGAAAGCCATGCTGGCACATGCCTTTGCGCGGGGTTTTCTTTTCCGGTTTCTTGAACGGCAGAATATCGCCCATGACCACAGTACATCGTCGCAATGATCCACCGAGGATAGCGTAATTTTTCGTTCCACGCGTCAACAGCCCATGGCGAGAGATGTCTCTTCCTTGGCAAAGAAGCCGGAGCCCTTGCCTGGCCCCGGCAACGGCTCAGGCCAGTTGTTGACGTTGCAGCCCGCGCCACTGGCACAGCGCACAGAACGCCACCAGCAAGGCCACATCCAGCAGCAACACCTGCCCCCAGACGGACAGCCAGGGAGCCGCCACGATCATGACCACCGGCGTGGCCAGCACCCAGGCGACATCCGCCGTGGTAATCATTTTCGCCAACAGCTGGGAGATTGGATTGCGGGTGGCCACCCAGGCCACATCGACGGCAAACAGCATCAGGCCAGCGCCCAGCACCATCAGGATCAGCGGGTTGAAATCACCCATCAGGGCTGCCACCGCGCTGGGGAACAGCAACAGCAGCCCTCCACAGACAGCAGAAAAGACGGCATTGAACAGCAGGGCAGTTTTGAGAGACGTCCAGGGCATGATGCACCTCCGGGTTGGTTAGGATAGATTCAGGTCAGAGTCCGCTGATCAGGGAAGAGGAACAATTACCTCAAAGGTAATGGTGAAGCCTGCCACCCTCTTTCATGCTTACCCGAAACTCGGACAACCCCGCTCCAGGAGAGCCCATGCAAACCGGACAGATACTCGCTGAACTCCGCAAGACACGGCGCCTGAGCCAGCTGGATCTGGCCCTGCGTGCGGACGTCTCCAGCCGCCATCTGAGTTTTATCGAAACCGGCCGTAGTCAGGCCAGCTCGCAGATGCTCAAACGTCTGGCCATGGAGCTGGAGTTGAGCTGCCGGGACACCAATCGGCTGCTGCTGTCCGCCGGTTATGCCCCGGCCTTCAGCGAAACCGATCTGGACAGCGAATCCATGGCTCCGGTGCGCCAGGCGCTGGAGGTCATGCTGGTCAATCACAACCCTTTCCCTGCCGTGGTGCTGGATGCCCACTGGAATGTGTTGATGGCCAATCAGGCCCAGCAACAGCTGATGGCCATGATGATGCAGGAGCGTGGTCCCTTCCCGCAGACTGCCAATGTGGTGGAGCTGGTGTTTCACCCCCAGGGTTACCGGCCGTTCCTGGTCAACTGGGAAGAAGTGGCGAGCTTTCTGTTGCGACGTCTCCATCGGGACCATCAGGCTCGCCCGGATCCGGGCCTTGCCCGCCTGCTGGAACGCCTGGGTGAACTGGCGGATGTGGATTCCCTGCTCCACAAGGTGCCGCCGGGGGACCACAGCGAGCCCATGCTGGCCCTGGAGATCGCCCTGGCCGGCCAGCGCCTGCGCAGTTTCTCCACCCTCGCCAGCTTCGGCACGGCCCTGGATGTGGTGATGGAAGAGCTACGTATCGAGCACTTTTTCCCCGCCGATGACGCCACCCGCCGCTGGTTTCGCAAGCAGATTCAATAACCCCATCGAAGGGGCAGGCGCAAACCCGTATAATTCGCCCCCCGAGAATCAACCGGCAGTGATAATGACTGATTTTACCCCCGGCCAGCGCTGGCTGAGCGAATCCGAAACCGAACTGGGCCTCGGCATCATCAAGGAATTGGATTACCGACTGGTCACCGTGGGCTACCCGGCGGTAGAAGAGGAACGCACCTACGCCATCAACAATGCGCCCCTGTCGCGGGTCATCTTCAGCACCGGCGACACCATCCGCACCGCCGACGAGCTGGAGCTGGTGGTGACCGAGGTCAACGAGCTCAACGGCCTCAAGGTCTACATGGCCCACCCGCTGGGCCAGCCGGAAGATATACAGCCGGTGCCGGAAACCCATCTGGGCCACAAACTGCGCCTGACCACGGCCATGGACCGGCTGCTGTCCAACCAGCTGTCCTCCAACCGCTGGTTTGAACTGCGCGTGGATGCGCTGAACGCTCACTGCCAGCAACAGCAGTCCACCATCAAGGGGCTGCGTGGCCCGCGCATGGACCTGATTGGCCACCAGCTTTACATCGCCGACCAAGTGGCCAATCGCTTTGCCCCCCGTGTTCTATTGGCCGACGAAGTGGGCCTGGGCAAGACCATCGAAGCCGGCCTGATTCTCCACCAGCAATTACTCAGTGGCCGCGCCAAGCGAGTGCTGGTGGTGGTGCCCTCGCCGCTGGTGCACCAGTGGTTTGTGGAAATGGTGCGCCGTTTCAACCTGCACTTTTCCATTTTCGATGCGGAGCGGCTTAATGCCTTGCAGCCGCAAACCAGCATCAAGGACATGCTGGCGCAGATTATTGAAGAGGAAAAAGCGTCCGCGGAAAGCGGAAACGACGAAGCAGCCGCCGATACGCAAGAGCAAACCTGGGACAACCCCTTCCTCAGTGAACAGCTGATCCTTTGCAGCACCGATTTTCTCGCCGAGTGCGATATCGACCAGCTGGCGGCTGCCGACTGGGATCTGCTGGTGGTAGATGAAGCCCACCATCTGGAATGGGCGCCGGATGCTCCTAGCGACGACTACCAGCGGGTGGAGACCATTGCCCGCCAGGCCCGTGGCCTGCTGCTGCTCACCGCTACTCCAGAACAGCTCGGCCTGGAAAGCCACTATGCGCGCCTGCGCCTGCTGGACCCGGATCGCTACCCGAGCCTGGACGCCTTCCGCGAGGAACAGTCTCACTACCAGGAAATCGCCAGCCTGGCCGGCAAGCTCCATGACGAAACCGATTGGTCTGCGGACCTGAAAGCCGAAGCTGCCCGCCTGCTGCCGGACATGACCATCAGCGAAGACCAGCGCGAGGCCATCCTGGCCGAACTGCTGGACCGCTCCGGCCCAGGCCGGGTTATGTTCCGTAACACCCGCCACAATATTGCCGGCTTCCCGGCTCGCCACGTGCATGGTATTCCGCTGCCACTGCCGGAGGAGTACCACTACGACAGCGACGAAGAGCGGGAAGGCCACCTGCACCCGGAAACCCTGTTCCACGATGACCGCTGGTGCACCCTGGACCCACGGGTGAACTGGCTGGAACAGTTCTTCAAGCAGCACCGCAAGGAAAAGGTGCTGGTGATCTGCGCCAACCGCCATACTGCCACCGATCTGCATGCCCACTGTAACTACAAGCTGGGCATGAACGTGGCCATGTTCCATGAGGATATGGACCTGATCGAGCGGGACCGGGCTGCCGCCTTCTTCGCCGATGATGTGGATGGCGCCCAGGCACTGATCTGTTCGGAGATCGGCTCCGAAGGCCGTAATTTCCAGTTTGCCCATCATCTGGTGCTGCTGGACCTGCCGCTGAACCCCGACCTGCTGGAACAGCGCATCGGTCGCCTGGACCGTATCGGCCAGACCGAGGACATCCAGATCCATGTGCCCTACTTCGAGGCCCACGCCCAGGAAGTCCTGTTCCGCTGGTACCACGAAGGCATGAATGCCTTTGAGCACACCAACCCGGCTGGCCACGACATCTACCTGCGCAGCCGCGATGCCCTGGAACCGCTGCTGTGCGGCGACCCGGAATACACCGCCATTGATGCCCTGGTTGCGGAAACCCGTACCATTGCCGATGAGCTGCATACCCTGATGGAAACCGGTCGTGACCGGCTGCTGGAGCTGAGCTCCTTCGACAGCGAGCGGGCAGAACAGCTGAAACAGGCCCTCGCCGACAGCGACAAGGACAGCCCCCTGCCCTTCATGCAGCGGGTGTTCGATCGCTACGGCGTGGATCAGGAAGACCACTCCGATACCGCGGTGATCCTTAAGCCCGGCCCGCACATGCGCGATGCCTTCCCGGGTCTGCCGGAGGAAGGCGTGACCATGACTGACGACCGGGCCACCGCCCTGGCCCGGGATGACATGCAGTTCCTCACCTGGGAACACCCCATGGTCACCGGCAGCCTGGAAATGCTGCTCACCGAACACCGCGGCAAGGCCGCCGTGAGCCTGCTGAAAAACCCCAAGATCAATGCCGGCACCATGCTGATCGAGGCCATCTACACCATCGACGCAGTGGCGCCCAAGTACCTGCAGGCGGACCGCTTCCTGCCTACCACGGTGATCCGTCATCTGTTGGATGCCAACGGCAAGAACATCAGCCAGGCGATCAGCCACGAGGGCCTGAGCCAGCAATGCCACAAGATGGACAAGCCGCTGAGCCGCAAGATCGTTGGGAGCCAGAAACCGCTGCTGGACAAACTGCTCAAGGCTGATGAAGCCCGCGCCGCCGAAGAAGCCCGTGGCACCATCGACCAGGCACTGGAAAAAATGCGCCAGGAACAGGGCCATGAAATCGCTCGACTGAAGGCGCTACAAGCCAAGAATCCGGCGGTGCGCGACGAGGAAATCCAGGCCCTGGAAGCCCAGACTGAAGCCTTGGAAAAAGTGCTCGGCGAAGCCCGCTGCCAGCTGGAAGCGGTGCGCGTGATTGTGGCCGGCGGTGCATAAAGGACGCCATCACAAACCTGGCCGTTGGAGCCTTGCTCGCAAGGCGAAGGGCCAAAAGGTCCAGCCCTGCCCCCATGACCCCTCTCGCCTTGCCGGCGAGGGAAACGACAAGGACAAAGCATGAGCGAACTGTTGAAGTGTGTGGAAATCGAGCCGGCAGGTGACGCCACGGCTACCGTGATCTGGCTGCATGGCCTGGGCGCCAGCGGCCATGATTTCGAGCCCATCGTACCCGAGCTGCAATTGCCTGCCGGGCTGGATGTGCGCTTTGTGTTCCCCCATGCACCCGAGATTCCCGTCACCGTCAACGGTGGCATGGTGATGCCTGCCTGGTACGACATTCTCGCCATGGATATCGACCGCAAGGTGGACGAGGCCGGGGTGCTGGCATCTGCGGATGCCGTGGATGCCCTGATCGAACGGGAGATTCAGCGTGGTATTCCCGCCCACCGGATCGTCATCGCCGGCTTCTCCCAGGGTGGCGCCGTGGCCTATCAGGCCGCGCTGCGATACCCGCAACAGCTGGCCGGGCTGCTGACCCTGTCTACCTATATGGCCATGCCGGTCACCCCCTCTACCGCCAATGCATCCCTGCCGGTATTGGTCTGCCACGGCAGCCAGGATCCCATGGTGCCGGAAGTTCTCGGCCGCCGGGCAGTAGACACCCTGACCAGCCTGGGTTACGCACCGGAGTACCTCACCTACCCCATGGAGCATATGGTCTGCCTGGAGCAGATTCGGGATATTGGGCAATGGCTGAGCAAGGTGCTTCAGGCCTGATCCTCACCACTGCAGGATCGTCACCCCCGTAGTCGCCTTGCGAGCAAGGCGACTACGGGGGTGACGATCCTGCAGTAAAACGATACGCCTACCGTTCGCCCCCCCTCCCCAAAAGTGCGTTTTCTTGCACCTCTCCTTTCACTACAGCCATAACTCGCAGACGCCCCGTGTTACGACGTTTTACGCTTCAAACAACGCCTGTCACAGTAAAAAGCCGCATGTTGTTGTCTGATAGAAAGAAGCCTGTCGTATAAGTGAGGAATTGTGATGAAAATAACGACACTACCCAAGCTGTTACTGCTGGGCACCGCACTGAGCTTGCCCCTCGCCAGCCTTGCGCAACCACCCGCCTGGGCCGGCAAGGGGAAAGGCCCGGCGGGGCAGCAACAGGAAAACCACGAGCGGGAATACCGCCGTGATGACCGCCACCGGGATTACCGCGACTATCGCTATAGCGACCGTGAACGTGACGCTCTGCGCCGCCATCTGAGCAACAGGGATTACCAGTCCCTGCCGCCAGGTCTGCAAAAGAAAGTGGCCCGCGGCGGCCAGCTTCCTCCGGGCTGGCAGAAGAAACTCCAGGTTGGCCGCACGCTACCCGACAACCTCTACTACCAAGGACAGCGCCTGCCGGTGTACGACGATATCCGCCGTATTGATGGGGTCACCGATGTGGTCATCGACAATGAGGTGGTGAGAATCATGGATGCCACCCAGACCATCATTGATGTGTTCGGGATTCGTTGAGCTGCAAGAGACAAGTTTCAAGTCGCAACGTGAAAGAAAGCCTGTGCCTTTCCAAGGCTTGGGCCCAGCGCCGAGACCGGAAACGCGGGCACGGCTTCTGATGTTGGCGCTGCATCGACCGCACCTTGTCGCTTGAAGCTTGCAACTTGAAACTCAAAAAAAAGCCGCGCCCCTTTCGGAGCACGGCTTTTTTATTGCCTTCAGCGTGTAGCGTGCTGCGGGCTGCTTACAACCAGTAAACGGTCACAAACAGGAACAGCCATACCACGTCCACGAAGTGCCAGTACCAGGCACCCGCTTCCCAGGCAAAGCAGTTATCCGGGCTGAAGTGACCCTTGATCACGCGGATCAGGGTGATCAACAGGAAGATGGTACCGATGGTCACGTGGGCACCGTGGAAGCCGGTGAGCAGGAAGAACAGGCTGCCGTAGATACCCGCATCCAAGGTCAGACCCATGTCGTAGGCGTGCACATATTCCAGACCCTGCAGGCCCAGGAAGATAGCACCCAGCACCACGGTGATGGCCTGGAAAATGATCAGCTTGCCGCGCTGGTTTTCCAGCAGGGCATGGTGAGCAATGGTCAGGGTGATGGAGCTGACCAGCAGGATGGCGGTGTTGATGGCCGGCAGACCCCAGGCGCCCATGGGCGTGGTGGTGGTGCCGTCAGGGGTGACAGTCAGCGGCCACATGGCCTGGAAACCCGGCCACAGCAGCTCGTGGGTCATGGCGTTGGAGCCTTCCCCGGACAGCCACGGGATAATCAACCAGCGGGTGTAGAACATGGCGCCGAAGAAGGCGGCAAAGAACATCACCTCGGAAAAAATGAACCACAGCATGCCCTGACGGTAGGAACCGCCCAGCTGATTGCTGTGCAGACCGCCCACGGATTCCTTGATGGTATCGCGCCACCAGGCGGCAATCACCAGCAGCAACCATGTCAGGCCAATGAAGAACAGCGGCTTGCCGAAGAAATTCGGCTCCATGGTATCCATGGTGCTCTGCTGGATGAACTTGGCACCGCCAATGGCGGTCATGAACAGGCCAATGGACGCGGTTAGCGGCCAGGGGCTGCTCTCGGGAACGTAATACTTGTCAGTAGCCATTCGAAAATCTCCTCTACAACCGGCTGTTATCAGTTCACAGCCACGCTGTTGTTTTTACCGGCGACCCGCTCTGTCACATCGAAGATCGTATAGGACAGAGTGAATTGGTTTATGTGACGCGGAATTTCCGGGTCCAGATAGAAAATCATCGGCATGTCCTTGCGCTCTCCGGCGGCCAGGGTCTGCTGGTCGAAGCAGAAGCACTGGGTCTTGTGCAGGTAGCGCGCAGCTTCCCCCGGCGTTACGGAGGGGATGCTCTGGGTAATCATGTCCGTTGAGCCCGGGTTGGTGGCGTAAAAATGTACCAGGGTAATCTCCCCCGGATGCACCTTGACCCGCTTGGTCTCAGAGGTGAATTCACCGCTGATACCGTCGCCTTTCTGGGTAATGAATTCCACTGTCACGGTACGATCCGCCACCACTTGTTCGGGAGCTTCGGTGGCGGCCGTACTGGATGTCTTGCCGTTGAGACCGGTGATGTCACAGATAACGTTATAGAACGGCACCATGAGGAAGGCGAAGCCAAACATGGCCACTGCCCAGATCAACAGCTTCTTCAGCGTACGCTTGTTGCGTTCTTCCACGCTGAGCTGTTTTTCGCTCATGGTGCCGCTCCTGTCCGTTATCGGGACTTACTTGACCACCGGCGGGGTGTCGTAGGTGTGGAACGGCGCCGGAGACGGCACTTCCCATTCCAGACCTTCGGCCCCATCCCACGGCTTGGCCGCTGCTTTTTCGCCTTTCTTCATGGCGCACAGCACAGCCACCGCCAGGAACAACAGCTGGGACAGACCGAACCAGAAGCCACCAATGGAAATCCAGAAGTTGTAGTCCGCAAACTGCAGCGCGTAGTCAGCGTAACGACGCGGCATGCCGGCCAGACCCACGAAGTGCATGGGGAAGAACAGCAGGTTGGCGGAAATCAGGGAGTTCCAGAAGTGCAGCTCACCCAGGGTCTTGTTGGGCATCACGCCGGACCACTTCGGCAGCCAGTAGTAGGCAGCAGCGAAGATGGAGAAGATGGCGCCGGTCACCAGCACGTAGTGGAAGTGAGCCACAACGAAGTAGGTGTCATGGTACTGGAAGTCCACCGGAGTGATCGCCAGCATCAGGCCGGACAGACCGCCACAGGTAAACAGCACCACGAAGGCGATGGCCCACTTCATCGGCAGCTCGAAGCTCATGGAGCCGCGCCACATGGTGGCCACCCAGTTGAACACCTTCACACCCGTGGGTACGGAGATCAGCATGGTCATGTACATGAAGAACAGGGTGCCGGCCAGCGGCATGCCCACGGTGAACATGTGGTGAGCCCATACCACGAAGGACAGCAACGCAATGGACGCGGTGGCGTACACCATGGAGGCGTAACCGAACAGCGGCTTGCGGGCAAAGGCCGGGATGATCGCTGACACGATACCGAAGCTCGGCAGGATCATGATGTACACCTCGGGATGCCCGAAGAACCAGAACACGTGCTGGAACAGTACCGGGTCACCGCCGCCGGCAGCATCAAAGAAGCTGGTGCCGAAGTGACGGTCAGTGAGCATCATGGTAACCGCACCGGCCAGTACCGGGATGACCGCGATCAGCAGGAAGGCGGTGATCAGCCAGGTCCAGACGAACAGCGGCATCTTCATCAGGGTCATGCCCGGGGCACGCATGTTGAAGACGGTAACGACCACGTTGATGGCACCCATAATGGAAGAGATACCCATCATGTGAACGGACAGGATGAACAGGTCCGTGGAATCCGGGCCATATTTGGTGGACAGCGGTGCGTAGAAGGTCCAGCCGAAGTTCGGCGCGCTGGGGTTGCCATCGCCGAACGCACTCATGATCACGGAACCGATCAGGATCGCGAAGGCGAAGGGCAGGATCCAGAAGGACCAGTTATTCATCCGCGGCAGCGCCATATCCGGCGCGCCGATCATCAGCGGAATCATCCAGTTGGCCAGGCCAACCGTGGCGGGCATCACCGCACCAAACACCATGACCAGACCGTGCACGGTGGTCATCTGGTTGAAGAATTCCGGATCGACAAACTGCATGCCGGGCTCAAGCAGCTCGGCACGGATCACCATGGCCATGAAGCCGCCAGCGAGGAACATGGCAAAGCTGAACCACAGGTACAGAGTACCGATATCTTTGTGGTTGGTGCTGAACAGCCAACGTTTCAGGCCGGTCGGGGCGTGGTGATGATCGTGGTGATCATCATGGGTTGCAGCTGCAGTAGACATTGCTATCCCCTCCCTTATTCGTGGTCGTTAACGTCGGCGGGCTGGATCAGATCGCCGGTGTCGTTGCCGAAAGCGTTACGCTCGTAGGTGACCACCGCCGCAATCTGGCGCGGGGTCAACTGAGCCTTGAATGCGGGCATGGCAGCACGGCCATTAACCAGCACATCGATATGTTCGTTCAGGTGCTCCGGCTTGGTTGCGAAGTCGGTACCTGCAAACGGCAGACCAATGCCGCCCTCGCCATTGGCACCGTGACACAGTGCACAGGCGCTGGCATAAACCTGCTTGCCTTCGTCCATGGCCTGATCCAGGCCGGTGAACGGCGTCAGATCCGGGCCGGAAGCCGCTTTTTCTTTCTCTTCAGCGATCCAGGTCTTGAACTCGTCCTGGCTAACCACTTCCACCGCGATCGGCATGAAGGCATGGTTCTTGCCGCACAGTTCAGCACACTGACCGTAGTAGGTGCCTTCCTTGCCTTCCGGCACTTTCGCCCACATTTCATTGACGAAGCCAGGGATAGCGTCTTTCTTGCCACCGAAATCCGGGATCCAGAAAGAGTGGATCACGTCATCAGAGGTCACCAGGAAGCGGACTTTCTGACCTGACGGGATGACCAGCTTGTTATCCACTTCCAGCTGGTAATTGTGGTCTTTTTCGGGAGCTTCTTTGCCAACCAGCTCTTTCGCGGTGCCATAGGGGAACAGACCGCCGGCCAGAACCGGGTTGTTGTACTGCTCCGGCGGCGTGGCCAGGTTGGAGAAGAAAGAGACACCGATGTCGTTGTCATCTTCGTAGGTCAGGTACTCGTAGCTCCACTTCCAGCGGTAGCCGGTAACCTTGACCGTCAGCTCGGACTCGGCGCTGTCATCGATCTGAACCAGAACGCGGGTGGCGGGCACCGCCATGGCGATCAGAATCACGAAGGGGATCACAGTCCAGAGGACTTCCAGGAAGACATTTTCGTGGAAGGTGGCCGGATTGGGGTTCTTGGCGCGGCGGTGGCGGATCATGGAGTACACGATCAAGCCGAACACCAGCAGACCGATGACGGTCACAATCCAGAGCACGGTGGTGTGAAGATCTTGAATATCCTGACTAACCTGGGTCACCCCTGGTCGCAGGTCGAGTTCGGAACGTTCGGTCCAGTCGCTGGCGAAGGTCATACCACTGATCATCAGTGACGTCAGACCAACCGCCGCGCGGTGGAACAGAGTTGACTGCATGCGTTTGCTCCCTGTTTTCCCCAGCATGGCCTCGTAGGGCACGCTTGTTCTTTGCCGTCACCGGCACCTGGAAAGCGAAGTTTCAGGATGATGCCGTGGAGCCGCAGCCAACGCCTTGTCCCGCAGACCTCAGCGACCAAGGGGGCGGCCACCAATAGGGATCGTACGGGTGGCAAAATCCAATAAAATCAAATGGCTAGAAATCAGCACCGTCGATTTCACCAGATTGCCACAGGTGCGGCAAATTGCCCCACTGCATATATGGGCGCCAACTCTAGTCATTCGCATCCGCAAAGTCCAGCCGAAAGGTAGGGTTTATCAAGCCTTTCAGGCAGATACGAGCCCTCCTCATCGTGCTAGACTCCGCTCCCCTTTACCACACACAGCTTGTATCACATCCATGTCAAAACGACGTCAAATCTACCGGGTGATATTCCACAATCAGGGGCATGTGTACGAGATCTATGCCTCGCAGATATACCAAAGCGACTTGTACGGGTTTGTCGAGGTCGAGGAGTTTCTGTTCGGGGAAAGGGCCAGCCTGGTGGTAGACCCGGGGGAGGAAAAGCTGAAGCGGGAATTCAACGACGTGATGCGTTCCTTTATTCCCCTGCATGCGGTCATCCGCATCGACGAGGTGGAAAAGGAAGGGGTCGGCAAGATCATGGAATCCAGCGGCGGCAACATTACCGCCTTTCCCATGCCCCCCGGACCGGCACCAAAGAAGTAGCTCTGTGCTCTCCACAAACAACAGGCAAAAAAGAAGGGCGCCAGTCTCGCTGAACGCCCTGAGGGTTGCCTGATGTTACAAGAGGAGAAAACGTGTCTTGCTTAACTGATTTGTCCAGCGATGGCGAGAAAGGTTCCATCGCCGGATAAAAAAATGGCGGTCGGGCTCAAACCCGGGATTTCAACGAATCCCGCAGCGGCTCGCCAGTATTCAGCGCCACCTGCTCGGCGCGGGCCAGCAGCCGCACGAAAAGAACCACCATAACTCGGGTCATCCATTCCATAACGCAGCCTCCAGACAATTCGGGGGGAGAGGTGAAGCGCATCCTGCTCCCTGGCCATCCCTTCGCTGACCCTTCACCTCATGTTCAGCAGGTCAGAGGCCGGCAAGCGGCAGAAGTTCGTGGCTGGAGCACGCTTTTACCTGACTTTTACAAGCAACCCCCTCTATTTATAGAAGGGATTATTCGACCGGTGCGGTCTGTTCGATGGGCTGGCCGTAACGCTTGGTGGGATTCACATCATGGGGCTGAATCCAGCCCATCATCATGCTCAGCAGAATGAACAGGAAAATCACCGCCGAAAAGCCGACCCGCCAGGCCAGGGCACGCATGGTCTTGCCGGACTTGCCATCGTCCTTGACCAGGGAGAACAAGGCCCGCCCCAGCGAAACTACGGCCGCAATCAACAGCACGATGACAATCAGCTTCACCCACCACATACGCTTACTCCGTCTCAAGTGCCCCTGGTCTTGACCCGCGCTTGGCGGCAAGCAGGCTTTACTATGTACAATGTGCCGCCATTGTAATGGCCACCCCGGCCAGTGCACGCAATATTCTGGTTGCCGCCCACAACAGGGATGCTGCAACCGCGAGAGCAAAGATCATGTCAAACAACAAGGACCGGCGCCCGGTTCTGTCCTGGATCGCCTTTCTGGCCACCCTGGCGGTAGTCGCCATTTGCCTGCGGCTGAGCTGGTGGCAGCTGGAACGGGCAGAGGAAAAGCGGCTATGGCTGGCTACGCAGGAAGAAAAGGCCCGACAACCCGCTGCGGACCTCTCCGCCCTGCTGGCCGATCCTGCCCCCTTGCACCGCCAGGCAGCACTCTCAGGCCACCTGGATAACGGCCACAATGTGCTGCTGGATAACCGTATCCGTAACGGCGTGGCCGGCTACCACCTGCTGACACCGCTGCAAACCCTTGAAGGTCATTGGGTACTGATCAATCGGGGCTGGATGCCTCGTGGAGCTCGTCGGGAACAGTTGCCGGAGATCCCCACCATCAGCGGGATAATTAGCGTGGAAGGGACGGTGTACCGCCCCTCCCGGGAGACATTTGTGCTTCAGAACGCCCCATTGCCCGACAATCAGTGGCCATTGCGGGTACAGAAAGTGGATTTTGACGCCATTGGCGAAAGACTTGGGGTAGAATTGGCGCCCTTCGAAATCCGGGTGCGCCCGGATCTGGCTCTGGGCGGCCAACCTCCCTTGCCACGCCCCTGGCAGGACATCGCCCCGATGGGCCCGGACAAACACAAGGCTTATGCGTTGCAGTGGTTTGCACTGGCATTGGCCGCCCTGCTGATATATGTTGCCGCCGCCGTGCGCAACCGGCGCAGAACCCGAGAGGACACCTAATGTCTCCACGGACCAAAAATATTGCCACCCTGGCGGCGATCGTTGCTCCTTTTGTCCTGTTCTTTCTGGCGGGCCGCTTCCTGATCGATCCCTGGGAACTGCCCCGGGAAAACAAGGGCCAGCTGCTGATTCCCCATATCGACATGGCCACCCTGAAAGCCGTCGATGAAAACGGCGACGGCTATACTGGTGACGACATGGCCGGCCTGTGGACCCTCCTTTATGTGGCTGGCAGAGAGTGTAATACCCGCTGCAAAAACGGCCTGTATTACCAGATGCGCCAGGTACGCCAGACGCTCGGCGCAGACGTAGACCGGGTGCGAAGGGTAATCTTGCATACCGCTCCGGCGGGCGACGCCCTCAACGAATTCCTGAACAACAACGTGAAAGGCATGGTATCGATCTATGCCGAACCGCAAACCGTGAATAACGCCCTGGCGCCGGTGTATGAAAGCACCACCGGCGAACCGATTGGCGATATTTTCCTGGTCAGCCCGGACGGCCAGATCTTCATGCGTTATCCCACGCACGAGAACATGGATGCCACCCTGGAAGAGGCGGAAAACATCCGCGTCGATCTCAAACGCACCCTGAAAGGGTCTCTGATCGGTTAACGGAACGCTATCTATGCAAGCGCTTACTCCTTCACAAATCTGGCTGCGCCGACTCGCTTTACTGGCCGTCTTCATGGTGGCTGTAGTGATTATTCTGGGGGCCTGGACCCGCCTTTCCGACGCAGGCCTGGGTTGCCCCGACTGGCCCGGCTGCTATGGCCACCTGGACGTTCGCAAGGCCATCGATCATGTCAACACCACGAATGAGACCATGCCAGGCAGCCTGCGCGAAGCGCACAAGACCGTACCGGAAATGGTCCATCGCTATTTTGCCTCCACCCTGGGGCTGGTCATTCTGATCATTGCTGCCCTCTCCTTTATCAACCGCAAACAGGAAAAACAGCCCCTCAAGCTACCCCTGTTTCTGGTAGCGCTGGTGATTTTCCAGGGCATTCTTGGCAAATGGACGGTGACCATGGGCCTCCAGCCCACCATTGTCATGCTGCATCTGCTGGGCGGCTTTACCACCTTTACCTTGCTGGTGCTGCTCACCGCCCGCCTGTACCGCTGGCCCAGCTTTCTCAATGATTGCGACGTGCGCATGCTCAAGCCGATTGCCTCCATCACCCTGGTGGCGGTGATCCTGCAGATCGCCCTGGGCGGGTGGACCGCCAGCAACTATGCGGCGGTGGCCTGCACCGAACTGCCGGTGTGTGAAGAAGGCTGGCAGGATCGCCTGGATTTCGACGAGGCTTTTATTTTCTGGGGCCACGAGCACGACAAACCAGACTACGAATATGGCGTGCTGGATAACGACGCCCGCACCACTATCCATGTGATGCATCGCTTCGGAGCCCTGCTGGTGACACTGCTGGTACTGGCGCTGGTGGCCAAGATTCTGATTCGTGCACGCAGCGTATTCTTCCGCAATTTCGCCCTGGTGATCTTCGGTTTGCTGGTGGTGCAAATTGCTCTGGGCCTGAGTAATGTGATGTTTGCCGTGCCCCTCGACGTGGCCGTGGCCCATAATTTTGTGGCCGTACTGCTACTGGCCAGCCTGGTACTGTTTATCCGCGCCATCAATGTGAAATGTGGTCTGCGCCAACCGTCGCCGTCCACACTACCCAAAGCGCAAGGAGCGTGACCATGAGCCAAACCGCCACCTGGCGCGACTACCTGGCCCTGACCAAACCCGGGGTTGTCATGCTGCTGATGGTGACCGCCGTGGCCGGCATGTTTCTGGCCACCGAGCCCGCTGGCATGGTGCCCATGCACATCTTTATTCCCGCATTCCTGGGGCTGTCCCTGGCGATGATGTCGTCCGCGGCCATCAACCAGATCATGGACCAGAAAATCGATGCGATCATGAAGCGCACCGAGAAGCGCCCACTGGTGGCCGGCAAGCTGAGCCCCAAAGCCGCCATTGCCTTCGCCGTACTACTGGCGGCGGCCTCCATGATCATGCTGTATTTCCTGGTCAACCCGATCACCGCCTGGCTGACCCTGTTCGGCTTTGTCGGCTACGCTTTCATTTATACGCTCTATCTGAAACGGGCCACGCCGCAAAACATCGTGATTGGCGGTATCGCTGGCGCTATCCCGCCGTTGCTGGGCTGGGTCGCTGTCACCGGCGAGGTGCATCCCTACGCCTGGCTGCTGGTGCTGATCATCTTCGTCTGGACGCCGCCACACTTCTGGGCACTGGCCATTCACCGTCGTGATGAGTATGCCAAGGCAGATATCCCCATGCTGCCAGTGACCCACGGCATCCCGTTCACCCGGGAGTCAGTGCTGTATTACACCATCCTGTTGTTTATCTGCACCCTGCTACCCTACCTGACTGGCATGAGTGACCTGATTTACCTGCTCAGCGCCCTGATTCTGGGGCTGGTGTTTCTGTATCACGCGGTACGGCTGCGGTTTTCCACCGACCCCAAGCTGCCGATGAAAACCTTTGGCTATTCCATTACCTATCTGTTTGCGCTGTTTACCGCACTGCTGGTCGACCACTACCTGCCGGTGACACCGCAGACCGTGGCCGGTTGGCTGGGGGCGTAAAAAGACAAATTGATAATTGAGAGTGGATAATTGATAACTGGCGCGAGCCAGATTTTGAGATTCTCCAACGCAGGAGGCCGCGCTCAATGTCTGGGCGCGGCCTCTTTGCTTTCAGGCTCCTGAGCAGCCCATCCGCGCCGTTATCAATTCTCAACTATCCACTATCAATTGCCCCTCGCATCCCGCCCACCTGTTGGCGTTATACTGGCTGTATAACGATAAACCGGGAGGACATCATGACAACGCGCAGCATGGATGAGTGGCTGGACGCCTACGGTGAAAGCCACCAGAACCCCACCAACAAGAAAGTACACTTTGTCTGTGTACCGGTGATCTTCTTCAGCATCGTGGGTTTCCTGTGGGCCATTCCCGCCCCCTTCTTTGCCGGCTTCTGGGCCTTCCTCACCCTGATTGGCGTCACGCTCTACTACGCCCGTCTTTCCCGTCCCATTGCTCTGGGCATGCTGATTTTCAGTCTGGCCTGCCTGTTTGTCCTGTCATTGATAGCGGCTAGTGGTGCCAGCGTTTTCTGGGTATCCCTGGTTCTGTTTGTAGTCGCCTGGATCGGCCAGTTCTGGGGACACAAGGTGGAAGGCAAGAAACCCTCCTTCTTCGAGGACATCCAGTACCTGATGATCGGCCCGGCCTGGATCATGGGATTTCTGTATCGCAAATGGGGCATCAAATACTGAACCGCCCCGCAACAACACCCGCTGTAGGAACTCCGCTACGCTCCGTTCCTACAGCGGCTTCGTAGACCCTTCTTTCCCCTCTACGAGTTTTGCAGTAGTTTATAGCCACAATAAAATTGCATGGGGAAGGCTATCGTCATGGGGACTCTTATTTTTATCGGCGTTATCGTCGCCGTTATCATCTACATCATTGCCGTCTACAACCGCCTGATTGCCCTGAAGAACCGTTTCAAGAACGGCTTTGCGCAGATTGATGTGCAGCTGCAGCGCCGCCATGACCTGATCCCCAATCTGGTGGAAACCGCCAAGGCCTACATGAGCCACGAGAAGGACACCCTGACCCAGGTGATCGAGGCGCGTAACCAGGCGGTGAGCGCTAAAAAAGCGGCAGCGGAACATCCCGACGATGGTGGCGCGGTAAGCAACCTGGGCAAGGCAGAGTCCCTGCTATCCGGTTCTCTGGCCAACTTCTTTGCTCTCAGCGAAAACTACCCTGACCTGAAAGCGAACGACACCATGGCCCAGTTGATGGAAGAACTGAGCAGCACGGAAAACCGTATCGGCTTTGCCCGCCAGGCGTTCAATGATGCGGTGATGAACTACAACACCTACCGCGAACAGTTTCCGCAGAATTTCATTGGCGGCCTGTTCGGCAGTTTCAAGGAAGCCCAGCTGCTGAAAATCGAAACCGAGGAAGCCCGCCAGGCGGTGAAAGTCACCTTCTAAGTCGACGACCATGGATTTCTTTCAGCATCAGGAGCGGGCCCGCCGCAAGACCGGGCTACTGGTCCTGTATTTTTTTCTGGCCGTTGTTGCCATTCTGGTCTGTGTGAATCTGGCACTACTGCTGGCATTTGCCTGGATGGACGTGCAGCTTCCGCCCAGCCAGTGGCTCACGCACCCCATGACGCTGGGGATCAGCCTGTTCACCCTGCTGGTGATGCTGTGCGGCTGCCTGTTCAAGACCTGGCAATTACGCCGCGGCGGCAAAGGCCTGGCCGCCATGCTCGGCGCTCGCCCGATTGACCCGGACACCCGCCACAGCGACGAAAAAAAGCTGATCAATGTGGTGGAGGAAATGAGCATTGCCTCCGGCATCCCCGCCCCACAGCTTTATGTGCTGGACAAAGAAGAGGCCATTAACGCCTTTGTCGCCGGCTTTCGCCCGTCCGAAACCGTGCTGGTGGTGACCCACGGCACCCTGAAGAAACTCGACCGGGACGAACTGCAGGGCGTCATTGCCCACGAATTCAGCCATATCTTCAATGCCGACATGCGCCTGAACCTGCGCCTGATTGCCGTGCTGGCGGGTATTCTGGCATTGGGCAAGATCGGCGAATTCATGCTGCGCGGCTCCTCCCGGCGAAGCTCTTCCAATCGCAAGGGTAACAGCCTGGTGCTGGTCGGCCTGGCGCTGGTAGTGGTGGGTTATCTGGGGTTGTTCTTCGGACGACTGATCAAGGCAGCCATTTCCCGACAGCGAGAACTGCTGGCCGATGCCTCGGCGGTGCAGTTCACCCGTAACCCGGCCGGACTGGCCGGGGCCCTGATCAAGATCCGTAACGGCGATGGCTCCCATCTGGATTCCGTGCATGCCGAAGACATGAGCCACATGTGCTTCGGGGAAACCCTGGGCTTTCGCTTCCGCAACCTGCTCGCCACCCACCCGCCGCTGGACGAGCGCCTCGGCGCCCTGGGCAACGACTGGGTGGCCCGGGCCCGCACACGGGCGCGAAGTGCCGGTCAATCGGATGTGCTTCCCACGGCTTCCGTACCGGAAGGTGTGGCTGCGTTCAGTGGCGGCAGGGATGCCAGCAGCGGTGACTCGGCCGGCTCCAGCCCGACACCGTCAAGCCGGGTGGGTACAGTCAGTGAGGCGGATGTGGGCTATGCCCGCTCGCTGCTGGAAGCCATTCCCGCAGATCTGCACAAGCAGCTCCACAATCCCCGCCAGGCAGAACTGACTCTGTACGCCCTGATCCTGAGTAGCTCCGACAGCGACCCGCAAAGTCTGCTGCAGAGCGCCGGTATGAGTGAGCACCTGCACGCCCTGCTGCCACTAAGCCAACAATTATCCGACCTGGGCAGCCGCCTGCGTCTGCCTGTCATCGATCTGGCACTACCCACCCTGAAGGGACAACCTTCCGCCCAGCGCAAGGGGATTCTGGAACGACTGGCCCTGCTGACCCGGGCAGACCAGCGCACCACCCTGTTCGAGTGGGCACTGGTGGCCCTGGCCCGACAACAGCTCGACGACCACGCCAGGCGCAATCGCCATACCCGTTTCCACCGCTTCCGCGCAGTGGCCGGCGAGCTGCAACTGGCATTCTCGGTGATGACCTGGGCCAGCGGCGCTCGCGACGAGCAAGCCCGGGCTTTGTTCCGGCAAGCCAGTCATGGGCTGCTGCCCGAGGCCCGTACCTTGTTGCCACTGTCCCAGTGCAGCAGTCAGCGGCTGGGGCAAGCGCTGGACCGGCTTGCCGACCTCTCCCCCCTGCTCAAAGGCCCGGTAATCGACGGGCTGGCGGACTTGGTACTAACTGATGGCAAGGTACAGGTAAGCGAAGCCGAGATGCTGCGCGCCATGGCAGCCTTGATGGAGTGTCCGCTACCGCCGCTTTTTGCGGACAATCAAAGGCGATAAATGCGCACTTCAAAAAAATGAATATCGTTCATTTGTACGATATTTCCTACGCTCCTTGCAGCAAATCACCTCTGTGCTTGCCTGAGATTGCAGGCAAAATGCAGTCATCGTCAGGATTCAGCCACTGGTCGCTGGCGGTGTGATAAGCAGTGAATTTTCAGGGACGATTCAAGAGCAAGGCCGAGGGAAATGCCATGGAACCGAACAAAGCCAGCACCCGCAATGCCTGGGATGCCGTCGCCAGCACTACCACGCAACTCAGAGACGGCAGCCTGGACCCAGCCCTCACCGCTTGGGTGAAAGCCCAGGGGTTCAATATCAACAGCACGGTCTTTTCCAGCGTCTGCCGTTTTGACGACGGGATTTATACCGGCACTCTGGTGGACCACCATGGCCACGCCTGGGAATTTCTGGCGGACCTGAACGACCCGGAAAGCAGCGACTTGGAAGATGTCACCGCCAACCTGGGTCCGAAATCCCCGGACCACCCTAACGCCGATCTCTGCGACCTGGTCACCATGGCGTTGTACTACCAGCGCGAGCAGCAAGTCGCGGCCTGATGCCAAGGATGCAAGCGCAGGGCGGAAATACCAGCACGGTATCCAGCTTGCCGTAGGAGCGGCGCTGGCGGCGTGATTCTTTCCATGCCACCCAGCCCGTTGGAGCCATGCTCGCATGGCGAATAGGTTTGGGATGGCATCAGGGCGGTAGATTTGGATAGACCTGTCGAGCGCTGAGAATCCTGATCGCCCTGCGGTCGATTTCCGCGCAAGCGCGGTTCGCATGTCGCAGATCCCCTGGGGGACAAGCATAGCTCCTACAGCGGCTTCGTCGAAATGACGAAGCACGAGGAACTTTCCAGACCTTCCCTATCCAACCAGCGTAGCTCGTAGCTCGTAGCTCGTAGCTCGTAGCTCGTAGCTCGTAGCTCGTAGCTCGTAGCTCGTAGCTCGTAGCTCGTAGCTCGTAGCTCGTAGCTCGTAGCTCGTAGCTCGTAGCTCGTAGCTCGTAGCTCGTAGCTCGTAGCTCGTAGCTCGTAGCTCGTAGCTCGTAGCTCGTAGCTCGTAGCTCGTAGCTCGTAGCTAATCATCCATCCCGTCGGAACGGCAGCAGGCTGCAGGCCTCTTCCCGATAACGCTGCACATGTGCCGCTTCTTCCCGGCAAAAATCCGCAATGGCGTTGTGAAAAGCCGGTTCGCGCAGGTGGTGCATGGACCAGGTAATCACCGGCTCGAAGCCACGCAGGATCTTGTGCTCCCCTTGCACGCCCGGGTCAAACGCCGTCAGCTGCCGCTCGATGGCAAATTCGATGCCCTGGTAATAGCAAAGCTCGAAATGCAGGCCGTCCCGCTCCTCCAGGCAGCCCCAGTAGCGTCCGTAGAGACAATCCGCATCGAAAAAATATAATGCGGCAGCCACCGGCCGATCTCCATCCCGGGCCAGCACCAGCATCAGCTGATCCGCCAGCCGCTCGCCCACGGCGGAGAAGAAGGCCTCGTTCAGGTAAGGCAACTGGCCTCGCTTCAGGTAGGTGCTGGCATAGCACTGGTAGAAGAAGGCCCAATCGCTGGCGCTGATCTGCCCCCCCTGATGACGGGTGATGGTCAGTCCCTGCTCCTGGACCCGGCGGCGCTCTTTGCGCAGGTTCTTGCGCTTGCGGGACTGGAACTGGCCAAGAAAATCATCGAAATCCCGATAGTCCCGGTTTACCCAGCGAAAATGGCAGGCCTGCCGGGATACCAGCGGCAGCTCCTGCAACTGTTCCCGGCAGGCCGCGTCGGGAAACAGCAGGTGCCAGCCACTGGCCTGCTGCTCCCTCAGCCTTTCCTGCACTCCAGCCCAGAGTGAATCTGCGGAGATCTCGCCCCGCCAGCGCGGTCCTGTGACCGGCGTAAAGGGGATCGAGGTAACCAGTTTCGGGTAGTAATCCAGGCCGTGGCGGTGATAGGCCTCAGCCCAGCTGTAATCAAACACGTACTCGCCCCGGGAATGGCTGCGCGCGTATAGCGGCACCCAGCCGGCAGCGGTTTCCAGGTGGCAAGGCTGCCAGCCGGTTTTAGGGGTAACGGCGCCACAGCCCTGCAAGGCATCGAAAAAGGCATCACTGAGGAACGGATAAACAGACACTGTGACTCCAAATGAGCATGCCGCATGAGTTTCGTCGCCGGCTTGGGTACAATGCGCGAATTGTACGGTTCAACAACCTGTGCCGACGGCTGGGATCTCGTCGCAAACAGTGACACCGTGCAATACCGCCTCGTTTTCCGGCGGTTTACAGAGACTGTTTCAGGCCCGACGCTACCCATTGTGACCGCATATTCTCCGCGGAACAGCGGCGTTACGGCCAGAATCAGCTACTTTTATCACTCATAGCTCAACAAGGTAACGTCAATTTCATGAATGTCTCTAAACCCCTGACCGTTTTTTATGTGGTTGCAGCCCTGTTATTAGCCATTCCCGGCGCCTGGCTGCTGTTTGCTCCGGAAATGGCACTGGTCACCCTCCACGAGAATCTCGCCGTGGTGAAAATTTCCAATATCCACAGCCAGCAAACCGGCCTGGGCCTGCTGCTGGCTGCAGTGGTAAATCTGGTCTGCCTGCTTGGCGGCGGCCAGCGCCTGCCCCTGCATGTGGCGGTGTTTTTCTACCTTGCCGGCCTGGTAGCCAGCCATGGCAGCGTAGTGTTTGCCGATCAGTGGTGGCTGTGGCTGCCGGTACTGGCCTACCTGCTGCCGCTGTTGCCACTGGGTAAACTGATACCGGCCAAACTGCCTCTGGGCGGTAACGGCCAGCAACGCGGCGAAGTGAAATGGTTCAACCCCAACAAGGGCTTTGGCTTTATCCTCACCGACAGCGGCGAGGAACTGTTTGTGCATTTCAAAGCGGTCCAGAATGGCGGCCGTCGCAGCCTGCGCACCGGCACCCGGGTCAGTTTTGATACCCGCATGTCCGACCGTGGTGAACAGGCCGATAACGTTTATATCGAACAATAACGCTGCTCGCGACAGGCCACCCGCTACCCGGCGTGTGGCCTGTCGCCGGTTGCCTGTATCGAGAGAACAATAATGACATTGGCAACGGCTGACTGGGTGGTCCTGGCGGGCTATCTGTGTGTAGTGCTGGGCATCGGCATCTATTTTTCCCGACGCAACACCAGTACCGAGGAATATTTTGTGGGTGGCCGCCGCTTTCGCGGCTGGGTCATCGGGCTGTCTCTGGTAGGCACCTCCATCAGCTCCATCACCTTTCTGGCCTACCCGGCCGACGCCTTCAAGACCGACTGGCTTCGCTACCTGCCCAACCTGGCCCTGTTGCCGGCCATGCTGGTGGCAGCCTTCGTCTTTCTGCCCTATTTCCGGCGCGGCAACATGACCAGCGCCTACGAATTTCTGGAACAACGCTACGGGCCTTCGATCCGTGTCTATGGCGCGGTTGCCTTTCTGGTGGCGCAGGTAGTGCGTCTGGCCATGATCCTGTGGCTGTTGTCTTTGCTGATTCAGCAAGTCACCGATCTGACACCCACCACCGCCATCATTCTGGGCGGCCTCTTTGTAGGCCTGTACACGGTCATTGGCGGTATCGATGCCGTTATCTGGACCGATGTATTGCAGACTGTGGTGCTGCTGCTCGGCGGACTGCTGTGCCTGTGGGTGATCCTGGATGCCCTGCCCGGTGGGCTCGGACAGGTGTTTGATCAGGCTGGCAAGGCAGGCAAATTTGCCCTGGCTCCCTGGGAAAACGGCGCCCCCGGCGAGACCTCCTGGTCGCTGTCGCTGAGCGAAAAAACCGCCACCATGATGTTGCTGATCGGTCTGACCAACTGGCTCACTGAATACTCCAGCAACCAGAATACCGTGCAACGCTACTGTGCCTCCCAATCCACCGCCGAAGCCCGCAAGGGTCTGTGGGTGTACCTGTTCACCGCCCTGCCGATCTGGGCTTTCTACATGTTCCTGGGCACCGCCCTGTGGGTGTTCTTTCAGGTCTACCCGGATGTGCAGGCCGGCGCCATTCTCAGCGGTGAAGCTCGTGCAGAAACCCTGATGCCCTATTTCATCACTAACTACCTGCCCGCCGGCGTGGCCGGGCTGGTGATTGCCGCCGCCCTGGCGGCGGCCATGAGCTCGCTGGATTCCAGCATCAACTCGGTGACCACGGTGAGCGTGGTGGACCTGTACCGGCGCCACTTTCACCCAGGTCAAAACGATAGGCATTATCTGAAAGTGGCCTGGGCCATCGCCGTGGTCGTTACCGGTCTGATGATTGCCGGGGCCCTGTGGCTGAATCAGGCGGACACCAAAACCCTGCAGGACACCTCGACGATTCTGGTGTCACTGCTGGGTGGCGGCATGCTGGGGCTGTACCTGCTGGGCTTTTTCAGCAAACGGGGGGACACCAGAGCAGCCTGGTGCGGGATTGCCTGCACCCTGGTGTTCACCGGCTGGACGATCCTGACCAACAAGGGAATGTTGCCGGAGGCGCTCAGCGCCCCCTTTGATCTCTACTACACCGGCCTGATCGGCAATCTGCTGATGTTTGTGGTGGGCTATCTGGCCGCCAGTTACTGGCCAGCGGAGAGGCCATCAGCCTTGTCGGCAGGTGCCGAAGACTGATTGTTCACTGCTGACGACGCGGGTGCAGGCATGGCTCGCGCCTGCAGCAAGCGATCACGGATCAGCCAACCGGCCGCCCAGAGCACCAGCCAGGGATCGATCAGGTAATCCCACAGATTGTCACTGGCCAGCAGATCGGCACCAAACGCCAACTGCGCGGTCGCCAAAATCATGCAGGTCGCGTAGGCACGCAGCACCCAGGCCAGCATGCCCAAAAGTAGCAGTGCGGTACTGAACCCGAAATTGCCAAAGCCCAGAGCATAGGGGTCGGCATAACTGGAGCCCAGGCTCATCGGGTAGAACCACAGCGCCATCAGCACCAGCATCAGGCAGGCACCCCGCAGCTGTTTCAGGGGCAGCCAGTAATGGCCGGCAATGCGATGCTGGATGGCCAGCATCGCCAGCAGACCCGAGGTAATGCTGAAACCGGCCAGGTAGCTGATCACCCACGGCGCCAGCCCCCAGGGGAACGGCAGCACCGACCAGACGAACACCACCACGGACAGGATGATCCGCCCGCGCACGGATAGCAGCGAGGCGCTGATACGCAGTTGTACCGCCACCAGCACCAGAGCGCAGACCATAATATCAAGCGTCATTACCCGGCTCCTTGGTATCTTTCTTGCCCGCATCTGCTTTCAGCCAGACGTGGCGAATCGCGGTTTTGTTCCAGGTGTACACCATGTGCAAGTCACCATTGCGAGCGCGAACCATGTAGGGATAGTCGTACTGGAACTCACAGCCCAGGCGGCCATCGCATTTGTTGTGGCGGGCTCGCTCCAGCAGCCGGGCGGGATCTTCCGGCGGCACATCACTATTGAGCTCCGGATTGATCAGGGCGCTGAATTCCTGCTCAGTCATTTCTTCACCGCGCCAGCGTTCCCGGTCGTGAAAGGTCCAGCGCTCCTGCCAGTTATTGCCGCCATCACGGGTTTCGCGGATACACAGATCATCGCGCTCGATACGGTTGCAGTTGGCGGCTACCAGCCAGTGGCCTTCTCCCATGGCCAGACCGCTCAAGGCTGCACTGGGATTTTCGAGGGAAGAATACTCAAGCTCATCCCACTGCCAGCCCCCGTCGTGGCTTTCTGACTGATAGAGAAAGCCATTGTTGGGCTCGTTCTCATTGCGCAAGAAGGTCACCGCATGAGAAGAACTGTCTACCAGCACCAGTGGCTGGATCGCCTTGCGCCCATGACCTATACGCGCCTTGCCGAGAATCTGGTTGTCCTTGTCCAGCCGCAATATTTCACCGAACTTGCCGACCATTTCGTGATAGACCGGCAGACCGATGGTGCCATCGCTGTAATGAATAGGGGCCGTTTTTACCAGGGTACTGATATTCAGAAAGGGAGTAGTGACCAGCACCTTGTCAAAGCGCCAGTTTTCACCCTGATCAAACGACTCCAGCACCACCACTCGGCTACCCGCCCAGCCGCCAAAACTGACTGCCACCACGAACAGGCGCATACGGCCATCATCATCGAGCACCGGAACCACGTTGCCGAGCTTGCGAACATGGCGCCCCCAACCATCCGCTATCTGTTGCCGGGTAATGACTGGTTGTTCATTGGACCAACTACCGGACTGTGGATCGAACAATGAGGAATGAATAGCCACATCCGCCGCGCCTTCGCGGCTGCCGGCAAACCAGAAGGCCCGCAGGGTACCGTCCGGCAGCTCCAGCATGGAAGCGGCATGAACCATCGGCGTGTCCCCATCCGACACAAAAGCACTGCGCCATTGCACGTTATCCGGCGCCTTTCCCCGTGGCTCCACGACCATGGATGGGCCGGGCTTCCAAAGGTGGGGGGGGGAAGCGGCAAAATATCCCGCTACCAATGCAGCCCCAACAAATAGATGAAATGCACGTTTAAGCATAGTTAGCTGGCCAGAAAACTATTGTTATTGTGCCGGTAACCGGGGACCACCGACCTGCGGCAGGCAAGTCTAGCAAAACCGCATAAAATTGCCTGCCACCGAAGTGCCCAATGACAACCGATCATCCGAAGCGGGCAGCAGAAAGATCCGGCAACGGTCAAAATATGTTCAGCGGTATCTCAATAATGGCATAATGCCGCCGCACTCGATTCCAATAACAGGTATGCAAGGATCCCTCTTTTTCTATGAACAGACTCATTGTTCTCTTTCTGGCGCTCTTTGTTGCCTCTTTCACCTGGGCTGCCGACAGCAACGACCTCGAAGACTGGAAACTGGTCAGCGATCGTAACGATATCCAGGTGTACATGAAGCATCGGGATGAATCCCGGTTGAAGACCTTCCGCGGCGTGACCCGTTTTACGCTCGTCGACGAATACTCTCTGGTCGCCTTGCTCAATGATTATCCTTCCTACCCGAAGTGGTTGCACTTTGTGGATAGTGCGGAAGAATTCAACCGGGTCAGTCCGCTGGATCGCTCCCTGCGCTTTACCACCCAGCTACCCTGGCCACTGGCGGACCGGGAAGCCGTTTTGCGTGCCAAGGTCACCCAGACTCTGACTGAAGACGAAGAATCGGTGATGGTGGATCTGATCAACCGCCCTGATGCCCTGCCCCCCAATAATGAGTATATCCGCTTCCCGGAGATGACCGGCAAGCTGGGCTTCCGGCGCCTGGGCGACCAGGAAGTGGAAATGACCTACGAGCTGATTCTCGACCCCGGCGGCTATATCCCCGCCTGGATCCCCAACATCCTGCTGCGTGATGCCCCCTACTTCACTCTGGAGCGCTTGCGCCGCATCGTCAGCAAACCGGAATACCAGAATCACTACTATGATTATCTGGATCTGCATGGCCCCGGTCGTCCGGCGGCGGTAGCAAACAGCACAAAAAATCAAAACGTAACAAAGTAATTATCAGTCTGTCATTTTCGGCCAGCTCTCCATTACCATAAGGGAAACACCTGAACAGGTACGGAGAGCTCCTCGCCATGCGGTTGTTTTTCTTCCTTTATAGCTGGCTTGTCTTTGTCCCGCTGGTCGCGGTCACCACCCTGCTGCTGGGAGCAGTCTGTCTGCTGCTGGTTCCCTTCCTGCCTGCTGATCAGGTCGCCCGCCTCACAGCCGTACCCTGGGCCAGACTGTGTCTGCTCTACAGCGGCGTGCGCGTGGATGTGCATGGCCGCGAACACCTGCAGCCCGGCCAGAGCTATGTGATCGTCGCCAACCACCTCAGCCAGTTCGACATTTTTGTGCTCTATGGTTATCTGGGGGTGGACTTCCGCTGGGTCATGAAACATGAACTGCGGCAGATGCCGGTGATCGGAATCTGCTGCGAAAAGCTCGGCCATATCTTCATCAACCGCTCCGACACCCAGGCCGCCATTGCCAGCCTCAACCAGGCCCGCACCCGCCTGGCCAACGGTGCCAGCGTGCTGTTCTTCCCGGAGGGCACCCGCAGCCGCAGCGGGCAGCTCAAGCCGTTCAAGAAAGGGGCCTTCAAAATGGCTCAGGATCTGCAACTGCCTGTGCTCCCCGTCACTCTCACCGGTACCTTCGAGATATTGCCACCGGGGACCGCCCGACTGCGCCCAGGACAGCATGCCCAGATCACCCTGCACCCCGCTATCGCCTCGGTGGGCTCCAGCGAGGCGGAGCTGGTACAGTTGATGCACCAGAGCCAGGCAGCCATTGCCGCCCCCCTCGGCGAAGCCTGCCCCCAGCCCAGCCTCTGAGCCGGTTATCCTCAGCGCCGCGACCCGGCGGCGCCACCGTCACGGAGGGACTTCCTTGTTCGACAAGATTGGCCCATTCTGCAGTGACAAAGTGTCTACACTCGGTCGCCAAATCGAGTTGCAAGTTGAAAGTTCAACGTTGAAAAGCGCAGGCGCCAGCAGTGCCAACTGAAAAGCTCTGACCCGCGCCTTGAAACTTTGAACTTTCAACTTGCAACTGAATTAGCGGATACAGGAGTCATCATGAAGAATTTTAAAGACAAAGTTGCCGTTATCACCGGTGCCGGTTCTGGCATTGGCCGTGCCCTGGCCCAGGAACTGGCGTCCGCCGGCGCCAAGCTGGCTCTGTCCGACATCAATGAAGCCGGCCTGAAGGAAACCGCCGATCTGCTGGGGCTCGGTGAAGACCGGCTGATGACCCGCAAACTGGACGTGGCCGATCGTCAGGCGTTTTATGATTTTGCCGATGACGTAGTGAATCATTTCGGTTATGCCAACATGATCTTCAACAATGCCGGTGTTGCCCTTGGCGCCACCGTTGAAGACATGAACTACGACGATTTCGAGTGGCTGATGAACATCAACTTCTGGGGAGTGGTATACGGCACCAAGGCATTTCTGCCCTACCTGAAGCAGGCCGGCGAAGGTCACATCATCAATATTTCTTCCATTTTCGGTTTGGTGGGCATCCCCACCCAGTCCGCCTACAATGCGGCCAAGTTTGCCGTGCGCGGCTTCACCGAGTCCCTCCGCATCGAGTTGGAAATGGAAAACAGCCCGGTTTCCTGTACCTCTGTGCACCCCGGTGGCATCAAGACCAACATTGCCAAGGCCGCACGCATGGACAAAAGTGTTGAGCGTATTACCGGTGGCGACAAGGAAAAGGCCATCCAGGATTTCGAGAAACTGTTCCGCACCACTCCGGAAGAAGCCGCCAGCACCATCCTCAAGGGCGTGCGCGGTAACAAGCGCCGGGTGCTGATTGGCTCTGATGCGGTTGCCGTGGACACCATGCAACGCCTGTTGCCCACCAGCTACCAGAAGCTGGTTGCCATGGGTCAGAAGTACATGAACAAGAAGTAAGCATCCTTGCAAGAACGTCCCTATTCCCAGGCCGCCGAAAATAACAAGGTGCCAATCCTGGCCGTGCTGCAACAGCACTGCCAGGTGCCGGGCACCTTGCTGGAGATCGGCGCCGGCACCGGCCAGCATGCGGCCTGGTTATCGGGGCGCCTTCCCCATCTGCACTGGCAGCCTTCCGATATGGCCGCCAACCTGCCCCATATAAGGCAATGGCAGAGTGATCCGGGCAGCCGGGCACTGCCACCGATAGAGCTGGATGTGGCCGCTCAATGGCCCGCCGGCCCTTTCGATTACCTGTTTACCGCCAACACCTTCCACATCATGGCCGCGTCATTGGTGGAAATCTGTATCCGGGAGGGCTGTCGACACCTGACTGATCGGGGCAAATTTCTGGTCTATGGCCCCTTCAACTACGACGGCCAGTACACCAGTGACTCCAACCGTCAATTTGATCAGTGGTTAAAGGATGTGGACGACAATCGCGGCATTCGCGATCAGGAGTGGGTAGTGGAACAGTTTGCCCGCCAGCAACGACGCCTGCTGGCCGACCATGAGATGCCCGCCAACAACCGGCTGCTGGTGTTTGGGGCTTAGCCGGGCTATCGGGCTATATAGTGCGCCGAATAGTGCGCATCCTCGGCTTGAGATAGGCCACCCCGAAAATCATGATCATCAGGGCATCGCGCCAGTGAAACAGGCCGCGCCGACGAATCCACACCATGAAGCCGACACACTCCAGGGCATGCAATACCGCCACCACCAGACCGGCCCCCAACAGCAAGCGATCAAACGGGGATGGCAGATCCAGGAAAATGGCTAACCCTACCGCCACCCAAAACACTACAATAACGCCGCGAAGCAAGCCCATAGCAAACATCCTCTGACAGCGCTGGCTATTTTTTCTACAATACCCCGTTTTCAGCAGGAACGGGTGGACTGATTACCGCCCGCGGCTGTGTGCCGCCAGTGCCAATATCGGCACATACTCTTGCATTCAGACTGAGCGAATACATGCAAAAAGACAACACAAGCACCTGGACCCTGGATCAGTTCCCGGTGCCGGAAAAAGACGGCGAAACCCGCTTCCACGATTTCGATCTGGACCTGAACCTGATGCGCGGCATCGCCGACCAGGGCTTCCAGTACTGCACCCCCATCCAGGCAGAAGTCCTGGAGCACACCCTGGCCGGCGCCGACGCCATTGGCCGGGCCCAGACCGGTACCGGCAAGACTGCCGCCTTCCTGATCACCGTGATCAACGACCTGTTGCGCCACCCGATCCAGGTAAAACGCTACGCGGGCGAGCCCCGTGCCCTGATCGTGGCCCCCACCCGGGAACTGGCCATGCAGATCGAGAAGGACGCCAGAGCGCTGGCCAAGTACACCGACCTGCAGGTGATGAGCGTGGTTGGCGGCATGAACTTCAACCGTCAGCAGGAACGCCTGCAGAACGAGTTGATCGACATTCTGGTGGCCACTCCCGGTCGCCTGCTGGATTTCGCCAAGCGCCGCGACCTGTGGCTGGACCGGGTGGAATTCCTGGTACTGGATGAAGCGGATCGCATGCTGGATATGGGCTTTATCCCCGATGTGAAACGTATCGTCGGCATGACCCCGAAAACCCGATACCGGCAGACCCAGCTGTTCTCCGCCACTTTCAGCGAGGATGTGATGAACCTGGCCCGCCGCTGGACCGAAGACGCCGAAGTGGTGGAAATCGAGCCCACCCAGGTGACCACCGACACCGTGGAGCAGAAGGTCTACATCACCAATGCCGATGACAAGTTCACCCTGCTCTACAACCTGATCACCGGCATGAACATGGACAAGGTGATCGTGTTCGCCAACCGCCGGGATATTACCCGTCGGGTCAGTGACCGCCTGCACAAGAAAGGCCTGAAGGTATCACTGATCTCCGGTGACGTGCCCCAGACCCAGCGCATGAAGACCCTGGAACGGTTTCGCGCCGGTGATCTGCAGGTGCTGATCGCCACCGACGTGGCAGGCCGCGGCATCCATATCGACGGCGTGTCCCACGTGGTCAACTACAACCTGCCGGAAGACCCGGAAGACTACGTGCACCGTATCGGCCGTACCGGCCGGGCCGGCGCCAGCGGCATGTCCATCAGCTTCGCCTGTGAAGATGATGCCTTCCTGCTGCCGGAACTGGAAAATGCCATCGGCATGAAACTGGAATGCGAGTATCCGCCGTCGGACCTGCTCGCCGAAAAGGACGCAGACAATGGCAAAACGCATCAGCCCGGATGAGGGCAAAACCCGTTTCGAGCAAGGCGATGCCCTGTTCGTGGACATTCGCGACCCGGCCAGCTTTGCTGCTGGCCATTTACGCGGTGCCGTCCACCTGACCCAGGCCAACGTGGAACCATTCCTGGCCAATACCGCTCCGGAAAAGCCGCTGGTGATCTACTGCTACCACGGCAACAGCAGCCAGGGCGCCGCCGACTGGTTGAACGAACAGGGATTCAGTGACGTGGTCAGCCTGGACGGTGGCTATGAAGTCCTGCGCCAGCGCTTCCCGGAACTGCTGGAAGAAATGGCCTGACCTCCTGACGATGACCCGCATAACTGTGCCGTGGCCATCGTCACGAGTTTTTCCTTCGCCCGGTTTCATCAGCTTTTTGTTGGAAGCTGCCTGCAGCCGAGCCTTTTGCCCTTCAGGCAGACTCCTAAAGAACGGACGGTTTCACCCTCAGAACCGGTAGCCCAACCCCACCATGTAGACCCACGGATCGATTTCCACATCGATCTTGTCCACGCGGGCATCATTCACATACAGCCGTGCCTCGGTATCAATATCGATGTTCCAGACGCTGACGTTGAACAACCAGTTTTCGTCGAGCGCAAAGTCGGCCCCCACCTCCCAGGCAAAGCCCATGGAGTTACTCAGCTTCACATCGGCATCGGCACCGGCCAATAGCGGGCTCACCACAGAATCATCAATGCTGTCGTCAAAAAACAGCGTGTAGTTCAAACCCGCACCAACATAAGCCCGCATCGGCCCGACTTGTGGCGCATAGTATTGCGCCAGCAGCGTCGGCGGCAGGTGGCTGGTTTCCCCAATGGCAATATCACCGCCCCCGGTCTCCAGGAGGATGTCGTGGGTAAAGGGAGTCGCACCCACCAGCTCAACACCAATGGAGTCGGTCACCATATAGGCCAGCGTCAGGCCCACTTGGGTGTCGTCATCCACGTCCACACCAAGCCCCCCCACTGCCGGCAGGGCCGGATTGAAGGTCTCACTGCTGGCATCCGGCTCAACCTTGAGTCCCCCCAGACGCACAATCACGTCCCCCGCTTTATGGGCCATGACAGGCCCGGCCATCAACATCCCGGTTAGCAGCAGCGCCGCTTTTCCTTGTCCTCGCAGTTGCATACAGTACCCCTTTCTTCCAGCAAGATAGAGTCAGCGACCAGAAACCCTCACATGGCCACCGCACCGGCACTATTGAAAGGCCGATTGCGACCAGGGGTATTGTTCTGAATCAATAAAAAGAGGCTTTACTACCATGTCATCCGCTCAACTGATCTCCGCCCTGCGCGATGCGCACCAGGCACACCTTTGTGCACAACTGCAAAACGAGGAGCACTGGCAGGCCCTGATGGCTCAGGCCAGCGTCAGCCTGGGCGTTGTCCCCCTGGGTAAACTGGTAGACAGTGATTCCCTGACCACCGTCGTGGACCAATGGCTGCAACAGGCGCTCAGCGCCCAAGGGCTGCAGGGTGTGGTCAGCGACGTGAGCAAGGCGGTCTGGGAAGCCGCCGAAAAGGATCCGGCCACCGTGGGCGAGCTGCTCAGCGAGGACCATTTCGAGGCGATCCTGGAGCAGGTACTGAAGCTGCAGACCCTGCGCGAGAAAGCCGTCCACGCCGCCATGAACCACCCGCTGGTCAGCGAAATGGTCAGCGAAATGCTCTACACCGGCATCAAGAATTTTCTGCTGGAAGAGAACGCCCTGGCCAAACTGCCCGGCGTCAGCAGCGTGATGAAAATGGGCCGCAAGAGCATGGTGGGCAAGGCCATGGGCGGCATGGAAGAATCCATCCGCGATTATTTGAGAAAGAATATCCGCGTCACCCTGAAAACCGGCGAACAGTGGCTCAATAAACAACTCACCAATGACCGCATCGAACAACTGGCCCGGGACGGCTACCAGCGCGTGGCGCCCCTGAAACCTGCCGACTATTTGAAGCTGGTGCCGGCCGGCACCATTGATGAAGTGGTCAGCCAGAGCTGTGCCATCGGCGACGAAACCGCCCGCCTGGATTACACCCGCCGACTGGTCAGCGTGGGTATCCACGCCGCCGTTCAATCCCTCAGCGACATGCCCCTGCAAACCCTGCTGGACGGCATGAAGATCAGCGAAGAGCAAGTTCGTGAAATCACCGCCCCCGCCCTGGCCCGCGGCGCTACCGTCCTCATTGAACAGGGCGTGCTGGAACCGTTTATTCAATGGGTGCTGGATGACTTTTATCAGTCGGAAGCGTGCAAAAAGATAGTGAACAGTTAACAGTGAATAGTTAACAGCTACGCGACCCTGCTTTGGTGGAGTTTAAAACCTGAGAGGCCGCGCCCAGAGTCTGGACGCGGCCTCTTTCGTTGGAGAAAAGAAAAAATCTAACGCGAGCTCTCGCTGTTAACTGTTCACTATTAACTGTTAACTAGAGGAACGACTCCGCGTATTCCGCCAGCAACGATCTCGGCACTCCGTTCAACTGCACCGAACCACCATGAACGAACCGTTTGAAGCGTTCGGTCATGTAGGTCAGACCAGAGCTGGTGGGTGACAGGTAAGGTGTGTCGATCTGGGCCAGGTTGCCCAGGCACACCACCTTGGAGCCTTCCCCGGCCCGGGTGATGATCGCCTTCATCTGGTGGGGGGTCAGGTTCTGGCTTTCATCGATCAGGATCAGGGATTTCTGAAAACTACGGCCGCGGATATAGTTCATGGCCTTGAACTGGATATTGGCCTTTTCCTTCACGTATTGAATACTGCCGGAGGGGTTTTCATCGTTCAGGTGCAACGCCTCTATATTATCGTTGATGGCCCCCAGCCAAGGGTCCATTTTTTCCTCTTCGGTGCCGGGCAGGAAGCCATGCTCTTCCGCCAGAGGCGGTGTGGAGCGGGTGGCAATGATCTTGTTGTAGCGCTTCTGTTCCACCGTCATTTCGATTGCGGCGGCCAGTGCCAGGATGGTCTTGCCGGAACCGGCCGCGCCGGTGAGCGTCACCAGATGCACATCCGGGTCCATTAACAGTTGCAGCGCCATGGCCTGCTGCAGGTTCTTCGGGCGCAGCCCCCAGACTTCCTGATCGAGCAGACTGTCGGCCTTGTAGTGACGCAAGGTCACCACGCCGTTGTCCACATCCAGCACCCGCCCGACGAAGCCCTGGTCATCGATGATGTACTGGTTGGGATAAACCTCTTCACCCAGAATTTCGCTGACCAGCAAGCCGTGGGACAGATGGTGCAGGGTATCAGCCCCCACCTGCTCGGTTTCCACCTGGGTCACCTGATCCCAGAAGGAACCGGGCACTTCGAAATAGCCTCGGGTCAGCTGCTTGATGTCCGTGACCAGCTGATCGTTGTGATAATCCTCCGATTCGATGCCGCAGGCCCGCGCCTTGAGGCGCATGTTGATATCCTTGGTGACCAGAATGAAACGACGCTCCGGCTGCCTGGACTGCATGGCCACCACATCATTGATGATGCGATTGTCGTTCAGGTCATTGGGCAAGGGGGCATTCAGCTCGCCGGACGTCGACATCAACACCGTCAGCGTGCCCTGGGTGACCGTCTCCGGCCCTCGGGGAATGGGGATACCCGCTTCCACCTGCGCCGGCGTGGCGCTACCCAGCACCCGGTCGATCTGGCGAATGGCCGCACGACAATCCGCCGCCGTATGGGATTTGCTGCCGCTCTTCAGCTTGTCCAGTTCCTCCAGCACCGTCATGGGGATCACCACCCGATGTTCCTCGAAATTGAGTAACGAATTCGGGTCGTGGATCAACACATTGGTATCGATGACGTAGGTTTTTTGCTGTTCTTGTTCGAGGGTTGAATCGTTCTGGTTGGCGCTTGCGTGGTTGATGGAGAGGGTGTGAAGTCTGGCCGCGCGCTCTTCCATGCGTATCCCCTGTGACGGTTGCATCGTGGGCAGCATTTGGCTGAGACGTCAGATCTGGCTCTTAGTCTGAGAAAGCGAGAGTGACGCCTGCGCCTGCCGCCGTTGGTTTAAGCCTTTTGGCGGTTCAGTTGCAGCAGCTGTAACAGCTTTTGATCGCGATCACTCCCGCAATGGCGGGAATGGAATTACCATAACCCAGCTTTTTCAAAATGATCAATAGCAAACCTCGTAAAGTTTTCCGTCAGACGGGCGGACGGTTGGCATAGGGTTTAGAATTCGCACTGATTTGGTTTTCTCCATTGTCTGAATACAGGTTATCGCCATGCCCCTTGAGCACCCGCAAGTGATGATGCCGCCACCGGCCCTGTACCTTGGTGGCCTGCTGATGGGCTATGGCATCGATCAGGCCCTTACCCTGCCCGCCCCGGCGTTTCCCGGCGACCGCTGGGTGATACTGGCCCTGGCCGTGATCGGCACCGCCCTGGTTCTGGCTGCGGCCATCCAGTTACGCCTGGCACGCACCACCCTGGTTCCCCATCGCCCGGCCAGCAAGCTGCTTACCCAGGGCGTGTTCCGGCTGAGCCGCAACCCCATCTACCTGGGCTTTACTGCCCTGTACCTGGCCATGGCACTGAACCAGCACAGCCCAGGCATGCTGATCATGCTGGTACCGGTTGTCTGGGTTATCCAGCAGCATGTGATTGCCGCGGAAGAGACGTTTCACGCCCAGCAGTTCGGAGAGCAATGGCAGGCCTATCGACAGCGAGTTCGCCGCTGGCTGTAACACTGACCCGGGCACGGATGGCTGTTGCTTGCGGCCCGCTCTTGAGAAATTCCACTGCGCCCAGCTTGCCGTGTTGCAGGCGCATATGGCGGGAACCGAAGTGCCCCGGCACCAGGGTGCTGGCACGGGTCTGGCGGGGCAGCCAACCCAGCCGCCGATACAACTCAGCCACCAGCTCTGAACAGAACCAGCCACGCTGATCCGGCTTGCGGGTAAAACCGGTGAGCACGTCCAGCGCATTGCACAGCACATAGTTCTTGTAGGGGCGATGGAGCAGGCGTTTCACCATTCGCGCCAGCAGTTGCTGCTGCCGGTCGCTCAACGGCGGGCCATGCCGCCGACGCAACGCCACAGTGCCTGGGTAATCTCGCAGCTTGTCCACCAGCGGCACCAGCGCCACACCGGCCACCGGACACCCCAGGGTCACATCTGACGATTCACTGAGGGTGGTGGATTCGAGAACCAGAGGGTCGGGATTGCCGGGCAGGTGCACCACCATGCCGATATGACTCCAGGGGCTGCGGGTAAAGACCCGGATCACCTCACTGGTAAAACCACGGCCGGAAAACAACAGCAGATCCCCGGTTCGCAGTGAGCAAGCAGAATCAAGAGGCATTGTCATGGGCACAGCCACAGGCTCTTATCCGTTGCAGGACTATCCTGGAGCCACACTAGGAACCCGCCGTGACAGTTCGCTGACAGCGGGGTCACGGTTTGGTGAAGCTTCTAGCTTCTAGCTTCTAGCTTCTAGCTTCTAGCTAATGAGCGTGTAATCCGGCACGGCGTCGTCAAGAACAGATTGGTTTTACCTGGTAGCTGGGCCATCCGTCATCTCCCCGTCACACCCGTACGTTAGGGTCACCTCCTCTTTGCCTGTCCCCGCCCCCGCCTATGGAAGACAAGCTTTACCTGCTGCAACGCCATCTGCCCGAACTTCTGCATCTGGATGCACTGATTCGTCATGGTGAACGTCACCTGCGTGTGTCCACGGTCCATGAAGTGCCCATGGGAGAGCTGTCATTGCCGGTGCGGGTGATCGAAATGGGCAGCACCTCTCCTGGCGTGCCGGTTATCGGTTTTTTTGGCGGAGTCCATGGCGTGGAGCGAATCGGCAGTCAGGTGCTGATGTCCTGGCTGCACAGTCTCATTCATCGTTTGCAGTGGGACGATCAGCTCCACCGGCGGCTGGAGCAGGTGCGGCTGGTATTCATGCCCATGATCAACCCGGGCGGTATCTGGAAGCGTACCCGCAGCAACCCCAATGGGGTGGACCTGATGCGTAACGCTCCTATTGATGCCATGGGCCGAGTGCCGTTCCTGGTGGGCGGCCACCGCATCAGCCGACATCTGCCCTGGTATCGGGGCAAAAGTGGCGCCCCCATGGAGCCGGAAGCCCAGGCAGTGGTTCGTGTAGTGCGGGAAAAACTGATGCCGGCGCCGTTCTCCATAAGCCTGGACTGCCACAGCGGCTTTGGCCGACGCGACCGCATCTGGTGCTGCTACGCCCGCAGCCATCGCCCCATTCCCCATATCGGCGAGGTATTCCGGATCAAGCAGCATTTCGAGGACACCTACCCTCACCATCACCCCTACCTGATCGAGCCGCAGTCGGTGAACTACACCACCCACGGCGACCTGTGGGATTACCTCTACGACGATGCCCAGGATCGGGCACCGCAACACACCTTCCTGCCCTTTACCCTGGAAATGGGCTCCTGGCTGTGGGTGCGCAAGAACCCCCGACAGATGTTGGATTTCTTCGGATACTTCAACCCGGTGATCGGCCATCGCCATCATCGGGTACTGCGCCAGCACCTTCCCCTGTTCGAATTCCTCACTGCCATGACCGCCAACGCCGGCAACTGGCTACCCACTACCCGGGAAAAACCAGAACTGACCCGGCAGGCGATTGCCCACTGGTTTGGGGACGCCGACTAACCGCTGACCTTTTGTAGGAGCTTGCCTGCAAGCGCTTTTCAATATATCTGTGAGCCAGCCATCCATTCATGGCCCCGACCTTGCAACAGAAAAGCCCATTGGGTCCGCCGCCCGGCTGACTTACACTTTGCCAAACGCTTCGATAAGGACACACCATGAAAGCCCTGTTTCTTGCCCCCCTTGCCTTGCTGGCCGGCTGCCAGCACCTGAACTACCAGCCGCCAGAGGGCGAGGAGACTGCCCAGGTCACCTTTACCAGCAACAACACCGCCGCCCAGCCGGTGGTTTGCGTACCCGGCAAAGGATTCAAGTCCACCGAATACGCTATTTCACAAACGCCCTTCGGTGGCGACGCCCTGAATGATCTACTGGAAACCATGAAAAAAAGCCCGGAAGTCACCACCGCCATCCCGGCTACCCCGGCAACCCGGATCGGCGTCACCTATAACCGCCGTAATGCCGACAACACACGGGATCGCTGCAAGGTCGCGCTGCAATTCGACCCACAAGCCGGTAGCGACTACCGGGCACACTTTGTTCACGAGAAAGGGCAATGCGGCTTGTCCCTGACGGATGCAGACGGTTCCAGTGTGGATGCCGTGCTGGTTGACTGGCAGTGCCCATAATTAACGCACCAATGCGGTGCGCAGCACCAAGTTTGCGCACCGCATCCTCGCCTTCCACTTTAACAATTCCTCAATATTCCTCGCCCAAAAATACAAACCTCTGTTTTTAAAAGATAAAAAATAGTTGGCACATTCTCTGCTATAACTCATGTGAGCCGAACAGGCGGTGCGTCACCAACGCACACTTGAACAAATTAGACTTGTTAAGAGGGTTGCACATGAAAAACGTATTTGGTCTGAAGAAAACCGTTTTGGCCGCTTCCATCGTGGCTGCCAGCCTGGCTCCGGCCATCGCTGCAGCAGAAGTCAGCGGTACCCTGGGTGCTTCCAGCCAGTACTTGTGGCGTGGTCAGCAGCTGACCGACGGTGCTGCGGTATACGGTAGCGTTGACTACTCCCACACTTCCGGCCTCTACGCTGGTGCCTGGGCATCTTCTGAAACTGACGACACCGAGTACGACCTGTACGCCGGTTTTGGTGGCGAGATCGAAGGTCTGAGCTACGACATCAGCTACATCGACTATAACTACACCGCTGGCGGCACCGCAGGTGACAATCCTGCATCTGGCGCTGACTTCCAGGAAGTACACCTGGGTGTAGGCTTTGCCGGCCTGAGCGCTGACGCCTTCATCGGTGTAGGCAACTCAGGTAAGGGCGGCGACGAAGATTACGAAAGCGACTACTTCGCTGTGGGTTACGGCTACGACAAGTACTCCGCCACCGTAGGCTTCTACGACTTTGAAGCGGATGACAGCGACTACACTCACGTGGATCTGGGCTACGCCGTTACCGATCAGTTCACCTTCACCCTGTCCAAGATCGTGGATCAGGAAGAAGACAATACCTACGACGACGATCTGGTCATGAGCGTTTCTTACGAGTTCGCGCTTTAAGCACCAAGAAAACGGGCGGCTTACGCCGCCCACTGTTTAACGCCGCGGGGCTCTCCCTGGTCCTCGCAAACACGCAAGCAACCCCGCGGCGTCTTTTTACCTTCCACGCAACATCCCCCTCGCTCCACGCAACACGCCAACCTGTCGTTATTTCTTTGCAGAAAAGTACACTACCAGCGCATCATGATCCGATACCGGCGCCACCCCCTGGCTGCCATAGAGGCTGTCATAACGGCCCGCATTGCCGCGGCTTGCCGCTACTCTGCTGACGGACATTTTCAAATCCGCTGACACCCAGATATGGTCCAGCGCCTGTGGTCGACAGCGGTGACGAAAGCTGTAGCGTTCCGGCTCCGGCAGACGCTGCCACAGATTGAATAACCCGGATTCAGCGAAACGTTCGTAGCTGGCAGAAAAACGGCCGGCATCCCAGGTGGTATTGAAGTCCCCGGCCATTACCAGCGGCCCGTCCTGCTCGCCCACCCAGTTAGCCAGCAGAGCAGCCTGACTCTGTCGTTTCTCATGGACCTGTGGCTTGTGCAGACCCCGCGCACTACGCAGGTGCACAATCACCAACTGCCATTGCCGGGGATCTTGCAGCGTCACGCGCAGGGGTGGACGGGAAAACAGTGTGTGACCGTGAAAGCCCTGCTCCGCAAACAGACGACTCACTGACGCAATCCGCACCGGCGGCCGATAGAGCAGTCCCACATCCATACCGGAAGGATCATTGCCCTCTTTTAGTACCACGCGGTAGTGGTGGCCCTTACGGGCCAGGCGGGCTGTCAACTTTTCCAGCAGCTCGCGATTCTCCACTTCCTGTACCGCCAGCATATGGGGCGCCTGCAAAGGCCCGGCGATGAAATCTGCCAGCGCCTGTATTCGCCTGTTCAGCACAGCAGAAGAAAGCGGCTCATCCAGACGGCTGTCTTTACGGGTATCGCGAAGCCGCCATAGATTCAGCGTCGCCAGGGTCCATTCATCCGCTTGTGGGGCGGGCACACCTTGAGCCGGAGCCAGGTTTCGGCAATCCGCCGGCAGGACCAAAGGAACAAGAAACAAGTAGATGATCAGTAAATGGCGCATTGACGCAGTCTATGGGGTGTTGGCAAAACCCAGTAGAGGCGAAGTCTCAAACACAGGTAGGAAAGATGGTGCAGTTCGCCCCAGGCTCAGTGGCACCCTACGTTTTGCAAAACCGCGGAAGTTTACGCTCAAAAAAAACCCGCCGAGGAGGCGGGCAAGGGGTTTGTGAACAACAGAATCAGGGTCGATAGACCACTTTCAGGTCCGGGGTCACCCGTGATGCATCCAGATAACCGACAAAGTTTCGATTACTGCCCACCAGCATGATCATCTCCTGGTCACTGGAGACCTCCCGGGGTGGCATGCCACGGCCGGTAAAGATCATCCGCGCCCAGTAGCTTTTCATCTGCTCGGCACTCTTGCCCAGCACCTGCTGGTAAAAGTCATCCCGGGCACTGCCCCGAGACGGCAAATCCAGCGGCTTCACCGAGATACCGGAGACCCGACGGGTTTGCCCATTGAAGATCTGTCGCACTTCATCCTGGGTGAGTGCATCAAGACTGCTGCTGGCGGACACCACCACTACCGGTTCTGCCTGGGCGGCGGACGCCAGCATCAGGAGCAATGAGAACATTATTTTTTTCATGGTCATTCCCCCTTAAAAAACCAGATCCGCACTGAGACGAACCACCGTGGCATGATCATCCTCAAGCTCGCCACCGTCGGTCACAAAGAAGCCGGAGGTGGTCACGTCACTGTCGGAAAAATCGTAGTAATAGCTGACTTCCCCTTTCAGCGCGATGGAGTCGCTGAGGGAATAGCGCAGCCCGCCGGTCCAGCTTTTTTGTTGCTCCGCCAGACTGTTATTCAGGGCAGCAGGAAGGCTGTTATCCAGATCACGGGGAGTCACTTCTGCCCAGGTCACCATGGGCATCCACTTGCCCAGATACTTGCCGAGGGTGACATAACCGCTTTCGCTGCTGGGGTACCAGTTACCGAAATCCAGTCGCGCCTTTTCTGCGGAGAAGAACCAGTTGCCGTCATCGTATTGCAGGCCCACGCCGGCAAAATAGGTGTACACCCCATCAAATGACAGCCCCAAAATGGGCGGTATCCCGGCTGCTGCCAGATCATCCTGGCTGACAGACACATCCGCAGCACTATAGGCGGCTCTCGCCGTCCAGTTGCGCCAGTGGCTGGTAAAATTCAGGCCGCTCAGATCATCCGCCTGAAACTGGGCATTGGCCACACGCTCACCCCCATCCACGGTACTGGAACCCCAGAACCCGGAAAGACGGTGCGAAACCGGCCCGGTGGTAAAACGCCAGGAAGCTTCTATCGCTTCCATGGTTTTCACCGGCGCCAGCTGATATACCTCCGCCGGCAGGCTGGCCCACGGGTAAGCGTAGCCCACATCGATGTACTGGGAGTGCATGTAGAACGGCGCCACGATGCGCCCGGCTTTGACGCTGACAGAGTCACTGACCTGGTAATCCAGATAGGCCCACTGCAATTCCGCATTGAATTCGTCATCACCGGAAGCAAACAGCTGCACCACGGCTTCCGCCCGGTCGCTGAGTTTGGCATTGAACTGTACGCCGGCGCGGGTCAGGGAATCGTGGCTCCACTTGTCGCTGGCGCCATCGATATAGCTGGCAGAGCCAGAGGTAGTGTCCACCTCTGCCCGGGACATGCCGGCGGAGAGAAACCCGTTGATGCGGATCCGGTCACCGGCATCGTTCAGCGTATTGGTGAATTGCTGTTTTTCCAGCTGCTCCAGGCGCTGCTCATAATCGCGCAGCGTCTGCTGGACATCACTTTCCGGAGTCTGGGCCCACACCGGGCTTGCACTCAGGGAAGCGCCCAACATTACGGATAATGCCTTTTTCATAGATCCCCCACGCTTTTATAGTCGTTATTGCTACGCTACGACTACGAATAAAGCATGGCATTATCCGCAAAAAGGAACCGGGTTCAACCGTCAGTTTGGGACGCCCGTTTTACCGGAAATCCTGTACAGGCATCTTCTCCGCCCTTCAGGTGGAAGCAGATCTCCACGGTCTCGCCAGGAGCCGGAACCTCAGCAAGTTTCATCAGCATCAGGTGCCTGCCCCCCGGTGCCAGCGGGACACTGCCCCTGGCCGGGATTTCCAGATGATGCAGGTGCACCATCCTGCGGCTGCCGTCAGCGGCGCTTTCCACATCATGCAGCATGGTATGGCCGGCGGCCGAGGTGCTGACGCCGGTGATGGTCACTGCCTCATCGCCGCTATTGTTCAGGGTCACATAACCCGCCATGGTCGGCGATACCGGCGGTACCGCGCGCAGCCAGGGATCGGCAAAGGTCAGTTCCGCATGGGCGGGCATGGCAAAGGCCAGCACAGCGACCACCAGCAGGGATTTAAAGGAGCGTTTTGGCATCGGCTACCACCTCGTCAATGGTGAAGTCCGCCGGATACAGCTTGCGCACCCGGCCCTGGTCGTCCAGCAGATAGATATAGTCACTGTGGGTGAACAGGTAATCCTGTTCCTGCTGATCCTTGATGAACACCACCCCGTACTGCTCTGCCACCTGGCGGATTTCCTCCAGGCTGCCGGTCAGGCCGATGATGTCCGCCTTGAACCAGGGCAGGTATTTCTTCAGGTGATCCGCCGTGTCACGCTCCGGATCGAAGGTGATAAAAACCGGTTGCACCTGATCCGCTTCACCTGCTTCTTCCAGTTTCCGGTACACCTGAGCCACCCGGGCCAAAACCGCCGGGCAGATATCCGGACAATGGGTGTAGCCGAAAAACAGGATCGACACCTTGCCTTTGAGCTGTGAGTGACTGAAAGGCTCGCCGTTCTGGTCAGTCAGTGTAAACTCACCCCCCAGCCTGGTATTCACAGGCAAGTCACTTTCCTGCTTGCCACAGCCGACCACCAGAAGGGTCAGCAGCAAAGGCAGGATGTACGGCAGTTTTCGCATGATCTCTCCGGTTGGTATAATCCGCGCCCATTTTGACGCTATTCGAGGGTTAGGCAAGCCAAAGCGGCTTACTACGACCCAATGATGGAGGTGCCCCTTGGCACGCAAGCTTTTCATTCAGACCCACGGCTGCCAGATGAACGAGTACGATTCCTCCCGCATGGTGGACCTACTCGAATCCAGCCACGGCCTGGAGCCCACCGACAATCCGGAAGAAGCAGACGTATTACTGCTCAACACCTGCTCGATCCGCGAAAAAGCCCAGGAAAAGGTGTTTCACCAGCTGGGTCGCTGGAAAAAGCTCAAGGACGCCAAACCGGACATGGTGATCGCGGTAGGCGGCTGCGTGGCCAGTCAGGAAGGCGACGCCATCCGTGACCGGGCCCCCTATGTGGACGTGGTGTTCGGCCCGCAGACCCTGCATCGCCTGCCCGGCCTGATTACCCAGGCCGCCACCACCCGGAAACTGGCCATCGATGTGACCTTTCCGGAAGTGGAAAAGTTCGACAACCTGCCGGAACCTAGCGTGGATGGTCCCAGCGCCTTCGTGTCCATCATGGAAGGCTGCTCCAAATACTGCACCTTCTGCGTGGTGCCCTACACCCGCGGCGAGGAAGTGAGCCGCCCGGTGCAGCCGGTGCTCAAGGAAATCGAGCACCTGGCGGAAATGGGGGTGCGCGAGGTCAACCTGCTGGGCCAGAACGTGAATGCCTACCGGGGCGTTGGCGCCGATGGCGACACCCTGGATCTGGCCGACCTGATCCGGCTGATCCGCGACATCGACGGCATCGACCGCATCCGCTACACCACCAGCCACCCGGTGGAGTTTTCCGATGCGCTGATCCAGGTCTATGAAGACGTACCGGAACTGGTCAATCACCTGCATCTGCCGGTGCAATCCGGCTCGGACCGTATTCTTGCCATGATGAAGCGCAACCATATGGTGCTGGAATACAAGAGCAAGTTGCGCAAGCTCAAGCGCATCCGCCCGGACATCTCGTTCAGCTCCGATTTCATCATCGGCTTCCCCGGGGAGACCGACCGGGACTTCGAAGACACCATGAACCTGATCCACGATATTGGCTTCGACATGTCCTTCAGCTTCATCTACAGCGCCCGCCCCGGCACCCCGGCGGCAGACCTGCCCGATGATGTGCCCATGGAAGTGAAGAAGCAGCGGCTGGCCATTCTGCAGCAACGCATCACCCAGAATGTGCAGGACATTTCCCGCAAGATGGTGGGTAGCACCCAGCGAATTCTGGTGGACGGTTTCTCCAAGAAAGACCCGGGCCAGCTCAAGGGCCGCACGGAGAACAACCGGGTGGTGAACTTCCGCAGCGATGACACCGATCTGATCGGTAAATTCGTGGATATCACCATCGAGCAGGCCTACAGCAACTCCCTGCTCGGCAGTGATCCGCGCAACCCGGGCTGAAGCACGTGGTTAAAGCGCCACGGCGCGACCGATAAACAGGATCGGCCCGGTGGGCCGGTCGCCGGGAGAGCCGCCGGGCGGTTCCAGAGTCAACTCGAACAACTGACCACTTTCCACTCCGCCCACGCGGTTGGCCGGCACCACCAGCGGCTCGCCGGGTTGCACCAGGCCCAGGGAACGAGGCCCAAGTGCCGGGTCCGCCAGGGTCCAGAACTGGACACTGCGGTCCGCCGGGTAGTCGCCATCTTCCAGCGGCGTCAGCTGCAAGTCACCTTTGGCAGAAACGGTAACCCGCCAGCCCGGACTGGCGGCCTCGCCAGGCGCCTGCAACACTACGGTATAAACCGGCGCCGGCACACGTAACGGCCCCAGCAGCAATACCAGCGCCACCAGCAGGGCAGCACTGACCATTCGCCACAGCGAAAGGCTTTGCCAGAGCCCCTGCCAACCAGCCCACCAACCGGTGGCATCCGCGCCGATGCGCCGGGAAATTCGCCGCCATAACCGCGGCGGAAGCGGCACCGGATCCAGCAGCTCCACCGCCCCCAGCCAGTGCTCCCGCCAATGGCTGGCCAGCCGGGTGGCGTCTTCGTCCTGCTCCAGCCAGCGCTCAATCTCTGCCGCCTGCTCACGACCATGCAGACCGAGAACGTGTTCGGCAATCAACAGATGCTGCGCGTCGGAATCCTCAGGAATCATAGTCGCAGGCACTCCTGCAGCCCTTTCAGCCCGGAGCGGACCCGGCTTTTAATGGTCCCCAGGGGAACGGCCAGGGTTTCGGCAATCTGCTCATAGGTCAGCCCCAGATAAAAGGCCATCAGGATGGGCCGGCGACGCTCCATCTGCAGATCCTGCAAACACCCGACAATGGCGCGGCGCTGATCATCGTTGACCGCGCACTGCTCCGGTGAGGGCCCCGGTTCCGGCCAGTTATCGCCGGGCAAGGGTTCAGCACTCTCCCGACGAGAACGCTGCTGTTGATCGAGCAATCGGTATCGCAGTAATGCGAACAGCCAGGTCCGGGCACTGCCACGCTCACTCTGAAAGCGTCGGGCGTTGTTCCAGACCTGAACGAAGGTATCTTGCAAGGCATCCTCAGCCAGCGATAACTCACCGGTAAAACCACGGGCCAACGCCAGCATGCGAGGTGCTTCGTTGAGATAGAGCTGATGGAAGGCCTGCCGGTCTCCCCGTGCACTGGCACGCAGCAGGGTGTTGCCCTCTTCCAGATCAGCACGCGAATCATCCATGAGCTTGCATCCCAAGCGAACAGCGAGATGAAGATGATTCACCACAACGCGAGAAGGATGTGTCAAGACGCGGAGAATCCGGGCCGCTGCAGCGGCCCGGTCCGGGCTATTGCGGAGCGCGTCCAAGATAATCCGCAATCAGCGATACCGATTCCGGCGACGACTGCATCCAGGTCTGCGACGGCGTTACGTCACCACCGGCAGAATCAAGGATATTGTCAAAGCGCAGCACCATGCCCTGGGATTTCTCCGCCACATAGAGATGCTCGCCATCGAAAGCAATATCCACCGGATTACCCAGCTGGGTATTGCCCACCGCATTGTTGTCGCCGTTATCGATTTTCACGGTGACATCGGTGATGCCGTCAGCGGTTGAACCGTTATCCAACACATACAGCTTGCCGTCAGTAGGATTAGCGCCGCTACCCACATCGGACAGGATCAGCTGATCGGTTTCTGCCACGTGCACAATGCCGTGCAGATTGGTCGGGGCGGCAAACGCCACGCCACCTTCGGCAGGGGTAATCACCCGGTCAGGTCCGGCGCTGCCGCGTACCGTGCTGTAACTTTCAAACACAGCAACCGTGCCGTCGGTGAGTGCCACATAGAGGCGGTCCGCATCCGGGTCATAATCCAGATCCCAGGGCGCCACGGTCAGGCTGGTGGTAAACAAGGGGGCTGCATCGCCGCCCGCCTGGGCGCCGAAGACCCGCACGGACGGGTTACCATTATCGGTGACCAGCACCCAGCCCAGCGAGTCCACCACATCAAAACCTTTCGGTGCCATCAGGCCGGTGCCGGCGCCTTCAATCAGCCGATCACGGCTGAGCGAGAATGTCTCGCCATCGCGATCTGTGGCCAGACGGTTGATCACAGCCAGGCCGGAATCGTAGGTAATGTAGGCATCACCCATCTGGTTGAATGCCAGGCTTTCGCGGTCCTGAGTTGTGAAAAAGCCGCGCTGCATGGCGCCCAGATCCAGGTCCAGTACCACCACATCCGGGTCGCCGGGGGCAGTGGGCGGATTGCTGGTGACGGCAACGCCGGTGAAGGTCGTGCCAGTGCTATCGATATCGGACAGATCCGGTTGCTGTTCCGGTTCAAGAATAATGGCCAGGGATTCCGGCTTGATGCTGTCGACCACCTTGTTCGGCGCAATATTCCCGGAGCCGCCGGAAAACACGTTGCGGTAAACCAGAATCGCATCGTTGGATTTCTCCGCGATGAAGACCGTGTTGCCCTCCAGCACCAGGTCCACCGGGTTGCCCAGCTTGGTCGACGGGCCGGCCAGGGTCCGTGCAGGCGTCACCGTGCCATTGGCAGTAGACGCATTCTCGATCACATACAGTTGGCCATCATCCGCCACGGCAGCATCACCCACATCACTGACCACCAGGGTGTCCGAGTCAGCCTGGTAGGCGATACCATGCAGGTTGGACACGGCGCCCGCGGTATCAGGCGTAATCACCCGAGCCGGGGTCGCCATGAAGCCGCCAGCCACGTAGTCATCCACCACGATCACGGAGCCATTGGTCATGGCCAGGAAAAGCCGATCCGCCGCTTCATCATAGGCAAGATCCCAGGTATTTCCCGACAGGGCGGTACTGGCAAGAGGCGTGGCATTGCTTCCGGCTGCGGTGCCAAACACCTCAACACTGTTACCACCAATATTGGCGGCCATGACAAGGCCAGCCTGATGGGCAATGGCGATCCCTTTCAGAGTCATTGAGCCCAGAGCCGGCACACTGCGATCCAGCGTATCGACAGCAGCAGAGCCGTCGGTCCGCTCTGCCAGTTGGTGCAGTACCTGCAGGGTGCTGGGCGCCCCGCTACTGTCGTTGGCGGCGTAGAGATTGCCCAACAGATCCAGCGCAATGCCTTCATTGGCATCTGCGTTGAAAGTGCCTTGCACTTCCAGGCGCGCATCCAGGCGGTCTATTTGACCGGCGTTAGCAGCACCATTGTGCATCACCAGCAATGACGGGCCCTTAGCCACTCCGGGTACATTGATGCGGGAACGGTCGCTGTTATTTCCCCCACAGGCTGCCAGCGTTATCGCAACGGCCAGTGGCGACAGCCACAGTAAACCTTTGCCATTCACATTCATGTTATCTCTCCTTGGATAGCGATACCGGCTTGGTGCCGGTCAGTCAGGACAACCGGGTCCTGTTTCTGATACCGCCCCCACACGGAGATGGATGTAACAAAGCGTAATGATTATCGCTTTAAATGTACTGAATCAGAGGGCCGGCTACGCAGACCGGTTGTCCGACACCCTGATATCAACGCTTGCGGCCCGCCACCCTACGGGGCTAGGCTGCGCAGGTGATTTTTCTTCCCCGGCAACACGCTTCGGGGTATTCTGAAACTCTCTGCAACAGCCCAAGGGGCCACGTTTTCCATCTTGGACACACCACTCGCTTCCCAGCACATCAGCCTCGAACCCAACGATTCCCGTCGCCTGGCCAGTCTCTGCGGCCACCTGGACGAGCACATCAAGCAGATTGCCCAGCGCCTACATGTGGATATCCACAATCGTGGTAACCAGTTTCATCTGGCCGGGCCCGCCACATCGGTGGAAGCCGCCGGAGCAATTCTCAACGAGTTGTACGAGCAGACCAGTGATGGCACCGAGCTGACGCCTGAAATGGTGCACCTGCATCTGCAGCAGTCCAACGTGGCCGATCATGCCGCTGGAAAAAACACTGGCAACACCGTGGCCTTTCCCAGTGACGAGGTGGTGATACGCACCAAGCGGGTACGCATCAAGCCCCGCGGTGCCCACCAGCGTGAGTACGTAAAACAGGTACGCAAATACGATATCAATTTCGGCATCGGCCCTGCCGGCACCGGCAAGACCTGGCTGGCGGTGGCCTGCGCGGTGGACGCACTTGAAAAAGCCGAAATACAGCGCATCCTGCTGGTCCGCCCGGCGGTGGAAGCCGGTGAAAAACTGGGATTTCTGCCCGGGGACCTGGCGGAAAAAATCGACCCTTATCTGCGCCCTCTCTATGACGCCCTCTATGAAATGCTCGGCTTCGAAACCGTGGCCAAGCTGATGGACCGGATGGTGATCGAAGTGGCCCCGCTGGCCTACATGCGCGGGCGCACTCTGAACAACAGTTTCGTGATTCTCGATGAAGCCCAGAACACCACCCCGGAACAGATGAAGATGTTCCTCACCCGCATCGGTTTCGGGACCCGCGCCGTCATTACCGGGGACGTGACCCAGGTGGATCTGCCCCGCCACCAGCGCTCCGGCCTGGTGAATACCCTGGAAGTGCTGGACGGGGTAAAAGGGATCGGCGTGACCCGATTCGACAGCCGCGACGTGGTTCGCCACCCGCTGGTACAACGTATTGTAGAGGCCTACGACCGCCATGAACGGGATACCGACACCCAGCGTTGATATCCAGTGGGCCAGCGACGCCCCGGACGCCCCCGACGAATCCCGGCTATGTGACTGGGTACGCCATGCTGTCCAGGCAGCCGGCGGCGTGGTGGGCGACATCACCCTGCGCATCGTCGACGAAGACGAAATCCGCACCCTCAACCGGGAATACCGCGACAAGGACAAGCCCACCAATGTGCTGTCCTTCCCCTTTGAAATGCCAGAAGGCCTTCCCGAAGATGCCATGGAGCCCCTGCTCGGCGACATTATCCTCTGTGCCCCTGTGGTACGCCGGGAGGCCATGGAACAAAACAAGACCCTGGAGGCCCACTGGGCCCACATGGTTACCCACGGTGTGCTGCATCTGCTGGGATACGATCATATTGATGACGAGGACGCGCAGATCATGGAAGCCATGGAAATCCGCGCCCTGAATGAACAGGGTTTTGCCGACCCTTACCACCTTGAGAACAATACGGAGTTTCACCCCTGATGTCGGACGACTATTCGGATAATGGTACCAGCCGAAGTTGGTTGGAGCGTGTCGGCCAGTTTTTCTCCTCCACACCCGGAGACCGGAGCGAACTGCTGGACCTGATGCGCTCCATGCGCGACTCCCACATTATTGACGGGGATACCCTGGGGATTATCGAAGGCGCGGTCTGTGTGGCGGACATGCAGGTGCGCGAGATCATGATTCCCCGCTCCCAGATGGTCAGCATCAAGGCCAGCTCCGACCCACGGGATTTCCTGCCCACCATCATCGACTGCGCCCACTCCCGTTTCCCGGTGCTCGGCGACGACCCGGATGAAGTGATCGGCATCCTGCTGGCCAAGGATCTGCTACCGTTAATCCTCGAACCGGCCCGCATGGAACGTTTCGCCATCAAGGATCATATCCGCTCTGCTATGGTGGTTCCCGAGTCCAAACGGCTGGACTCACTGCTGCGCGAATTCCGTATCAGCCGTAATCACATGGCCATTGTGGTCAATGAATATGGCGGCGTGGCCGGGCTGGTGACCATTGAAGATGTACTGGAACAGATCGTCGGTGAAATCGAGGACGAACACGACGTGGAAGAAGAGGACTACCTGATCAAGGACCTGGACGACCACGAGTACACGGTCAAGGCGTTGACGCCTATCGACGATTTCAACGAACACTTCCACTGCCAGTTCAGCGACGAGGAATTCGACACCATCGGCGGACTGGTGATGCAGAAATTCGGCCGCTTGCCCGGCCGCGATGAAAGTGTGGAACTGGATGGCTATCTCTTCACCGTGCTCAGCGCCGACGGCAGAACAATAAGATTGCTGCGGGTCACACCGCCGGGGGAAAACCAGGATGCCACAGCCACAGAGGTCGAAAGCTGACACCATCGAAACCCTGCTAAAGGCCCCCTGGGTAATGGCAGTGATTGCCCTTGCCCTGCTAGTGGGTGCCCTGCTCAATCCGGCACAGGCGCCCCAACCGGCATTGAGCTGGTATGCCAACAGCGGCCTGAAAACCCTGGAATGGAATAACTACCTGTCCTGGCTGCGCTTCAACGGGCACGGCCAACGGGCTGGCCAGCTGGAGCAGCAACTCGCCAGCGGCGATGTCCACGCCTACAGCGCCGCGCTGCTATCCCCCGCCTTCGTCAAGGACAGCGAGCAGCGCGCCCGGGACTTTTGGTCCCCGGCCCAGATAGAACAGTGGAAAGCACTGCGCCAACAAGCGCCTCAACAGCTTGCCACCAGTAACCTGTACCGCTGGGGGCTGGCCGACAGTCACCCGCGCCCGGCCCGTTTCTTTACCGCACCCCTGACCGGTGGCTCCCTGTGGCTGACCGTCCTCGCACTGCTTCTGCTGGCACCTCTGGCCCCGCAGCTGGAACGTCAGCTGAGCCATGGCCGGGTACTGACACTCTGGCTGTTGGGCAGCCTGCTGGCCGGGGGCGGCTACCTGCTGCTGGCGCGGCCAGGGCAAATGCCGTTCCATGGCGCCACCGCTGCGCTGATGGTCTGGTACGGCGCCTTCCTCGGCCTGCAGGGCTGGCGCACCACCTTGTCTGTCTGGTTACCCGGCAAAGCGTGGATAGGGATTCCCCTGCCCACCCCGGCCCTGGCGGCGATCCCGCTGACACTACTCGGATTACTGGCCTGGCAAAGCCAGCCAGCCATGGCCAATCTGGCCGCCGGCGTGCTGGCACTTGCTGGTGGCATTCTGCTGGTGCAGATCATGGGCCCGGCGGAACCGTCTCAAGACATCGTCACCAGCATCCCGGATCCACAGCTCCAACAGGCCCTGCAACGAGGCTGGGATGCCCTGGGCCGTCTGCAGGCTGACGCCGCCTGTGACGCCTTCCAGCAAGTGCTGGAGCAACAACCGGATCACTTTGATGCCCTTACCGGTCTGTTCAGCGCCCACCGTATGAGCCAGAACCCCAACGACTGGGTCCACATCGCCCACCGCCTGTTTGCGCACCCCGCCGCCGAGAAAGGACAGCCGCAACAGATTGCCGTTTGCTGGCAACAGTTCCGCCAGCAACAGGGGGCGGAGTTACCAGCCGACATCGGCTGGCCACTGGTCGCCACCCTGACCCGTGCAGGCGACTTCAGCCAGGCAGAGTCACTGGCTGCCAGCCTGGACCACCACGACACCCGCAAACCCGTGTTGCAGGCCCTGCGCGAGGCGTTACATCGGGAAGGTTTGGGACACCGGGCCAAGGCGCTTGAGGTGTAGCTGCAAGCCTCAAGCCACAAGCTGCAACGCGGGCTGGGCCCCTATTGACTTCGAACCCGCGTAGAAGCGACGCTGGCGGCGCGATTCTGGCCTTGCCAAAGGATTAGGGAATTGATGTAGGAGCGGCGCTCGAGCCGCGAACCGCGCGTAGCGAGGCCACAAAGATCTGGGCCTGACCACCATGCTTTCTGGAACCTGTCGAGCCTTGGGATTCCTGATCGTCCTACGGACGATTTCCGCGCAAGCGCGGTTCGCACCTCAAGAGGTATTATTCGCTTCGCTCACCCTTCGGGCCGCACGGAACTACGTGCGTTACTCCGCTACGCTCCGTTCCTACAGCTGCTTCGTAAGAAATGACGAGGCCCTGGGAACTTTCCAGACCTTTCCTATCCAATCGAGCGTAGCTCGTAGCTCGTAGCTCGTAGCTCGTAGCTCGTAGCTCGTAGCTCGTAGCTCGTAGCTCGTAGCTCGTAGCTCGTAGCTCGTAGCTCGTAGCTCGTAGCTCGTAGCTCGTAGCTCGTAGCTCGTAGCTCGTAGCTCGTAGCTCGTAGCTCGTAGCTCGTAGCTCGTAGCTCGTAGCTCGTAGCTCGTAGCTCGTAGCTCGTAGCCCTACCCCCACGCCGCCCGGTAGTCCGCCACCTGCTTGCGCAGCTTCGCATCCCGACACTGGCTTTCCACAAAACGCAGATACTGCTCCGCCTTGCCGGCCAGCCCGAATTGCTCGGCAAGAATCTTCGCCAGTAACAGATACGCCTCGCCCAACTCGCTGAAATCCGGGTGCCGATCGTGCAGATCCTTGAGCAGCCCCACTGCCACCTTGGGCTCCCGTTCATGGATACCGCGGGCCAGCGCCAGACGCAGGGAGGGTGATGCGGGCAACCAGGCGGGTTCTGCCTCTCGCTGGTGGGCCAGCAACGCCAACGCCTCGGGCCAGGCTCCAGACACCACCAGCTTTTCCATATAGGCCGGCGCAGCAGTGCGACGCTCATCGTCCCTGCCGGTGATGGCCAGCAGGCGGTCATGACGTTGCCAGTCCAGCAGCGTGGCTTTCTTGTTCTTCAGGGTTTTGGCCGTGCTCAACAGCACCTTGTCGAAACGCCCGGCACAGAGTTGCAGCCACTGGCGCCGCTCTTCCAGCGGTGTGGTCACTTTCCTGCCGCCCTGATCCAGCCCCCACAGACGCCCATGACGGGCCAGGATATCCCCGCACAGGCAAGCTAATGCCAGCCACCAGAGCGCCGCCAGGGCTCCGGCCACCCCCTGGGCTAGCGGCAAAGGCATCACATCCACCGCCACAGCCACCAGCGCCACTCCCAGTAACCAGCCCAGGGACGCCAGCAACGCGGCTATCAGATAATCCCGGGGCACCGACAACACATAGGTCAGTGCTGCCGCATAGGAACCGGGCTCCGCCCCCTGTACCTGGATGGCCAGCCAGAAGGCCGGCACCAGCAACAGGCCCAGGGCCCCGATCAGCAAGCCCGCCGGCACCGATACCATCACCAGCACAAAGCCGGCGGGAACCATCACCAGCAGGGCCGGCACTGCCTGCAGCAACGCTGCCTTCCAGCCGGCTATATCAGACAGGCAATCCCAGCCCGGCACGGCGATTTTGCGGGCTTTACCGGGATGACTGCGCAGAGCCATCACCGCCCGGGCAAAGCCCCAGGCCGGCAGCCCGCCCAGCAGTGCCACCGGGACCATCACCGGCAGGGGCGGTACCAGCGCCGCCAATAACGCCCACAGCAGCAATACCGGTAACAACACCGGGGAAAACGGGTAACGCAGGTAACGATCCAGTTGCCGCCACAGCGGCCCGCTCTGCCCCTGCTCACTACTTTCCAGTTCCTGGTTACAGAGCAGACAGCGTGCTTCTGTCAGGCTGTCGTCCCGACCCTCCACACATTGCTGACACAGATGCAATCCATCATGACTGCAATACCATAGCGCCTCCGTCCCCGGATGGTACTTGCAATAGCGATTCACTATGATGCCCCCAAGCATTCACAAGGTGGCACAGCAACCATGGCTGCCCACCACCGGCACCCCGTATCCATCGACTGACAGAGCGGGGTTGTTTATTGGTTATGATTGATACTTTATTCGTATTTTTGCAGCGACTCTAGCCGTATCAGCCGGACGGCCTGCTCGCCACCATGAAACGAGGAATTCCATGCGCCACCGTCTGCTGGCCCTGATCGCCGGCCTGCTGTTCCCCCTTGCCTTCGCTCCCTATGACCTGTGGCCACTGCTGTTCGTCAGCGTGGCCGCCGGCTTCTGGTGCCAGCAACAGGCCAGCTCCGGCAAGGAAGCCTTCCTGCGCGGCTGGCTCTACGGCCTGGGCATGTTCGGTTTCGGCGTGTCCTGGGTGCATGTGTCCATGCACGACTATGGCTTCATGCCGTTGTGGATGGCGATTCCCTTTACGGCGATTTTCGCTGCCTTTCTGGCGTTGTTCTATGGGCTGACGTTTTCCCTGAGCTGGCGCCTGGGGCGTTCGGCACTGGTGTTTGCCGGTATCTGGCTGCTGCTGGACTGGCTGCGTGGCTGGTTCCTGACTGGTTTTCCCTGGCTGTATGCCGGCTATGCATTGATTGACACGCCGCTGGCCAGCCTGGCCCCCATCGGCGGCGTCTGGCTGCTGACCCTTGCCACGGTGTTGCTCAGCGCCACCCTGATCCAGCTGCGCCAGCCCGGCACACTCCGCTGGGTAGCCGCCGGCCTGTCGGTGCTGGTGCTGATCACCGCCGCTGCCGGTCACTTGCTGACGTTCACCCATGCCAACGGCCCGCAGCAAAAGGTGGCGCTGGTGCAGGGCAATATCCCCCAGGATCTGAAGTGGCAGATTGCCATGCGCGGCGAGACCCGTCGCATCTACCACGAACTGACCCGGGACATCCCCGCCGACACCCTGGTGCTGTGGCCGGAATCGGCCATGACCGAGTTCTACCAGACCATCACCGATTTTATCGAGGACGAAGGTCAGCAACTGGCAGACCGTGACGGCGCCCTGATCACCGGCATTCCCTGGCGCACCGTGAGTGATGCCGGTATCACCTACCACAACAGCATTGCCGCCATTCCCCTGCGTGACAGTGACGACAGCCACGAGCGGGTCTACCACAAGCAGAAACTGGTGCCCTTTGGCGAATACGTACCCATGCAGTCACTGATTCGCGGCCTGATCCCCTTCTTCGATCTGCCCATGTCCGGCTTCACACCGGGTGATCCGAGTCAGCCAAACCTGACGGTGCTGGGCCATACCGTGGCCCCCTTTATCTGCTACGAGATTCTCTATCCGCAACTGGTGGCCAGCCGCAGCCATGATGCGGATGTGCTGGTGACCATCAGCAACGACGCCTGGTTCGGCACCTCCGCCGGCCCGGTCCAGCATTTCCAGATGGCCCGGTTGCGTGCCCTGGAAACCGGCCGCTGGCTGCTGCGCGGCACCAACAATGGCGTCACCGCCGTCATCGACCACCGTGGCCAGGTGGTAGACGCCCTACCCCAATTCGAGCGCGATGTGCTGTACAGCCAGTATCAGCCACGCACCGGTATCACGCCGTTCATGGCCCTTGGCGTCTGGCCCTGGCTGGCGCTTTCGGTAATGCTGTTACTGCCCGCCATGCTGAAAAGGAAGAAGCAGCAGTTCGACATATAACAATACAATATAAGCTTATTCCAAATTTGACTTTGCCCTGATTCCCTTCTATAACTGTGCATGAATGCTGCCCAGTGACAGGAGGGAACGCCCATGTCTCGCCCAATCGTTAAAGCCTTTTTCGACAACGACACCAACACCGTCAGCTATGTGGTGACGGACCCGGAAACCCGGCACTGCGCCATTGTGGACTCGGTGCTGGACTACGCCCCTAACGCCGGGCGCACCAGCCACGACAGCGCCAGCCAGATCGTGGCGTACGTCAAACAGGAAAACCTCACCGTGGACTGGCTGCTGGAAACCCATGTGCATGCGGATCACCTTTCCGCCGCACCCTGGATTCAGCAACAGGTGGGCGGCAAGCTGGCCATTGGCGAACACATTCGTACCGTGCAGGACACCTTCGGCAAGATCTTCAACGCCGGTACCGAGTTCGCCCGGGACGGCCGCCAGTTCGACCACCTGTTTACCGATGGCGAGACCTACCAGGTCGGCAACCTCGAAGCGCGGGCCATTCACACCCCCGGCCATACCCCGGCCTGCATGAGCCATGTGATCGGCGATGCCGTCTTTGTGGGCGACACCCTGTTCATGCCGGACTATGGCACCGCCCGCTGTGACTTCCCCGGCGGTGATGCCCGCACCCTCTACCAGTCCGTTCAGAAACTGCTGGCCCTGCCAGACGACACCCGCATGTTCCTCTGCCACGACTACCTGCCGGACAGCCGCAGCGAGTTCCAGTGGGAAACCACCGTGGGCGACCAGCGCCGCGACAATATCCACGTGCACGAAGGCATTTCCGAGGACGAGTTTGTCCGCATGCGCGAACGCCGCGACGCCACCCTGGACATGCCCCGGCTGATTCTGCCTTCGGTACAGATCAATATGCGCGCCGGCCACCTTCCTCCCGAGGAAGACAATGGCGTGAGCTACCTGAAAATCCCGCTGAACGCACTGTAAGAGGCGATGCCCATGACACCGACTCTGTGGGACGTGGTAGTGATTGGCGGTGGCGCCGCCGGCATTGCCGCAGCGGCCAGCATTCTCAAACGCAAGCCGCACTTGTCCGTGGCCATCGTGGAACCCAACGACAGGCATTTCTATCAGCCCGCCTGGACCCTGGTGGGTGGCGGTTGTTTCAACCCGGCCAACACCTGCAAAGCCACCGGCAAATTGATTCCCAACGGTGCCAAGTGGTTACGCACCCGCGTCACCCACATGCAGCCGGAACACAACCGGGTAGCCCTGGAAGACGGCCAGTTCCTGAACTACCAGTTTCTGGTGGTGGCACCGGGCCTGGAGCTGAATCTGGGCGCCATTGAGGGGCTGGAAGCGACTCTTGGTAAGAACGGCGTGACCAGCAACTACCTCTTCGAGCTGGCCCCCTACACCTGGCAATGTGTGCAGAACCTGACGCGGGGCCGGGCCCTGTTCACCCAGCCGCCCATGCCCATCAAGTGTGCCGGCGCGCCGCAGAAGGCCATGTACCTGTCCTGCCATCACTGGGAAGGCACCGGCACCCTGGGCAACATTGATGTGCAGTTCCACAATGCCGGCGCCGTACTGTTTGGTGTGGCGGATTTTGTGCCGCCCCTGATGGAATATGTGAAACGCTATAACGCCAACCTGAATTTCAGCAGCACCCTGATCGCCGTGGATGGCCCGGCCCGGGAAGCCACCTTCCGGCGCACCAATGGCGATGGCATCAGCGCCGACCACACTGAACCCTTCGACATGCTGCATGTGGTGCCGCCACAACGGGCCCCACAGTTTGTGCGTGACAGCGAGCTGGCCAACGAGGCGGGCTGGGTTGCTGCGGACGAAACCACCCTGCAACACCCTCGCTTTGCCAATATCTTCAGCCTGGGCGATGCCTGCGGCACCAGCAACGCCAAGACTGCTGCCGCCGTGCGCAAGCAGGCTCCGGTTGTGGCGGAGAACCTCTGCGCAATATTGGAGAATCGTGCGCCAACCGCCCGTTATGAAGGCTATGGCGCCTGCCCGCTGACCGTGGAAAAAGGCAAGGTTGTGCTGGCCGAATTTGGCTATCAGGGCAAACTGCAACCCAGCTTCCCGCTCGACCCCACAGTACCGCGCAAGAGTATGTGGTGGCTGAAACGGCATGCCATGCCAAAGATCTACTTCGAACTGATGCTCAAGGGTCATGAATGGCTGGCCAGGCCAGGCAAACTCTGACCCGTGACACAACAAGGGATGGCAAGATGAAACTGCCCGCCTGGTTGGGCGCCGCCCAGTGGCTGCCCCACTACAACCGCGACACCGCTGCCCGGGATGGCGTGGCAGCGGTGATCGTCACCATCATGCTGATTCCCCAGAGCCTGGCCTACGCCATGCTCGCTGGGCTGCCACCCGAAGTGGGCCTGTACGCCAGTATTCTGCCACTGGTGGCCTATGCGCTGCTGGGCTCCAGTCGTACTCTGGCGGTGGGCCCGGTGGCAGTGGCCTCACTGATGACCGTTGCTGCGGCCAGCCAGGTGGCCTCGGCTGGCAGCCAGCAATACCTGGCGGCCACCATCATCCTGGCCTTTCTGTCCGGTATCATTCTGCTGGTGATGGCGCTGCTGAGACTGGGCTGGATTGCCAACCTGCTATCACACCCGGTGGTCAGCGGCTTTATCACTGCCTCCGGCCTGCTGATTGCTGCCAGCCAGCTCAAGCACCTGCTGGGCATCCCTCTCTCGGGCCATAACCTGATCGAGATTGGCCAGTCCCTGGCACAGCATTTTCCTGACACCCACTGGCCCACTGTGATACTCGGCACGCTGGTCACGGTGTTTTTATTCTGGGTGCGCAAGGCGCTCAAACCCCTGCTGCAGAAACTTCACTTCAATGCCTTCTGGTCCGATCTGGTCAGTAAGGCAGGGCCCGTAATCGCCGTACTGGCCTCCACCCTGGCCGTGGCAATGCTGGACCTGGACAGCGGCGGCATGGCCATTGTCGGCCACATTCCCGAAGGCCTGCCATCGCTGTCGCTCCCGATCTTTGACGCCGGACTCTGGCAGGCACTATGGCTGCCTGCCCTGCTGATCAGCCTGATCGGCTTTGTGGAATCCATTTCGGTGGCCCAGACCCTGGCAGCCAAACGGCGCCAACGGATCAACGCCAATCAGGAACTGATGGGGCTGGGTGGCGCCAATCTGGCCAGTGCCTTCAGCGGCGGCTTCCCGGTGACCGGGGGCTTCTCTCGCTCCGTGGTGAACTTCGATGCCGGGGCCCGCACGCCCATGGCTGGTGTATTCACCGCCATCGGCATTGCCCTCACCGCCCTGTTCCTGACCGGCGCCTTCACCTATCTGCCCAAAGCCACCCTGGCCGCCACCATCGTGGTGGCAGTGCTGTCTCTGGTAGACCTGCCGGCCATCAAACACACCTGGCATTTCTCCCGGCTGGACTTCATTGCCATGGCCATCACCATGGTGGGGGTACTGGGATGGGGGGTGGAAGCCGGGGTGCTGGCCGGGGTAATCACCTCCCTGGCCCTGTATCTGTGGCGAACCAATCAGCCCCATGTGGCCGAAGTGGGGCTGCTGCCCGGCACCGAGCATTTCCGGAACGTGCAGCGACACCGGGTGCGCGTTTCTCCCCGGGTACTGAGCATGCGCATCGATGAATCCCTGTATTTTGCCAATGCCCGGGGCCTGGAAGACCGGATCTACGATGCTGCCCTGCTGCGTCCGCAAACAGAACACGTGGTGCTGATGGGCACCGCCATCAATCACCTGGATGCCAGTGCCGTGGACAGTTTGTTGAGCCTGAACCAGCGTCTGGATGATGCCGGCATCAAGCTGCATCTTTCCGAAATCAAGGGGCCGGTCATGGACCAGCTGCAGAACACCACCCTGCCAGCATCACTGACTGGCCAGATCTTTCTCACCCAGTATCAGGCCATACGCACTCTGGCCCCGGAAAGCATCGAGGAAAATCCCGCTCCCCCTTGCAGCCCTGTCTGACAAGGTTAAGCTGAGCGTTCATTCGCAAGGAGTTTTCATGGCTACCATCAATCGCCTTACCGAAAGTCTGTCAGTGGCCCCGCAACTGCTCCCTGAAGACATGGCCGAACTGGCCAAAGCCGGGTTCAAGACCGTCATCAACAACCGCCCCGATGGCGAAAGCGAAGACCAGCCCTCCAGCGCCGAGCTGGCCGCCGCCGCTGAGGCCGCCGGTCTCGAGTATGCCCACCAACCGGTAGTCGGCAATAACATCACCGATGTGGACATCGACGGTTTTGACGCCATCGTTTCCCTGGCAGAGCAACCGGTGCTGGCCTTCTGCCGCACCGGCACCCGCTGTACCACCCTGTGGGCCCTGACCCAGGCCGACGAACAGGACAACGCCAGTATCCTGGCCACCGCTGAACAGGCCGGCTATGACCTGAGCCAGCTTGCCGGCCGGCTTGACCAGCGTCGGGGCCAGTAGCCGTGGCAGATGCCGGCCGCCGGTTCCGCTGGCTGCCGGCCAGTGACTGGCTCGCCACCTACAACCGCGAGCAGGCGGCCGGCGATATGCTGGCCGCCATCATTGTCACCATCTTGCTGGTCCCCCAGGGGCTGGCCTACGCCATGCTCGCCGGCATGCCGCCGCAAACCGGCCTTTATGCCAGCATCCTGCCACTGGTTCTCTACGCCCTGTTCGGTACCAGCCGCACCCTGTCCGTAGGCCCCGCCGCCCTCACATCCCTGATTACCGCCTCCGCCGCCGGCACCCTGGCCCAGGGCGACCCGCAACTGTTTATCCAGGCGGCCATCGGCATGGGGCTGCTGTCCGGGCTGTTTCTGGTGGCCATGGCCATATTGCGGCTGGGCTGGCTCACCAACCTGCTCAGCCACCCTGTGATTACCGGTTTCATCAGCGGCTGCGCCATTCTCATCGCTGCCAGCCAGCTCAAGCACCTGTTGCGCATCGATGCCTCCGGGGAGGAGCTGTTGAGCCTGGCGCAGACACTGGGACAACACCTGCCGCAGACTCACTGGCTGACACTGGGCATCAGCCTGATCGCCATTGTCTGCCTGCTGATCCCGAAATATCTGGCCGCACCCCTCAAGGGCACCCGACTGCCCGGCTGGCTGGTGGCCTTTATCAGCAAGTGCGGGCCGATTCTGGCTGTGCTAGTCACTACCCTGCTCACCGTATCCCTGTCGCTGGATAGTCGTGGCCTTGCCGTGGTCGGGGCGATCCCCGCAGGGCTGCCCCATTTCACCCTGCCCGGGCTTGGCCGCGAACACTGGCAAAACCTGATTACCCCGGCAGCGCTACTGGCATTGATCGGTTTTGTGGAATCCATTTCCCTGGCCCAGGCCCTGGCCGCCAAACGTCGCGAGCGGGTGGATGCCAACCGGGAACTGATGGGGCTGGGGCTGGCCAACATCGGCAGCGGCCTGTCCGGCGCGTTCGCCGTGACCGGCAGCTTTTCTCGCACCACAGTGAATTACGAAGCCGGGGCGCGCACGCCCATGGCCGGCCTGCTGACCGGTATCGGCATCGCGCTGGTGGCGCTGTTTTTCACCGGCTGGTTCCAATTCCTGCCACTGGCATCCCTGGCCGCCATCATCGTGGTCGGCATCCTGCCACTGATCAATCTGGCGGAACTGAAACACCTGTGGGCATTCAGCCGCCCGGATGCCCTGGCCATGGCGGCCACTCTCGCCGGAGTGCTGCTGATCAATGTACAGAGTGGGTTATTGCTGGGGGTGGTGCTATCCGTGGCCCTGTTCCTGTGGCGCACCAGTCAGCCCCACGTGGCCGAACTGGGCCGGATTCCCGGCACCCATCATTTTCGCAACATGGACCGTCATAGCGTTCAGCTCACCGAGTCGGTGCTGTCCATCCGGGTGGACGAATCGCTCTATTTCGGCAATGCCCGCACCCTGGAAGACCGCATCTACGACGAGGCCCAGGCCCATCCGCAAATCCAGCATGTGGTGCTGCACTGTTCCGGCATCAACCACCTGGATGCCAGCGCCGTGGAAAGTCTGGAAAGCCTGAACGAACGATTGAGAGACGCCGGTGTGACCCTGAACCTGTCCAATGTGAAGGGGCCGGTGATGGACGTGCTGATAAAGACCGACTTTCAGAAGGTGCTCACCGGCAGGGTGTATCTGAGCCATTACCAGGCCATGGAAATTCTGGCGCCGGAAAGTTTGCAGGAGGAAGAATCAGACGCCTGACATAAAACGTCCGACGGTCTATGTTTTGTGGGCGTCGATGCGAGCATCGTTTGCCACAAGGAGTGTCCGTCCGGGGGCCGGCGCCTTTAGAGATACCGCAAGTGATACCACACCAGCGCCAGCCACTCGTACCAGATCTCCGGCACCATGGATAACGCCCCGGCGGAGGGCACCCATTCCTGCTTTGGCAGCCGCTTGCGCCAGGCCGCCTGGGCCAGCACCCCCTGGCTCTGAAAACACAGCAGGGCCCGGGGCAGATGGGCCCGATCACTGACCAGAATAATCTCGTCGATGCCGCGCTGACCCAGCAGCTCGCCGCTGTACACCGCATTTTCCCAGGTATTACGGCTTTCCCCTTCCTCCAGCACCACCATGGTCGGCCAGCGGCGGCGCACCAGCTCGGCCATCAATTGGGCTTCGCTGGGTTCGTTGTCGCCATGGGGCGTTCCGCTGATGCCACCACTGACCACCAACGGCAAACCATGCTCATGGGCCAGTTCCGCCGCCAGCTGCAACCGCCGCAGGCCACGGGTGGTCAGGGAAAACTGACCATCACGCTGTCTCCGCCCGGCACCCAGCACCACCACCGCCTGGGGAGTAATACCGGTATTGCGTCGCGGCAGGGGCGGCAACAGGCTGCGGACCACTGCCGGCAGGGTTCCCCCTACCAGCACCAGCAGCACCAGGTAGGTCAACGCCATCGGCACTCCCGCTTGCGGTGATTATTCAGCCAACACTTTACGGGTGCAGACCAGTGAGAAATCCGGGCTGAGCTCATGTATCCTATGTCCCCTTCGCAACCGCGATGTTCCCGTAAGTTTTTTTGATCAGTAGAGAGCCGATGGACGCACAGTATCGCCCCGATCAAGTCGAAGCCCAAGCCCAGCAGTATTGGGAGGATAACCAAAGCTTCAAGGTCACCGAAGAGGCCGGCAAGGAAAAATTCTATTGCCTGAGCATGTTCCCCTACCCGTCCGGGCGACTGCACATGGGCCATGTGCGCAATTACAGCATCGGCGATGTGATCAGTCGCTACCAGCGCATGCTGGGCAAGAACGTGCTACAGCCCATGGGCTGGGACGCCTTCGGCCTGCCCGCCGAGAACGCTGCCATCAAAAACAAGGTGGCGCCGGCCAAGTGGACCTTCGAGAACATCGACTACATGCGCGGGCAACTGCAGCGCCTGGGCTTCGGCTACGACTGGGACCGTGAGCTGGCAACCTGTACCCCGGAATACTATCGCTGGGAACAATGGTTCTTCACCAAGCTTTACGAGAAAGGTCTGGTGTACCGCAAGATGTCCACAGTGAACTGGGACCCGATTGATCAGACCGTACTGGCCAACGAGCAGGTGATTGATGGCCGCGGCTGGCGCTCCGGCGCCCTGGTGGAACAGAAAGAGATCCCCCAGTGGTTCATCAAGATCACCGACTACGCCGATGAATTGCTGAAAGATCTGGACCAACTGGATGGCTGGCCGGAACAGGTCAAGACCATGCAGCGCAACTGGATCGGCCGCTCGGAAGGCGTGGAAATGGAATTCGCCATTCAGGGCGAAGCGCCGCTGCGCGTCTACACCACCCGCCCGGACACTCTCATGGGCGTGAGCTACGTGGCCGTGGCGGCCGCCCATCCTCTGGCGAAGAAAGCCGCGGCCGCCAACCACGAAGTGGCGGACTTTGTGGAAGAGTGCTTGCACAACAAGGTGGCCGAAGCCGATATGGCCACCATGGAAAAGAAAGGCATCTACACCGGCCTCACCGCCACCCACCCGATCAGCGGCGAGCCAGTCCCGGTCTGGGTCGCCAACTTTGTGCTGATGAGCTACGGCACCGGTGCGGTCATGGCGGTGCCCGCACATGACCAGCGCGATTACGAATTTGCCAGGAAATACGGTCTGCCCATCAACCAGGTGATCGAGCCTGCCAATGGCGAAACCATCGATCTGGACAACGAAGCCTTCACCGAAAAAGGCAAACTGGTGAACTCCGGGGAATTCACCGGCAAGACCTCCGCCGAGGCTTTCGACGCTATCGCTGCCTGGCTCAGTGAGCGCAACCTGGGCGAGAAGAAGGTCAATTACCGCCTGCGCGACTGGGGCGTGTCTCGTCAGCGTTACTGGGGTGCCCCCATTCCCATGGTGGAAACCGAGGATGGCGAGCTGCACCCGACCCCGGAAGATCAACTGCCGGTGGTGCTGCCCACCGAGGTAGAGATGGACGGCGTGAAAAGCCCTATCAAGGCCGACCCGGAGTGGGCCAAAACCACTTTCAATGGTCAACCCGCCCTGCGCGAAACCGACACCTTCGACACCTTCATGGAATCGAGCTGGTACTACGCCCGTTACTGCTGCCCGCAGAACGACCAGGCCATGCTGGACCCGGCGGCCGCCAACTACTGGTTGCCCGTGGATCAATACGTGGGCGGCATTGAACACGCCATCCTGCACCTGCTCTACTCGCGCTTCTTCCACAAACTGCTGCGCGACACCGGCCTGGTGGAATCCGACGAGCCCTTCAAGCAACTGCTCTGTCAGGGCATGGTGCTCAAAGACGGCGCCAAGATGTCCAAGTCCAAGGGCAATACCGTGGACCCGCAGGAAATGATCGAGGAATACGGTGCCGATACCGTGCGCCTGTTCATGATGTTTGCGGCACCGCCGGAGCAGTCCCTGGAGTGGAACGACTCCGGTGTGGAAGGCGCCTTCCGTTTCCTCAAGCGCCTGTGGCGCCTGGTGGCCGAACACGTTGAAGGTGGCTTGCCCGGCCGTCTGGACGTAGCCTCCCTGAATGATTCCGGCAAGGCCCTGCGCCGCAAGACCCACGAAACCATCCAGAAGGTCAGCGACGACTTCGGCCGCCGTCACACCTTCAACACCGCCATCGCCGCGGTGATGGAACTGATCAATGACGTCAGCAAGTTTGATGGCGACGCGGCCGTGAAGCACGAAGCCCTGGAAGCCGCCGTACTGGTGTTGGCGCCCATCACACCGCACGCCAGTCATGCCCTGTGGCAGGCCCTGGGTCACGATGAAGCAGTACTCAACGCCGCCTGGCCAGCCGTGGACGAAAGCGCCCTGGTAAAAGACAGCATCGAGCTGGTGGTACAGGTAAACGGCAAGGTGCGCGCCAAACTCGAGGTGCCGGCCAACGCCGACAAGGACACCGTGGAAAGCCTGGCCAAGGCCGAGCCCAATGTGCAGAAGTTCACCGACGGTAAAACCATCCGCAAGGTAATCGTGGTACCGGGTAAACTGGTCAACATCGTTGCCAACTGAGAGGCGGTTATGACATCCAGCTTGCGCGCCACATCCCGTCTGACCCTGCTGCTGGTTCTGGGGCTTGTCCTCAGTGCCTGCGGCTGGCAACTGCGCGGCACCACCAGCACACCGTCCATGGAAACCCTGACGGTAACCGGCGGCTCCACGGAACTGCGCTACACCCTGGAAGACGAGCTGGAAGACCAGGGCGTACTGGTCCACAACGAGGCACCCTACATTCTGGTCATCGATGATGAAGACTGGATGCGGCGCACTTCCGCCGTGGACGCCCAGGGTCGCCAGGCGGAAATCGAACTGCGCTACACCCTGCGCTGGCACATCAAGGACCGCAAAACCGGCGCCCTGCTGACCACGCCATCGCGCATGATGACCTTGCGCAACCTGCCCTGGTACCCGGAAAACGCCACCGCCTCCTCCGACGAGGAGCAACTGGTCCGTGACGACCTGTTTCTGGACATGGCCTACCGGCTGATCAACCAGATCGCCGCAGCCTCCGAGGGCTGGGAGACCTACTGATGCGTCTGCGCCCGGAGCAGCTTGGCAAACACCTTGCGGATCGCCTGTTGCCCGCCTATCTGGTGGCCGGCGATGAGCCGCTGCAACAGGGCGAGCTGCTTGACGACCTGCGCCGCGCCGCCCGCGATCAGGGCTTTGACGAACGTCACCGCTTCTCCTCCGACACCGGCATCGACTGGAATGCCCTGCTCAATGAATCCCAGAGCATGAGTCTGTTCGGCGGCCGCCGGATTCTCGAACTGGTGCTCAACGACAAGCGCCCGGACAAGGCCGGCAGCCAGATCTTGCGCGACATACTGGCCAACCCCGGCGATGACACCCTGCTGCTGATCCGCTGTTCAAAACTGGACCGCCGCAAGGACTGGAACAGCGCCTGGGTGAAAACCCTGGACGAAGTGGGGGCGGTCATCGAAGTCTGGCCGGTGGAAGGCGCCGGCCTGCGCAACTGGCTGCAGGACCGCCTGGCCAGTCGTGGACTCAGCGCAACAGAAGATGCCCTGGCCCTGCTGATCGAACGCAGCGAAGGTAACCTGCTGGCCGCCGCCCAGGAAGTGGACAAGCTCACCCTGCTGGTGGAAGACGGCCAGGTAGGCCCGGAAGACGTGCAACAGGCCGTGGGCGACTCCAGCCGCTACTCGCCCTTCGATCTCACCGAAGCCACCGCCCAGGGCAATGCCCAGCGTGTGCTGCATATCATTCAGACCCTGCGCGCCGAGGGTGTGGAGCCGCCAGTGTTGCTATGGGCCCTGAGCCGCGACATCCGCATCCTCGACGGCATGCTCAGCGGCGGCCCACCACCCCGTCTGCCCCCCCAGCGGGTACGCACCATGCAAGCCCAGGCACAGCGCTTGAACCCGCAACACCTGAAAGCTGCCCAGGCCAGCGCCATCCGCGCCGACCAGTGCGTGAAGGGCATGGCCAAAGGCGACCCCTGGCAGTACATCACCTCGTTAGCCTTGCGCCTTGCAGGGCATCCGCTACCGCGTAGCATGGAACGATGAAAAGCAGTGAATAGCGGAAAAAAAACGGCAACACAAGACAGGGAAGTAGTGCCAACCAATAGCACCGTGCCCCGAAAGTCGGCGTAGGAGCGTCGCTCGCGGCGCGATCCGAGCCTTGGCCAGTGAGCCTTCCTGTAGGAGCTATGCTTGTATGGCGAACCGAGCGTAGCGAAGCAAGAGAGGCCAAAGTCTATCCGCCGTTCTTTCTGGAAGCTGTCGAGCTCTGAGATTTCTGATCGCTCTCCGGTCGATTTCCGCGCAAGCGCGGTTCGCATGTCGTAGATCCCCTGGGGGACAAGCATGGGTTATTCGCTCCGCTCACCCTTCGGGCCGCACGGAACGACGTGCGTTACTCTGCTACGCTCCGTTCCCACAGCGGCTCCGTAGAAATTGCGGACTACGAGGAACTTTCCAGTCTTTCCTTATCCCACCAGCGTAGCTTGTAGCTTGTAGCTTGTAGCTTGTAGCTTGTAGCTTGTAGCTTGTAGCTTGTAGCTTGTAGCTTGTAGCTTGTAGCTTGTAGCTTGTAGCTTGTAGCTATATCTGGAGCTGTTATGCCAACCGCCCTGATCCCCATCGCTGATGGCAGCGAAGACATCGAAACCGTCACCCTGATCGACGTGCTGCGTCGTGCGGGCGTGGAAGTCACCGTGGCCAGCGTTACCGGCACGCCTGACATTGTGGCCGCCCGTGGTACCCGTATCCGGGCCGACGCCTTGATTGACGATGTGATGGCACAGGACTTCGATCTGATCGTGTTACCCGGTGGCATGCCCGGCGCCAAGGCCCTGGCCGACAGCGAAAAGTTGATCGATAAACTTCACGGCCAGCGAGACAGCGGCCGTCTTTACGGCGCCATCTGCGCCGCCCCCGCGGTGGCTCTGGCCCCACACGGCCTGCTCGATGGCGTCGCGGCAACCGGCCACCCGGCCTTCACTGACGCCCTGCCGGATAAAAGTAGAATGGAAGAAAGGGTGGTCCACGATGGCCAGTGCCTGACCAGCCGCGGCCCGGGCACCGCTCTGGAATTCGCTCTGACGTTGGTAGAAACCCTCTGCGGCAGGGAGAAGCGCGATACAGTAGCATCGCCCATGGTGCTTTGAACCCTGACACCACCGGCAATTTGGCACAAATTGCCATCACTCAATGGCGGAATTCTGCTAGCCTGTCAGGCCTCTGCCACAACCAGCCAGAACAATAATGAGTGAACCCCGGGATACTTCATCGATCAGCTTTACCGCCCTCTACACCGGCCATGTATGGACCCGCGACGGCATCTCCGCACCCTTCTTCCGAACCAGGGGCGGAGCCTTTCTGTACGGCGCCCTGGCCCCCTTCGAGTACGTGGGCCGACACGTGGTCGGCGGCAATATCCGCACCTTCCTGCTGCAGCGCCACCACCTGATCGACCATCGACTGCATCAACTGATCGACGACGGCGTGACCCAGGTAGTGGAAATCGCCTGCGGCCTGTCGCCCCGGGGACACCGTTTCTGCCAGCAATATCCGCAGCTCACCTATATCGAAACCGACCTGCCGGACATGGCACGGCGCAAACAGCAACTACTGGAAGAACACGGCGTAATCAGCGAACGCCACCGGGTCCAGCCTATCAACATCTTCGCCGAAGACGGCGAACTCAGCCTGGATCATGTGCTGGGCCAACTGGACCAGAGCAAACCGGTGGTGGTGATTACCGAAGGGCTGGTGAACTACTTCCCGCTGACAGTGATTTCCGACTTCTGGCGCAAACTGGCCAGCGCCCTGAAAGCATTCCCCCAAGGCACCTACCTCACCGATAACTACCCGCTCTACAAGGGCATGCCCTTCTACCGCACCCTGAAGGTACTGGGCGGTATGCTGGGCACTGTGTCCCGAAGCCAGGTGGGTTTCCATTTCCACTCCGATATGGAAGCCGTGGATCACTTTCATCGTCTTGGCTTTCAAAGCCTCGCAATCCATAACCCGGCGGACTACTACGGCAAATTGCCGATACCGAAGACGCGGGGTAATCCAATGGTGAGGATCATGGAAGGAACGGTAAGGGGCAGTGAATAGTTAATAGTGAACAGTTAACAGCTCGCGAGTTGTTTTCTCATGGCCGACAGCAAAGAGGCCGCGCCCAAATCATGGGTGCGGCCTCTTTCGTTTTGTTTCTCTCTTTTCGCAGTTAACTGTTCACTATTAACTGTTAACTGTTAACTGCTTCCCGCTTATCCATAAATCCGATGCACATTCCCCTCGTTATCCTGGCGCAGGAAATACTCGCTGTTTTTCAGCAGCTCGGTGAAACGCTCCGCCGCCTGGATGTTGCCGTGCTTGAACAGGCAGCGCAGATAACCGGCATCATCGTAATCGAATACCAGCAGCTCCAGTTTCAGTTCCGGGCTTTCCATGTAGAGGGTGCAATCACGGGCGTGGTCGGCGATGGAGAAACCGGGCTCGCTGAGTTTGATCAGGCAACCGAAGAAGTTGATGTCCACCACCTGCACCGGCTTGTTGAAACGAAAGCGGTCGCCCACCCGGGATTCGCTGGTAACGTGGCCGTGATTGTTGCATGGCACCAGGCGCTCGGCACGACGGCGCTCCATACGGTGGTACTCACCCTTGCCGAAACGACGGATGCCCTCCACGGTTTCCAGTGACTCGCCTCGCAGGAAGGTGGAGAACAGGTCCAGGGACACTTCCCGTTTTTCCAGCTGCGGCAGGTGATCCGCGCCCTTGATCAGGGTGAACTGGGCATTGGGGCATTTTTCGGCAAACGAGGCGTTTTCCCAGGGCAGGGTGAAGCTATCGAACTCACCAGTAGTGACCAGGGTATCGCATTCCGGGTACCCCAGCAGCCCCTCCACGGACAACAGCCGGCGGCCATTGATCTTGTAGCGCTCGCGCTCGTTATCGGAAAGCCGCTTCATCTGCCGGTAAAACAGCTTGCGGGCAGTGGGGGTGATGCCGGTTTCCTTCATCTTGTCGTAGTTGACCAGATAGAGCACCACCGCCTGACTGAACTCATCCATGCGGCCTTGCTCAAGTACCCGCACGGATTCTTCCACCAGCATGCGCCAGCTTTTGCGCGGCCGGGTGACGATGCCGGCCACAATCAGCTTGTCGGTGGCCTGGGGATACTTGTAGGCGAAGGTGCTGGCCACGGCGGAGCCCAGCGACAGTCCCATCAGGTGCACTTCTTCCAGGCCGGACTGGCAGGTGAATTCGTACAGCAGATCTGCCAGATCCTCCATGCTCAGGTCCGGCGCGATCTGGGTGTTGTTGCCCAGGGACGGCAGGTCCACCAACACCACCGGAAAATCCTGGTAGATGCGTTCGACACAATATTTGTAGGAGGTAAAATTCTGGAAGGCCCCCCCCACCACCAGCAACGGCGGTTTGTGGGCATTGTCCGGATGCGAGAACGCCAGGTAATCAATACGCCACTGACCTACCCAGAGCTGAAACGGGGCGGCTTTTATAGCGGAGCGGGTATATTCCTGATAGCGAATGGCCATAAGTGTCTGGCTCCGTTCAAGTTTTTTCTTGTTGTATCGGCTACCCCTTACCCGGCAGGATGAGGCAGTCCGTTTTGCGCCACACAAACGGTACATTCGTACCACAAAATCAATAATTTAGGACACTTGTGTAGCAAAGGTTTTCAATTCTTCACCATTTGTGTGCAAGCGTAAAGGACCGGTTGTCGTTATAATCCCCCTTTCAGAGCCTGCTTGTGGTCTACACGCCACTGCGTTGCCGCTGAAAATGGCGCCAGGCAAGGCGCGGACCGCAGGGCGCGGTGGGCCAAGTTCAAGGGCCGCAACACCGCCTGGCGTGATTTGCAGCGCAACCCGAAGGGCCGGGAGCATTTTTCCGCCAGCCTGCGTTGCCGGTGATTGATGTAGAAGGGCTACACTGCATCTCCGGCGCCACAACCTGACGGAAAAATGGCCTCCGGCGCAGCGGTGTGTAGACCGCAAGCAGGCTCTTTAACCACTTTCAGTTTTGAGAACTATGGATATCCAGCAATACATGCAACGTCTTGGCGAGCAGGCCCGTGCGGCCTCCCGCGCCATGGCCCGGGCCAGCTCCGGTGACAAGGACAAGGCCCTGGCCGCCATCGCCAGCGCCCTGCGCAGCCACCGCAATGCGGTACTGCAAGCCAACCAGCAGGATCTGGACAACGGTCGCAGTAACGGCCTGGATGCCGCCCTGCTCGACCGCCTGGAACTTACCCCGGCCCGTTTCGATGCCATGGTGGAAGGCCTGGAACAGATCATTGGTCTGGCTGATCCGGTGGGTGTGATCACCGACCTGGCCTATCGCCCGTCGGGCATTCAGGTGGGCAAGATGCGGGTACCGCTGGGTGTCATCGGCATTATTTACGAGTCCCGCCCCAACGTGACCATTGATGCGGCGGCCCTGTGCCTGAAATCCGGCAATGCGGCCATCCTGCGCGGCGGCTCCGAAGCCATCAACGCCAACCAGGCCATCGCCGAATGCATCCGTGTAGGCCTGCGCGAAGCCGGCCTGCCGGACACCGCTGTGCAGGTGGTGGAAACCACCGACCGTGCCGCCGTGGGCGAGCTGATCACCCACCCCGAGTATGTGGACGTGATCGTACCGCGAGGCGGCAAGGGCCTGATCGAGCGCATCAGCAATGAGGCGCGGGTACCGGTGATCAAGCATCTGGATGGCAACTGCCACACCTACATCGATGACCAGGCGGATATCGCCAAGGCCATCAAGGTGGCTTACAACGCCAAGACCCAGCGTTACGGCACTTGCAACACCACCGAGACCCTGCTGGTGGCCAACGCCATTGCCCAGCAGGTTTTGCCCGAACTGGCGGCCAAATACCGTGACGCCGGTGTTGAGCTGCGCGGTTGTGAGCAAGTTCGCAGCATTGTCGAGGGTATCCAGGAAGCCACCGAGAGCGACTGGAGCGAGGAATACCTGGCGCCGATTCTGGCGGTAAAGCTGGTCAAGGATCTGGATGAGGCAATTGCCCATATCAACCGTTACAGCTCCGGCCACACCGAGGCCATCGTCACCGAAAACTACACCCGGGCGCGGCAGTTCCTCACCGAGGTGGATTCCAGCTCGGTGATGGTGAATGCCTCCACCCGTTTCGCCGACGGTTTCGAATACGGGCTGGGTGCGGAAATCGGTATCTCCACGGACAAGATCCACGCCCGTGGGCCGGTGGGACTGGAAGGCCTGACCAGCCAGAAGTGGGTGGTGCTGGGCGACGGCCACATTCGCCAGTAGTGGGCACTGCTCGCAACAACACACCGCTGGTGCTGTTCGGCGGCACCTTTGACCCTGTTCACCAGGCCCACATCAGTGCGGCCCGGTCGGTGTCACGGGTGCTCGGCGATGCCCCTGTGCATCTGCTCCCCAACGCGGTGCCACCGCACCGCCCTCAGCCCCTGGCCGATGGCGCACAGCGCCTGGCCATGCTGGAACTGGCCTGTGCCGACCACCCCTGCCTGATTCCGGATGACTGGGAACTGAAACAATCCGGCCCCAGCTACAGCCTGCTGACCCTGCAACACTACCGTGAACAGATCGGTCATCGCCCGCTGGTCTTCATGATCGGCGCCGACAGCTTTGCCAACCTGCATCACTGGCATCGCTGGCAGGACTATGCGGCCCTGTGTCATCTGGCGGTGGTCCCTCGCCCGGAAAGCCCGCTGGCCGCGGATGTGGTACTCAGCACCTTCCCGGAATCGGATGCCGGCAGCATCGCCCGACAGCCCGCCGGCCTGAGACTGATGCTGCAGCGGCCGTTTCTGGGGGTGTCCGCCACCGCCATTCGTCAGGCGCTGGCGGAAAAAGGTGACTGCCCAGCCCTGGACCCGGCAGTTGTTGCCCATATTCATCGCCACCATCTGTATAATGTGGCCAAATCCTCTTCCCCCGAATCAGACACGAGGCCTCATGAGCGCTGACACCCCGCTATTGCAACTGGTTATTGACGCACTGGAAGAAGTCAAAGCCCAGAACATTACCCAGCTGGACGTGCGTGAACTCACCAGTGTGGCCGATAACATGGTCATCGCCAGCGGCACCTCCAACCGCCATGTGAAGGCCCTGGCCGACAACGTGGTGGAAGCGGCCAAGAAAGCTGGCCACGATCCCCTGGGCAGTGAAGGCCAGGACACCGGCGAGTGGATCCTGGTGGATCTGGGCGATGTGATCGTACACCTGATGCTACCCGCCACCCGTGAGTTCTACGATCTGGAACGTCTGTGGCGTAATCCCCAGCATCACCCGGACCGCGAAAACAAAGAATAATGCGTCTTTTCCTGCTGGCGGTGGGCACCCGCATGCCCGCCTGGGTCACCGAGGGTTTCGCCGAATACCAGAAGCGCATGCCCCCGGACATGCGCCTGGAATTGGAAGAAATCCCCCTGCCCAAACGGAGCAAGGGTGACACCGCTAGCCAGGTTCGCAGCGAAGCTGACGCCATCCGCAAACGCCTGGAAAAGTACCCTGGCGCCAAAATCGTGGCACTGGAGGTTAACGGGCGAGCGCTGGACACTCCCGCGCTCAGCCGTAAACTGGGCGAGCTGAAAGATTTGGGCCAGGATCTGGTGCTTTTGGTAGGGGGGCCGGATGGACTCTGCCCGACATTATCCGCCAGCGCCCACGAGCGCTGGAGCCTGTCGACCCTGACCCTGCCCCATCCGCTGGTACGGGTTTTACTGGCCGAACAGCTATACCGGGGCTGGACGCTGCTCACCGGGCACCCCTATCATCGCTGACCTTCGCCCCCTGACGCAGACGCCATCATGCGCCGACCATTAACACTGAAAGACCACCACCATGAACAGCGCATCTTTAGTGTGCGCCTGGTCGTGGCTGTGTTACTGGTGTTGCTGCTGACCCTGATCCTGATCAGCCGGATGGTCTGGCTGCAGGTTATTCAGCATAGTCGCTATACCACCCTGAGTGACAATAACCGGGTACAGACCCTCGCCGTTTCCCCCCCACGGGGGCTGATCACCGACCGGGACGGCGTCATTCTGGCCGAAAACCGCCCCGACTTTTCACTGGAACTGATCATTGAACAGGCGGGTGATCTGGACCAGCTCATTGGCGAACTGGGAAAATTGATCGAGCTGGACACGGGTGATCTGGAGCGCTTTCAGAAGCGCCGCCTGACCGCCCGCCGCCCCTGGGAACCGGTGCCACTGCGTGGTCGACTCAGCGAAGAGGAAATCGCCAGACTAGCCGTCAACCAGCATCGCCTGCCCGGCATCCGTATCTCCGCCGACCCCATTCGCCACTACCCCCATGGCATTCTGTTCTCCCACGTATTGGGCTACGTGAACCGCATCAACGCCCAGGACCTGGAAGCCATGACCCTGGACGAGCAGCGTGACTACGCCGGGACTCACTTCTACGGTCGCTCAGGTATTGAACGCTTCTACGAAGACCAGCTCCACGGGCAGGTCGGTTATCGCCAGGTGGAAACCAATGCCCGCGGTCGCATTCTGCGGATACTCGAAGAACAGCCGCCGGTGCCCGGCGAAGACCTGCGCCTGCGCCTGTCCATGCGAGTGCAGAAAGCCGCCTACGAAGCGCTGGGCGAGCGGCGTGGCGCGGTAGTCGCCATCGATCCCCGCGATGGCAGCGTACTGGCTTTTGTCAGCCGGCCCGGGTTCGACCCCAACCTGTTCGTTACCGGCATTTCCTATAAGGATTATTCCGCCTACCAAAGCGACCCCGACAACCCGCTTTTCAATCGAGCCCTGCAGGGCCGCTACCCACCGGGCTCCACCATCAAACCCATGCTGGGCATCGCAGGGCTGGATGCTGGCGTTACCAACTGGCAGCGCACTATCTCGGACCCCGGCTATTACCAGTTGGAAAACGACCCACACCGCTACCGGGACTGGAAACGCTGGGGCCATGGCCGGGTGGATCTGCACAAAGCAGTGGTGCAATCCTGCGACACCTATTTCTACGACATGGGTTTCAAGCTGGGCATTTCCCGCATGCACGAATACATGACGCAGTTTTCCCTGGGGGCCCCTACAGGCATCGACCTGTATAACGAATCCAGCGGCATCATGCCCTCCAAGGAGTGGAAGCGAGCCTACCGCAATCGTCCCTGGTTCCATGGTGATACCATCAACGCCAGTATCGGCCAGGGGTTTGTGCTGGCAACACCACTGCAACTCGCCACCGCCACCGCCATCACTGCCAGCCACGGCAAGAAGGTGGTTCCTACTCTGGCCGGGCATAAACAGCCGGTAGAACGCACCGAAATCACTCTCAACGACGAGAGCAACTGGGAAAAGATGACCGACGCCATGGTGGCAGTCACCGGTCCAAGAGGCACCGCCAGAGTGATGGCCGTGGATGCCCAATATGCCATTGCTGCCAAATCCGGCACCGCCCAGGTGTTCTCGGTCGGGCAGGATGAGACCTACAACGAGGATGAACTGGCAGAGCGAATGCTGGATCATGCCCTGATGGTATCGTTCGCCCCCGCGGAGCAACCCGCCATCGCCGTGGGCGTGCTGGTGGAAAATGGCAGGCATGGCGGCTCCACCGCCGGGCCGGTGGCACGTCAGGTCATGGATGCCTGGCTGCTGAACGAAAACGGGGAACTGGACGTCCCGCCGGTTTTTGAAGAAAACCCCGCCCCTCCTGCCGAGGTGAACCCATGAGCCAGCGTGAATACCTCCGCCAGATGCCCGGCCAGACCGGGGCCACCCTGTCTCCAGGGCTGGCCATGCGGCTACATCTGGACGCCCCCCTGCTGGCGGGGCTGGCAGTACTGATGCTGGGCGGCTTGGCCGTTCTCTACAGCGCCGGCGGCGAAAACATGGAGACAATAGTCCGCCAGTGTGTCCGTTTTGGCGCCGGGCTCACCGCCCTGTTCCTGCTGGCCCAGATCCCGCCGCGTAGCTACCGATTCTGGGCCCCCTTCCTCTATACCGGCGGTCTGGCCCTGCTGGTTCTGGTATTGATCGCCGGCACGGAAGCCAAGGGCGCCCAGCGCTGGCTCAGTATTCCAGGCATCGGCCGCTTCCAGCCCGCCGAAGCCATGAAACTGGCGGTACCGGCCATGGTGGCCTGGTATTTCAGTGAACGTACCCTGCCTCCCAAATTGATGGATGTACTGGTTGCCCTGGCGCTGCTGGGGATTCCCGCAGCCCTGATTGGCATGCAGCCAGACCTGGGCACCGCCATCCTGATTGCTGCCAGCGGGCTGGTGGTACTGTTCATGGCCGGGTTGTCCTGGCGGTTGATTGCTGTGGCGGTGATTCTGGTGGTGACCGCCGCACCGCTGATGTATTTCTTCGTCATGCACGACTACCAGCGCAACCGGGTAGACACTTTCCTTAACCCGGAAGCGGACCCACGGGGAACCGGCTGGAACATTATCCAGTCGAAAACCGCCATTGGTTCCGGCGGCGTGGATGGCAAGGGCTGGCTGGATGGCACCCAGTCGCGCCTGGACTTCCTGCCGGAATCCTCCACGGATTTCATCCTGGCGGTGCTGAGTGAAGAATTCGGCCTGCTGGGGGTCAGTGTTCTTCTGATGATCTACCTTGTCATTGTAGGGCGAGGTTTTTTCATTAGTTGGCAGGCACAGGAAACGTTTTCTCGCCTGCTCGCCTCCAGCCTGACGATGACATTTTTTATTTATATCTTTGTAAACATCGGAATGGTGTCCGGACTCTTGCCAGTGGTGGGTGTACCGTTACCCCTTATCAGTTACGGCGGCACGTCCATCGTCACTTTGCTGGCCAGTTTTGGCATGCTGATGTCGATTCATACCCATCGGCGGTTGATGAGTTACTAGCAGCAAGGAGCGTGTTATGAGGAGCGAAAACCCTGAAAAAGACGGTGTTGTGCTCTTCGCTCCTTTCAACTCCTAACTCGCTTCTCGCCTTTTTCATCCAGCCGGGCACCAAATCGCTCCGACACGGTCTATGGGAATAATGAGAACAGGAGATCCCCCTTTGCGTCGTTCCTACCAAGCCATTCTGGCCGCAGCACTGACAGTCACATCCCTGCCGGTCCTGGCGGAACACACCTGCCCGGAAAACAATGATTATCTGCAACGCGACCAGGCCAAGGCCATGATCCGCGAGCTGGTGGCCGAAGGCGGCGATGAAGCGCGTATTCGCCAGGTGCTGGGCAGTGCCGAATGTCAGCCCAAAATTCTGGAATCCATTGCCCGCCCGGCAGAAAAAACCCACACCTGGGCCACCTATCAGAAAATCTTTCTGCAAGAGAGCCGGGTACAGAAAGCGGTAGAATTTGCCCGTGAGCATGCCGACACCCTGGCCCGGGCCGAACAGACCTACGGTGTCCCCCGGGAAATCATTCTCGCCATCATCGGGGTGGAAACCCGCTATGGTCAGCACATGGGCACCTACCGGGTGGTGGACGCCCTGGCCACCCTGGGTTTTGATTATCCGCCCCGGGCCAGCTTCTTCCGCAAGCAGCTGAAGGCCCTCTTCGAGCTGGAACAAGAGGCCCATATCGACGCCAACACCATTACCGGCTCCTATGCCGGCGCCATGGGTTATGGACAGTTCATCCCCACCAGCTATCAAGCCTATGCGGTGGACTTCGACAACGACGGCGTGACTGACCTGGTCAACAACCCGGTGGATGCCATCGGCTCCGTGGCCAACTATTTCCATGAACATCGCTGGCAGCCAAATCTGCCGGTAGCCGCGCGCGCCCGCGTGGAAGGCAACGGCTATCAGCCACTGGCCCAAAAAGGCTATAAACCGTCCTTTACCCTGGATCAGGCCAGCAAAGCAGGCGCCACGGCAATAAGCTGCAACGGCGACGGCATTACCAGCGAATACTGTTTTGACCTGCCGGGGGACACGCGCACTGCTCTGCTGGACCTGGAGGGTATCCACGGTACCGAGTTCTGGCTCGCCACCGACAACTTCTACGTAATCACCCGCTATAATCACAGTCGCCTGTATGCCATGGCCGTGCTACAACTGTCACGAGACATTGCTGCAGCCCTGGAGAGCGAGGAATGAAACGGCTAGCCGTGACAACACTGGCAACCGTCTTTCTCGGTGCCTGCGCCACGGCACCGGGCCCATCCGGCACGCCATCGCATAATGGCGCACCGGGTTCCGACCGTTACAGCATGGACCAGGACACCCCACCCAAAGAACGCCGCGATATATCGCAACTGCCTGAACCCGTGCCCAAAGACGAGCCTCGCAGCCGCTACGGCAACCCGGATACCTACAGTGTCTGGGGGAAATCCTATCGGGTGCTGCCCAGTGCCGAGGGGTATCGCGCCGAAGGCCTTGCCTCCTGGTACGGTCAGAAGTTTCACGGCCACCGCACCTCCAGCGGTGAATCCTTCGATATGTACCGCTTTACCGCTGCCCATCGCAGCCTGCCTCTGCCCACCTACGCCAGGGTCACCAACCTGGATAACGGCAAAAGCCTGGTGGTCCGCGTCAATGACCGGGGCCCCTTCCATGAAGACCGCATTATTGATCTGTCCTGGGCGGCAGCAGTCCGTCTTGGCATTGAGCAGGCCGGTACTGGCAGGGTCAGAGTAGAAGCCATCAGTGCCACCCCGGCACCCAATGTGCCTGTCAGCAAGGTGCCCACCGCCGTTCGCGCCGCCGTGGACAGCCCGCCACCAAACGTCGCCACCAACACACGATTATTCTTGCAGGCCGGCGCCTTTCAGGACCGAACCGCTGCCGAGCGCATGCAGCAGACCCTGCTTGAACGACTGGGTCTGGGCAGTGAAATTCGCTCCTCCGGCAATCTGCACCGGGTCTGGATCGGCCCCTACGCCGATGATGAGCAGCGCCAACAGGTCCGCCAAACCATGGCCGATGCCGGTTTCGACCGCCCTGTACCCGTGACGCCCTGATAAAGTCAGGGCAATCTAAGCCGTTCCTCCGGTTAACAGCCCGGTTGCGCTCCTCTAGAATGCAGCCATCCGGTGATGTCAGGGAATTTTTTGCCCTTTCTCTGTCAAAGACACTTGGGCCGCCCCTCGACGCACTGATTCCTGAATTTTCAGGCAGACAAGGACACAACAGGCAGGAAACTCATGCACCCCCAGTCGTTCCGCTCCATCCTCTTTATCGTGTTTGCCACTATTGGCTCCCTGATTGCACTGCAGGCCCAGGCTAGCAGTGTGCCCCGCCCCCCACAGATTGACGCTCGCGGCTATCTGCTGATGGATGCGGCCAGTGGCAATATCATCGTCGAACATAACGCCGACCAGCGCTTGCCTCCGGCCAGTCTCACCAAGATGATGACCGCCTATATCGCCGAGGCAGAATTGCAGAAAGGCAATATTTCCGAACAGGATATGGCGCCGATCAGCGTACAGGCCTGGAAAATGGGTGGCTCCCGGATGTTTGTCCGCGAAGGCACCCGGGTGTCCGTGGGCGAGCTGCTGCGCGGCATTATTATCCAGTCCGGCAACGATGCCAGTGTGGCCATGGCGGAATTCATCGCCGGCTCCGAAGATGCCTTTGCCGACCTGATGAATCAGCATGCCCGCCGTCTGGGCATGAATGACAGCCACTTCGTTAATTCCACCGGCTGGCCTGCTGAAAACCATTACACCACTGCCCGTGACATGGCGCTTCTGGCCCGCGCCATTACTCGCGACTTTCCCGAGCACTACGACATCTACGCGGAAAAGGAATATACCTACAACGGCATCACCCAGCAGAACCGTAACTTGCTGCTGTGGCGTGACCCCAGCGTGGACGGCCTGAAAACCGGCCATACCGAGGAAGCCGGTTATTGCCTGGTGTCTTCCGCCAAGAAAGACGGCATGCGGCTGATTACCGTGGTCATGGGCACCGATTCCGAGTCCGCCCGCGCACGGGAATCCCAGAAACTGCTCACCTACGGTTTCCGCTTCTTTGAAACCTATAAGGCCTACAGTGCCGGTGACATCCTCGACACCGTGGATGTCTGGATGGGCGAGAGCAAACAACTGCGCCTGGGTCTGGCCGAAGACCTGGTACTGACCATTCCCCGCGACAGCCATGAAAGCCTGAAAGCGGAAATCACGGTAAATCCGCAACTGAAAGCCCCGATCGGGCAAGGTCAGCAATACGGCACCGTGACAGTACGCCAGAACAATGAAGTGCTGATGGAGAAGCCGCTGGTTGCCCTGGAGAACATCGAAGAAGCCGGCCTCTTTACCAAGCTCTGGCATCATGTTCTGCTGTTCTTCAAGGGGTTGTTTTAAGCTCCTGCCGCTAGACGTTTGACGCCCCGCCGGTGGCGTCAGGCGTCAGGCTCGTCAAAGGAAACGACATGTCCCAGGTCTATCTCAATGGCGCTTTCATGGCCCTGGAAGAGGCACGGATCTCCCCTATGGATCGGGGGTTTCTGTTCGCGGACGGCATTTACGAAGTGGTCCCGGCCTACAACAGCGTGCTGTTTCGTTTTGACGAACACCTGGAACGCCTGGAACGCTCCTTGCGGGAAGTTGAAATCCGCAATCCCCACAACCGTCAGCAATGGCAGGGTCTGTGTGAAGAGCTGATTGAGCGCAATGGCGGCGGCAACCTGTCGGTTTATCTACAGATCACTCGTGGCGCCGCGACCAAACGGGATCATGCCTTTCCCGAGCCACCGGTTGCCCCCACCGTTTTCATGATGACCAGTCCCATTGCCGTGCCCGCCGCCGACAGCCCGGACACCGCCAGCGGCAGCAAGGCCATCACCCGGGATGACACCCGCTGGGCCCGCTGCGACATCAAATCCATCTCGCTGTTGCCCAACAGCCTACTGCGCCAACAGGCCGTGTCGGACGGCGCCATGGAAGCCATTCTGCTGCGCGATGGTTTCGTCACCGAAGGCTCCGCCAGCAATGTCTTTATCGTGAGCGACGGTGTGATCGTTACCCCACCAAAAAATCATGCCATTTTGGGCGGTATCACCCGCGACCTGATAGTAGAATTATGTGGACAACATGGCCTGCCCTTCGCGGAAAGGGAAATCACCGAGGCAGAACTGCGTCAAGCAGATGAGGTCTGGATCACCAGCTCAACCCGGGAAGTGGTACCGATCACGCAACTGAACGAGGCAGCGGTTGGCGATGGCAAGCCTGGCCCCATGTGGAAAACAGTGGCCCGCCACTATGTGGATTTCAAACGCCGCCTGTGCGGCCTGCAGCAGGAGTAACCAATGGCGATTCAGGAACACCTCTGGGAATTTCCCCACGACATGCAGCTCAAGGTCATGGGCCTGGCGGACTCGCCGCTGGAAACCGTCTTGATCGAGATTCTCGAGATCCATCTTGAGGATTTTGACGCCGACAAACATCTGGCGCGCAAGCCCAGCAGCAAAGGCAACTTTGTCTCCTTCACCGCCCAGGTAACCATGCGAAACCGTGAGCAGGTGGAAGCGATCTACAAGGCTCTCAATGAGTGCCCCCACGTGAAGATGTCGCTCTGACAATTACCGACGCTGAAGGATGAAGTGCCACGAGAGGAGCCCGCTGGCTAGTGGCTCCTTGTGACAACAGCTGTGGCCTTCAGACCCTCGCCATTACACAATTTAACCCTCGGTCACAGCCCGACACGCAAGCCTCACCAAGCCACCATTGGTTTGGCACCTGCGTGCCCGTATCGTCACTCTTATAAGAAGAACGTAACGGGATCACAAAAATGAGAATGCTGACCTTACTGTGCTTGTGCAGTTGCTTGCTTATTCTGGTCGCTGTTGATCTACCGACTCACACCTCTCAGGTTGTTCATACCGCCACCATGCCCAATTCTGCGGACATTATTCCGACCATGCCGCGCAGCCCGCATATCCAGCAAAGCGTGCATGGCACCCCCGTTCATTTTGATGCCTTTGAAACCATCAAACTCCTCGAAGAAGACCAGGACGGTATCGAGTTCGGCATCAGCGTTCAGGAACTGAATCTGCATCTGGTAAACCAGAGGACAGGGAATCGCCTGATCTAGGCTAGTTATTCTGGTTCGATCGTTGTTACCCCGTAAGGGGTCTGCCTTAAGCCCGGCTTTGCCGGGCTTTTTTTATTTCAGCTGCAAGCGACAAGCTTCAAGCTGCAACGCGGTCTGGGCCATGCTAATCACATAGCGCCCTGCCCGCGTTTTTTTGTAGGAGCCTGCTTGCAGGCGAACCGAGCGTAGCGAGGCGGCAAAGATCAAAGTCCGCCATTCTGTCTGAAACCTGTCGAGCTCTGAGATTACTGATCGCCCTGCGGGCGATTTCCGCGCAAACACGGTTCGCTTGCAGGCAAGCTCCTACGCGGCTTCGTCGAAATGAGTAAGTCCCGGGAACTTTCCAACCTTTGCCTATCCAACCAGTGTAGCTTGTAGCTTGTAGCTTGTAGCTTGTAGCTTGTAGCTTGTAGCTTGTAGCTTGTAGCTTGTAGCTTGTAGCTTGTAGCTTGTAGCTTGTAGCTTGTAGCTTGTAGCTTGTAGCTTGTAGCTTGTAGCTTGTAGCTTGTAGCTTGTAGCTTGTAGCTTGTAGCTTGTAGCTTGTAGCTTGTAGCTTGTAGCTGCCTTTATACTCCCCCCATGAACGACGCCTTGATTCGCTATTTCCCCCGGGTGGATTACACCCCCTGCTGGCAGGCCATGCGCACGCTTACCGATGGCCGCACCGCCGACACGGCCGACGAGTTCTGGGTGCTGGAACACCCACCGGTGTTCACCCTGGGCCAGGCCGGCAAGCCCGAGCACGTGCTCAATGCCGGGGATATCCCGGTGGTCAATAGCGACCGGGGCGGACAGGTGACCTACCACGGGCCCGGGCAGACCGTGATCTACCTGATGCTGGACATCAAACGCCTGGGGCTCGGTAGCCGTGGCCTGGTGACCGCCATCGAACAGGGCATCATCGATTTTCTGGCCAGCCATGGCATCGACGCCGCGAACCGGGACGACGCCCCTGGTGTCTATGTAAATGGCGCCAAGATCGCCTCCCTGGGCCTGCGCATCCGCCGGGGGGCCAGTTACCACGGGCTGGCCATCAACCGGGACATGGACCTGTCGCCCTGGCAGCGCATCAACCCCTGCGGCCATGTGGGCCAGCCCATGACCACCCTCAGCGAACAGGGCGTGGTGCTGGATCGCCAGACCATGGAGCAGCAGCTGGTGACGTTATTAGCCAAACGTCTGGGCCTGACGCCACGGACAGCCCCCTTGCCCGACTGGTACAATGACACTTCCGAATTTCCGCCGGCCCACCACAGCCCGGCACCCTGACAGTAACGGACACCCCATGAGCGAGCAGGCACAGGCCAAGCGCAAGGTTCAGATCGGCGACAAGCTGCGTGGCGCGGACAAGGTACGCACCATTCCCATGGTCAATGAAGAGACCGGTTACCAGCGAAAACCGGACTGGATCCGCGTGCGGGTCCCCGCCAACGGCGAAATTCAGCGCATCAAGTCGATGCTGCGCGAGCAGAAGTTGCACACCGTCTGCGAGGAAGCGGCCTGCCCCAACCTGCCGGAATGTTTCGGCGGTGGCACCGCCACTTTCATGATCATGGGCGACATCTGTACCCGCCGTTGCGCCTTCTGTGATGTGGGCTTCGGCCGACCCAACTCGCTCGACCCGGAAGAGCCTCTGCATCTGGCAGAATCCGTGGACAACCTGGGGCTCAAGTATGTGGTGATTACCTCCGTGGACAGGGATGACCTGGCCGACGGTGGCGCCGAGCACTTTGCCGAGTGCATCCGCCAGGTCCGTGCTCGCACCCCGCAGACAAAGATCGAGATTCTCACCCCGGATTTCCGCCCCTGCCTGGACACCGCCGTGGATATCCTGGTGGAGACCGCACCGGACGTGTTTAACCACAATATCGAAACCGTCCCGGAGCTCTACAAACACATTCGCCCCGGCGCCCGCTACCAGCATTCGCTTGATCTGCTGCAGCGTTACAAGGCTCGCCGCCCGGACGTGAGCACCAAGAGCGGCATCATGGTGGGCCTGGGCGAGACCTACGAGCAGGTCATCAGCACCATCCAGGACCTGCGCGCCCACGATGTGGACATGCTGACCATCGGCCAGTACCTGCAGCCCAGCAAACACCACGCCCCGGTGGAGCGTTTCGTCCACCCGGACGAATTTCGCGACTATGCCCGTATCGCCAACGAACTGGGGTTTCGCTCGGTAGCTTCCGGCCCCATGGTGCGCAGCTCTTACCATGCGGACCTGCAGCACAAGGGCATTGATGTGGGCATGCACAAGCCCAACTGACCCCCCGACCCTCGACCGGTACGCAAAAGGCGATGAAATTTACATTTCATCGCTGCTCCCACCACTGACCCGGCCCAGGCTTTGGTTTAGTCTAGTAGCCTGTCATTTTTCCAGTTGCTCTACTTTCTGCCAATTTGTGGCCAGGTCCGTCCATGTATCACCCAGTTGCCTTCAGCGCGCGCTTTCTCCAGCTCTTCTACGCCCTGCCATGTCTTGTCCTGCTGAGCACCATGGCCGCCACTCCGGCCCATGCGGGCTCACCCACTCCCTTGCTGGCTCCAGTACTGGAAGCCGCCAGAAACCTGCAACTGGCTGACGAGCATCTGGCGGTTACCGCGATTCCTCTGAACGGCCCCGGCGAAGCCCGCTTTCTGAATGCGGACATGCCCTTCAATCCCGGCTCCATCATGAAGGTGGTCACCACCTACGCAGCCCTGGAGCTGCTCGGCCCCACCTACCAGTGGCATACCCGCCTGTACACTGATGGCAAGATCAGTGACAGCACCCTGCACGGCAACCTCTATTTCGTTGGTAGCGGCGACCCGAAACTGACCGAAGAACGCCTCTGGCTACTGATGCGCGAGCTGCGTGCCATGGGAATCCAACATATCCAGGGCGATCTGGTACTGGATGCCAGTGCCTTCAATCTGCCCAACGGTATCCCTGATTTCGATGATGACGGCGACAACCCCAACGCCCCCTTCCTGGTTGAGCCCCATGCCCTGCTCACCAATCTGAACGTATTGCGTATTCGTTCCCGGGCTGACGAAAGAGGCATTCATACCTGGACCGAGCCCAACCTTAACGGTGTGGAGATCAATAACCGCATGGTCTTCAAGGACTATGGCCATTGCCCCCGTCGTTACCAGTTCGACTACGAACCGACATTGACCGCTAGCGGCCATACCCGCATCACCATCACCGGCGTGCTGCCCAAAGGCTGTTCCACCAGCAGCTACCTGTCGGTGATGGACCAGGCCGACTATACCGGCGCCCTGATCACCGGCCTCTGGCAGCAACTGGGCGGCACCCTCACCGGTCAGATACGGCAGGGCCTGCGCCCACGTGACAGCGGAACGGAACTGCTGGCTACTACTTCTTCGCGAGATCTTGTCACCATGGTTCGCGACATCAACAAGTGGAGCAACAACGTGATGGTGCGCCAGTTGTTTCTCAGCCTGGGCGCCAAACATCGCCAGCCCGACGACCGGGATGATCTGGCTGCGGCAGAAAGAACCATTCGGGAATGGCTGGAAACCAAAGGCATCGACAGCAAGGGCATCGTGTTTGAAAACGGCTCAGGGCTATCACGGCTGGAGCGCATTTCCGCACGGCAGATGGCAGGCCTGCTCCAGCAAGCCTGGGAAAGCCGTTTTGCTGCAGAGCTGATCGCCTCCCTGCCGCTGATCGCCATGGATGGCACCATGCGACGCCGGCTTGGCAAGGCCGGCATGGCTGGCCTCGGTCATATCAAGACAGGCTCACTGAGAGACGTGCGCTCCATCGCCGGCTTCACTCGTGATGAAAACAACACCACCTGGGCGGTAGTCGCCATGGTCAACCATCACCAGGCCTGGCGTACAGAGACCATCCTCGACTCGGTGATCGAACAGGTGCACCTGGCCGCGCGCCCACCCAGCATTGATACCGCCGGACACTGATACCGGTGTCCTTTGCTTTTATGGGAAGCAATGTCTGGGTGTCGAGCGTCTGACATTCCTTTCCTTCCATCTCTGCTATGCTGCCCGGCAACATCGAATTAGCGAGGCAGCCCATGATCACCCTTCACCACCTGGAAAATTCCCGCTCCCTGCGCATTGTCTGGTTACTGGAAGAGCTGGGCCTGGACTACGAGATTCGCCACTACACCCGTGACAGCAAGACCATGCTGGCACCGCCAGAGCTCAAGCAGGTTCATCCACTGGGAAAATCCCCGGTGATCACCGATGGCGATATCACCGTGGCCGAGTCTGGTGCCATTATCGAATACCTGATCCAACGACACGGCAACGACGCCTGGAAAATTAGCGCTGAAGATCCACGCTGGGTGCAGGAACGCTACTGGCTGCATTACGCGGAAGGCTCGCTGATGCCCCTGCTGGTCATGAAGCTGGTATTCAGCCGCATTCCCAAATCCCCCATGCCCTTTATCGTCCGCCCGGTTGCCAAAGGCATCAGCGGCAAGGTCATCGGCACCTTTATCGACCCGCAACTGGAAAACCAGCTTGCCGTCATCGAGGCACACCTTGGCAAGCAGAACTGGTTCACCGGCGATACTCCCAGTGCGGCGGATATCATCATGAGCTTCCCATTGCAGGCGGCCTCCACCCGCGCCGATCTCAGTAGCCTGCCGGCCATACAGCGCTTTCTTGAACAGATGGAAGCACGCCCCGCCTACCAGCGAGCCGTCGAACGAGCAGGCCCACTGACCCCCATGCGCTGAAACGCACCATGACACCGGAACAACGCATCCTTGCCAGCTGGCATGACAACGCAGTTCCCTGGACCCGGCTGATACAGCGCCAGGGTATTGCCAGCCGCCGCATCAGCGACCCGGCTATCGAACAAGCCATCCTTGCCCACCAGCCTGGCCGGGTGCTGGATGTGGGTTGTGGTGAAGGCTGGCTGTGCCGCCACCTTGCCAGCCAGGGGATTCACACCACTGGCATCGATGCCATCCAATCCCTGGTGGACAGCGCCCGCCGGCAACACCCGGATGGGGATTACCGCTGTCTGTCATTCGACGAACTGGAAGAGAGCCTTACCGAATCCTTCGATTTGGCCGTCTGCAACTTTTCCCTGTTTGGCGAGCAATCCGTGGAGCAGTTACTAGCGAACCTGCAGACCCGACTCACTCCCTCCGGCACCCTGCTGGTACAGACACTGCACCCACTGATGGCCTGTGAAGGGAACTATCGTAATGGCTGGCGGGAAACCCGCTGGCCGGGTTCCGGCGACGACTTCGGTGATGCTCCACCCTGGTATTTTCGCACCCTGGGAAACTGGCTTTCCCTATTCCAACGACTGGGCTACCGGGTCAGCATGGAAGAACCCCTGGACCCGCAACAAGAGATGCCTGTATCTGTCATTTTCCATGCCTTCCCCGAGCATCGATAACAGTAAAGCAACAACTGATAACAAAGTGTTGCTGGTTGGACCCTCGATCCGGCCATAGCCTGTCTGCACAATAAAAACGGGGTATCGCAGCATGATTTTTTTCTATTTTCTGGCCGTGTTTGTTTTCTTTCTGGCTGTCATGCAGTGGCTTTTCCGCAAGATTGATGCGCGCCAGGTGCTTTCTTGCGCAACTCAGAACAATAGCTCCCGTCTACAAAACAACGCGCAAACACACCACAGAATCATCAAAAAACGTTAAAACGGCGAACCAAATACAAAACCTTTATTCTAAGCAGTATCTTTACAGGAGCTGTCAGGGAGTAAACGACATGAAAACCTATCTCGCCGCCGCTGTACTGGGCAGTGCCATCCTCGTTACCGGCTGCCAGAGCCAGCAACCGGAAGAACCGATCAACCCCACCGCCCAAAAGCTGACCTACAGCGGCATGCTGCCCTGCGCTGATTGCTCCGGCATTCGCACCACCCTGACGCTGTACCGGGATCAATACGACAACCCCACCCGCTTTGAACTGCGCGAAGAATACCTGAGCGGTTCCAAAGTGGAGCTGAGCGCATCCGAGCGGGGCAGCTGGGAAGCCGAGAAACGCATGCAGGGCAACATGGAATACGACGTCTATACGATCAATCCTGACGACCCGGATGCTGATCGCCAATACATCAAGGATGCCGTCAACGCCATTGAGCAGCTGGACCAGAACGGCAACCGCATCGAATCCAACATGAACTATCGCTTGCTGCTCAAATAAGCCAGTGAGGGCGCTTCGGCGCCCTCTGCCATACCTGGCCATCACTATTGTCGCCAGGCGCCTGCCGGGCGCAAAACTTCCATCCTTGCCAGCAGATAATTACCCTACCGCCAATCACGAAAGCCTGCTGCTTGCTGATCCGCCAAGCCATTACCCCGAACAGACTGCAAATAGGAATTACTTGCATTAAGGGGCCTGTAAACCTATTATTGCGAACCGAATTCGGGCCTCCACGCTGAGAGCCGTAAATCAGTGTTTGTCGGTTCACTCCCCCTGTCACCGGCATATCACAACTGCGTGCCAGCGTGGACACACACTTTTTTTGCATTCATGACCGGGCCTTCAATGACTCGCCCGTAGCAGGAGTTTTTTCATGCCCCCAATTTCCCTGCAGCTACCCGACTGGTTTGTCAGCGGCGGCGCCACCATGTGGGTGCTCGCCTTCATGTCCGTGATTGCCCTGGCCACCCTGATCTCCAAGATTCTGCAGTTTGCCCGTGTTCGCCCGGGCAGAGCCCGTCAGGCAGACCGCCTGCTGGACGCCCTGGCCAAGGGGCAGCAGCCCGGCAAGCCTGGCAAACTGACCAGCCCCATCGACCAGGTGGTATGGCAATGCTGGCAGAACAGCAAACTGGAAGAAGCCGCCTGGCAGGAAGAAAGCCTGCGCCTGGCGCGCACCTCTTTGGATAACCTGCGCGGCGGCCTGCGTATCCTGGAAGTGATCAGCGCCGTGGCCCCGCTGCTGGGGCTTCTGGGCACCGTATTCGGCATGATCGGCGCCTTCCAGGCCCTGGAAACCGCCGGCTCCCAGGTGGATCCGTCCATTCTCTCTGGTGGTATCTGGGAAGCCCTGCTGACCACCGCTGCCGGTCTGACCGTAGCCATTCCCACCCTGGCCGCCTTCCACTGGGCGGATCGCAGCCTGGAGCTGTGCCGGGAAAAGATGCAGGACCGTCTGTCCCGTCTGAAAGTCCTGCGCAACAACCACGCGGAATCCGAACCCCTGGAAGAGGACCGCGACCCATCGGTGGCGCATGCATATTGAGCCGGAGCGTCACCGCACGCCCTTCATCAGCCTGACGCCATTGATTGATGTAGTATTTATTCTGTTGGTGTTCTTTATGCTGGCCACCCGTTTCGGGCAGTTCTACGACCTGCCGGTGAACGTGCAGCCCGCTGACAGCATCAACAAACCCGATGACAAGTGGCTGGTGGTCGAAGTGGAAGCCGACGGCGACCTGAATCTGAACGGGGTCAGCTTTACTCCTGACGCGGTAGCGGATCGACTCGACACCGCCAAGACCAAGGTGTGGGTCACTGTTCATGCCGATGCCAGCCTGCAGCAGGCCCTGGCCGCCGTGGATGCCATCAAGGCCGCCGGCGTCAAGGACGTACAACTGGAGCTGTTGCCATGATGATCATGGAAACCTCATCCCGTCGCCCACCGCTGGAACCGGTGCTGCCGCTGATCAATGTGGTGTTCCTGCTGTTGATCTTCTTCATGCTGGCCGGCCAGCTGGCCAAGAGCCCCACAGTGTCTGTGGATACCCCACTGAGCCAGAGCGCCAATGGCCCTGAAGCCCGTGACAAACTGCTGCTGGTGTTGCAGCAGGATGGCCAGTGGTTCGCCGAAGATAACGACACCGCACTCACCAACGCCACACTGCAAGAGTATCTCGGCGAACGCCCGAAAGGCGCGGAAGTCCGCCTGCTGGCAGATGCCGGTGTCACTATGACCACCCTGCGCGAACGCCTGCAAACCCTGCAGGGCCTGGGCGTGGAACAGGTGCGCCTGGTGACCCGCAACGACGGGGGTGGCCAATGACGTCCCGCACACTGTTTGCCTGGGTCGCATCTGCCCTGATTCACGCCAGCGTACTGGTCACCGTGGGCGCCCTGACCCTGGCCGGCGGACGCCCGAGCAAGCCCGGCGTCACCGAGATGGTGGTGAATCTGTCGGCACCACCGGCGGAAAAACCCGCCGCGCCGCCCGCACCGGCGAAACCGGATCCAGCCCCCAAGCCCGAGCCGAAACCCGAGCCCAAGGTGAAGCCAAAACCGAAACCGGTGGCGAAACCCAAACCGGAGCCGAAACCGGAACCGAAGCCTGAGCCTGTGGTGACCAAAAGCGAGGAAATAGAAGAACAGGACGCTCAGGAAGACGCCCAAAGTGAGCAGGCTGCCAGCCAGACGCAGCAAGTAGGGGCCAAGGGCATGGCCGGTGACCCAGGCGAAGGAGTACATCAATCCGGGGATACGGAAAACGTCCTGAACAAATACCTGGCCAAGGTGCGCAACACCATCGACTACAACAAGCAGTACCCGCACCGCGCCCGCATGCGTCGCCAGGAGGGCACGGTAAAAGTGTCGTTCTGGATCAATGCCTCCGGCCGGGCCGAAAAAGTGGCCGTGGTGGAAAGCTCAGGCAGCCGCATTCTGGATCGGGCGACCCAGGAGCTTGTCTCCCGTCTACGCTTTGATGCCCCACCCAAGGATCTGGACAGCATCCCGGTGGAGATTATCGCCCCGGTGGATTACAACCTCAGCAACAGTTGATCCCTGCCCTGCCAGTCTTTATGTTCAACCTGACCGATGTTGGCACACGGATCAGGTTGAGCAGATGGCAGGCCTCTTGCCTGCTCCACTTCTACAGCAAGGATTTCCCCCATGAGTCATCTGAGCCTCGCGTTACTGCTCAGTCTGGCCGCTGGCCTGAGTATGGCCGCTGGCGCCCTTATTGGTGTCAAAGAACACATCGCACGGGGCTGGCTGGAACAGGAAATCCGTCATACGGTTATCGCCTTCGGCGGCGGTGCCTTGCTGGCAGCGGTGGCCCTGGTGCTGGTGCCGGAAGGCGCCCGGCACCATAACCCCCTGTCCGCCACCCTGCTGTTTGTGGGCGGCGGTATTGCCTTCATGGTGGTGGATCGGGCCCTGGCCGCCCATGGTGGCGCCATGTCCCAACTGCTGGCCATGCTGCTGGACTTTGTCCCCGAAGCCATCGCCCTGGGGGCAGCACTGGCGGTAGGTGGCGGCCAGGCCTACCTGCTGGCATTCCTGATCGGCATGCAGAACCTGCCAGAAGGCTTCAACGCCTACCGGGAAATCCGCAGCAGCAAGAGCAATACCCTTTCTTCCCGCAAGATCATCCTGGCATTCGCTGCCCTGGCCCTGCTCGGCCCGGCCAGCGCCGCCCTCGGCTTTCTGGTGTTGGTGGACAGCCCGCTAGTACTGGGCGGCATCATGCTGTTTGCCAGCGGCGGGATTCTCTACCTGATCTTCCAGGACATCGCCCCGCAGGTGCCCCTGAAAAAACACTGGGCTCCGGCCCAGGGGGCAGTGGCCGGGTTTGCGTTGGGGTTGGTGGGGCATTTGCTGGTGCAGTAAAGGAAGCTACTAGCCCCGAGCTACTAGCTTCGAGTATCACACGATCCAGGAACTAGTGATCTTCTGAAGCCTAAGTCCACGTCAAAGCATGAGAGTAACGGTTGCAGCTAGTAGCTAGTAGCTCGGGGCTAGTAGCTGCTTTTATTCCCCCCAGCGTTTCACCAGCGTCTGTTCCACCCCAAGATGATCCAGCAACCGGGCGACGATGAAGTCCACCAGGTCCTGCACCGTTTCTGGCTGGTGATAGAAACCGGGCGCCGCCGGCATGATGGTGACGCCCAGACGGGACAGCTTGAGCATGTTTTCCAGATGGAGGGGAGAAAACGGGGCTTCCCGGGGAACCAGGATCAGCTTGCGGCCTTCCTTGATAGCCACATCCGCGGCCCGTTCGATCAGGTTGTCACTGGCACCGCAGGCGATGGCGGACAGGGTACCGGTAGAACACGGGCACACCACCATGGCCGCAGGAGCACCACTGCCGGAGGCCACCGGCGCAGTCCACTGTTCCAGCCCGCACACCACCAGCGTGCCACGGTCAGTCTGCACCCAGTCGCGCAGCGCCTGTTCGGCCTTACCGGTGCCGGCTGGCAGCTTCAGCTCGGTTTCCATGCCGATCACCACCCGCGCCGCCTTCGACAAAATCACGAACACTTCGCAATCCGCCTGCAGCAGGCACTGCAGCAGGCGTAATCCATAGGGCGCCCCTGAGGCACCGGTAAAAGCCAGGGTTATTCGTTTGCTCATACACCCACACCTACACCACGGGCCATCAACGCCGCGAGAATTGGCATCAATACCACCAAGTGGAGCTCGGCAACCAACACACCGCGCAGATTGCGTTGCAGCGTAGCATCAATCTCGGGAACCTGACCGGCCTTCACGGTTTTCCGCCAGCCCAACAGAACCTTGGTGGGATACAGGCTCAACAGCGCGATCAGAATAAACAGGGTCACCTTGGCATGAAACCAGGGGCTGGACAGGTAAAAATCCCAGCCTTTTTCCGTCCAGCCAGCCCGCGCAATACCGCTGATCAGCACAGCCAGCGCCGAGAGGCCATAACCGATATCCAGCCACAGAAGAGTACGGATATTGCGTTCGTTGATACCGGTTCGCCACAACAGGAGTTCCCCGTAGAGAAAACCAAACAGCATCAGAATGCTGAGGTAATGCACCGATGCCCAGAATACGGACCAGAACATGGGAACGTCTCCTTGTTGATGGATGCCGGCGAAGAAAGGCGGGGAGCCATCTCCGCCGTTCTTTGTTTTCTCGACAGACGTCAGACGTCAGACGTCAGACATCTTCCCAGCGCATCCAGCAACTTCTGATGGATGCCGCCAAAGCCGCCGTTACTCATCACTACCACACTCAGCGGCTCACCCTTGCGGGCCACCACCCGGGCAATGATGTCGTCAATGTCATTGCTCACCGATGCTGGTACCGGCGATTCGCTGACCACCGGTTCCAGAGACCAGTCCAGCCCCGGCGGCTGATACCAGACTACCTCATCCGCCGCCCCGGTGCTGGCCGCCAGCGCCTCCTTGTGGCTGCCCATGCGCATGGTGTTGGAACGGGGCTCGATTATCGCCAGAATTTTGCCGTCCCCCACCTTGCGACGCAGGCCATCCAGGGTGGTGGCAATGGCCGTGGGGTGATGGGCGAAGTCGTCGTAGACCCGCACGCCATCTATCTCGCCACGTAGTTCCATGCGCCGTTTCACGCCCTGGAATTCGCACAGAGCCGCGGCACCGTCGGCCAGGGTGACACCCACATGTCGGGCCGCCAGCAACGCAGCCATGCCGTTGTTAACGCTGTGCCGGCCGGTCTGGTCCCAATTCACCTGGGCCACTGGTTCGCCCTTTTCCAGCACGGTAAAGGCAGACCCATCCGCGCTATCCAGCCGATAGCCCAGTAGTGCCTCGTCCTCACCGAAACGCTCGATCTCGCTCCAGCAGCCTTTATCCAGGGTTTCTTCCAGAGCGGTTTCACCGTGAGGAAGAATCAGCCGCCCGGTGGAGGGCACGGTACGAATCAGATGGTGGAACTGGGTCTGGATGGCGGCCAGGTCGGCAAAGATATCCGCATGGTCGAACTCCAGATTGTTGAGAATGACGGTGCGCGGGCGGTAGTGAACAAACTTGCTGCGCTTGTCGAAAAAGGCGGTGTCATATTCGTCCGCTTCCACCACAAAGAACGGCGTTTCGCCGAGCCGGGCAGAGACACCGAAATTGCCGGGCACCCCACCAATCAGGTAACCGGGGTTGAGTCCCGCGTGTTCCAGAATCCACGCCAGCATGGAGCTGGTGGTGGTCTTGCCGTGGGTGCCGGCCACTGCCAGCACCCACCGGCCCGGCAGCACAACCTCTTCCAGCAATTGTGCTCCAGAGGTATACGGCAGGCCACGATCCAGCACCGCCTCCACCGCCGGGTTACCCCGGCTCAGGGCATTGCCGATCACCACCAGATCCGGCGCCGGCTCCAGCTGCGCCGGATCATAACCCTGGGTCAGTTCGATACCCGCCGCTTCCAGTTGGTCGCTCATGGGGGGATAGACGTTCTGGTCGCTACCGGTAACACGGTGCCCCTGAGCCTTGGCCAGCTGCGCCAGGGAGCCCATGAAGGTGCCACAGATACCGAGGATATGGATATGCATGGAAATCAACCGATCAATAGAATCCCTGCACCATAACGGCAAGGGACCGTCAGGTGAAGCTTACCGGGTTACGGTGACCACTTCCGGCACCAACATCACCACCGCAGCATACCCCGCCACCAGCAGGGTCAGGGCAATGCCCAGGCCCAGGAAAGGGCCCACATTCATGGCTCTATGGTAGACAAAGCTCTGCGCAGCCAGTTGCCAGCTCACCAGTAGCAGATACAGGCCCTCGATCCAGCCCTGGGACTGGGCCATGCCTGCATTGATTGCCAGCAATGGCAGAGTCACCAGGGTCAGCACCACATCGATACCCACCAGCGACAGAGCGGTCTGCAGCCAGCGGCTTTGCAGTCCCTTGAACCCCAACAGCACAAAGATGCCGGCCAGAATCACCGTCATCGAGGTGAGCTGGCTGCTTAGCAGCACCAGCACCGGCAGCGCCGTCTGCAAGCTGCCAACCAGCAGCTGCAGGCCACACCAGCCCAGCAACACCAGGCCCAGCAGGCTGGGCGAGTAGGGAGCGTTTTCAGGGCCGGCACGAAATATGGCCAACCGCCAGAACAATGTCATCAATGCAGTCATGGATCCTCCGGCGAGCTATTGTTCCAGAGCCGGAGGGAAATAGTAAGCAGGCGCAAGCAACAAGCCTCAAGCTGCAACGCGGAAGCCGGTGTAGCCACACGATAAACACCTCCCCCGCGAAATCCATGCATAGCATCGCGGGCACGGCCACCGAATCCAGCCCGCGCCTTGTCGCTTGCAGCTTGAGGCTTGTTGCTGCCTTTTCCCTGTCATCGTCCGACAACACCGGGTGTGTTTCATGGGCTCCTTCGCTAGAATGCACGCAAATTGAACCAAGGGGTCTCTCATGGCGCGTAAAAACGCTTTCTATGCTCAGTCCGGCGGTGTCACCGCTGTCATCAATGCTTCCGCCGCTGGCGTTATCGAAGCCGCCCGCGAAAACAAGGATGTGATCGGCAAGGTCTACGCCGGCCGTAACGGCATCATCGGCGCCCTCACCGAGGAGCTGATCGACACCAGCAAAGAAAGCAAAAGCGCCATCGAAGCGCTCAAGCACACCCCCGGCGGCGCTTTCGGCTCCTGCCGCTACAAGCTGAAAGACCTGAAGACCTCCCAGCGCGAGTACGAGCGCCTGATCGAGGTATTCAAGGCCCACAACATCGGCTACTTCTTCTATAACGGTGGCGGCGACTCCGCCGACACCTGCCTGAAAGTGTCCCAGCTGTCCGAAAAGATGGGCTACCCGATCCAGGCCATCCACGTACCCAAGACCGTGGACAACGACCTGCCCTTCACCGACGTGAGTCCGGGCTTCGGCTCCGTGGCCAAGTACACTGCGGTGAGCTGCCGTGAGGCGGCCCTGGATGTGGCCAGCATGTGCGCCACCTCCACCAAGGTGTTCGTGATGGAAGTGATGGGCCGCCACGCCGGCTGGATCGCCGCTGCCGCGGGTCTGGCCAAGGAAGACAATGACGACGCCCCGCACCTGATCCTGTTCCCGGAAATCGCCTTCGACAAGGCTGCCTTCATGAAGAAGGTAGAAGCCACAGTGATGAAAGTGGGCTACTGCGTGATCGTGGTGTCCGAGGGCGCCCGCTATGAAGACGGCACCTTCCTGGCCGACGCCGGTAACACCGATGCCTTCGGCCACAAACAACTTGGTGGCGTGGCCCCGGTGATTGCCCAGATGGTCAAGGATGAACTGGGCTACAAATACCACTGGGCGGTCAGCGACTACCTGCAACGGGCCGCCCGTCATATCGCTTCCGCCACCGACGTGGAGCAGGCTTACGCTGTGGGCCGCGCAGCCGTGGAATTCGCCGTGGCCGGCAAGAACGCGGTGATGCCCACCATCGAACGCAAGAAAACCAAGAAATACAGCTGGACCATCGGTGAAGCACCGCTGAAGAAAGTGGCCAACGTGGAAAAGAAGATGCCGCGCAAGTTCATCACCAAGGATGGCTTCGGCATCACCCCCAGCGCCCGCGAGTATCTGGCCCCGCTGATCGGCGGCGAGTCCTACCCCCCTTACAAGGATGGCCTGCCGCAATTCGCCAAGCTGAAACTGGTCCCGGTGGCCAAGAAGCTGAACGACGCCTTCGAGGTGTAAGCACACCCCGATACAAAAACGCCCCGCGATGCGGGGCGTTTTTGTTTTGCTCCAAGTTCACGCCTTCAACCCCACTACGCCCCCTGCAGGAACGTAGCGGAGCGGAGTAACGCACGAAGTGCGGCCTGAAGGGTGAGCGAAGCGAATAAATACCCTTCCAGGGGGCTTTGTAGCCCGGACTGGGATCGGGGGAACCCGCGCTAGCCCCCCATCGCCGCCATGTCCATCCACATCATTTCCCACACATGCCCGTCCGGGTCCGCCAGGTTACGGTTATACATGAACCCCAGATCCTGAATCGGGTTGATATCGGCCGTGCCACCATTGTCCGCAGCGGCCTTATTTACGGCATCCACCGCATCACGACTGTCAAAGGACAGTGCCAGCATCACTTCACTGGAAGAGGAAGGCGGAATCGGCCGGTCGGTGAAGGTCCGCCACTTGTCATGGGTCAGCAGCATCACATGGATGGCCTCACTCCACACCATGCAGGCGGCAGTCTCGTCGGTGAATTGCGGATTGTTCTCGAAGCCCAGCGCGGTATAAAACGCCATGGACGCTGTAAGATCTGCCACCGGCAGGTTTACAAAGATCATTCTGGTCATGCTGCTGTCTCCCAAGGGTTGGTTCAAAACAGCCTTGCGCGCTGTCATCACCTTATCGAACTGCCCTTGGCGCTTTCGACACAGCCATCACGTTTTTTAGTGAGACGCGTCGCCCCTACAACGAATAAACCGCTTTCCCCGGCCCCCACAAGCGGTCGATCTGTCGGCCAAACACCGCCAGTTCGCCACTGGTGTAAAACGCCTCGCCCCCGCTTTTCCCGGATTCCGCCAGCAAGCCCTCGCACGTTAACCGCCGCACCACTTCCCGGGCCACCGCCGACTCGGTGCTGACGATCTGCACCCCGGACCCTGCCACTTGGGCAATGCGCTCAGCCAGATAGTTGTAATGGGTACACCCCAGCACAATGGTATCTGCGCCCTTCTCCAGTAGCGGTGAAATATAGCTGTTCAGCAGTGCCAGGGTACTGTCGTCATCAAAACGCAACGCCTCGATCTGCCCCACCAGATCCGGGCACGGTTGCACCACGATACTCACCGTGCTGGAAAACCGTGCCGCCAGAGCACTGAAGGAATGGGTCTGCAGTGTCCGCGGGGTGGCCAGCACCCCCACCACCCCGCTACGGGTGGCCAGCACCGCCGGCTTGACCCCCGGCTCCACGCCGATAATCGGCACCGACCAGGTGGCCCGTAGCTGCGCAATCGCCGAGGTCGTCGCGGTATTACAGGCCACCACCACCGCCTTGGCTCCCTGCCCCAACAGAAAATCCGTCACCGTATTCATCCGCTCCAGAATGAAGTTATCGGACTTGTCGCCGTAGGGCGCATGGCGGGAATCGGCCACATAGAGGATATCGTCGGCGGGCAGCAATTCCCGCACTTTTGCCGCCACAGAGAGGCCGCCGATACCGGAGTCGAAGATGCCAATGGGATGGGAATGGGGCATGGCTGGATATGAGGGGTCGGGTTGATCGTTGGCGATAGTGTACTCGACCAGAGCAGAAACAGGGAAAGAGTTGGGTCAGGCACGACGCAGGATCACAAAGGACTGCCAGCACCCATGAGCCGGAAGTTGTCGTTCTTTCATAACATGAGCCTTCAGTCTGCCGCCGCAAAATGGGCCATCTGGTCCGCATGGGCCCTCACAAAGGCCGGGCGCGCAGTGGCGCGGGTCATATAGTCCCGGCAGGCGGGGTATTCCGCCAGGCCGTCAAACCGGTCCACCAGTCGCAGCACATCCGCCATCAGAATATCCGCCACGGAGAAAGCCCCGACTAACCAATCCCGGTCCGCCAGCACCGCTTCCATGTGCTGCAAGCGGGCCTGGAGAAACCCCTCCAGATGTTGCCGCCCCGGTGTATCAGCGGTGTCACCGGAAAACTTGAACAGCGACCAGGGCAGGCTTGCCGCCTCCACCGAATTGAGTGCTGCAAAGAGCCACTGGGTCACTTCACTTCTGCGTTGCGGGTCGGCTGGCATCAGCGCCTCGCTGCGCCCTGCCAGATGCAATAGGATGGCGCCGCTTTCGAAAATGATGAGGTCACCATCGGTGAGCCAGGGCACCTGCCCGAAAGGCTGGTGAGAAAAGTGCCCGGCATCCCGATTACGAAAGGGCACGCTCTCCACGCGATAAGGCAAGCCGGCTTCTTCCAGCGCCCAACGCACACGGAGATCACGCACATAGCCACGGGGCATGTCAGGGACCCAGTCAAACGTGGTTACGGTCAGATCGGTCATTGCATTTACCTCCATGGCTGAGCAGTAAAAACGGCGAACTGGAAACCTTATTCTTGCCGCAATGAGTCTTGGATTCAGTGATCGCAACGCTTCCTTTCTTGAAGGAGAAACGAAAAAGACATGGTGCGACCTGCCGGTATTTTTCAGGTCCCCAATTCATCCAATAGCATCGTGATTTCCCCGGGTAGGGTAAGCATAGGCCAGTGGCCACCATTGACGGTCTTGAAGCGCCATGAATCCTGCTTTCGCAGAGCGGCTACAAGATCCGCCTCTGGTGACGAATTCAGCCATCCCGCGTCTGAAATAAAGGTCGCACTAAGATTATCCAGAGAACCGACCATCACCGCCGGCTCGGTGACTGTTTTTCCGGGGTGGCCTTTTTGCCTTGTCAGCAACAGATTGACCCATTCGTCCGAAAGGCCGGGCTGGCTCTTGAGCTCTTCCAGGGTCGGCGCAGGCCAAAGGCCACCATTATCGTCGATAAGTTGTTTTTCATGGGTCACATCAAGTCCCGACACCTCAAGCATGGACTTTCCGGCCACGGGCAAGAAGGCTTCGATGAAAACACAGTGCGCAACGCGATGCTGAAGCCTGGCTGACACTTGACCTACAACGATACCCGAATAGCTGTGCCCCACCAGCACCACATCGTTCAGCTCATGAGACACCAAATAGTCCATCACCGCGTTAACGTGAGTGTTCAGATGTACCTTCTCTGCGCACTCACCCTTCTCCAAACCCGGGAGCGTCATTTGATGGACTGCATGCCCCAACCGGCAGAGTCTGACCGCAATCGCATCCCAAACCCACCCTCCTGCCCATGCGCCTGGCACAAGTACATAGATCACTATTCTTCCCACCTGTAGAACCTGACTGGCACCCAAAACCCGACGATTACACTGCATATCAGAGAGGTCAGGCGGCGCACGGTTATTCAGTCCCTCGCAACGAGTGCCACCACATATGAATTTGCATATCAGCGAATAAACCAGATCCCCCAATCACTTACAACGGCAATTCCCTATGTTCAACACTTCCTGTGAGCCCTATTGTTTGCTGAACTGTGGACATGATGCGTTTATTGGTGGGTGTCCTTGCAGTGGTGTTGTCGCTGCCGGTTCAGGCCGGGGCCGAGAACGATGATGTCACAGTGCTGGTGGTACGCCACCGGTGGCATACCGGTATTGCCTTTCCGGCGGATCGGCTCTCCCCTGCCCTGGGATTTCTTGAGCCGCACTTCAATGAGCCGCAGTTCTACGAATTCGGCTGGGGGGATGATGCCTTTTACCGGCAGGATGACAGCCTGTGGTTGCGGGTGCGGGCCATGTTGTGGCCCACCCGGTCCACCATGCATGTGGTGGGGCTGGAGCGACATCCGGAAATGCTGCCGCATACGGATTTGCAGGCACTGTGCCTGAGTGCCGAACAGCTTGCTCAGCTGCAGGAGAGCCTGGCCGGGTACTTCCAGCTGGATGATCGGGGGGACTTACCCGCCGGCGACCCGGGGCTGTACGGGGACAGCCGCTTCTTCCCTTCCAATGACACGTTCTGGTTCGGCAATACCTGCAATACCTGGACCGCCAGGCGCTTGCACGACGCGGGACTGCCGATACGCGTCTTTCTCACCCTCACTGCAGGTCAGGTGTTGGGCCAGCTGCGCGAGGGCGATCAGGCTGGCGCGTGTCCGTCTGTCGATTAAATTAAACAAAGTGGTTGAATATCCAGACAAGCACTCTTAAATTTAACCATATGGTTAAACATATTGATCAACATCTCGATGCGGTCTTTGCCGCCCTGGCTGACCCCACCCGCCGGGCCATGCTGCAGCAGCTGGAGCAAGGGCCCCGCAGCGTGGGGGAACTGGCTGAACCGTTTGCCATGTCCTTCGCTGGTGCCTCCAAGCATGTGAAGGTACTGGAAAAGGCCGGGCTGATTCACCGTGAGGTACAGGGCCGCATCCACCATTGCCGCCTGAATGCCGCCCCTATGGCCGAGGCAGACGCCTGGCTGAAACGCTACCGGGCCTTCTGGAACAGCAAGCTGGATGCCCTGGAGCAAGCCCTGAAAGACGGCGACTGATAGTCAGGCCGCATCCGCGACAAGGAGATTCGTCATGGAACCCGATGTGCAGTTTACCGACGCTACCACCCTGACGGTGGAGCGTACCCTGCCCGGCCCCATTGAGCGGGTATGGGCCTATCTTGTCGACCCGGACAAGCGCGCTCGCTGGCTGGGCGGCGGCGCCCTCGGGCAGTTTGTGGGCGGAGCGGTGGAGATTCATTTTCATAATCTGGACCTGTCAGAAGACAAGCAGCCGGCACCGGAGAAATACCAGCGCATCGAAAATCAGGCCACGCTCTCGGGCACCATCACCCGATTCGAACCTCCCTATCTGTTGGCGCACACCTGGGGCAAGAACGAAGGCGAGGTGACCTTTGAACTAAGCGAAGATGGCGACCTGGTACACCTGCTGCTTACCCATCGCCGACTGCCCACGGATATCGACACCCGCACCAGTGTGGCCAGTGGCTGGCATACGCATCTGGGCATACTGATCGAGGAACTGGGCAACAGAGCGCGTAGCGCCTTCTGGCCACGGCATACTGAACTGGAACGCCACTACCGCGAAGTATTGGCGAAATAGCGCCATCTTGCCGATGCATCGTCTCGCTTTCGGAACGGAGGAATCGTGAGCACACAACTAACGGTACAACTGATGTACCAGGGCCAGGCCAACCAGGCCCTGGCCTTGTACGCGGATGCCATTCCCGGCTTTACCCTGGTTCGCAAGGATCTCTTCGGGCCGGAAGGCCCTGGCAAGGAAGGCAGCGTTCAGGAAGCCGTGTTTGCCATAGGAAATACCACCGTGCACTGCATCGACAGCCCGGTGACCCATGGGTTTGATTTCACGCCATCCACGTCGCTGTGTTTGACCCTGGACGACAGGCCAACCGTAGAACGCGTCTTTGCCGCCCTGGCAAAAAAGGGCAAATCGCTCATGCCGCTGGACGACTATGGATTCAACCCCTGCTTTGGCTGGCTGCAGGATCGTTTTGGCGTGTCCTGGCAGATCTCGTTGAAGTCAGCGTAATCCGTTACGTCCGAATAACCGGTTTTACTTTGGGGCAGATTTCGCCATGCCCGCCAGGCTGCAACCACAATCAGGAGGTGGATTTATGGACCTGAAATTTCAGCCCGGCAAAAACATCGCCATGAAAGTGCCCGCCCACGAGCATCAAGACACAGTGCGCTTTTACAGGGATGTGCTTCGACTCAAGGAAATTTCCAGCGGCAATTCAGCTGATACGCCGAGATTCGAGTTTGGTGACAAGGTGCTCTGGCTGGACTACGAGCCCGGGATCAGCCAGGCCGAGATATGGCTGGAAATTGTCACCAACGATATTGGCCAGGCCTCGCAATATGTCAAGGCGCAAGGACTCCACCGCCGCGATGACATTGAACCCTTGCCGGCCGGTTTTCAGGCATTCTGGATCTCAAGCCCATCCAATATTATTCATCTGGTATCGGCACACTGAGGCACATAAAGCCCCGATGAGAAAGTAGCGCTTTCACGAGCACAAAAAAAGGCCGGCAAAAGCCGGCCCTAATACTAGGAAGGAGCAGGACGTTACAGTTTCACGCCCAGGTGGTCCAGCGTCTGCATGGTCAGCTGACCGGAAGCCAAATCATTGTCCTTCTGGTAAGCGACCACAGCTGCGCGGGTCTTGGAGCCGTAGACACCATCAATCCACACCGGATCATAGCCTTTCGCTTCCAGGGCTTTCTGGAGACGACGGACCACATCCTGGGTGGTGTTGGTTTCGCACAGGATTTCGCGCCATTCCATATCCGCATCGGTCACCTTGACCTGCTTGGGCACGTCCTTGTACACGGCAGGAATAACCGTCTTCTGCTCTTTCGGCGGCTCTACCTGTTTAACCACTTCAACGGTCTTGTACACCGCCGGAACAGTAATCGTTTCAGTCCGCGCGGGCTGATCAACCACTTTCTTGGTGACGGTCTTGTACACCGCGGGGATTTTTACTTCTTCGGTACGTTCAGGCTGTACCAGCTCTTTACGGCTAACGGTTTTATATTCCGCAGGCACTTCCACCAGACACATGATTTCACCAGTGGAATCATCGATTTTCTCGATGGGGCCACGGCCTTTCTTCCAGGTGGTGTAGGCAGGCTTGACCAACACCTGCTCGGTAACAGTCTTGTATTCGGCCGGTTTGGTGATCAGCTTGCTGGTGGCTTCTTTCACCAGCACTTTCTCTGTCACTGTCTTGTAGGTGGCCGGAATCACTTTCAGCTTGTCATAGGCTTCGCTGACGAGGACCTGCTCCTGCACGGTTTCATAACGAGCGGGAGTGGTGGTGATCCTGCTGTCTTCCTGAGACACCATGACACGCTGCATTTCGGTCTTGTAGGTTTCCGGAATGACAACCCGAGCATAACAATGGCCGGGCTTGGCATTGGGAGGAAGAAGTTGGTTACCGGTCTCGGAAGATGCCGGCGCTGGAGCGGGCTGCTGTTGGTTGGAGCTCAACGCAGCACGCAGCTGCTGATTTTCCTGTTCGAGTTGCTGCTGCTGACTTTGCAGCGACTGATATTCAGCACTTTCCTGAACGGTCTGGTTGCTGGCACAACCGGTGGCAAGAGCGGCAACAATGGCCGGTAACATGAGACGATTAAGTTTCATAGTCTGTTCCCTTTTACAGGCTTCCTTGATTTCATCAGGGACAAACAATGCTCAAATAAAATGACAGAAACAGTTACAAAGATGTAATTTTACAAAAAAACTTTCCGAAAATTATTTTTAGCAATCCCGTTTGTAAAATAGTAAGCAAAAAACTTTTTATTCATGAAAAACTTTTTGCTTACCAAAAGTATAAAAGCGCAAAAACAAAAGCACGTAGGTACCAATTACTTTTTCTCTTTGCCGTGCTCCAGAACATCTTTCACATAGGCGCGCTCTTCATTCAGATCATCACTGGCGCCCCGCACAACCGGCAGAACCTGATTTAGAATCACCGCCACCAGCCCGCACAGACTGATGCCCTGCAAGGTGAAATCACCATTGCCCATCACCATGCCACCGATACCGAAGATCAGAGTCACCGCCACAATCACCAGGTTGCGTTGGGCGTTGAGATCTACCCGTGCCTTGATCAGGGTGCTCATGCCGACACTGGCGATGGAGCCAAACATGAGAATCAGAATGCCGCCCATGACCGGGGTAGGAATGCTTTGCAGCAGCAAACCGAATTTACCGATAAACGCCAGGCTGATGGCAAATAACGCAGTCCATGTCATCACCACCGGATTGAACACTTTCGTCAGCATCACCGCCCCGGTGACTTCCGAGTAGGTGGTATTGGGCGGGCCACCGAACAGAGCGGCGGCCATGCTGGCGATACCATCGCCAGTGAGGGTGCGGTGCAGGCCGGGTTTGCGGATATAATCCTTGCCGGTGACGCTGCTGATCGCCAGTACGTCACCCACGTGTTCGATGGCCGGTGCCAGGGCCACCGGCACCATGAACAGGATCGCCTGCCACTGGAAGCTGGGCGCCACGAAGTCCGGCATGGCCAACCAGCCCGCCTGTTCTACCGCCGTGAAATCCACCATCCCCATCAGCAGGGCTACCAGGTAACCACTGACCACACCACAAAGAATCGGCAACAAGCGAAACAGACCGTGCCCCAACGTCGCCACCAGCATGGTGCCAAGCAGCGCCACCATGGAAACCAGCAACGCCTCACCATAGGGGAAAAGTCGCTCGGCGCCGTTGCCGGTCATGCCCATGGCAAAGTTCACCGCCGTGGGCGCCAAGCTTAACCCTATCACCATGATGATAGGGCCGGTGACCACCGGCGGCATCAGCCGGTGCAGAAATCCCGGACCATGCCATTTCACCAGCCCCCCCAGCACCACGTAGACCACCGCAGTACACAGCAGCGCACCCATGGTGGCAGAAACACCCCACTGTTCGACGCCGTGGGCAATGGGCGCCACAAATACAAAGGAGGACGCCAGGAACACCGGCACCGAGCGGCGGGTGATCCACTGGAACAACAGCGTGCCAAGGCCGGCGGTGAACAGGGCCACACTGGGGTCCAGCCCGGTGAGCAACGGCATCAGCACCATGGCACCGAAAGCCACGAACAGCATCTGCGCACCGATAAGGATGATTTTCCAGTTCCAGAATCCAGGCTGTTGCATACCAGGGGCTCCCTTTGGGTCCGTGCGTTGAATTCGGCGCCGCGAAATATTGTTGGAGCCTTGCTCACAAAGCGCAGGGTGACTGCAGCCAGCCTTCGCCTTTGAACCGGCTCCAAGGGCGGTTAGCGAGTACCGAAGATTTTATCCCCGGCGTCGCCCAGACCGGGGATGATATAGCCATCCTCATTGAGCCCCTGATCCACCGAGGCGGTGTAAATCGCCACATCCGGATGGGCTGCCCTTACCTTTTCAATGCCTTCTGGCGCCGCCACCAGCACCAGGGCACGGATCTGTTGGCAGCCCGCCTTTTTCAGCATGTCGATGCACGCTACCAGAGAGCCACCGGTCGCCAGCATGGGGTCCACCACTAGCGCCAGGCGTTTATCAATATCGTGGGCCAGCTTTTCAAAGTAGGCCACCGGCTCCAGGGTCTCCTCATTGCGGTACACTCCCACTACGCTGACCTTGGCGCTGGGAATCAGCTCCAGCACCCCATCGAGCATGCCGATGCCGGCACGCAGGATCGGCACCACCGTGACCTTCTTGCCCTTGATGCGCTGGGCCGGCGCCGGGCCCATCCAGGTGTCCACCTGATACTCTTCCAGCTCCAGATCGCTGGTGGCCTCATAGGTCAGCAGGCTGCCGACTTCCGCGGTGAGTTGCCGAAAGCTGCGGGTGCTCAGGTTCTGCTGGCGCAGCAGGCCCAGCTTGTGTTTGATCAGAGGGTGGGTGATTTCATGGACTGACATGGACACGCTCCTTGGGACCGGGTGGCGAAGTACAGATGGCCAGTATTGTGCCGCTTACACCGCAAAAGTCACTGCCGTGCACCTGTCACTGTTCTCCGGATCACAGCGGTGGTAGCGTCATAAAGTAAAAAGGAGATCCCGTGAGCAAAACCCTCGACGAGTTGTCAAAACAGGCGTTCGTGTATGAATGTGCCAGCCGCGCGCTGGCAGCCAGTTTTTCCAACCCCACTGCCAAACCCTCCATTGCCAGTATGGTGCGGGACGCGGAAAAGCTGTGGGAAGAGTTGCAGGAATGGCAAACCCGACAGGAGTCAGCGTCATGAAACGTATCAGTCTGGGTCTACTGGTGCTGCTAAGCATTCTCGCCGCCCCACTGTGGGCTGCTGACAGTATCAGCATCAACGAGCTCAAACAGGCCATGCAGGCCGACCGGGCCCCCATAATCATTGATGTCCGTGATGAGGATGAGTACCTGGCCGGCCACATTCCCGGCGCCATCATGGTGCCGGCCAAACAGATGGAGCAGCATCTGGACATGCTCAAGCAGTACCGCAAACAGGAAATCGTGCTGTACTGCGTGTCCGGTCGCCGCGCCAGCGCCGCTGCCACCGTGCTGGAGGATGCCGGTTTCAAGAAGGTACGGCTGCTGGAGGGCAACTATCCCGCCTGGAGCGAAGCCCAATAACCCGCTCACAACCGCCCGGGAGCCCAGCAGGGGCTCCCTAACTCATTGACCATAAAGCCATTATCCTTACTCCTTCGGCTACGACTTTCCGCCATTAGCCGGAACCGCCTTGCATTGCTATAATCCGCGCCCACCACCAACCCTGTTTGAGAAGGATAGATCATGGATTTTGCTAAGGTTCCCGCCGGGAAAGAGATTCCGGAAGACATCTACGTGGTCATCGAGATCCCGGCCAACGCTGACCCGATCAAGTACGAGATCGACAAAGACAGCAACGCCGTATTCGTCGACCGCTTCATGGCAACCCCCATGTTCTACCCGGCCAACTACGGCTACATCCCCAACACCCTGTCCGAAGACGGCGACCCGCTGGACGTGCTGGTTGTAACCCCTTACCCGGTGGTTCCCGGCTCCGTGATCCGCTGCCGTCCGGTCGGCATCCTGAACATGACCGACGAAGCCGGTAAAGATGCCAAGTTGGTGGCAGTACCGCACACCAAGCTGACCAAGATCTACGACAACGTAAAAGACATCAACGATCTGCCCGAGCTGCTGCTGGCCCAGATCAAGCACTTCTTCGAGCACTACAAAGAGCTGGAAGCCGGCAAGTGGGTGAAGGTAGATAGCTGGGACGGCGCTGAAGCCGCCAAAGCCGAGATCCTGAAGTCCGTAGAAGCCTACGAGAAAGCGTAAGGCGAGCTGCAAGCCACAAGCTTCAAGTTGCAACGCGAGATAGTGTCGCGGTAAGCAGCAAGTAAAAAGGCCGCGCCCCTATCACAGGGCGCGGCCTTTTCTTTTTCAGGTGCCTTGATCTCCCTGGCAGGCTCCGTGCGCGGGCACGGCATAGCTTTCCCCACCAGGCCTTCCCGCGGCTTCTAGCTTGTAGCTCGCAGCTAGGAGCTAGGAGCTAGGAGCTAAGATTCTGCCCTTATCTCTGCTCCCGATAGGCCCGTGGCGTTGCCCCACTCCAACGCTTGAACGCCTTGGAGAAGTTGGCCACATCGTTATACCCCAGCGCATAGGCCACCTCGCTGATACTGTTATCCGGCTGCGCCAGCAAACGCTGAGCCTGACGATAACGCTCCTCATCCTGAAGCTGACGATAACTGAGACCGGACTGTTGCAGGTGACGCTTGAGGGTCCGTGGTGACACCGACAGTTTTTCTGCCATGGCCTCCAGCGACGGCAGCGGCGCGGGGCGATCCTGCAGGGCACCGCGGATTCGCTCAGCCATGACCCCGTCTTCCTCGGTACGCCACTGCCGGAACTCCAGCTCGCATTGCTCCCGGGCCAGGGCTGCCACTTGCGGGTCAGCCAGACGCGGCCGAGCCGCCAGAGCCGACTGGGGAAAGACCAGGGCATCCTCATCCTGATCAAACAGCACCGGCACGCCCACTTCCTGTTTAAGGGTCGACAGATAGGCAGGCGCTGGTCCCCGGCGGCGAATCTCCAGGCCCTGCGGGGGCGCATCCAGCAACTGCTCGATCATGAATACCAGTCCTACCAGCATGGCTTCGACAACAAAATCATGGGCCACGCCCAGGTTTGCCGTGCTGCGGAGCTGGAGATGGGCAAGCTCTCCCTGGCGGGTCTGGTCAATGACCAGAAACGGGGCCCGCAGCCCCAGAAACCGGCACGCTGCATCCAGCGCATCCTGGGCGCTGGCGCTGGACAGGGCCAGCAGCCCCACAGGCCCGTGCAGGGTGATGCTCATGGCACGGGCATAGCGAAATCCCAGCCCCTGCTCCCCGACCATGGCCACCCCCCGCTCGGCCACGGTCTGGGCCAGGGACATGGATACCCGCCGGTCCGGGGCCAGCAACTCGTCGCGGCTCACCCCCAGCCCCGCCAGCAGGGACGGGGCATCCAGCTCCATGCCCGCCAGCACGTCATAGAGCAATACCACATAAATACCCGGTATCCCGGCATTTCCCCAGGGACGGCCCGAACTCACCATTTGTTGGCCCTCCACGACAAGACCTTGACTGCAAGACCTCGCATAGTAGATGTCATTGAGTGATGTCAGCAATGACATCTTGAGGAGACACCAATGAAGCTACGACTGATGAAAAAAAGGAAAACCCCGGCCATCAGCATTACTCCCCGCCGCATGAGGTTCACCTTCGAGGGCCTGGAAGAGCAGCCCTACTGGTTCGACAACGACCCGGTGCTCACCCATGTGCTGAACGTGATGTCGCTGACCTTCCCGGATGGCGAGCGTTTCTTCGTGGATTCCGTGCGCGCCCTGCGCGACCAGGCAAAAGGCCCGAACCGGCAGAAAGATATTTCCGGTTTTATCGGTCAGGAAGCCATGCACTCGCTGGAACATCAGGCCTTCAATGATCTGTTTGCCGAAGGCCAGTACGACGATATCGTTGATCACGCCCTGGCGGTGACCCGCAAGCTGCTGGCCGGCGCCCGCAAGTACATGAGCCAGCAGCAACAACTGGCGGCCACCGCCGGGCTGGAACACATCACCGCGATTCTTGCCGACGCCATCCTGCGCCGCCCGGACCTGGTGGAAAAAATGCACCCGTCGGTACGCAACCTGTGGGTCTGGCATGCCATCGAGGAAACCGAACACAAGGCGGTGGCCTACGATCTGTACAAGGACGTGAGCGACAACTACCTGGAACGTCAGCGCACCTTCCTGTCTGGCTCGGCCTACCTGGTGGGCTTCACCTCCTATTTCACCTGGCAGATGCTCAAACGCGACGGCATCCACCGCCAGCCGCTGACCCTGGCCAAAGGCCTGTGGAAGGGCTTCGGTTACCGCGGCGTCATCAGCAGCGTCATCCCCGCCTGGTTCAGCTACCTGAAACCCGGCTTCCACCCCTGGGAAGACGATAACAGCGCCCTGATCGAAAAATGGCGGGCCAGCCTGCCGCAGGTGAAGGAAAAGGATGCGGCGTGATTTAGTGAATAGTTAACAGTGAATAGTTAACAGCGATGCGCCCAATCTTTGTTTTGCCGTAAACGCAAGAGGCCGCGCCCAGAGCTTGGGCGCGGCCTCTTTGCTTCGAATAACAGCCAACGCTTTGCGCGCAGCTGTTAACTGTTAACTGCCGTTCTCACCCTTCCTGAAGCAACTTCCTCAGATCCACCAGCGCCGCATTGGCACGGGATACATAGTTGGCCATCACCAGGGAATGGTTGGCCAGCATGCCGAAACCATCGCCATTGAGAATCAACGGGCTCCAGAGGGTTTCCTGGGTGGCTTCCAGTTCACGGACCATCTGGCGGAAGCTGACAGTGGCGTTCTTTTTGCGCAGCACTTCAGCGAAATCCACCTCAGCGGCACGCATCAGTTGCGTCAATGCCCAGGTGGCTCCTCGAGCTTCGTAAAACGCATCGTCGATCTTCAACCAGGGCGTTTTCACGAAGTCTTCCTCATTGCCAGGCTTGGCAACAGACTCGGCACTGCCCACATCCATGTTCAGCTCACTGCGCCCGACACTCTGACTGAGTTTCAGGCTCAGAGAACCCAGCCGGCTCTGAACTTCGTTGAGCCAGTAGTTGAGATTATCGGCCCGGGAATAAAACTTGCCGTCACCTTCGTCGGCATCGGTGAGACGATCCAGGTAACGCTCCAGCGCCTTGATACCCCGGCGGTATTCGCTTTCCGTTGCGGGCATGGCCCAGCTTTGCGCGTCGAAGTTGAACTGGGGCTCGGCGATGGCCAGATCCCGGTCCTCCTGACTCTGGGACTGGGAACGGCTCATGTCACGACGCAGCACCCGGGTGAAATCACGAACCTGCACCAGCACACCGTATTCCCAGGATGGCATGTTATCCATCCACAGACGGTGGGGGAGGATGTCATTACTGAGATAGCCCCCCGGTTTGGATAGCAAGGTGTCCGCAACGAATATCAGCTCACGGGCGATGGTTTCCCCGGCAACCGCATTGTCGCGCTTGGGCAATTCACGCAGATCCGGCTCCTGGCTCCAGTACCAGCTGAGCAGAACATCCACGAGCAACAACAACCCGAGCAGCCAGAGCACACCCTTCCAGATCCTGTTATTGCGAGGGTCGAGCACGGCATCGCCCATTTTTTCTGTGAATTTTTCGTTACTCATGATCACTCCCAAGATCCATCTGCGAATAACTATACAATAGGCCGACGGTGAAAACCCAAATCCCCTGCACCCGGCCAGAAATATGCACCGCCCGGGTCGACACCCTTTGCCTTCTGCACGCCCACTGGCGAGAATAGCGGCCCGACGCCACTGCACTGCCGGACTTTGCGGGTTGCCGCCAATGAAACTTCCCGCCCTTTTGCGCATCGAAGCAGTGGCCATCACAGGAGACAGGCATGCGATCAGCTTGGCAACCGCTACTTTTCATTATTGCGCTTTTCCCGGTGTGGGCGGGTGCCAGTGATCTGTTCGGGGACGACCCGCTACCTACCGTGGACGAAGCCATCCAACTTGTCACGGATGCGGACTGGGACAACCAGCAGTTGCTGCTGGATTTCGAGCTGATCGACGACGTTTACCTGTACCAGCACCGTTTCGGTTTCAGCCTGCGTGACCAGAACGGCAATGTATTGGAGGATTTCGCCGACTATGCCCTGCCCCCCGGCAAGGACAAGACCGACGAAATTTTCGGGGATGTGAAGGTCTACTATGACCGGCTTTCCCTGGCCCTGCCGGTAACCAGCGTACCGCTGGTGGCCACCGAGCTGGAAGTACGCTACCAGGGCTGCATCGAGGATACCCTGTGCTACCCACCCACCAAAAAGGTCATCCCCCTGGCCAATCCGGCACCGGCAAAAAAGTCCCCGGCCGCGACCGCGGCCCCCTCCAGTGAGTCCGCCAGCACCCGCAACGATGACGACAGTTTTCTCGGCACCCTGCAATCCGAAGACGCCAATGCCTTTAACCGGTGGATGAACGACCGCTCCCTGGGCCTGGTCATCGGCCTGTTTTTCGTGGGCGGGCTGCTGCTGGCATTCACACCCTGTGTGTTCCCCATGGTGCCGATCCTGTCCGGGATCATTGCCGGTGAGAAGGAACCCAGTGCCAGCCGCGGCTTTGTGCTGAGCACCAGCTATGTACTCGGTATGGCGGTGCCCTACACCCTGGCGGGGCTGCTGGTTGCGGTATTTGGCGCCGGGCTGAACCTGCAGGTCCTACTGCAACAACCGGCGGCCATCATTACCTCCACCGTGATCTTCGTGCTGCTGGCGCTGTCCATGTTCGGCCTCTATGAGCTGCAACTGCCCGCCTTTCTGCGTAACAGGTTGCACCAGCCCGGCGAGGCCAAACGCGGCAGTCTGGTCGGTGCCGCCATCATGGGCACCATCTCTGCTCTTGTGGTCTCTCCCTGTGTGACACCGATTCTGGCCGGGGCACTGATCTATGTGGCCGCCAGCGGCGACGCCCTCACCGGGGGGGCCTCCCTGTTCGCCCTGTCCATGGGCATGGGTGTACCGCTGATCATGTTTGGTACCGGTGGCGGCAGCCTGCTACCCCGGGCCGGCATGTGGATGGAAGAGATCAAACGCTTTTTCGGTGTGGTCATGCTGGGGGTGGCCATCTGGCTGCTGGACCGCATCATCAGCGGCACCATTACCCTGGGCCTTTACGGTCTGCTGCTGGCGGTCTACGGCGTGCAGCTTGGCGCCCTGGAAGCCGCCGGCGAAGGGATTGCCCGACTCAAGCGCGGCATCGCCCTGGTGCTGGCTCTTTATGGCTCGGTAATGATCGTCGGAGCACTCAGTGGTGGCGACGACCCGCTGCAACCCCTGGCGCCGATGACACAATCGGCGCCGGTCACAGACACCGCCAGCGCCCCGGCCGATCACGGTCCCTGGCAGACTATCCTTGGCCGCGACAATCTTAATGCCGCCCTGGCCGATTCCCGCCGGGCCGGCAAACCGGTGCTGGTGGATTTCTTTGCCGAGTGGTGCGTGGCCTGCAAGGTATTGGAAGAAACCACCCTCAGCGACCCGCAGGTACTGGCCGCCATGGAAGGCTTCGACCTCTACCGGGTGGATATCACCGAGATCAATGCGGACAGCCAGGCGATCATGGAGCAGTACAACATCCTCGGCCTGCCGGCACTGGTGTTCTTCACCCCGGCAGGCCCGGAACTGCCGGAATCCCGGGTGCTGGGCGAAATGAAACCGGAACGGTTTCTGGAGCACCTGGACAAACGGGTCATGCCGGGGCTTTGATGCCCCGCCACGACTCCATGCCCTTGCCGTTGCCGTTGCCGTTGCCGTTGCCGTAGGAGCGTCGCTGGCGGCGCGATAGCTGGCCACGATCAAAAGCACTTTCACCACAGAGGACACAGAGATCACTGAGAAAACCTGTTTTACCTCTGTGTGCTCTGTGCCCTCTGTGGTAGACGCCTTTTCCTTCGACGTTTGATGATCGCGCCGCCAGCGACGCTCCTACGGAAAGCGATGGAGCCCCACCCAAACAAAAACCGTGAAACAGTACCGATTGCACGGCATCTTCCGGCAACTTGTAACGAATGTTGTAAAACCCTTTTTTCTGTCATGATTTCCCCCTAGTATTGCACAAGTGCCAGAAACGCCGGGATAACCGGGGTATTTCCTGCACGTTCACGGTAGATAACGACAAATTCCCCAGGGGGGACCTGTTTTGGCTTCCATACTGGTCTTACATGGCCCAAACCTGAACCTGCTCGGCACCCGCGAGCCGGACAAGTACGGCCATACCACCCTGGCCGATATCAATCAGCAATTGCAGGCCCAGGCCGGCGATGCGGGCCACCACCTGCAGCATCTGCAAAGCAACGCGGAATACGAGCTGGTTGAACGGATCCACGATGCCCGCACCGAAGGCATCGACTTCATCATCATCAATCCGGCGGCATTCACTCATACCAGCGTGGCCCTGCGTGACGCCCTGCTGGCGGTGGACATCCCCTTTATCGAGGTGCACCTGTCCAACGTGCATGCCCGGGAAAGCTTCCGCCATCACTCTTATTTTTCCGATATTGCCCGGGGCGTTATCTGCGGGCTTGGCGCTACCGGCTACCAGCTGGCGCTGACCGCCGCCCTTGAACAACTGGATGGTTAATACATGGATATTCGCAAGGTCAAAAAACTGATTGAGCTGCTGGAAGAGTCCGGCATTGAAGAGCTGGAGATCTGTGAAGGAGAAGAGTCCGTGCGCATCAGCCGCGGCTCCCGTCACCCGGCAGCGCCAGCACACTACTATGCCGCCCCGCAGGCCACTGCGCCCGCACCCGCCCAGGCACCGGCTGCTACCGCCGAAGCCCCGGCCCCGGCCGACAATACGCCCAGTGGCCATCTGGTGCGCTCCCCCATGGTTGGCACCTTCTATCGTTCCCCGTCACCGGGCGCGTCTTCCTTTGTGGAAGTGGGCAAGAAAGTCCAGGCCGGCGACGTGCTGTGCATCGTTGAAGCCATGAAGATGATGAACCAGATCGAAGCGGACAAGTCCGGCACCATTGATGCCATCCTTGTGGAAGACGGCGAACCGGTTGAGTTCGATCAGCCTCTGTTCTCCATCGTTTAACGGAGGCATCTCATGCTGGAAAAGGTTGTCATTGCCAACCGCGGCGAAATCGCCCTGCGCATCCTGCGCGCCTGCAAGGAGCTGGGCATTCGCACCGTGGCGGTTTATTCCAAGGCGGACCGGGATCTGATGCACGTGCGGCTGGCCGACGAGGCGGTCTGCATCGGCCCGGCCTCCTCCACCGAGTCCTACCTGAACATCCCGGCGATCATCAGTGCCGCAGAAGTGACCGACGCGGACGCCATTCACCCAGGTTACGGTTTTCTCGCAGAAAATGCGGACTTTGCCGAAAGCGTGGAACGCTCCGGCTTCACCTTTATCGGCCCCAAGGCGGAGACCATCCGCTTGATGGGCAACAAGGTGGCCGCCATTGAAGCCATGAAGAAAGCCGGTGTTCCCACCGTGCCCGGCTCCGACGGCCCCCTGGGTGACGATGGCGATGCCTCCCTGGCCATGGCCGAAAAGATCGGCTACCCGGTGATCATCAAGGCCGCCGCCGGCGGCGGTGGCCGCGGCATGCGCGTGGTGGAAGACGCCAAGCACCTGCTCAACGCCATCACCCTGACTCGCTCCGAAGCCAAGAACGCCTTCGGCGACGCCACCGTCTACATGGAAAAGTTCCTGCAGAAGCCCCGTCACGTGGAAGTGCAGGTACTGGCAGACGGCGCCGGGCATGCCATCCACCTGGGCGACCGGGACTGTTCCCTGCAACGTCGTCACCAGAAAGTGGTGGAAGAGGCACCGGCGCCGGGCATCCCCCAGCACCTGAAAGACGAAGTGGCCGAGCGCTGCGTCAATGCCTGCAAGGAAATCAATTACCGGGGTGCTGGCACCTTCGAGTTCCTCTACGAAAATGAAGGCTTCTACTTCATTGAAATGAACACCCGCGTGCAGGTGGAACACCCGGTCACTGAAATGATCACTGGTGTCGACATCGTCAAGGAACAACTGCGTATTGCCAGCGACGAAGGCCTGCAGCTGCAGCAATCCGACATCACCTTCCAGGGCCATGCCATCGAGGTTCGCGTTAACGCGGAAGACCCGGTGCGCTTCACCCCCTGCCCCGGCAAGATCACCTACTTCCACGCCCCCGGCGGCAACGGTGTGCGGGTGGATTCCCATATCTACAGCGGCTACACCGTGCCCCCCTACTATGACTCCCTGATCGGCAAGCTGATCACCTGGGGCGAAAACCGCGAGATCGCCTTTGCGCGCATGAAGAATGCGCTGGACGAAATCGTGGTGGAAGGCATCAAGACCAATGTGGAACTGCACCGCAACAAGATCTTCAAGGACAAGGCCTTCATTGCCGGCGGGGTGGATATTCACCACCTGGAGAAAAAACTGGGAAGCAGTGAATAGTTAACAATGAACAGTGAATAGCTCGCGTTCACCGTTAGCTGTTATATTACCCCCTGAGGCCGCGCCCATACCCTGTGCGCGGCCTCATGCGTTCTGAATAACAACCGCATCTCTCGCGCAACTATTCACTGTTAACTGTTCACTATTAACTAGAGCGAAGCGACAACATGGCCTGGCTCCAGCTACATCTTGCGACCACAGAAGCCCACGCCGATGCCTTTCAGTCCGCACTGGAAGACATGGGCGCCTGCGCGGTTACGCTTACCGACGGCGCTGATCAGCCGGTCTTCGAGCCGCCTCCCGGTGCCAGGCCCCTGTGGCAGAACACCGTAGTCAGCGCCCTGTTCGATGCAGACCGTGACCCGGCCTTGATCCTCGCCGCCCTGCAGCAGCAGGGCCTGGACGCCCAGGCGCACCACCACGAGATGCTGGATGATCAGGTATGGGAACGGGCCTGGATGGATGACTTTGCTCCCATGCGCTTCGGTGAACGGCTGTGGATCGTCCCCAGCTGGAGTGAGTCGCCGGACCCGCAAGCGGTGAATCTGAAACTGGATCCGGGGTTGGCCTTCGGTACCGGCACCCACGAAACCACGGCCCTGTGCCTGGAATGGCTGGACCGGGCAGACCTGCGGGGCAAGGCAGTGCTGGATTTCGGCTGCGGCTCCGGGGTGCTGGCTATCGCTGCCCTGTTGCTGGGCGCCGGCAATGCCACCGGTACCGACATCGACCCGCAGGCACTCACCGCCAGCGAAGATAATGCCCGCAATAACGGCGTCGCCGACGGACTCAGCCTCTACCTGCCGGAGAATCTGCCCGCCGACTACCGCTGTGACGTACTGGTGGCCAACATCCTGGCCGGCCCGCTGGTGGAACTAGCCGGCCAACTGGCCGGCTATTGTCGCCCGGGCGGCACCCTCGCCCTGTCCGGCATTCTTGCCGAACAGGCGGAATCGGTGCGGGCCGCCTACACCCCCTGGTTCGACCTGAATCCCACCACCCAACAGGGTGACTGGGTCCGAATCGACGGGGTACGACGTAAAACTGAGTGACAGGTCCTTGCGGCCTGTCCCGCTTTTTCTGTAAAACATACCTGACTCATCTGCACGCGTTATCTGGATTTCGGGGCTGCGTGCAGCGTGTTGCGTCTCATCACCAATAACAATCAGGCGAAAGCCATGGCCGCCCAATACAAAACCCGCTGCCCCCACTGTGCAGCCCAGTTCAAGATTACCGAAGAACACCTGAAGCAGGCCCGCGGCGCGGTTCGTTGTGGCTCCTGTCTGCAGATTTTTCAAGCCAGTGACTACCTGATTGATCCGCCCGCCGCCAGGGATGAGCCCACCGGTGATCGCTGGGCGGGGGCACTGGAAAACGAAACCGCCACTGCAGTGCCGGACAGCGATGGGCAAACCTTCGATGATGACGATGACAATGCAGACTCCGGCCCCAGCATCGAGGGCATGGAACTGAGCGATTCCTTCATCAATCTGGATGAAGATGCCCCTGACTCCGGGCTCGGCGAAGACTTTTCCGACATGCAGGGAGCCGGTCGGGCCAGTCACAATGAAAATGCCGACGAGGCATGGGCAGAAGCTCTGCTCAAGGAACTGGAAGACGACGAAGACCAGCCACCGAAGCAGCAAGCCCGCCAACCCGCCAGCTTTGGCCCTCGGGAGAGCCAGGCAGACAAGCCCAAACCGATATCACCTCAGGCCCCAAAGAGACCCGCACCCAAGCCGCCCCAGGATGACGATGATGACCTGTTCGGCGGACTGGACCTGTTCGGTGACGACCTGACTGAAGAGCCAGTACCGCTGTCTCGCCCGGTACGCGAAAGGGACGCTCCGTTCCGCCCACAACGCGACTGGTCCGGCCTGTTCAAATGGAGCGCCCTGTCCATGCTTGCCCTGGTGATACTGGTGGGGCAATACGCTTACTTCAACTTCGACGATCTTGCCCGCAGCCCGCAATGGCGGCCGCTCTACCAACAGGCCTGCGGAGTGCTTGGCTGTCGGCTGCCCAACCGCACCGACATCAGCAAACTGCGCGGCGCCAACCTGGTGGTGCGCAGCCATCCGGATTACGCCAACGCCCTGATCGTGGATGCCATCCTGTTCAATGAAGCTCGCTATCCCCAGCCGTTCCCGGAACTGGAGCTGAGTTTCAGCGCCCTCAACGGCGATCCGGTGGCCAGCCGCCGCTTCAGCCCGGCAGAATACCTGCGTGGCGACCTGACCGATATGGAGGCCATGCCGGTGAATACTCCCTTGCATGTCTCTCTGGAAATCGTCGATCCGGGCGAACAGGCGGTGAATTACAACCTGCGCCTACTCCCCGCAATGGACACCCGGGAGCAGGTAAGTCAGCGGTAGGCGCCTGACGCCGATCCATGTCGGCGAACCCTGCAAACGCTGAGGGAGCGAGGTGGGCGCATCGCCCACCATCAACCGTCTCTGGTGTCATCCGGCACCGGGCGTCCGAAATCGCGCATTTTTTACCCTGCGCCCTTTCATCCCCACGCCCCGCTCACTATCATTAGCGCCCCTTTGACACATGCCATACCGACCCTATGCAGATCGGCCCATACACCTTGCCCAATTCGCTGATTCTGGCCCCCATGGCCGGCGTCACGGATCGCCCTTTCCGGCGTCTATGCCGGGACCTGGGGGCAGGTTTGCTGGTGTCGGAAATGGTGACCTCGGACACCCGTCTGTGGAACTCTCGAAAGTCACGCCAACGGCTTGATCACAGTGGCGAGCCGGGCCCGGTGTCGGTGCAGATTGCCGGCGGCGAGCCAGCCATGCTGGCCGAAGCGGCCCGCGCCAATGTGGATCACGGCGCCCAGATCATTGATATCAATATGGGCTGCCCGGCAAAAAAAGTGTGCAAACGCGCCGCTGGCTCCGCTCTGCTGGCCGACCCGGACCTGGTGGCCCGCATCCTGGATGCGGTTGTCGCCGCCGTGGATGTACCGGTGACCCTGAAAATCCGCACCGGCCCGGATCGCGACCACCGCAATGCGGTGGAGATCGCACGGATCGCCGAAGCGGCAGGCATCCAGGCGCTGGCCATCCATGGCCGCACCCGTGCGGACAAGTTCAACGGCGACGCGGAGTACGACTCCATTGCCCGGGTGGTGGCCGCAGTGAATATTCCGGTTATGGCTAACGGTGACGTGGATAGCCCGGAAAAAGCTAAACGGGTACTGGAATCCACCGGCGCGGGTGGTATCATGATCGGCCGCGCTGCACAGGGGAACCCGTGGATCTTCCGGGACACCCTGCATTACCTCGAGCACGGCTCGCTAGCCGCAGCGCCGTTAGTAACGGAAGTCCACGATTGCGTGCAACAGCACCTCGCCGAACTCCACCAGTTCTATGGAGAGTTCATGGGAGTGCGTATCGCGCGCAAGCATCTGGGCTGGTACACGCAAAACCTGCCCGGTGGGGAAGACTTCCGGCGCGGATTTAACACACTGGAAAATGCCACCGATCAACGGTTGGCAATCGAGCAGTTTTTCCAACAGATAAACGCCACTACCGACCGGGTACGCTTCGGTCGTTATGGCGAGGTGTCTGCCCGGAAGAAAAACGGAGCCTTGGCCGCATGACCCTTTCTTCAGTTAACACAGCCGCTGCACGGACACTTACTGAAATGAACACCGCTGAAGCACGAAAGCCGCATCTGACCATTGCGCGCAGTGAGACTCACGACACCCTGCGCAATTGTGTGCGACGTTCGTTAAACGATTATTTCAACCAGCTGGACGGCGAGCCGGTGAGCGAGCTTTACCAGATGGTATTGGCGGAAATGGAAATTCCGCTGCTTGAGAAAGTCCTTGAGTACACCCGCGGCAACCAGACCAAGGCCGCCGAGCTGCTGGGCCTGAACCGCGGCACCCTGCGCAAGAAGCTCAAGCAGTACGGTCTGCTGTAAGCACGACCATGATCATCAAGGGCAGTCCTTACTGCCCTTTTTTTGTTTTTAAATGAACCACTTATTCCAGAACGCAACTTGGTGAAACCCCATGAGCAACGCGGTTGAACGTGCACTGATCAGTGTTTCCGACAAGACAGGTATCGTCGAATTTGCAAAGGCCCTGGCCGAGCAAGGCGTGGAGATCCTCTCCACCGGCGGCACCTACAAGAAGCTGCAGGACGAAGGCATCGCCGTGCGCGAAGTCTCCGACTACACCGGTTTCCCGGAAATGATGGCCGGCCGGGTGAAGACCCTGCACCCGAAAGTGCACGGCGGCATTCTTGGCCGTCGCGGCCAGGATGAACAGGTAATGGCCGACAATGGCATCAGCCGCATTGATCTGGTGGTAGTCAACCTGTATCCCTTCGAGGCCACCGTGGCCAACCCGGACTGCTCCCTGGAAGACGCCATCGAGAACATCGATATCGGCGGCCCCACCATGGTGCGCTCCGCCGCCAAGAACAACGCCAGTGTCGGCATTGTCACCGCCGCTGCGGACTACCAGCGCGTGCTGGACGACATGGCCGCCAACAACGGCGCCCTGTCCGACACCCTGCGTTTCGATCTGGCCATCAAGGCGTTCGAACATACCGCCGCCTACGACAGCGCCATTGCCAACTACTTCGGCAAGAAGGTCGGGGAAAATAATGACGACTTCCCGCGCACCATCAACCTGAATTTCGAAAAGACCCAGAACATGCGCTACGGCGAGAACCCGCACCAGAAAGCGGCCTTCTACACCGAGCGCAACCCGGCGCCGGCCTCCATCGCCACCGCCAAGCAGCTGCAGGGCAAGGAACTGAGCTACAACAACATCGCCGACACCGACGCGGCGCTGGAATGTGTGAAGTCTTTCACCAAGCCTGCCTGCGTGATCGTCAAACACGCCAACCCCTGTGGCGTGGCCGTGAGCCTGGATGGCATCGGCAAGGCCTATGACCTGGCCTTCGAAACCGACACCGAATCCGCCTTCGGCGGCATCATTGCCTTCAACCGCGAGCTGGACGCAGCCACCGCCCAGGCGATTGTCGATCGTCAGTTCGTGGAAGTGATCATCGCGCCATCCGCCACCGATGAGGCCCTGGCCATCACCGCTGCCAAGAAAAACGTACGGGTACTGGTGTGTGGCGAGATTGACGGCCCAGCGACTGAAGGCCTGGACTACAAGCGCGTCAACGGTGGCCTGCTGGTACAAGACCGTGACATCGGCATGATCACCGAAGGTGAATTGAAAGTGGTCACCAAGCGTGCCCCCACCGAAGCCGAGATGCACGACCTGATCTTCGCGTGGAAAGTGGCCAAGTTCGTCAAGTCCAACGCCATTGTCTACGCCAAGAACCGCCAGACCGTGGGCGTGGGCGCCGGCCAGATGAGCCGCGTCAACTCCGCCCGCATCGCCGCCATCAAGGCCGAGCATGCCGGCCTGCAGGTGGAAGGTTCCGTCATGGCCTCCGACGCCTTCTTCCCGTTCCGCGACGGCATCGACAACGCCGCCAAGGTGGGCATCAGCTGCGTGATCCAGCCCGGCGGCTCGATCCGCGACGAGGAAGTGATCGCCGCCGCCGACGAAGCCGGCATGGCCATGGTCTTCACCGGCATGCGCCATTTCCGTCACTAACAGCATCTCTCTGTAGGAGCGGCGCTCGAGCCGCGAAGCTGCTTGCGACAACGATTCGCGGCTCAAGCGCCACTCCTACGGCGAACCTGAAAGGGTTGAGGTAGACATGAAAGTTCTGATCATTGGCGGCGGTGGCCGCGAGCATGCGCTGGCCTGGAAAGTGGCCCAGGCGGAACAGGTAGAGACAGTGTTCGTGGCCCCCGGCAATGCCGGCACCGCCCGGGAAGCCAAGGTGGAAAACGTGGCCATCGACGTGCTGGATCAGCCTGCCCTGCTGGCCTTTGCCAAGGACAACAGCATCGACCTGACCATCGTCGGCCCGGAAGCCCCGCTGGTGGAAGGGCTGGTCGACAATTTTCAGGAAAACGGCCTGAAGTGCTTCGGCCCCAGCAAAGCTGCCGCCCAGCTGGAAGGCTCCAAGGCCTTCACCAAGGACTTCCTGGCCCGCCATAACATCCCCACCGCCGCCTACGGCAACTTTACTGACATGGATGAAGCACTGGCCTATGTCCGTGAACAGGGTGCCCCCATTGTCATCAAGGCCGATGGCCTAGCGGCAGGCAAAGGGGTGATTGTGGCCATGACCCTACAGGAAGCCGAAGATGCCGTGCGCGATATGCTGGACGGCAACAAGTTCGGCGACGCCGGCCACCGTGTGGTGGTGGAAGAATTCCTGGAAGGCGAAGAAGCCAGCTTCATCGTCATGGTGGACGGCAAGAACGTGCTGCCCATGGCCACCAGCCAGGACCACAAGCGCGTTGGCGACGGCGACACCGGCCCCAACACCGGCGGCATGGGCGCCTACTCCCCCGCTCCTGTTGTTACCAATGCGGTCTACCAGCGCATCATGGACGAAGTTATCACCCCCACCGTGGAAGGCATGGCGTCTGAAGGCATGCCCTACACCGGCTTCCTGTACGCCGGCTTGATGATCAGCCCGGAAGGCGCGCCCAAGGTGATCGAGTACAACTGCCGCTTCGGCGACCCGGAAACCCAGCCGATCATGATGCGTCTGCAGTCTGATCTGGCCGGCCTGTGCCTGGCCGCCCTGGACGGCAAGCTGGACCAGACGGAGATCCACTGGGACCCGCGCCCCACCCTGGGCGTGGTGATAGCCGCTGGCGGCTACCCGGACAGCTACGAAAAGGGCGATGTCATCGAAGGGCTGGACCAGGCGGATTCCGATACCGTGAAGGTATTCCATGCTGGTACCGCCGAGAAAGACGGCCAGGTAGTCACCAGTGGCGGCCGCGTTCTCTGTGTCACCGGGGTCGGCAACACCGTCAGCGAGGCCCAGACCAACGCCTATGTGGGTGTGAAACGGATCACATGGCGCGGTGCCTATCACCGCACCGACATCGGTTATCGTGCAGTGGCCCGCGAAAAGTCATAAAGTAGTAGCATAAGAAGTAAGGGTGGGTCCGCCAGGGCTCACCCACAACGCTGCAATGATGTATACCGCTGGGGGTCACCAATGAGCGATGTCGCCGCCGACATGTCTCGTCTCGAGAACTTCATTCCCTTTGATTGCCTGGGCGAATCCCACCTGAAGGAGATCCAGGGCCAGATTGAAGTGATCAAGATGGGCCCAGGACGGCTGTTGTTCAAACGCGGCCAGACCAGCGACAAAGCCTATTTTCTTGTTGAGGGCTCGGTGGACCTCACCGACGCCAGCTTTCAGGTGCGCCATTTCGCCGCCGATGACGACGAAAACTACCTGGCGCTGGACAATTACCCCGAACACACCATCAACGCCATTACTGCTGAAACCACCACCCTCTACGCCATCGACCGAAACAAACTGGATCTGCTGATGACCTGGACCCAGGCCGCTGAATCCATGCTCGACGAAGACGATGACGAAAGCGAAAGAGACTGGATGGATGCACTGCTATCCTCAGAGCTTTTTTCCGCAGTACCGCCGGCCATGATTCACAGCCTGTTCGTGAAATTCGAGGAACGGGAAGTGCAGCTTGGCGAAACCATTGTCACCGAAGGCGAGGATGGTGACACCTTCTTCGTGATCAAGCAGGGCAAGGCCATGGTCACCCGTGCCAAGGGGGCCAAACAGGAAACCCTGGCAGCCCTGTCCGCAGGCCGCTTCTTCGGTGAAGACGCCCTGATCAGCGACAGCCCGCGCAACGCCACCATCACCATGACCAGTGATGGCGTACTGATGTGTCTGGGCAAGAAGGATTTCCAGTCCATCCTGCAGGACTCAGTGATTCGTCATCTTAGCGAAGACGAGCTGGACACCATGGTTCTGGAGGCGGAAACCGCCTGCATTCTGGTGGATGTACGCCTGCCCATGGAGTTCCGCCACGATCGTACCCCCGGTGCCCGCAACCTGCCACTCAACGAACTGCGCCGTGAAGTCCACAACCTGGAAAAGGATTTTTTCTATGTGGTGTGCGGTGATGGTCGACGTAGTGAGCTGGGAGCCTATATCCTCTCGGAAGCGGGCCTCAACGCCTATGTGCTGGACCGGGGAAAAGCGACGGATGCAAAAAAACCAACGGAAGTGGCCTGATTCTTTTCTACTCAAGGGCACGCTGATACTGCTGCTGGTTCTGGCCGGCAGCCTCTGCCATGCCAATCCGGAACCGCCGCCCCCCTTTGTGATCCACAGCCTGCCAGACCAGGCCCGGATCACTATCTACTCCGAATACCTGCGCGACCCCTCCGGGGAACTGGATATCAAAGCGGTCAGCCAGCCTCCGGCCATGGCCAACTTCCAGCCGGCCACACGCTATATCGAACGCCTGGGCATCCTCAACGGACACTGGTGGGTGCGTGTTGCCATCAAGAACGAGCTGGGCAACAAAAACCACTTTGCCCTGCATCTGCGCGGCAACCCAGCGGCAAATCTCTATCTACCTGATGAGGATCAGGGCTACCGGCAGGTGCACCCCGAACAGCGCATTCCCGGGCGCGGCAGCAGCTTCCAGGTACATCTGCCCACTGGCGAAACCCAGCTACTCTATCTGCAATTGCCTCCCCGGGCCTACCTGACTTACGGACTGACCCTGACTACCGTCAACGACCTGCTCCAGACCCAGCAACAGCAAAATGCCATCTACATGCTGCTGGCCGGCGCCCTGTTGATCCTGGCACTGTATAACGTGATTGTTGGCGCCCTTCGTGGCGGCGCCACCTACTACTACCACTGCGGCTTCATCCTCAGCATCCTGCTGATCGGACTGACCCTGGCGGACTTGCTGCCCTGGTCCCTCAGTGACAATAACCTCCTTCACCCACGGTTGCTTTTTGCCGGCATGATGCTGGCCATGTGGTCTGCCACCGGCTTGTCACGAAGCTTTTTCAACCTGTCTGATCGCACCGGCTGGCTACATCACTGCACTCGTCTGCTGCAGATGCTGGCCCTGGCCAACCTGCCCTTTACCCTGATTCTTCCGCTGGCCGCTGCCGGCTACATCAGTTTTGCCCTGGTGACCGTAGCCACCCTGTTTCTGCTCACTATGGGTTACACGGCCTGGCACCGGGAAATCACCGGTGGCGGACTGTTTTTCATCACCTCCCTGCTGATCAGCTTCCCGGCATTACTGGTTTGCCTAGCCTGCCTCGGCGTGGTGCAAACCAGTGCGGAACTGCCCCAGTGGCTACTGGGCGCTACGGTGCTAGAAGCGCTGACACTGGGTATCGGTTTGCGACTGCAACACAGCCAGCAGGCACGCTTGCAGATCGAGAGAAAGCGCTCTGAGGCGGTGGCCGACACCGTGGACAGCACTCGTCGGGAAACCCTGTCACGGATTGGCCATGACATTCGCACACCACTGAGCGGCATCCTTGGCATGGCGGAAATTCTTGGCGACACCCCGCTTACCCCCAACCAGCGCGAATGCGTGGGCGCCATTCAGAATGCCGGCGACAACCTGCTGCGCATCATCAACGACGTGCTGGAACATTCACAATTATCCACCCAAGGCGCAGACATCAATCACAGTGCCCTGGACATCAATGACCTGATCATGGAAGCCATTGATCTGTTCAAGGAAAAAGCCGAGGAAAAACAGATCGAACTGATCACCCATGTGCATACCAACGTACCCACACGGGTGATCGGCGACGCCGGGCGGCTGCGCCAGATCCTCACCAACCTGATGGGGGCACTGGTACGCCATGGCAGTCACGGGGAACTGGTGGTGGATGTATCCATGGAGCCCACCGGCCAGGCAGACCGGGTACGCTTCGGCTTCTCCGGCAGCGCCATTAGCGACGACATTCTGAAACGCCTGCGCAGTACCAGTAATCAGCCGGAAAGCAGCCATCTAAGCCTGGCCATCGCCGAGCAGTTGGTGGAAGCCCTGCAGGGCCGCATGGGCACCCTGCAAGATCAGCGCGGCGCCCATTACTGGTTCGTGGTCCCCCTGCCAGCGGAAACCAGCGACGCCCCGCCACCGGCAATGGTAGATACCACCGCCCTGGAGGGTCGTAGTCTGCTGGTGGTGGACGATTCCAGCACCGTGACCCGGGTACTGCGTCACCATGCCCTCTCATGGGGGATGCGCGTCACCGCCTGCCATGATCCCCGCGAGGCACTGGCCTCCCTGCGCACCCAGGCCAACATCAACGAACCCTTCGACGTAGTGGTACTGGACCACAACATGCCCGGCATGGACGGTATGCAACTGGCCGCCCGAATCCACGAGGACCCGGTGATCATGCACCCCACAGTGCTGGTGATGCTCACCGGTGTCAGCCTGGCGCCCACCGCCACCCAGGCCCGCAACGTGGGTATCCATCGGGTGTTGTCCAAGCCGGTATCCGCCCCGCGCCTGCGCCAGGTGCTGGCCGAGGAACTGGGGCTGGGTCACCGACCGATTCCCCGCAAGACCGAACACAAGCCCGACCCGCAACTGAACATCCTGGTGGCGGAAGACCATTACCTGAGCCAGAAAGTGATCCGCGGCATGCTGGGCAAGCTGGGTCTCAAGGCCGACATCGCCTCCAACGGCCAGGAGGCACTGACGCTGGCCAAGAAGCACCGCTATGACCTGATCCTGATGGATTGCGAAATGCCGGAGATGGATGGCTTCGAAGCCACTCGACTGATTCGTCAGTATGAGCAGAAACAGGGTCTGCCGGCGGTGCCCATTGTCGCCCTCACCGCCCATATCCTGCGCGAGCACAAGGAGCGCAGCCTGGCAGCGGGCATGAATGCCCATCTGCCCAAGCCAGTGGAACTCAATGTGCTACGCGATACCCTGGTGCGATTTACCCGTCCCGACGCCACTGATTCGGACTTGTCCCTCGCCAGCGACGAAATGCCCGACTGAACGAGCTGGACTCGGCAAAACCCAGCAACAGGGCAATCTCGGTGAGCGACAGGGCCGGATCCTGCAGATACAGCTCCGCCAGACTCTGACGCAGGCCATCGAGAATTTCCGCAAAGCGCAACGAGCGGCGTGCCAGCCGGGCACTGAGTGTGCGCGCTGGCATGCCCAGGCTATCGGCCACGGATTCCAATGAGGGCTCACCGTCTGCCAGCTGCAGGTAGATGCGGGCCCGTACGGCGCTGACCAGGTTGGTATCGGCATCAAAATCCGCCAGCAGATCACGGGCCTCCCGCTCCATCATCACCGACAACCCCGGATCCGCCGATTCCAGTGGCAAGGACAGATACTCCGCCGGCAATTCCACCCCATCAAAATCCGCGGCGAAAACCACCGGCGCTTCAAAAAACGCCTGATAGCGTTGTTCGTCATCCGGAGCCGGGTGACGGAAACATACCCGCGCAGGGCTAAGCTGCCGGGCTATCAATGGACGCATAAAGGCCACCCAACCGGTCACCGCCGCCTCGGTGAGATACCGGGCCGGCTCACCGTCCAACGGGCATTGCCAGCTCAGCCGAACACTGTCCCCATGACGCGAGAGATGGGTCTCCCCCAGCTTACCGGACAGGCTTTCAAAGCGGATCAGCCGGTCGATGGCCTGGCCCAGATCGCGGCTGGCCAGAATCACATAGCCCAGCACCTGATAGGAACGAGGTTTGACCCGCTTGCCGATTTCGAAGCCCAGGCCCGGGTCGCCACTGGCTTGCAGAATCACCAGAAACAACCGCAACACATCCACCAGCGGCAATAACTGCCCCGGCTCCGCAAAGGGCGCCTCGCTGAGCCCGGCCTGCTGCAGCACCGTCTCCCGGGACAGGCCATAATGCGCCAGCAAGGGGGGCAACACCGCATCCACATAGGCGGCCGTGAGGCTCTGGTCGGAGCCGGCGAGGCCGGGATCAAGCACCGGCATGGACCGCCCTGCCCTGGCACCACTGGCGCAGTCGCGCCAGGGATTCCGCCATGGTCACCGACAGCGGTACGGTGGCCGCCAGCTCCGCTTCCAGCAGCGCCTGATCGAGCACGCCATCGGCAGCACCGGCACTGTAGAGCCCGGCCACCACCGCCTGCTCGATCTCCGCCCCGGTAAAACCATCACTATGCGCGGACAACGTGGGCAGATCGAAACGCTCGGCAGCCAGCCCGCGTTTTTCCAGATGAATCCGGAAGATCACCTCGCGCACCGCCGGCGACGGCAGATCCACAAAGAAGATTTCGTCCAGACGCCCCTTGCGGATCAGTTCCGGCGGCAACCGTTCAATATCGTTGGCCGTGGCCACCAGAAACACCTGACTCTGATTTTCCGCCATCCAGGTAAGCAGGGTTCCCAGCACCCGCCGGGAGGTACCGCCATCGTTGTCACCCACGGCGATGCCCTTTTCGATCTCATCGATCCACAACACACAGGGCGACATGGTTTCCGCCAGCTCCAGGGCTTCGCGCACGTTGCGCTCGGATTCACCGAAGAACTTGTTGTAGATAGCGCCCATATCCATGCGCAGCAACGGCAACCCCCACAGCCCGGCCACCGCCTTGGCAGCCAGGCTCTTGCCGCCGCCCTGCACCCCTACCATCATGATGCCGCGGGGAGAATCGATACCGTTGTGACCATGGAAGGCGTGCTCGCGTTTACCCAGCCAGTCTTTCAGCCCCTGCAGGCCGCCCACGCTGGCGAAGCTTTCCGTGTCGTACTCGTAGCTGAGAACACCATCCATTTCCATCAAGGCAAACTTGGCCTTATTGATTTCCGGCAGATCTGCCTCGGTAATGGCGCCATCATGGATAATGGCGCCCCGGGCCAGTTTGCGGGCATCCTCAACGCTCAGGCCACGGAGATTTCGCACCAGCCGATCGAGCGACTCCCGATCCGCGCGCACCCGTTCCCCTTTCTCCTTTTTGAAACGACGAGCCTCATCCTGAACGATGTGCTCCAGCTGCTTCTCGTCGGGCATGGACAGGGAAAAGCGGGTGCAATAACGGCGGATTTCCGGGGGAATGGAAAACTGGTGGCTGATCAACACCAGGGTGTGATGCAGACGCTCGTGGTGCAGCGCGATTTCTTTCAGCAGCCGGATATTTCGCGGCTCGTCCTTCAGAAACGGATGCATATCACACAGGGCATAGATACCTGGCTCATTGGTGCCTCGAATCTGCCCCAACACCGCATCCGGCTCCACCGTGTGCTTCTGACTGGGAACGTCTTCGAACTCAAGGCGCCGCAGGCCATCCACCGCGTTCCAGGCAAACACCGGTCGGCCCTCACGCATCCCCAGACGACGTATCAGGTCCAGTGCCCGCAGCTCCTCCCAGGTCTCGATGACCACGATGGGATAGCGGGATTCCAGCAGCATTTTCAGATCGTTCAGGTCGCTCATTTGTTATCATTCTTCACAGGTCACTGTCAGCGCTATGCTAGCATGAAGCCTGACACTGTTTTGTAGCGCCGCGGAAGACTCCCTGCTCACCGGAAGTACTCTGTTTTCCTGCACCCCGTGTGCGCCGTGGCAAACCGTTTTGGAAGATCCCCATGAGCGAACGTCGACTGTCACCGCTGGATAAACTACTTGCCCGGGCCGACAACGCCCTGCGTACGTTGACGCCGGGCACCATCCAGGCGGAACGGAAACCCGCCCATGCCTCCCCGGCGCCGGATGCCCCCGAGGCCGGCACCCTGCCCTCGGACAAACGCCGCCATGTGCTGGGACTGATGCGCATCAACCATACCGGCGAGGTGTGCGCTCAGGCCCTGTATCAGGGCCAGGCCAGCACTGCCAGCCTGCCCCATGTGCGCCACGCCATGGAGGAAGCAGCCCGCGAGGAAGAGGATCACCTGGCCTGGTGCGAGGAGCGGATCCAGGAACTCGGCGGCGTACCCAGCAAGCTCAACCCGCTGTTCTACGCCATGAGCTATGCAGTAGGCGCCACTGCCGGCCTGGTGGGGGATCGCTGGAGCCTGGGCTTTGTCTCGGAAACAGAAAATCAGGTGGTCAAACATCTGGAATCCCACCTGTTCCAGGTCCCGGAAAGCGACCTGCGCACCCGCGCCATCCTGGAACAAATGAAGGAAGACGAACTGAAACACGCCGTCACCGCCAAAGACGCCGGCGGCGCCGAGCTACCCCCACCAGTGCGCCACGCCATGACGCTGATGAGCAAGGTGATGACGTTTACGACTTACAGAATCTGAATTAATAATGAATAGTTAATAATTAATAACGTCGCGAACCTGGGTTTTCCCACCCCAAACGCAAGAGGCCGCGCCCATACTCTGGGCGCGGCCTCTTGGCTTTAAAAACAGCGCGAGACTTCCCCGCGCAGCTATTAACTATTCACTATTAACTGTTAACTGCCTTTCTCACCCCATATTCCGGCTGTAGAAAATCTCCAGCATCTCGGTACGCAGACGTTCCTCGATCTGTTCCAGCTCGTCCTTCTCGAATTCGTCGCTGCCGGCGCCGAACAGATAGTTGTCGATGTCGAAGTCCTTGAGCAGCATCTTGGTGTGGAAGATGTTCTCCTGGTAAACATTCACGTCGATCATCTGATAGGCGTTCTGGGTGTCTTCGGTAAGGAAGTTCTGGATCGAATTGATGTCGTGATCAATGTAATGCTTGGTGCCGTCCAGATCCCGGGTCATGCCGCGCACCCGATAGTCGATGGTGACGATATCGGAATCGAAGCTGTGGATCAGGTAGTTCAGTGCACGCAGCGGTGAAATCACCCCGCAGGTGGACACATCCACGTCCACCCGGAAAGTGGAAATACCGTTATCCGGGTGGGATTCCGGGTAGGTGTGCACGGTCACATGGCTCTTGTCCAGATGCGCCACCACGGAATCCGGCAGCGGGCCCGGGGCTTCTTCGTCCCAGTCGGTGCCATCCGGCGGGCTCTCGTGCTCGGCAATCAGCATGGTCACACTGGCGCCCTGGGGATCGTAATCCTGGCGCGCCACGTTGAGCACGTTGGCACCGATGATCTTGGTCACGTTGGTGAGAATCTCGGTGAGACGCTCGGCGTTATACAGCTCGTCAATATACTCGATGTACTCCTTGCGATGCTGTTCCGTCTTCGCATAGGCGATATCGAAAATATTGAAGCTCAAGGATTTGGTCAGGTTGTTGAAACCATGAACCGTAATCTTGGGATTGGGATCTTTCACCACAGCTGTACCCCGTAGGCGTCACCGCCACAATAAAACCAACACACCACCGCAGAGTCTGCGGTTACCTGTTTGCGAGACCTCAAGGCCTCAGACTTGCCCGGCTTGCGCCGGAACCCTTGACCGGCCAGGGGTCAAGCTTCCTGGCCCTCAATGGTATAACTATGAGTGATCTCAACACCACCTCGGGTCAGCATAATGCTGGCCGAGCAATACTTCTCCGCCGACAGCTCCACCGCCCGCTTCACCTGGGTTTCTTTCAGGTTATTGCCGCTGACGATGAAGTGCAGATGAATCTTGCTGAATACCGCCGGCACCTCATCGGCACGCTCCGCGGTCAGCTCACAACGGCAGTCCGTCACGTCCTGGCGGGACTTCTTGAGGATATGCACCACATCAAAGGAGGAGCAGCCACCCACCCCCAGCAACAGGGTCTCCATGGGGCGCGGCCCCCGGTTCTGGCCACCGTGGTCCGGCGGTCCGTCCATGAGCACCGTATGGCCGCTTTCTGTCTGCGCTTCATAGCAGGCTTCGCCCTGCCATTTAACCACTGCTTTCATGGGGGATCTCCCAGGTTCCAGTCACCGATCCAGGCCGGCTTTATCCGGCCCCGAAAGGGGGCGCAGAGTACCATAGCGCGGGGGCGCCGCCACCCCCTGCGGGGGCCGGATAACAGATAATTTTCCCGTCCCGACACCCTCTCCGCCCCTGCCGGCCGGGTGCCGGTCAGCCATAAGCCACCACTGGGCCTGTGAAAATTGAGAGTGAGAGCCAGTTCCCTTGGCATCAATGATAAAAACAGGCAATATCCTTACGCTTACCAGCTAAGACATTTTTCTGGCTTAATATTGAGCACCCATGACTGACGGCAACAAAATTATTCCAAATCTGGACCAGTTTCTGGCCCACTGCCATCGCCGCAAATACCCGGCGAAGAGCACCATCATTTATGCGGGTGATGAATCGGATGCGCTTTACTACATTTTGAAGGGCTCCGTGACGGTCATGATCGAAGACGACGATGGTCGCGAGATGATCATGGCTTACCTGAATGAAGGGGATTTCTTCGGTGAAATGGGGTTGTTCGAGAACGACCCATCACGCTCTGCCTGGGTAAAAGCCAAGACTGAATGCGAAGTCGCCGAAGTCAGCTACGGCAAATTCAAACAACTGGCCCGGGAAGACGCCGACATCCTGTTCGCCGTCTCCGCCCAGATCGCCGGCCGTCTGCGCGCCACCACCCGCAAAGTGGGAGATCTGGCGTTCCTGGATGTGACCGGCCGCGTGGCTGGCACCCTGCTGGACCTGTGCAAACAACCCGACGCCATGACCCACCCCGACGGCATGCAGATCAAGGTCACCCGCCAGGAAATCGGCCGCATCGTCGGCTGCTCCCGGGAAATGGTCGGCCGGGTTCTCAAGAACCTGGAAGAACAGGGGCTGGTGTCGGTTAAAGGCAAGACCATGGTGGTTTACGGAACGCGGTAAAAAGCAGTTAACAGTTAATAGTGAACAGTTAACAGCTGCGCGTTCAGCGCATGAGTGACTGAAAGCAAAGAGGCCGCGCCCAGATGATGGGCGCGGCCTCTTGCGTTTAACGACAGAACAACCTGGTCCGCGGCGCTGTTAACTGTTCACTATTAACTGTTAACTACTCTTGAACGCTGCCATCTCCCGCTGGATAAAGTGCTCCACCAGATCCCGGTAAAGCTTCTCGACCATATCCGCATCCAGCCCGTCCTGCTCCGCCCATTCGCGACGGATCTCTAGCATGGTTCTGAAACGCTACGGTGCCCGCACCCCGTCTTCACTGGTTTTGAACGCTGCGGCAGCATGGACATACCCCGCCCTTTCACCCAGCAATGCAATGATTTTCCTGTCGCGGCGATCGATTTCGGCACGGATGTCCTCCATACCCAGGCATTCCTGCGGCGACTTTCCTGTCATTCCAACTCCCTGTTTGGCATTAAAACGAAGAAGCCGCACCCACTTCATGGGCGCGGCCTCCAACATTCCCTGCACGGCACCAACCCTCCCCGCGCAGCTATTAACTGTTCACTAAAAAAACAAGGCTTTAAGCGCCGCCCCCGGATCCTCCGCCCGCATGAAGGCTTCGCCCACCAGGAACGCATTGATGCCGTTCTTGCGCATCAGCTTCACGTCTTCGATTGTGTGGATGCCACTTTCGGTGACGATCATGCGATCACCGGGGACTTTTTCCGCCAACGTCAGGGTGGTGTAGAGGCTGGTATCAAAGGTATGCAGATTGCGGTTGTTGATGCCGATCAGTTCGGCGTTGAGATTCACCGCCCGCTCCAGCTCTTCCTCGGTATGCACTTCCACCAGCACATCACAGCCGGCCTGCTGGGCGGCGTGGTAGAGCTCGTTCATCTGGTCGTCAGACAGGGCGGCGGCGATCAGCAGTACCGCGTCGGCGCCCATGGCCCGGGACTCGAAGATCTGCCAGGGGTCGATCATGAAGTCCTTGCGCAGCACCGGCAGGTTCACCGCGTTGCGGGCGGCGCGCAGGTAATGTTCGTCACCCTGGAAGAAGTCCTTGTCGGTGAGCACCGATAGGCAGGCGGCGCCGTTTTTCTCGTAGCTGCGGGCAATCTCCACCGGGTCGAAATCGTCCCGGATCACCCCCTTGCTGGGTGACGCCTTCTTGATCTCGGCGATCACCGCCGGCTGGTGGTCGCGCACCCGGTCGAACAGGCTGGCGATAAATCCCCGGGCCTTGCGCTCATTATCGGCCATGGCCTCCAGCTCGCCCAGGGTGTAGTTGTTCTTGCCGACCGCAATTTCTTCCTGCTTGCGGGCAATGATCTTGTCGAGAATGGTGCCTGTGCTCATAACCGCTCTCCTTATCAGTCCGCAGCCGTGAGGGCCGTGCTGTACTGAGCCAGTTCACGCATGCGCTCTGCTGCCTCTCCATTGTGTATCAGGTCTTCGGCCATTCGTACCCCTTCTTTGTGAGTGCGGGTAATGCCGCTCACATAGATGGCCGCCCCGGCGTTCAGGGCGATCATGTCCGCCGCCTTGCGGGCCGCGTCATTGCTGCGTTTGCCGAAGGCATCGCGGATCAGGGCCAGGGAGGTGTCCGAATCGGTCACATCCAGGCCCACCAGCGAATCAGAGTCCAGCCCCAGGTCTTCCGGAGTCACGTCGTATTCACTGATTTCCCCGTTACGGAATTCCGCCACATGGGTACGGGTGGCCAGGCTGATCTCGTCCAGGCCATCCTTGCTGTGCACCACCATCACGTGCTCGGCGCCCAGACGCCCCATCACTTCGGCCATGGGCCGGCACAGCTTCTCGGAAAAGACCCCCAGCACCAGACGCTGCACGGCGGCCGGGTTGGTCATGGGGCCGAGAATATTGAACAGGGTGCGCATGCCCAGCTCCTTGCGCGGCCCCACGGCGTACTTCATGGCTTTGTGGTGATTAGGGGCAAACATGAAGCCCACGCCCACATTGTCTACGCAGCTGCCGATCTGTTCCGGGGTCAGGTCCAGGGCGATACCGGCGGTTTCCAGCAGGTCCGCCGAGCCGCTTTTGGAGCTCACCGAGCGCCCGCCATGCTTGGCCACCCGGGCCCCGGCCGCCGCCGCCACAAAAGCGCTGGCCGAGGACACGTTGAACAGGTTGGCGCCATCGCCACCGGTGCCGACGATGTCCACCAGGTACTGACGATTCTGCACCGGTACGGCGGTAACCAGCTCGCGCATGACCTGCACCCCGCCGGTGATCTCGTCCAGGGATTCGCTCTTCATGCGCAGGGCCACCAGGAAACCGCCGATCTGGGCGTCAGTGGCGCCACCGGTCATGATCTGGCGCATTACCTCCTGCATTTCCTCGATGCTCAGGTCGATCTGCTCGACCACCTTGGCCAGGGCCTGCTGGATATTCATGCGGCGTCCCCTTGTTGTTCGTTGTTAAGAAAATTCTCGAGCAGGGCATGACCGTGCTCACTCAAAATGGACTCGGGATGATACTGCACGCCTTCGATGGGCAGGGTCTTGTGGCGCATGCCCATCACCTCGTCCACGCTGCCATCCTCATTGCAGGTCCAGGCGGTCATTTCCAGGCAATCCGGCAGACTGTCCTTTTCCACCACCAGGGAGTGGTAGCGGGTGGCCGTGTAGGGGGACGGCAGGTTGCGGAAAATGCCTACACCACTGTGGTAGATGGGTGACGTCTTGCCGTGCATCACCTGGCGGGCGCGCACCACCTTGCCGCCAAAGGCCTGACCGATACTCTGATGGCCCAGGCAGACCCCCAGGATCGGCAGCTTGCCGGCAAAATGCTGGATGGCGGCAATGGAGATGCCCGCCTCGTTGGGAGTACAGGGCCCCGGGGAAATCATCAACCGGTCCGGCTTCAGCGCCTCGATTTCCTCAATGGAAATCTGGTCGTTGCGATGCACCAGCACCTCTGCTCCCAGCTCCTGCAGGTACTGCACCAGGTTGTAGGTAAAGCTGTCGTAGTTGTCGATCATCAGCACACGCATTACCGCTGCCCTCCGTCTGCCAGGTTGAGACCACCCAGTGCCAGATTCACCGCCCGGAACACCGCCCGGGCCTTGTTCATGGTCTCGTCCCATTCGGACTGGGGCACGGAGTCGGCCACGATGCCGGCACCGGCCTGTACGTAGAGGCGCTGATCCTTGACCACAGCGGTACGGATGGCGATGGCGGTATCCATGTCACCGTTGAAACCGATATAGCCCACGGCACCGCCGTAAATTCCCCGCTTGGTGGGCTCCAGCTCGTCGATAATTTCCATGGCGCGAATTTTCGGCGCCCCGCTCAGGGTGCCCGCCGGGAAGGTGGCACGCAGCACGTCCAGCGGCCCCAGGCCGTCGCGCAATTCGCCTTCCACGTTGGAAACGATGTGCATCACGTGGGAATAGCGCTCCACCACCATCTTGTCGGTGAGCGTGACCTTGCCGGGCTTGGCTACCCGGCCCACGTCGTTGCGGCCCAGGTCGATGAGCATGAGGTGCTCGGCGATTTCCTTGGGGTCGGCCAGCAGGTCCGCTTCCAGGGCCTGATCTTCTTCTGCATTGGCGCCGCGCTTGCGGGTGCCGGCGATGGGTCGCACGGTGACAGCGCCCTGCTCTGCCCGGGTGAGGATTTCCGGGGACGAGCCGGCGATATGGAAATCCCCCAGATCCAGATAGAACATGTAAGGGGACGGGTTCAGGTAACGCAGCGCCCGGTACAGATCCAGGGCCGGGGCCTTGAAGGGGCAACTCATGCGCTGGGCAGGGACCACCTGCATCACGTCACCGGCGAGAATGTACTCGCGCACCTTTTCCACCCCGGCCTTGAACTGCGCTTCCGGGAATTCGCTACGGAAATCGCTCTCGTCCACCGGCTCGCCGTAGACGGTATGCTCCGGCTCCGGCAGGGGCGCACGCAGCAGGGTCTGCAGCTCATCCAGGCGCTGCGACGCCTGCTCACCGGCATCCGCTTCGCGGGGGTCCACGTGCACCACCAGGAACAGGGCGCCGCGCAGATTATCGAACACCACCACTTCTTCGGAGCGCATCAGCAGGATATCCGGCACCCCGAGCACATCCTCGCCAGGCGCAGGCCCCAGCCGGGGCTCGAAATAACGCACGCTGTCGTAGCCGAAGTAGCCCACCAGGCCACCGTTGAAACGGGGCAGCCCGGGAATTTCCGGTGAGCGATACTGCTGACGGTAGTCTTCAATCCACTGGATCGGGTCCGCCACCTCGACGGTGTTTTCGCCCTCTTCATTGCTGACCGTGACGGCCGTGCCGGTGATGCGGATCACTTCCGTGGCCGGCAGCCCGAGAATGGAATAGCGGCCCCAGCGCTCGCCGCCCTGAACGGATTCAAACAGGTAGCTGTAAGGCCCCTGGGCAAGCTTGCGGTAAGCGGTCAGCGGCGTATCCAGATCCGCCAGCACCTCGCGTACCAGCGGCACCCGGGTATAGCCCTCTCGGGCATAACGATCCAGTTGCTGTTGTGACATGGTTGTCCCTATTGGTCTTCGCTCGGCCATTCAAACGCACGGGCCGACAAGTGCAACAATTGTAGAGGAAAAACAAGGCAAAAAGGGCGCGTCAGTGCAGTGCTCAGCACAGACACAGGGAGAGCGTCACCATCGCCAGCTGGCGGGTGCGGAAAGGAAGGCAAAACTGTTGATCAGGGCACGGTCCAAGGGGGACGTCCTTTCTCAAACGTGAAGATTGGGGGAATTCTAGCTAATGAGAACGCCAGACGCCAGACGCTCGACGCCTGACGCTGAAAACCCGGGGGAAACTGCTAAACTGGCGCTTCGGTTTTTGCGCGCTTTAACGTCCTGCGTCACCCCAGGAGCCCCATGAAGATCCTCGCCCTTTACACCGCCAGCGAATCCCGCGGCCCGGTTGAAAGCCAGCCCGCTGTGCAATTGCGCGCCGGATGCGGCATCGTTGGTGACCGGCATTACAAACGCAATGCGCAACCGGCCGAACAGATCACCCTGATCGAATCCGAAGCCATCGCCGCCTTCAACCGCGATTATCAGCAGCAGGTTGAGCCACACACCCTGCGTCGCAATGTACTCACCGAAGGGGTGGACCTGAATGCTCTGGAGGGCCGGGAGTTTCTGCTCGGCAACATCCGCCTGCGCGGCATCGAACTGTGCGAGCCCTGCTCCGTGGTGGGCAAGTTGCTGGCCGGCGATCTGACCCCACCCCAGGTGGTAAAGGCCCTTCTGGGACGAGGCGGCCTGCGTTGTGAAATCCTGTCCAGCGGCGTGGTTCGGGTGGGCGATCAGATTGTGACGCCGGAAGGCTGAGCCTGCACCGCAGCATCGGAGGAGATTGCCCGCGGCAATTTCCGCCCTAAGACAAACTGATCTACCCCCGCCGTAGGAGCGTCGCTGGCGGCGCGATTCCAGACCATGATCAAAAGCATTTGATCCACAGAGGGCACAGAGATCACCGAGAGAGAAGGTCTTTCCTCTGTGTGCTCTGTGCCCTCTGCGGTGATATTCCAGTCTTTAAACGCCTTTGATCGCGCCGCCAGCGACGCTCCTACGGCGGACTTCGAAGTAGGTTATCTTTTCCTCCGGGCGTGTGAATCCATGCTACCCTCGCCCTTTTACAGCCCCTACCCAATGCCCCTATGAACAGAACAGCCCAATGAGCATGCCTTCTTCCGACACCGTCATCGCACAAACCCGCCAGTGGCTGGAACAGATCGTCGTCGGCCTGAACCTGTGTCCCTTTGCCCGCAAGCCTCTCGGTGCCGGCCAGGTTCACTTTGCCGTCAGCGACAGCCGCAATGTGGAAACCCTGCTGACCGATTTGTATGACGAGCTGGTGCGGCTGGATAACACCCCCGCCGAGCAGATCGACACTACCCTGCTGATCATTCCCGATCAGCTGGAGGATTTTCTCGACTACAACGACATGCTCGATCTGGCCGACGGCCTGCTGGAACAGCAGGGCTGGGAAGGCACCTATCAGATTGCCAGCTTTCATCCTGCCTATCAGTTTGCCGACACGGAGGTAGACGATCGGGAGAACTACACCAACCGGGCGCCCTACCCGATCCTGCATATCCTCCGTGAAGCCAGCCTGAACCGGGGCCTGGCCAGCTACCCGGACCCGGAGCAGATTCCCGAGCGCAACATCGCCACCCTCAACGGCCTCAGCGATGACCAGTGGCAAAGCCTGTTTGGCCAGCGCCCCGGAGGCGCACCGTGAATCTGGATCTGACGGATATCGGCCTGGTCACTGCGGTGGTGGTGATTGCCGCCCTGTTCTGGCGCTCCCACGGCATCCGCGAACGGGCGCTGATCTACACCCGGCGCTTTTGCCAACGGGAAGCGGTGGAGTTTCTGGATGATACCGTGGGGCTGGAAAAACTCACCCTGGAAAAGGATCGCCACGGCAAACGGCGCATCACACGTATTTACCGTTTCGAATTCACCGTCACCGGCGGAGAGCGCTACCCCGGCCACACCTATGTGCAGGGCGGCCAGGTGCAACGGGTGGAACTACCGCCCCACCGCTACATCCCGGATCCGGAACAACTGCACTGACGCGACAAGCGACAGGCCTCAACGCACGTAAAGGCAGTAGCTACCGGCAAGATATGGGCACCGCGCTGATCCGGTAATCGCGGGCACGGCCTTTGATTCTGGCAATGCATTGACCGCGCCTTGCAGCTTGAAGCTTGCGACTGCTTTATCGCGCCGCCAGCGACGCGGCTACGGCATGGGTTTATCGCAGTTGACCATCCAGGGCACCCCGAACCGATCAGTGCACATACCGAAACGCTTGGCCCAGAAGGTTTCTTCCATGGGCATGCGGATTTCACCCCCGTCGCTCAAGGCAGCAAAGATTTTCTCCGCCCGCTCTGCGGTTTCCGCCTGCACATTGATGATGGTGCCTTGCGGCTTTTCATACACATCCGGCGGACAGTCCGAGCCCATCAGCACGATGCCCTCCCCTTTCAGGCACACATGGCAGATGTTGTTATGGCACTCGGGGGGCACCTCACTGGCCATGGGCGATTCGCCCATGGTGATCAGAAAACTGATCTCAGCCTTGAGCACACTGGCATAAAAATCAAAGGCTTCCCGGCAATTTCCCTGGAAATTCAGGTACGGATTGAGACGGACTTCAGACATGGTTTCTCTCCTTGAAGGGATTGGCTTTCCATAGCTAATCGATTGGGGTGCCCGTTTTTCGACAGGCGCCCACGTTTTATAAGGAGCATCGGCGTTCTGGTTAGCTGTTAACTATTCACTGTTAACTGTTAACTGCCTTACTTCACCCGTTGCTTGCCCAGCTTCCTGGCCAGGGTGCGGCGGTGCATACCCAGACGCCGGGCGGTTTCCGAGATATTAAATCCGGTTTCCGCCAGGGTTTCGTGGATGCGTTCCCATTCCAGGGTTTTCAGGTCGGTTTCCCGGGCGGTCAGGGCCACATCCACATCCCCTTCGGCACGCAGGAAGGCGGCTTCAATATCGTCGGTATTGGACGGCTTGGCCAGGTAATGGCAGGCCCCCAGCTTCACCGCTTCCACCGCCGTGGCAATACTGGCGTAACCGGTGAGTACCACGATCAGCATATCCTCGTTATGCTGGTTGAGAGTCTGCACACAGGCCAGACCGGAGGCATCGCCCTTCAGCTTCAGATCCACCACCGCATAGCCCGGATCGTGCTCCTCCAGCAGCGCCTCCATGTCTTCCATGCCGGCGGCATGGATCACGGTATACCCGCGCCGTTCAAAGGAACGACTCAGAGTACGGGCAAAGGCCTCATCGTCTTCCACGATCAGCAGCAACCGCTCTGTCTGTTGATCAACCTCACTCACAACTTATTCCTCTTCCAGCGTGACGGCGGACAGGGGTAACGACAGCATCACCACGGCACCGCCCTGCACCAGATTACGGGCGCGCAGATTGCCGCCCAGGGTGCGCAGCACATTCATCACCAGGAACAGGCCCAGGCCGCTGCCCGGTCGTCCCTTGCTGGACTGATAGGGGCGACCCAGACTTTCCAGCATGGCCGGCGGAAAACCGGGGCCCCGGTCGGTCACCGAGATCACCAGGTTATCGTCATGGCGATGCACATCCAGGCGCACCCATTGCGGCGATGCCTCCAGGGCATTATCAAGCACGTTATGGATGCTCTGCTTCAGGGCCGAGTCGGAAACGATGCTCAGGTCCTGACCAAAATCATTCAGGTAAATGAAATCCTTCACCGGCCGGGTTTCCCGCCATTCCGCCACCAGGTCATCCAGGAATTCCCGGGCGGTGGTTTCTTCCGACGACTCGCCCCGGGCCTCGCCGGCGGACAGCAGAATACCGCTGACGATGGATTTGCAACGCAGCACCTGGGTCTGCATCTCGCCGATTTCCTGGGCCATGTCCGGGTCGGATTTGAACGGCTCCATGTGGCGCCAGTCACCGAGAATTACCGACAGGGTGGCCAGCGGCGTGCCCAGCTCGTGGGCGGCGCCGGAGGCCAGCAGCCCCATGCGCACGATATGTTCTTCCTCCGCGGCCCGCTGACGCAATTCCGCCAGGTGCTCGTCGCGCTGGCGGCGGTTGCGGGTGATGCGATTGATGAAGATCACCAGCAGCACACCGTTGAGCACGAAACAGATGATCATCCCTTCGATATACAGGCTGAACAGCCCCCGGGAATGATCCAGCGGCAAGGGCAACGGCTTGCCGGACCAGGCCAGCCAGGCAAAGCACAGGGTGGTGGTGATCAGGATCACCCAGGTGGACCACACCTTGAGCAGCACGGCGCCGAGGATCACCTGCAGCAGGTAGAGAAACACGAAGGGGTTGGTGGCCCCGCCGCTGAGATAGAGCAGGATGGTCAGAGTGGCCACGTCGATCAGCAACGACAGGAACAACTCGGTATTGCCGATGCTTTTCGGCAGTTTCAGGCGCAGTAGACTGACCGCGTTGAGCAGCAGCAGGCCGAACAACACCACCAGCATCTGCCCCAGCGGCAAGGTAATACCGAACCCGAAGTGCACCAGCAGGATGGTGGCCAGCTGACCGCCCATGGCGATCCAGCGTAGCTGAATCAGCAGCTGCAGGTTCTTGCGGCCGGCCACGTCTTCACTGGAACGGCGGATGGCCGCCAGGGGCCGGGTGCCGGCGGGGGCTGTCATTGTCAGTTTTTCCATGGAGAGTCAGTTTACCGACTTCGGCGTGAAGGTGTGAGGAGGTTATGGACCGGGCATGATGGCCGCCAGGGCGAGAGCGGGTTCGCCATGCAAGCATAGCTCCTACAAAAAACGGCTTCAGCGCTTGCGCTGTTCGCGTACCACCAGCCAGGCTGCCAGGATCATACCCAACGCCAGGGCAAACCAGGTGATGGCGTAAACCAGATGGTTATTGGGGAAGCGGATGACCGTCAGCCCACCCACCGGCCCTGGTTGTTCGCTGGCATCCGCATCAATGAAGAACGGCGCCACCGGTGCCAGCCCGTGCTGCTCGGCCATGGCCAGCACATCGCGGGAATACCAGCGGTTCTCGGTGGGCACATTATCACGCAGCACACCGCCGCCCGGTTCGTTAAGGCGCAGCAAGCCGGTGACGGAGACCTCACCGTCCGGGGTAAAGTCTCCCCGACCGGCCTGCTCACGCAGGCGCTGGGGAACGAAGCCCCGGTTGATATAGACCCAGTTGCCATTCGCCCGCTGCAAGGGCACCATCACCCAGTAGCCCTGCCCTTCTTCCGTGGCCGCGGCCACCAGCGAGATCCCCTCGGGTAGATACTGCCCCGGTAGCTTAACGCGCAGATATTCGTGGGTGGCTTTATTCACGGTTGCCCAGTCGCCCTGTGCAGGCGCGGTCACCGGGTCAGCATGGACGCGGGCATCCACCCGGGCAATCAGGTCCTCTTTCCAGGCCAGCCGCTGTACCTGCCAGACACCCAGGGCAATAAAGCCGGCAAAGGCCGCCACACAGAGCAGCAGAAACAGGAAAGAAAGAAGACGCCGACGAGCCATGGGAATGCCTCTTCAAACGAGGGAGAAAAAATCTGTAGGAGGCTGCCTGCAGCCGAATTTTTGCCTCTCTTCGAGGATCAGATTCGCTTGCAGGCAAGCTCCTACAGTGGCCGGGTTTCGTGGACTGCCCGTGCTACCCCATCATGCCCGGCATCATGTTGTTGTTCAGGCTGATCATCACCCACAGGGAACCAGCCAGGGTGATGAACACCAGCACCAGGGTGAAGATCAGCGCCAGCATGTTCCAGCCTCCTTCCGAATGGAAGTTCATGTGCAGGAAGTACACCATGTGCACGAAGATCTGCACCACCATGAAGGCCAGGATTACCAGCGCCGTGGTGGTGGAGCTTTCAAACACATTGCCCATTACCACCCAGAACGGGATCACGGTGAGAATCACCGCCAGCACAAAGCCGGTCACGTATTCCTTCAGGGTAACGTGGGGGCCTTCCGCCTCGTGATGATCGTGGTCGTGTGTATGCTCACTCATGGCAGCACTCCCATCAGATAGACATAGGTAAAGACACCCACCCAGACCACGTCCAGGAAGTGCCAGAACATGGACAGGCAGAACACCCGGCGCTTGTTGGCGGGGATCAGGCCATGCTTCTTGAGCTGGAACAGCAAGGTCACCAGCCACACGATACCGAACAGCACGTGCAGGCCGTGGGTGCCGACCAGCGCAAAGAAGGCGGTCAGGAAGCCACTGCTCTGCGGCGTCGCGCCGATATGGATCAGGTGATAGAACTCATACAGTTCCACCGCCAGGAAGCCGGCGCCCAGCAGGCCGGTGACGGCCAGCCAGATCAGCGTGCCCTTCAGGCGATTGGCCTGCATCTCCAGCATCGCAAAGCCATAGGTGATGGAGGACAACAGCAGCATGGAGGTGTTGATGGCCACCAGCGACAGATCGAACACTTCCATGCCGGTGGGACCACCGGCATAGCTGCGCGCCAGCACGCCGTAGGTGGCGAACAGACAGGCAAAGATCAGGCAGTCGCTCATCAGGTAGAGCCAGAAACCCAGCAGGGTGCCGTTCTGGGGGTGGTGATCCCCCTTCACCAGGAACTCCAGCGGGCCGTCCTGCGTTTTCACGTCAGCGGTCATGGTTGCTTCAGACATTGGCAAGCACCTTGGTTCGTTCGGCCTCAATCCGTTCTACTTCCTCGGCGGGAATGTAGTAGTCACGGTCGTAATTGAAGGTGTGGTAGATGGCCGTGGCCACCAGCACCACAAAGGACACGGCAGCGGCCAGCCACATGTGCCAGATCAGGGCGAAACCACAGGCCACACTGATCGCCGACAGCACGATGCCTGCCCAGGTGCCCTTGGGCATGTGGATCGGGATAAAGCCGGATTCCGGGCGCTTGAAGCCGTGCTGTTTCATCTGCCACCAGGCGTCCAGGTCGTGCACACGCGGGGTGAAGGCAAAGTTGTACGGCGGCGGCGGCGAAGAGGTGGACCACTCCAGGGTACGGCCATCCCAAGGATCGCCGGTCTTGTCCACCAGCGCCTCGCGACGACGGAAGCTGACAATCAGCTGGATCGCGAAAGCAGCAATGCCCACGGCGATCAGCACGGCCCCGAAGGCAGCGATCTGGAACCAGATCTGCAGGGACTGATCCTCGAAGTGGCTGACACGACGGGTCACGCCCATCAGGCCGAGCACGTACAGCGGCATGAAGGCGAAGTAGAAACCGATCAGCCAGAACCAGAACGACAGCTTGCCCCAGAACTCATCCAGCTTGTAGCCGGTGGCTTTCGGGAACCAGTAGGTGATACCGGCGAACAGACCGAACAGCACGCCACCGATGATCACGTTATGGAAGTGGGCGATCAGGAACAGGCTGTTATGCAAAACGAAGTCCGCCGGCGGCACCGCCAGCAACACCCCGGTCATGCCGCCGATCACGAAGGTGACCATGAAGCCCACGGTCCACAGCATGGGCACATCGAACTTGATGCGGCCACGGAACATGGTGAACAGCCAGTTGAACACCTTGGCCCCGGTGGGGATCGAGATGATCATGGTGGTGATCCCGAAGAACGAGTTCACGCTGGCCCCGGAACCCATGGTGAAGAAGTGGTGCAGCCATACCAGGTAGGACAGCACGGTGATCACCACGGTGGCATAGACCATGGAGGTGTAACCGAACAGCGGCTTGCGGCTGTAGGTGGCCACGATCTCGGAGAAGATACCGAACACCGGCAGGATCAGGATGTACACCTCCGGGTGACCCCAGATCCAGATCAGGTTCACGTACATCATGGCGTTGCCGCCCATGTCGTTGGTGAAGAAGGCGGTGCCCAGATAACGATCCAGGGTCAGCATGGCCAGCACGGCGGTCAGTACCGGGAAGGCGGCCACGATCAGCACGTTGGTACACAGGGAGGTCCAGGTGAACACCGGCATCTTCATCAGGCTCATGCCCGGGGCGCGCATCTTGACGATGGTCACCAGCAGGTTGATCCCCGATAGCAGCGTCCCCACCCCGGCGATCTGCAACGACCAGATGTAGTAGTCCACCCCGACACCGGGACTCTGCAATATCCCCGACAAAGGCGGATAGGCCAGCCAGCCGGTCTTGGCGAACTCGCCCACGAACAGGGACATCATCATCAGCACCGCGCCACCGGTGGTCATCCAGAAGCTGAAGTTGTTCAGGAACGGGAAGGCCACATCGCGGGTGCCGATCTGCAGCGGGATCAGGTAGTTCATGATCCCGGTCACCAGCGGCATGGCCACGAAGAAGATCATGATCACGCCGTGGGCGGTGAAGATCTGGTCGTAGTGATCCGGCGGCAGGTAGCCCATGTTGTCGCCGAAGGCGAAGGCCTGCTGCAGGCGCATCATGATGGCATCGGCAAAGCCGCGCAGCAGCATCACCAGGCCAAGGATGATGTACATGATGCCGATCTTCTTGTGGTCGATGGAGGTAAACCACTCGTTCCACAGGTAGCCCCACAGCTTGTAGCGGGTAATCGCCACCAGCATGGCCACCCCACCCACTGCCACCACGGCAAAGGTAGCGAGAATGATCGGATCATGGAACGGAATCGCGTCCCAGGTCAGACGTCCGAATATGAGTTTGGTCAGGTCCAGGTTTTCAAACATGGGCGACACCTGCTACAGCTGAATTCAGGGGAACACACTTATTCATGGTGGCCTCCATGCGCGTCATGGCCGGCGTGGGCATCGTGCCCTTCAGCGGAATCCGCATCCTGCTTGCCATGGCCGCTGTGGTACATCATGTCTTCCATGCACACGGTGCCCGGGTCCACGCAGCGGTTGAGGATGGCGTGGTACAGGGTCGGATCGACGCTGGCGTAGCGTTTCACCGGGTCCTTGATGCTGGGCACTTCCAGCTCCTTGTAGACCTCACGGCTAAGGGTGTTGCCGCTGGCCTTGTTCTTGTCCACCCAGGCCTGAAAGTCCGCCTCGCTGAGGCCGTGGAACTGGAATTTCATGTGCGAGTAGCCGGCACCGCTGTAGTTGGCGGACAAGCCCTGGTAGACGCCCGGCTCGTTGATCACGCCGTGCAGCTTGGTCTCCATGCCGGCCATGGCGTAGATCTGCCCGGCCATGGCGGGGATGAAGAAGGAGTTCATCATGGTGGACGCGGTGATCTTGAAGCGGATCGGGTGATCCACCGGCGCCGCCAGCTCATTCACCGTGGCGATGCCCTGCTCCGGGTAGATGAACAGCCATTTCCAGTCCAGCGCCACCACTTCCACAGTGAGCGGCTCCAGGTCCGCCGGCACCGGGGTGCTGGCATCAATACGATCCAGCGGCCGGTAAGGGTCCAGCTTGTGGGTATACACCCAGGTCATCGCCCCCAGGGCGATGATGATCAGCAGCGGCACCGCCCAGATCACCAGTTCCAGCACGGTGGAATGAGTCCAGTCCGGCTTGTAGGTGGCGTCGGTGTTGGATTCGCGGTAACGCCAGGCGAACCACAGCGTCAGCACGATGACAGGAACGATGACCAGCAGCATCAGGATGGTGGACCAGACAATCAGGTCCCGCTGTTGCACTGCCACATCACCAGAGGGGGACATCACGACTGCATCGCAACCCGACAGCAGGGCAGCGACAAGCAACGTCAGCGACACTCCACGCAAGTATTTGAATATTTGCATTGGCGGCTATTCTGGTTGGCTTATGGGATAGGGGAACTCTAGCCAAGGCAATGGGGAGCGGGTATTGGACATTTTGTCCCATGGCCTTAAAGTGCTAGGGGATGAGTGGCAAGTTACAAGTTTCAAGGCGCAAGGCGCGATGACGGCCTTCAGGCCCTGCTCGGCCGCGCCCGCGCATTACCGTTGGGCGCGGGCACGGAATCGCCACACCGACCAAACCTGACCGCGTTGCAACTTGAAACTTGCAACTTGCCACTCCCCAGCCAGCCCAATAACACGAAATTCGAGCGCACAACATGTCCCAACCCCAGCAGTCCCACGGTTCCAGTCATGCCCCGGTGGCGCCCAATGAAATCGCCGTCGGTGTGGTCATCGGCCGGACTTCCGAATACTTCGACTTCTTTGTCTACGGCATCGCCTCGGTACTGATCTTCCCGCAGGTATTCTTCCCCTTCGCCGATCCGCTACAGGGCATGCTCTATTCCTTCTCCCTGTTTGCCCTGGCGTTTGTGGCCAGGCCCTTCGGTACCGCCCTGTTCATGACCATCCAGCGTCATTGGGGTCGCGGCATCAAACTCACCGCCGCCCTGTTCCTGCTGGGCACCGCCACCGCCGGCATCGCCTTCCTGCCCGGGTACGAGAAGCTGGGTGGCTACGCCATTACCCTGCTGGCCCTGTTCCGCATCATGCAGGGGGTGGCTTTCGGCGGCTCCTGGGATGGTCTGCCGTCGCTGCTGGCCCTGAACGCGCCAAAGGAAAAGCGTAGCTGGTACGCCATGATCGGGCAGCTGGGCGCCCCGCTGGGCTTCGTCATTGCCAGCGCCCTGTTCCTGTTTCTCTATAACAGCCTGAGCGCCCCGGATTTCCTGGGCTGGGGCTGGCGTTACCCGTTCTTCGTGGCCTTCGCCATCAACGTGGTCGCCCTGTTCGCCCGCCTGCGTCTAGTGCTCACCGAGGAATACACCGAAGCCCTGGAAGAAAGCGAGCTGGAGCCCATCGGCACCACCGAGATGGTGCGCAAGCAGGGCTACAACATCTTTATCGGCTCCTTCGCCGCCCTGGCCAGCTATGCCCTTTTCCACTTGGTGACCATCTTCCCGCTGTCCTGGATCGCCCTGCAGGGCAGCCAGACCACCGGCCAGGTGCTGACCGTGCAGATCGTCGGCGGCATCGTCGGCATTATTGCCACCATCGGCTCCGGCTGGATCGCCGCGCGCATCGGCAAGCGCACCACCGTGGGCGCCCTGGCGGCGGTGATCGGCGTCTTCAGCCTGCTCACCCCGCTATTGATGGGGGGCAGCCCGGCCATGCAGGACACCTTCATCCTGCTCGGCTTTGCCCTGCTGGGGATTTCCTACGGCCAGGCCTCCGGCACCGTCACCGCCAACTTCGAGCGCCGCTTCCGCTACACCGGTGCCGCCCTGACTTCCGACTTCGCCTGGCTGTTCGGCGCCGCCTTCGCCCCGCTGGTGGCCCTGGGCCTGTCCGCCAAATTCGGCCTGCTGTCGGTGACCGTGTACCTGCTCTCCGGCGTCATCTGCACCCTGCTGGCCCTGGCGGTGAACCAGACCTTGTCGGATCAAAGCGAAGACTAAGCTGCAAGCTACAAGCCTCAAGCCGCAACGCGGTTTGAGGCTCAAGCTGGCTGAACCTCAGAGGCCGCGCCCGGAAATCCAGGTGCGGCCTCTCTCTTTATAACCACCCCATCCGTAGGAGCGTCGCTGGCGGCGCGATCAAAACAGTGGCGAGTTACGAGAAGCGAGGCTCGAAAGGCAAAACCTTGAACAACCCAGAGGCCAGGTCTTCGAAACTCGTCACTCGCTTCCTGGGTTGGTTATCGCGCCGCCAGCGACGCTCCTACGGAAAGGCCCGAAACAAAAGAGGCCGCGTCCAACATCTGGACGCGGCCTCTTGGCTATCCGACCCGACAAACCCCGGATCGCGTTTTTCCTCGCAGCTAGTAGCTAGCCGCTATCAGCTCAGACTTCCCAACGCCTTCTTGGTAAACGGCGCGATCTCTTCCTCACGCCCTTCCTTCACCTTCACCAACCAGTTCGGGTCCTGCAGCAGCGCCCGGCCCACGGCGATCATGTCGAATTCATCGTTATCCATGCGCCGGGTCAGCTCATCCAAGGCCGCCGGGTTGGCGGTGCCGCCCATGCCTTCCGGGCTGTTCAGGAAATCCCCATCCAGACCCACACTACCCACGGAAATAGTGGGCTTGCCGGTGATTTTCTTGGTCCAGCCGGCCAGGTTCAGATCGGAACCCTCGAACTCCGGCAGCCAGAAACGTCGCGTGGAGGCATGGAAAATATCCACGCCGGCGTCCACGAACGGCATCAGGAAGCGCTCCAGCTCTTCCGGGTTCTGGGCCAGCTTGGCGTCGTAATCCTGCTGCTTCCATTGGGAAAAGCGCAGCACAATGGCGAACTCCTCACCTACCGCTTCACGGACCGCCTTGACGATCTCCACGCCGAAGCGGGCGCGGTTCTCGATGGAGCCACCGTACTCGTCATCGCGCTGGTTGGTGCCTTCCCAGAAGAACTGGTCCAGCAGATAGCCGTGGGCACCATGAATCTCTACCCCGTCAAAGCCCACCGCTTTGGCGGCCCTGGCGGAGTCAGCAAACGCCTGCACCACGTCCTGGATGTCCTCATGGGTCATGGCGTGGCCATTTTCCTTGCCCGGCTTGAACAGGCCGGACGGCGAATGCCCGGGCACGTCCTTGTCCGGACCAATACCCGGCTTGCGCACCGAACCCACATGCCACAGCTGCGGAATAATCTGGCCGCCAGCCTCGTGGACCGCATCCACCACCTTCTTCCAGCCCGCCATGGCGGCATCGCCATAAATGGCCGGCACCCGCTCATAGCCGTTGGCCGCCTTGTGGCCCACAAAGGTGCCCTCGGTGATGATCAGCCCCACCTCACCCTCGGCACGGCGGCGGTAGTACCCCACCACCTCGTCATTGGGCACATAGCCCGGCGAGAAGGTGCGGGTCATGGGGGCCATGGCCACCCGGTTACGCAGGTTCAGGGATTTGTGCGCAAAAGGGCGCAGCAGACTGTCCAGGGAACCACTCATTGTTACTCTCCCGAATTTTGTTTCACTCTGGCGCTCAAGCGAGCGCGATAAAAAACAACAGAATCAGCGAGGCCACCAATCGGCGGCCCTCAATTTGGTTGCGTAATAAAACCTTATTTGGTTTCGTTATGCAACCTTTCTGGCGTACAATGCCATCCATGACACGTAAACGTTTCGATGAAATGGGCTGCTCGGTGGCCTGCGCCCTCAATGAGGTCGGTGACTGGTGGTCCCTGTTGGTGGTTAAGCAGGCCATGCTGGGCACCCGCCGCTTTGTGGATTTCCAGCACAACCTGGGCATCGCCAAGAACATCCTCTGCAACCGCCTGACCCGGCTGGTGGACAACGGGGTAATGGTGCGTGTGGACGTGGGCGAGCACGGCAAGCGCTACGAATACCGCCTCACCGACAAGGGCCGCGACCTGTTTACGGTAGTCACCGCCCTGCGCCAGTGGAGCGAACGCTGGAATGGCGAGAAAGACACCATGCAGCTGGTGGACCGCCAGACCGGAGAGCCGCTGGCGCCGGTTACCGTCCAGAACCAGCAGGGTCAGCCCCTCACCGTGCGGGATGTGCGGTTTGTGGATGAAGATGGGAAGCCGCTGGAGGAAGCGGGATGACCACCGGGTCCGCCCTGCACCAACGATGGCGCACCGCCGTCGCCCCGCTACTGCCTGACCCGGAGCCCACCTGGCAACAACTGGTCAACCACTACAGCGAGCCCCACCGCCACTACCACACCCTGGACCACGTCGCCGCCTGCATGGGATGGCTGGACCATTACCGACACCTCGCCGCAGATCCGCTTAGCCTGGAACTGGCCTTGTGGGCCCATGATGTAATCTACGATCCCCGCGCCAGCGATAACGAAGCTCGCAGTGCAGACTGGTTTGCCCAGCACTTTGCTGATAGCACGCTGACCGACCAACAGCGCGCCCGAGTACACGTACTCATCCTGGCCACCATCCACCCGCACCCACCCACGGACCCGGACATGGCGCTGCTGCAGGATATCGACCTGAGTATTCTTGGGGCAGATGTTGAGTTGTACGATCGGTATGAAGGGTGGATTTGGCAGGAATATGAGTTTGTGCCGGAAGCGGCGTTTCGGAAGGGGCGTAGCGCGGTGCTAGAGAGCTTTCTGGACCAAGGGAAGATTTATCACACGGTTGGGTTAAGGGAGCGACTGGAAGACTCAGCGCGCAACAACCTTAGCCGGGCTTTGGGGAAGCTTTCAGAGAACTGATTGCCACACGCTTTGGTAAAGAGAAGACCTGCCACCGTGTCCTGAGGCAAGCCCCAGTCACATCTTTTCTTCTTTCCCACTCTGTCTTTTTCTGACTTCAAGAATAATTGACACTAAGAATGAAAATACAACCACTACTCCATTAATCTCAATGTAATCGTCTAGTGTCACATGGTCACCCGTCCTCGCATTGATCATGGGGCTATTCATCTGCCAATCAGCCACACTAACGATGATCAGCATGACGCCCAGAGCAAGCATCAAGGCTCCATTTGAAGACGCCATCAGGCCGCTTCTCGTCAGAAACTCCAACAACCCCCAAGCGAAAAGCATTCCAAAAAAATACAGAAAAACCGTGTGCATATGATTACCACTACCTTTATTTAGCCAGCAGGGCCGGGCCACCTATTTCCCTGACTGATGGGCATTGAGAGGCCTGCCCCGATTGCTTGCAAGATTCCGCGCTTTACAATACAAGAAACGATCTCACAATGCCCCAAGACTAAGAAGAAACGCTCACACCTGATAGCAACCAAAGCCGCTCGAATTCACCCTTTGTAACTGGCTCACCGTCGAAATCATCGAATCTCATATTCGTATCGAGCCAGAACCCATAGCATTCATCGTTTGGGCCAGCCAGAACAGGATGCCCATTCATATCCAAACCAATCTCCCTCCATGGAAGGCCCTCTTCATCAAACTCAACCAGCCACTCTGCAAGGAGATGCATTTTCTTTTCATAACCAGGGTTAGCGCGAGGAACAAACCAAAACAACGCATCCAAGATATAGATTTTCAAGGATTTCCTACGACTCCAATCCGTCGCCATTCTGGTGCGCAAATATTTCATTACTCTTCTCGGAGTCGAGCTTCGGCATCCTGGGTCACGCCTTGAATGTTGCTATCAAGTGAACGATGCAAGAGCAGCCCCCATTAACCGGCCCTATATCAGCATCGTGCTCTCATTTACCACTGTCGTTTGGTGGACTTAGCATCGAGAACCTGTGAAAAGCCAAGCAGCCCTTTTTCGATCGTAACCTCAACCTCTTCACCAAGAGTGAAATTTTGTTTATCCACGGGCCGATATGTGATCGTCTCTGACCCATTACTTAATCGCAAATACTTGAAAACCTCATAGCGCACCCTCTGCTCGCCTATTCCAGTGACATTATAAACCTCAACTCTTTGATCCCCGGTATCGGGCATATTGTTGATTAACGATACTGAGACCATTCCTCCCAATATGCATAAAGCGAATACCATGTAGTGATTAGGCGGCTTCTTGTACCAAGGCACCTTATTTGAACTGTGGAAAATATGTATTTTCCTAAATAGTCGCCGGCGCCGATAAACAAGAAAAAATAAACCTGCAGATACGCCAAGAATGATGCCAATTATAGTTAAATAGTGACCGCCAATGACATCGGCATTCAACAAGAAACCCATCTGGGAAATCATGCCAGCAGATATCACCAATAGACCAATTGGAAGCCCTCTAATCATTTAAAGAATATCTCTTATTTAAAAAACGTCATCACCAATAGTATCTATCCTCGCCTTACTTCTTTTAATAAATTGGCGAGGACAGCCATAAAAACCTAACCTTGAAAGCTCTCTAAGAACGTCGAGCAGCGGAAAACATCAAGAGAAAAAAAGCGGCGAAAGCAAACAGCGTAGGAGGAATAACCTCAACAAGAAACCTTGTTTGATCAAACTCCACCAAGAAAATTTGATCTGCCGCACTCAACCCCGCATTCACTGGATAGTATACAAACCCTATAAGGGATATATTGAACAAGAGATGGAGCAGCAGAATCATCAGAGATAAATATCGGGCTGCCTTGCTTTCCTTATAGATACCATAAGCCAACGCCACATAAAGCAATGCAAGAATAAAAAATTGCCACTCACAAAAAAAAGTCATATAGACCCAGTGCAACGCCAAAACTGCCGTCAGTATTGCAACCGATCGCTTGATCTCCATGACCTTCCTCTAAAACAGCATTGAATTGGTGAGACTGGGTTAAGCACTTCCATTTTGGCTCCTGAAGAGCAAAGCAAGATTTGACACCGAATTTTCATCGTTAATTAATTTCGCTCAGAAGCTCTGTCGCATCACTGCGCCAGGAATTGAATGTTGCAACCCCCCATTAATCGTTCATCAATCTTTCTTAAAGTATTTATGCTTAATAATTTCTGGGGAAAACTCGCTACTCTTAACGACACGAGCCATAACTCCACGTATTTGGTCTATCCCAAAAAGCGCATCCTCCTCAATAATACGCTCACAGAACATTGTATATTCAGTGCTCTCTTCAAGCTCAACCTTTGCTCGAGGAAAAGAATAAGTTGATCCGTTATCACATTTAAAGAGAAAGAAGTACGTCCCTGGCACCAAGCTTACTGAAGCATGCCCCCCTGCCCAAAAAGAGCTATCAATTACCATGATTTTAGAATCATCATAAACCGCTGCAATCGTCGCTCTATGCTGGGCTTCACCCCAAGAGGGCTTGTACTGCTTCACATGCGCAAGATCTTGATATTGAAGATCATCTGGATTGTAACTTGAGGGCACAGATGCACACCCCGAAATCAATACTGCAAATAAAAACGATATAGCCCTCATCTTACCCCCCGCTGATATACATCTGTCCGGTCATGATCTTCCAGAATCCGAATTTGAGTCAGGCCTCACAACTCCCACCGCACGTCCACTTTGGGAAACTGGTGACCTGACCCCACTGCTTCTATGTTATGAATTTTTATATAGCCAACTTCATTGTGTAACCACTCTTGTTGAAGGATGCCGGGGCAGTTCTTGATGTTGCATCCAATGCACAATGCAAGACCTGAGCCCATTTTTGAACCTGCTCAAAATTTTATAAAAATTTCCAATTTAGTCTATTTGCTAGATTCTTTCCCACACCATTTTCTGCCATCGCTACTAATTAACGTAACGACTAGACAGACCAAAACCAAAAATTCAAATGTATCAAGTATACCAAGAATGTTAAAAATAAACTCACCACTATACATATCGTAAGCCAGCAGCCCACCCACAATGAGCATTAAGAATATTGGAAACGTATTTGCTTTTGGATCTCGGTCTCTTATTGGTTTATACAACCACCACCCAATCAGCAATGTAAGAACCAAATAAATCACAAGCAAAAACACTTCAAACTCTTCATCTTCGAAAAAAAGCATCCCTGACAGCAAACTCCAGAGAAAACCGATAACTACAAACAAACCAACAAAAAGGTATGACAGCTTTATCGCAAAAGGCACCCTTATATCTTTGACTATTTTCGATCCAGGTGCTTTGTATATATTTTCTTCGCTCATACCTTTTCTACTCTAACGTTGCCAACAGGGGCCCGCGTTAGCGGGTCCCTGCTTGCTTGGCCTTGTTAAGCAACCCTATTGACTCTCTGATCATTTGGGATTGCCTCATTTAACTTTTTGAGCCGATTTATGGAAATCTGGTACTGGCCATTTGAAGGGCGCGGCTTGCCCTCAAATTGTTGCCAGACGACGCTGCCTGGACCATTGAATATTTCTGTAAAAGACCCGTCGGGGGCAATCTGAATGACTATTGCATGCTCCGGCTCGCTGCGAAATGCAGCAGACTTGGACTGAGTAGCCTTGATCTCGACTTGTTTGCCGCAGCCAGAAAGAGCATCGAAGCCCTTATTTGATGCGGTCATTAGCTCTAGTCCGAAAGCATCTGCTACCAGGCACTCCCCAATACTCCCCACCATATGGCCGTCTGGGGTGAAGTGCCGGCCAGGAAACATTTCCTCCAGCCTATGAACGGTGGAGTAGAGTTCCTTCACCAATGCTTGGAATCTAGTGTGATCCATCTCTTCCCGCTTAACGCCCGGCGCAGCAGGCAAATTGGAGCGAGGAACGAGCGAAAATTTGATCCGCTTGCCGCCGATTGTTATGTGTGAATTTCAAACCGAAGCTCCCCACCCTTGATACTTATATCGCCAAAGTCACCTGTTAGTCTGAACCCGCTTTCCGATGCCATCAGTGAATCGATATTGCCATAATCCTTGGATCCGTCCGGGTCCTTTGATGATGGCGTGAGCTCAATAGGCTGCAGGCCTATTATTTCGATGAACCCAACGAACTCTAAGACCGCCTTGTGATAGCAGGTGTACTCACCCGCTTTTGGCGTGGAGTAGTACCTTGACGCGGGCCAGATGCTGGCTTCGATATAGAATGCCAACCTCCCACTATCTTGAGTCCAGCCAAGGATAAAGGAGTCGTTCAAATCGACACCTTGAAAAACTGGCATTTCACTCCAGTCCATGCTTATTCACACACAACGCCCGCCTCAGCCGCCGAAGGTCGGCCTGCAGGCCCTTGTTAAATTTATTCTATCTGTGGTTAACAGCACCAATATAGATAGTGCTGGCAGCCAGGCCAATTAACGAAAAAAGCAGCACCAAACAAACTGCACCTTTCTTCCCTTTTGGAAAAATCAAATCATATGCCACAAAAAAGCCAGTAACTCCCTTCTTTTCGACATATTCAGAATGCTTGGCCACGTATAAGTTTAAGACGACAAGGTTGATAAAGGTTAAGAGCAGAGCGATTTGGAAAACTCCGCCCTGGGAAGCAATAGACGCCCATAGCATTGAAAGCGACTCACTCAGTTCTGGAACATCCCTGCTCATTCCCTCTCCATTTTAACAGTTTATTCAATAGCAGATGCGATATATCACTTTGCAATATATCCCCTGGCCCATTCTTCGCTGAATATAATCTAAAAACCAAGGCAACCAATGTATTAGCCGCAAGTCAGGGATCATTCTCAACTGACTTTTCTTGCACTTGCGTGTTGAACAGGAAATTTAACTCGGACTTTTCTTGTACCCCCAAACCCGAAAACTCACTTTATCCCAGCAACTTACAAAAATATGTAAGCCATATCCTACAAATTCAACTTGCGCGCGGGTGAAAAACGGGAGGTTCTGCCCGGGCAAGGGAGACGAAGCAAAAGAGCTCTGCTGTACAGAGGAAAAAGTGGGATTGGGAGCAATGCTGGAGAGAAGCAGGAATGCCGAGAGCCTAGAACGCAGCGAACTGCACCCTTTCACGTTTCCCGGTGCAGTTCGCCTTGGGCTCAGTGCTCCCTGCCGGTTCGGCAGGGTATCGTTTAGAACGGCAGGGCTTTCTGGATCAGGCTGGCGATGTCGCCCTTGTCCTGCTGCTGGAAGTAGTTCAGCAGCAGGGGAGCAAACTGCATCAGGGTTTCTTTTTCCAGGCCCAGTTTCTGCAGGCCGCCGGCGATTTCGGCGAAGCCGGCCAGCTTGTCGTTGCCCATGCTGGACAACAGGCCGCCGGCCATACCCATGAGGCCGCCGCCACTGTCCGGTGCTTGCTCCATCAGTGAACTCAGCTGTGGTTCGGCGCCCAGCACTTTCTGGAAGTCGCCACCGCCCAGGTTGTCTTTCACCAGCTTCATCAACAGGCCGGTGCCGCCGGCTGCCTGATCTTCACTGACCCCCAGGGTGGATACGATCTGGTTGAGCAGTTCCATGGCTGCCTCCTAGCCCTGTTGGGGAATGCGGATTTTCTGGCCGGGGTAGATCAGGTCCGGGTCCTTGATGACTTCCCGGTTGGCGTCGAAGATGGCGGTGTATTTGGCGCCGTTACCGTAGAATTCCGTGGCTACCTTCCACAGGGTGTCGCCCTTCTGGATCTCGTAGTAGGCCACCTCTTCCACTGCCGCTTCCGGTGGCACGGTGAGAGCGTCGCCTTCCACTTTCTCCACGTTTTCCACGTTGCCGGCCAGCAGCACTGCCTTTTCCCTGGCGGCATGACTTTCACAGTCGCCGGCAAGGGTGGCACAGCCATCGGCGTAGCTGACGGTCAGGTTACTGACACCGGGATTGTCTTCGAGGATATGCGCCTTGATCTTTTCCGCCGCATCCGCGTCGCTGTCACCAAACAGTTTCTTGCCAATATCTTTTGCAAAGCTGAACAGGTCCATGAGACTTCCTTGCTCTATGACGAATATTCCCTGGATGCTTCCGTGAACGCTATGCAATTTCTGGCTTCTGTAAGCTTCCTGATACAGACCGGCAGAAAAGGGACAGTGCTGGCGAAGGCGTCCAAGCCAGTCAGGATTATTTGCCGCGCCTTTTGACAAAGCCAAGCGACATGGCGACAAAGCAACATAATTTTGCAGAAGTTAGCAATTGATCAGCGGCTTACCAGACGCCGAGCCTGCCAGTAACGGCGGTGCCAGTAGGGGTTACTCATGGAGGAAGTCATGACGCCCTGGCTGGAGGACGCATGGAGGAAATCGCCGTTGCCCATGTAGATGCCCACATGGCGATTGCCGGGGCCGGTGCGGAAGAACACCAGGTCGCCCACCTGAATCTCGTCGCGCCTTATCTTTTCGCCGCTTTTCAGCAGCTCGAGGGTGGTGCGTGGCACTTCCATGCCCAGGCGCGACAGGAAGGTGAGGTAGACGAAGCCTGAGCAGTCCACGCCGCGGGGGCTCAGGCCGCCGTAACGATAGGGAACGCCCTTCCAGTCTTCATGCTGGGCCTCCAGGGAAACCCGCAGAGGCGGCGCTTCGGACATGACTTCTGCCACCAGCGCATCCAGCTCCTGCTGGGACTGGAGATCCGGGGCCGTGTTGCCTGGGCTGGCTTTTTGCTTGGCACGGGTTGTCGCCGGAGCATCGGTCATCGATTCCGGGGCAACAGGCGCCCTGCTGGCACAGCCGGCCAGCAGGAGCATCAGACAGGTGAATAGCAGGGTTGCGTAGCGCATGGAGGGATAAGGCAGTGGCAGGGCCATTCGGTTCCCTCCTGAGCGGTGAAGGCCCTCAGGCCTGCGCCAGCTCCTCGCGCATTTGCTGGATGACGGTGGCGTAGTCGTCCTTGCCGAAGATGGCAGAGCCGGCCACGAAGGTATCGGCGCCGGCGGCGGCGACTTCGCGGATGTTCTTTTCAGAGACGCCGCCATCCACTTCCAGGCGGATGTCGTAACCGCTGGCATCGATCAGCTCACGCACGGCCCGGGTCTTGTCCAGGGTGGAGGGGATGAACTTCTGGCCGCCGAAGCCCGGGTTGACGCTCATCAGCAGGATCATGTCCAGCTTGTCCATGACGTATTCCAGGCAGTCCGGGCGGGTGGCCGGGTTGAGCACCAGTCCGGCTTTGCAGCCGTGGCTCTTGATCAGCTGCAGGGAGCGGTCCACGTGCTGGCTGGCTTCCGGGTGGAAGGTGATGTAGCTGGCGCCGGCCTCGGCGAACATGCCGATCAGATCATCCACCGGGCTGACCATCAGGTGCACGTCGATGGGGGCGGTGATGCCGTGGTCGCGCAGGGCCTTGCAGACCATGGGGCCGATGGTCAGGTTGGGCACGTAGTGGTTGTCCATCACGTCGAAGTGGATCACGTCCGCCCCGGCGGCCAGCACGTTATCGCACTCTTCCCCGAGACGGGCGAAGTTGGCGGCCAGAATGGAAGGGGCGATCAGGTAATCCTGCTTGGGCATGACATTTCCTCAATTACAATTTTCCGTAGGAGCCATGCTTGCATAGCGAACAGGCTCCTGCGGGTTCGCCATGCAAGCATGGCTCCTACAGCCGGGTTTTCTTGAGCAGCGTATCCAGTTCTTCCAGGCGTTCCGGGGTGCCGATATCCCACCATTGGCCGGGGTGGTGCTCACCGCTGACGGCATCGTCGGCCATGGCGGCGCGCAGCAGCGGCGCCAGTTTCGCTTCGCCATCGGGCAGATCCCGGAACAAGGCCGGATCGAACCGCCCCATGCCCGCATAGGTCAGCCTGGGCTCGCCATTATCGCGCACCCGGCCCCCTTCTGTCAGATGAAAATCCCCGCCCGGATGGTGGTGCGGATTATCCGCCAGCACCAGATGCACCGGGTCAGGCCGGTGGGCCACCAGCCGGGACAGGTCGAAATCGGTCCAGATGTCGCCATTGACCAGCACAAAGGGGTCATCCCCCAGCAAGGGCAGCGCCCGGCGGATGCCACCGGCGGTTTCCAGCGGGGTGCCTTCATGGGAATAGGCGATGGGGATGCCAAAGCGCCGGCCATCGCCCAGGGTGGCAGCCAGCCGGTCGCCCAGCCAGCCGGTGTTGATCACCAGGGAGTCGATGCCCGCATCGCGCAGTTTTTCGATGTGGTATTCGATCAGCGCCTTGCCCCCGGCCTGCAGTAGCGGCTTGGGGGTGTGGTCGGTGAGGGGCCGCATGCGCTTGCCGTAGCCGGCGGCCAGGATCATGGCCTTCACTCGTTGTCCTCGAGCTGATCCAGGATCCATTCCAGGTCCGCCAGCTCCGGACGGCGGGCGATGACGGTGCGCAGGTAGGCGAAGAATCGGGCCACATCGCCCAGGTATTTGGGCTTGCCGTCCCGGTGGCAGATGCGGGCAAAGATACCGATCACCTTGAGGTGGCGCTGGGCGCCCATCAGATCGCAATCGCGCAGGAAGGTATCGAAGTCCGCCGGCACCGGCAGGCCCGCGACGGTGGCCTTGTCGAAATACTCCCGCAGCCAGCCTAGCACCCGCGCTTCCGGCCAGCTGATAAAGGCATCCTTGAACAGGCTGATCACGTCATAGCTGATGGGGCCGGCCACCGCGTCCTGGAAGTCCAGCACGCCGGGGCTGGGGTCGGACACCATCAGGTTGCGGGGCATGTAGTCCCGGTGCACGAACACCTGCGGCTGGGCCAGGGCCGATTCGATCAGCACAGTGAACACCCGGTCCAGGCGCTGGCGCAGCTCGCCGGTGACCACCTTTTCCCGGTGGCGGAACAGGTACCACTGCGGAAACAGCTCCAGCTCCCGCTGCAGCAGGGCCTCGTCGTAGACCGGCAGGCCAGATATGTCCGCATGCAATTGCTGGGTAATCAGGGCGTCGATGGCGGCGCTGTACCAGGCATCCGCATTGTTCTCGTTGAGGGCGGTCAGCCAGGTTTCATTACCCATATCGGTGAGCAGCAGAAAGCCCTGCTGCAGATCCTGATGGACGATCTCGGGCACATGCAGGCCGGCACGCTGAAGACGCTGAGCCACATCCACAAAGGGTCGGCAGTCCTCCTGGGCCGGTGGCGCATCCATGGCGATCAGGCTGCGGCCATCGTGCTGATAGCGAAAATAGCGCCGGAAGCTGGCATCCGCGGACGCAGGCTCCCCCGCCACACTGGCACCGAGGTAAGTGCTTACCCACTGGTCCAGGGCGACCTTGCGGGGATCGGCCTTATTGTCGGATTTACTTTTATCAGGCTGCATTGCCTTCCTTGTTCGATTACACTGCCGCTTTTACAGGGCGGAATTGCCGCCGCTGTACAAAACGGCCTTTTTACCTGTTCTGAGCAGCCGATGCCACTGCCCGTACAACGAATTCTTATCCCTGGCCTGCTGCTTCTGGCAGGCACCAGCACCGCGGACAACGACCTGAACTGGGTTGACCGCGAAGAAATGGCCACGTTCCCTGCCGTGCAACAGCGCAGCATCCCGGAATGGTGTGGCGGCATCTACTATAACCCGGCCGTGGGCATTCCCGTGGCAGGCAGCGACACCGTGGTCACCGCCGACCACTCCACCATGTCGCAGAATGGTCTGATCGAGCTGAATGGTGACGTGCTGATCGAGCAGCCTGGCAGCCGCATTACCACCGACAGTGCACAACTGGACCAGGCCACCGGCAAGTTCCAGCTGGAAAACGGTATGCGCCTGGAAAGCGACCAGGCCACCTTTATTGCCTCCAGCATGAGCGGCCAGACCCGTCGCAAGGAAGGCAGCCTGCTGGGTGTGCGCTATTCCCTGTTCAATACCGCCGCCCGGGGCAGCGCCGACTATATCTTCCTCAACGAGACCACCACCACCATTACCCGTGGCACCTATACCACCTGTGCCCCGGGCTCCAATGGCTGGTCTCTGGAAGGGGAGCGGATTTTCCTGGACCGGGAGAAGGGCTGGGGCGAAGCCAACAATGTGGTACTGAAAGTCAAAAGCATGCCGATCTTCTGGCTGCCCTGGTTGACCTTCCCCATTGACGACCGGCGCAAGACCGGCCTGCTGTTCCCCACCATCGCTATCGGCGACAGCAGCGGCGGCCTGGACATTACCCAGCCGATCTACGTGAACATCCACCCACAGCTGGATGCCACCATCGGGCCCCGCTTTATCGATGGTCGTGGCGAAGGGGTGGACTCCCAATTCCGCTACCTGACGCCCTGGGGTGAAGGCGACATCAGCTACGGGGTGCTGTTCAACGACCGCAAGTTTGATGATGAAGACCGCCAGGTAGCCCGCTGGACCCATAGCGGCAACATCAATCGCTGGAACCTGAAGACCGACTTCAACTATGTGTCGGACGACTTCTACTTCAAGGACCTGGATACCGGCCTGGAAATCAGCTCCCAGACCCACCTGCCGCGACTGGCGGAAGCCCGCTATTACGGCCGCACCTGGCAGGTACTGGGGCGCATGCAATCCTGGCAGACCATCGACCCGACCCTGGCGGATCAGGATCTGCCCTACCGTCGCCTGCCACAATTGCAGCTAACCGGTGACCCGACCCTGTATGGCCCCCTCAAGGGGCTGTGGCTGTCCGATGTCACCTCTTTCGAACGCAGCGGCTCCGATGACAGCGGCAAGGCCACCGGCCTGCGCGCCCACCTGGCCCCGGCACTGAACCTGCGCCTGCAGCAACCCTGGGGCTACCTGGAACCTCGCGCCCGGCTGTATCACACCCGCTACGAGCTGGACAGCGTGGACACCAATGCCGAAGACAACCCGGATATCACCACCTGGGGGGCCAGCCTGGACTCCGGCCTGTTCTTCGAGCGACCCAGCCGCTGGTTCGGCGAAGCTTACACCCAGACCCTGGAACCTCGCCTGTTCGTCAACAAGGTGGCGTTCAAGAATCAGGACTTCCTGCCCAACTTCGACAGCCGCGAGCTCACCTTTTCCTACAATTCGCTGTTCCGGGAAAACCGCTTTATCGGCTACGACCGCATCGGTGACGAGGAAAAACTGGCGCTGGGCCTGACCAGCCGTTTCCTCCATGATGCCACCGGCCGGGAACAATTGCGGCTGCGACTGGCCCAGGGGTTCTACTTCGACGATCGCAAGGTGGTCACCGACCAGACCGTGGAAGACCCCACCGACGACCAGACGCCGCTGGTGGGCGATGCCCGATGGAACTTTGCCCGCGACTGGTACCTCTACACTGAAGCCCAATGGGATCTGGAAGAGAACGAGCGGGAACGCTCCAGCTTCCAGATCGGTTACAACGACCGGGAACGCCGGGTCGTCAACCTGGGGTATCACGACCGCCCCGAAGACGACATCCGCGAATCGGAAATCAGCGGCATCCTGCCGATACATCGCCATTGGCGCATGGTAGGCCGCTGGATGTACGACCTGGAAAACAAGCGCACTCTGGAAACTATCGCCGGGGCCGAATACCGCAATTGCTGCTGGAAACTGCGCCTGCTGAGTCAGCGGGAGCTAGTGGATGATGATGGCGACGGCGACCTGGAAGCGGACAGCACCATTTGGGTACAGATCCAGATGGTTGGCCTGGGCGGCTTCGGCGGCCAGGTTGATGCCCTGCTGGAGCGCAGCATTCCGGGATACAGGAGACAGTATGATTAAGACAACGTCGCACGCTGCACACCGCACGCTGCACGCCAGACACACCCTGCTTGGCCTGCTGGCCCTGGCCGTGCTGATGGTACCGGTCTGGTCCCACGCCAAGGTGCAGATGCTTGATCGCATCGTGGCCGTGGTCAACGACGGCGCCATCATGGCCAGCGAGCTGGACGAGCGCATCAACACCATTGCCCTGCAATTCCAGGAAAAGGGCCAGCCATTGCCGCCCCCGGCAGTCATGCGTGAGCAGGTGCTCGATCGCATGATCCTGGAGCGCCTGCAACTGCAGCTTGCCGACCGGGCCGGCATCAAGGTGGATGACGCCACGCTCAACCAGGCCCTGGCCGGCATCGCCCGGCAAAACGGCATGACTCTGGAAGATTTCGCCGCCGCCCTGCGCCAGGACGGTTATGACTGGGCCCAGTTCCGCGAACAGATCCGCCAGGACATGCTGATTTCCCGCCTGCAGCAGCGCAGCGTGGCCTCCCGCATCCGCATCACCGACCGGGAAGTGGACCGCTTCCTGAACTCGGAAATGGGCAAGAAGATGTTCGAAGCCGATTTCCGTCTTGGTCATATCCTGGTGCGGCTGCCCGCTGGCGCCAGCCCGGAGCAAGTGCAGGCTGCCAAAGAGAAGGCCAACAGCCTCGTGGCACGGCTGAAACAGGGCAGCGATTTCCAGCAACTGGCCACTGCCGAATCCGATGGCCCCAAGGCACTGGAAGGCGGCGACCTGGGCTGGCGCCCGGCAGCCCAGTGGCCCAGCCTGTTCGCGGAAACCGCCATCGATATGAACAAGGGCGACATTTCCCAGCCGCTGCGCTCCGGCGCCGGCTTTCATATTCTCAAGCTGATGGATCGCAAGGGCGGGGTCGAGAAGGTGGTCACCCAGTATCAGGTTCGCCACGTACTGATCAAACCCGACGCCCTGACCAGTGCCAACGAGGCACGAGCCAAAGCCGTGCGTCTGCATGACAGCATTGCCACTGGCAAGCAGGACTTTGCCAAGGTGGCCGCAGAGCATTCCGACGACCCGGGCAGTGCCCGCAACGGCGGTGAGCTGGGCTGGATTACCCGGGGCGAGATGGTACCGGAATTCGAGGACATGATGCTCAATACCCCGGTAGGCGAGCTGTCGCCGGTATTCGAGAGCCAGTTCGGCTGGCACTTCCTGCGCGTGGACGATACCCGCGACGCGGACATGAGCGAGGAATTCCGCCGCATGCAGGCCACCCAGGCCCTGCAGAAACGCCGTTTCGAGGAAGAGCTGGAAACCTGGCTGCAGGAACAGCGCAGCGAATCCTACGTGGATATTCGCTTATGAGTCTGACGTCTGATGTCGGACGTCCGACGCCAGAGCGTCCCATTGCCATCACCTACGGGGACCCTGCAGGGATCGGACCGGATCTGGTACTGACCCTGCCGGACACTTTCCCGGGCGCCCCGCTTGTTGTCATCGGTGACCGCCACGTGCTGGCCCAGCGCGCAAAGCAGCTCAATCTGACCGTGACGCTCTCCGACTGGCAACCAGGGCAACCGCTGACAGCCGATACCCTGCCGGTATGGCACACCCCGGCCGGCGCTCCGGTGGCCGCCGGCCAACCTGATCCGACCACTGCCAGCGGCACCGTCACCATGTTGACCCGCGCCGCCCAGGGCTGCCTGGACGGCACCTTTGCCGCCATGGTGACTGCTCCGGTGGCCAAAAACGTGATCTGTGAGGGTGCCGACCCGGCCTTTACCGGCCATACCGAATTTCTGGCGGAACAGGCCGGCGTGGACCGGGTGGTGATGATGCTCACCGCCCGCGAACTGCGGGTGGCCCTGGTCACCACCCATCTGCCGCTCAGCCAGGTGTCCCGGGCGGTAACCGCGGACAGCCTGACCCGCACCCTGACCATCCTGCGCGACGATCTGATCAGCAAATATCGGATCCCGGAACCGCGTATCCTGGTGCTGGGGATCAACCCCCATGCCGGCGAAGGCGGCCATCTGGGCCGCGAAGAACTGGACGTGATCATTCCCACCCTGGATGCCCTGCGTGCCCAGGGTATGGCACTCACCGGCCCGGTGCCGGCGGATACCGCCTTCCAGCCGGACCTGCTGGCACAGCACGATGCTGTGCTGGCCATGTACCATGACCAGGGCCTGCCGGTCCTCAAGTACGCCGGCTTTGGCGAAGCCATCAATATCACCCTGGGGCTGCCCTTTATCCGCACCTCCGTGGACCATGGCACCGCCTTCGACCTGGCCGGCACCGGCCAGGCCAAGGCCGGCAGCCTGATCGCCGCCACCCGACTCGCTCTGGAGCTTGCCGCCACATGACAGAACACCGCACCCGCAAACGTTTCGGCCAGCACTTTCTGCATGACCGCAATCTGGTAGACCTGATGGTGCGTACCCTGGGGCTGCAGAAAGACGACACCCTGGTGGAAATCGGGCCCGGCCGCGGCGCGCTCACCTACCCGCTGCTGGAACAGCTGCCGCACCTGCACGTGGTGGAGCTGGACCGGGACCTGATCGCCCTGCTGCGCCAGGAAAACAGCCCGGAGCGCCTGACCATCCATGAAAGCGATGCCCTGCGCTTCGACTTCCGCACCCTGAAACCGGCGGACAAGCCGCTGCGGGTGATCGGCAACCTGCCCTACAACATCTCCACCCCGTTGATCTTCCACCTGCTCAGCCAGGCGGACGCCATCAGCGACATGACCTTCATGTTGCAGAAGGAAGTGGTGGACCGGCTCACCGCCAGCCCCGGCACCCGCGACTGGGGCCGCCTGTCGATCATGGTCCAGTACCACTGCCAGGCGGATTATCTGTTCTTCGTGCCGCCAAGCGCCTTCAGTCCGCCGCCCAAGGTGGATTCCGCGGTAGTCCGGCTCATTCCCCATGCCAGCCTGCCCCACCCGGCCGAGGATGAAGATCACTTGCGCCGGCTGGTGGCCCAGGCCTTCACCCAACGACGCAAGGCCATCCGCAATAGTCTAAAATCACAGGTAACGCTGGAGCAGTTCGAACAGGCAGGCATCGACGCCGGCCTGCGCCCCGACCAACTCTCGGTGGCTGACTATGTGGCCCTGGCCAATATCACCCGGCCAGAGGCGGGCACCGCCTAGCCACGCCAGAGCCAGCCGGGTAACCGGCACCGGGGAACAACCCATTCAGCGAGAATCACATCAACGGAGCAACCATGAGCCCGCGCCACAACATTCAGGTCTCGGTGGAAACCGAGTTTCTCGCCGATCAGAGCGATCCGGACAGTCAGCGCTGGGTATTCGCCTACCACATCACCATTCGTAATGAAGGCACCGTCAGCGCCCGCCTGCTGACCCGCCACTGGGTGATCACCGACGGCGAGGATCGCGTGCAGGAAGTCCACGGCGAAGGCGTCATCGGCGAACAGCCCCATATCGCCCCCGGGCAGGAATTTTCCTACACCAGCGGCGCCATCCTGGAAACCGAAGTCGGCAGCATGCGCGGCAGTTACCAGATGATTGGAGAAGATGGCACACACTTCGACGCACAAGTCCCCATGTTTACTCTTGCGGTACCGCATGCACTGCACTAACGACGTCAGACGTCTGACGTCGGGCCTCCGACGCTTGGCCGTGCCAACACCCTGCTCCTCTTACCGGGGAGAGGTAAGCGCATCAGTCGCCCCGCGCTATGCCGGAGGCGCCCTATGAGCGATTACGCCATCGGTGACTTGCAGGGTTGCCTGGAGCCCTTCAATTGCCTGCTGAAACAAATCAATTTCAATGCCGATCGCGACCGGTTGTTCCTGGCCGGGGATCTGGTCAACCGGGGCCCGGATTCCCTGGGCACCCTGCGCCGGGTTTATGAACTGCGCGATAATGTGCATACGGTGCTGGGCAACCACGACCTGCACCTGCTGGCCGTGGCCCAGGGCAGTACCGACAGCCGCCGCAAGGACACCCTGACGGACATCCTCGAGGCACCGGACCGCAACGCCCTGCTGGGCTGGCTGCAAGACTGCCCGCTGCTGGTCGATATCCCGGAACACCAGGCGGTGATGACCCATGCCGGCATCCCACCATTATGGACACTGGCTCAAGCCCGTGAACGGGCCCGGGAAGTGGAGCAGGTGCTGCGCGGCCCGCAGGTGGGCGAGTACTTTGCCAACATGTATGGCAACCAGCCGGCGGGCTGGAACGACGACCTGCAGGGCCCGGAACGCTGGCGAGTCATCACCAACCATTTCACCCGCATGCGGTTTGTGAACCTGGCAGGAGAACTGGACCTGGCCACCAAGGGCGAAGCCGATGCGCCGCCGGAAGGGTTTATGCCCTGGTTCCAGCACCCCCACCGCCAGGCTACCGATACCCGCATCCTGTTCGGTCACTGGGCGGCACTGGAAGGCCATACGGATGTGCCCGGGGTAGACGCGCTGGATACCGGCTGCGTCTGGGGCGGCAGCCTCACCGCCCTGCGTCTCGATGATCTGACCCGCATCGCCTGCCACTGCTGACTCCCAGCGCCGGCAGGCACTCTTTCTTCTGGCGGCCGCACCGCTATGTCAGGAATAGCTGATAGCCACACTGCAATTTGATGGCAATCCGCCATTCCCCAACCCTGCCAGAACCGTTTTCTGCCCCCCGCCAGCGCCCTTCACAGCTCATCACCCGGCCTGTCAGACATTCGCCACACTTCATCCTTTTTCTGCAAAAAAAATTTTCCTTCCGCTTTGACTTCATCTGCCGTTTGGCTACATGCTAAAGACGTGACTGCACGGTCAGCCCTGCATCGAGAAATGCCCATTTTCATTTTTTATTTACACGACTTTTTTTATTAATGAGAAGAGTGATCAGGACATTCATCAGGGACATGCATCAGGAAAAGCACCGTATGTAGTTTTGTTGTGACAATTGTCGGTTCCGCCAGGAGGAAGCAGGCATGAGCATTATCAGCCACTACCAGGCCCGGTTTGACAGCACCCAGCAGGAAGAAATGTCGCTGGAAGAATACCTGGAGCTGTGCAAACGCGACCCCAGCGCCTACGCCACGGCCCCCGAACGCATGCTGATGGCCATCGGCGAGCCGGAGATGGTCGACACCGCCAAGGACCCACGCCTGTCACGCATCTTCTCCAACAAGGTCATCCGTCGCTACCCTGCCTTCGACGAGTTCTACGGCCTGGAAGAAGTGATCGAAAACATCGTCAGCTACTTCCGCCATGCGGCCCAGGGCCTGGAAGAAAAGAAACAGATCCTTTACCTGCTCGGCCCGGTGGGCGGCGGCAAATCTTCCCTGGCGGAAAAGCTCAAGGCCCTGATGCAGAAAGTGCCCTTCTATGCCATCAAGGGATCCCCGGTTAACGACTCGCCCCTGTCCCTCTTTGACCCGGAGGAAGACGCGCCGATCCTGGAAGAGGAATACGGCATTCCCCGCCGCTACATCCGTACCATCATGTCCCCCTGGGCGGTAAAGCGGCTGCATGAATTTGGCGGTGATATCAGCCAGTTCCGGGTAGTGAAACGCTACCCCTCCATTCTCGATCAGGTGGCCGTGGCCAAGACCGAACCCGGCGACGAGAACAACCAGGACATTTCCGCCCTGGTGGGCAAGGTGGATATTCGCAAACTGGAAGACTTCGCCCAGGACGACCCGGATGCCTATTCCTTCTCCGGTGGCCTGTGCCGGGCCAACCAGGGCATTCTGGAATTCGTGGAAATGTTCAAGGCACCGATCAAGGTGCTGCACCCGTTGCTGACGGCCACCCAGGAAGGCAACTACAACGGTACCGAGCACATGGGCGCCATCCCGTTCGACGGTATTGTGCTGGCCCACTCCAACGAAGCGGAGTGGCATACCTTCAAGAACAACAAGAATAACGAAGCCTTTATCGACCGGGTCTATATCGTCAAGGTGCCTTACTGCCTGCGCGTCACCGAAGAGATGCAGATCTACGAGAAACTGCTGCGCAACTCCAGCCTGCGCGATGCCCACTGCGCACCGGATACCCTGCACATGCTGGCCCAGTTCTCCACCCTGACCCGACTCAAGGAACCGGAGAATTCCAGCATCTACTCCAAGATGCGCGTCTATGACGGCGAGAACCTGAAAGACGTGGATCCCCACGCCAAGTCCATGCAGGAATACCATGACATGGCCGGCGTCGATGAAGGCATGAACGGCCTCTCCACCCGCTTCGCCTTCAAGATCCTGTCCAAGGTGTTCAACTACGACCACACCGAAGTGGCGGCCAACCCGGTGCATTTGATTCATGTGCTGGAACAGCGCATTGACCAGGAGCAGTTCCCGCTGGAACGGCAGGAACAGTATCGCCGTTTTATCAAGGAATACCTGGTGCCTCGCTATGTGGAATTCATCGGCAAGGAAATCCAGACCGCCTACCTGGAGTCCTACTCCGAATACGGCCAGAACATTTTCGACCGTTATGTGACTTACGCAGATTTCTGGATTCAGGATCAGGAATTCCGGGATCCGGATACCGGGGAAATTTTCGACCGCCAGGCTCTGAACGAAGATCTGGAAAAAATCGAAAAACCGGCGGGCATCTCCAATCCCAAGGACTTCCGCAACGAGGTGGTCAACTTCGTACTGCGCGCCCGCGCCAACAACCATGGCAAGAACCCGAGCTGGCTCAGTTACCAGAAGCTGCGCGACGTGATCGAGAAGAAAATGTTCTCCAACACCGAGGACCTGCTGCCAGTGATTTCCTTCAATGCCAAGGGCAGCGAAGACGACCAGCGCAAGCACAACAACTTCGTGCAACGCATGGTCTCCCGCGGCTACACGGAAAAGCAGGTACGCCTGCTGTCCGAATGGTATCTGCGAGTTCGCAAAGCGCAGTAAAAAACCGCTGTAGGAGCGCCGCTTGAGGCGCGAGCCGGCTGCGGCAATTCGCGCCTCAAGCGGCGCTCCTACATCGCAGTCGGTGAAGTCGGGAGAAACTGATGAGCTACATCATTGATCGCCGCCTGAATGACAAGCGCAAGAGCACCGTCAATCGCCAGCGCTTTCTGCGTCGTTACCGCAAGCACATTCGCGAAGCGGTGAACGATGCGGTGAATCGTCGTTCCATTCAGGATATGGAACAGGGCGAGCGCATCAATATTCCCCGCAAGGATCTTTCCGAGCCCATTTTCCACCATGGTCCCGGCGGACAGCGCAGCATCGTTCATCCCGGCAACAAGGAGTTTCACCAGGGCGACCGGATCCTGCGCCCGGAGGGCGGAGGTGGTCAGGGCAGTGGCGATGGCCAGGCCAGTGATCAGGGCGAAGGCGATGATGCCTTTGCCTTTGAAATCGACAAACAGGAATTTCTCAACTTCCTGTTCGAGGATCTGGAGCTGCCCAACCTGGTAAAGCGACACCTGGAGGGTGCCCAGACGTTCCAGACCAAACATGGCGGCATCGTCAGCCAGGGCATGCCCGCCAAGATCAATATTGTCCGCTCCATGCGCCAGGCGTCCATGCGCCGCCGGGCGCTCACCGCCGCCACCCGCCGCCGTATTCGTGACTTCAAGGCCGAACGGGAGGCGCTCCTGCAACAGGATCAGTCCCCACAACGCCAGGCCCGGCTGCAGGAGCTGGAGGAACAGATCGCCAAACTGGAACGACGCCTGGAACGTATTCCGTTTCTGGATACCGTGGACCTGCGCTTCAATCACCATGTGAAGGTGCCCGTGCCGGTGAGCCGGGCGGTAATGTTCTGCATCATGGATGTGTCCGGCTCCATGAATCAGGACATGAAGGATCTGGCCAAGCGCTTTTTCCTGTTGCTGTATCTGTTCCTGCAGCGCAATTACGAAAAGATCGAAGTGGTCTTTATCCGCCACCACACCAGCGCCAAGGAAGTGGACGAGGAAGAGTTCTTCTATTCCCGTGAGACCGGCGGCACCATTGTCTCCAGTGCCCTGAAGCTGACCCGCGACATCATCAATGAACGCTACCCGGTGGCCGAATGGAATATCTATGCGGCCCAGGCATCCGACGGTGACAACTGGAATGACGACTCTCCGGCCTGCGCCAAACTGATCGAGGAGGAGCTGCTGCCCAAGCTGCAGTATTTCACCTACGTGGAAGTCATGCCCCGCGCCCACCAGGCCCTGTGGGACCACTATCAACACATCATGGAAAAACATCCGACTGCCTTTTCCATGGCCCAGATTGATGAACCCGGCGAGATTTACCCGGTTTTCCGGCACCTTTTCAAGAAACGCATGGAGGATGCATGAGCCGCTATCTCTCCGAAGGGTCCGACTGGGATTTCGAGCTGCTGGCCCGCTATGACGAAGCCATCGCCGATATTGCTCATAACAAATACGGGCTGGATACCTACCCGAATCAGATCGAGGTGATCTCTTCCGAACAGATGATGGACGCCTATTCCTCGGTGGGCATGCCAGTGGGCTACAACCACTGGTCTTTCGGCAAACAATTCGTGGAAGTGGAGGGTCGCTACCGGCGAGGCCAGATGGGCCTGGCCTACGAAATCGTCATCAATTCCGACCCCTGCATTGCCTACCTGATGGAGGAAAACAGTATCGCCATGCAGGCCCTGGTGATCGCCCATGCCAGCTACGGGCACAACTCCTTCTTCAAGAACAATTACCTGTTCAAGACCTGGACCGATGCCTCCTCCATCATTGATTACCTGGTTTTCGCGCGGAACTATATTGCCGAGTGCGAAATGCGCCACGGGGTCACTGCCGTAGAGGAAACCCTGGACTCTTGTCATGCCCTGATGAATTACGGGGTAGACCGCTACAAACGCCCCTCGCCCATTTCTGCCGTGGAGGAAAAGCGTCGCCAGCGCGAACGGGAAGAATCCCTACAGAAGCAGGTCTCCGAGTTATGGCGCACCTTTCCGCAATTGCAGCCGGCGACCCAACTCCGCGAAGAAACCGAATCTTTTCCGTCAGAACCCCAGGAAAACCTGCTTTATTTTATTGAGAAAAATGCGCCACTGCTGAAACCCTGGCAGCGGGAGATCATCCGCATCGTGCGCAAGATGGCCCAGTACTTCTACCCGCAACGTCAGACCAAGGTGATGAACGAGGGCTGGGCGTGCCTGTGGCACTACACCCTGCTCAACGATCTCTATGACAGGGGCCAGGTGACTGACGGCTTCATGCTGGAGTTCCTGCAGAATCACAGCCAGGTGATCTACCAGCCGCCCTTCACTGCTCCGTTCTACAGCGGCATGAACCCCTATGCGCTGGGCTTCAACATGTTCCAGGATATCCGCCGCATCTGCGAAAACCCGGATGACGAGGACCGGGAATGGTTCCCGGAGATTGCCGGCTCCGACTGGGTGGAAACGGTGAAATTCGCCATGGAGAGCTTCAAGGACGAAAGCTTTATCCAGCAGTTCCTGTCGCCACGGATGATCCGCTATTTCAAGTTTTTCCAGATCGACGATGATGACCGCAACGATTATGTGGAAGTGGCCGCCATCCACAACGAACAGGGCTACCGCAAGGTCCGGGACGCCCTGGCCGAGCAGTACAACCTGAGTATCCAGGAGCCCAACATCCAGATCGTACGCGCCAATGTCCATGGCGACCGCGCCCTGACCCTGCGCCACCAACGCAGCAGCGGCCGCCCCCTGGATGATGACAGCGCCCGGGAAGTCCTGCGCCACCTGCACCGGTTATGGCAATTCGATGTGCACCTGGAAAGCGTGGAAAACGGCAGCGTAGTCAGCCGCCACAGCATGCCGCCGGAGCCCGCATCTGCATCTTCCTCGTAGCACCAACCGTTCTCGAAACCTTCTCGCGATGCAACAGCATCGCGAATACCGATGCTGAACGCAGCCAGGCCCTTCCCGGTTGGCAAGAACCCTGGACCACGTTGCCACTTTCAACTTTCCACTTGAAACTGCTTGATCTGCCGCCGCACCTGATGATCCCCCAACACAAACAGGGACAGAGCCAGCACAATTACCGCCGCGCCAATCAGCACCATGCCCCCCAGGCTCTCGCCATTGAGCAGATTACCCAGTGCCAGCGCCAGCACCGGTGTAATCAGAGTCACCAGCGCCACCGTGGCGGCGGACAGCCGCGACAGAATCTGAAAGTAGCAATAGAAGCCCAACAGGGAACCGAACACCGCCAGATAGACAATCGCCGCCAATCCGCGCACATCCCCGCTAAACGCAAAACTCTGCCCGGCAATGACCATGGCCAGCCCGTAACAGGGCAGTGACAACAACAGGCCACCCACGGTCTGCTGCATGGGTTGCAGACCGGCCCCCACCCGCTGCACGGCAATGCCGCCGCCGGCAAACAGAGTCACCGCGGACAGCATCCACAGCAGTCCGGTGCCACGCTCACCCAGCGCCGCACCACCAAGCAACCCGGTCAGGTTTTCATCGAAGACCAGCGCCAGCCCGAACAGCCCCAACAGACAGGCACTCCAGTGCCAGCCATTCAGCCGCACACCGCCCGGCAGGCATTGCATCATCAAGCCGGAGATCAACGGCGCCAGCCCGAAAATTACCGAGATCAGCCCGGAGGGAAGATGGGTAGCGGCCATATAGCTGCACGCCATGGCACCGAAAATCCCCGGCAGTGCAACGGTATAACTGAGCACAGCACGACCATACAGAGGCAGGCGCTGACGCTTCCAGCACAGCCACAACAGACCCAGCAGCGCAGCAATCGCCATACGCACACCGGCTGCCGCCAGCGGCGCCATGGCCTCACCACTCCATTTAATCCCCAGCGGCGTAGTCGCCCACACCGCCACCACGATCAAATATGCTGCCAGGGTTGGCATGTCGTTCTCCTATTCGTTAGCTACGAGCTTCTAGCTGCGAGCTACTACGCGGTTTAAACCTGTCCTGAATTCAGTCCATGAAGCCGCGCACAAACTTTCGTGCGCGGCCTCTGCGCTAAACAACAGAGAAGGCTCTCCCGTGTAGCAGCTCTAAGCTAGAAGCTCGTAGCTGGTTAACGACCTGCCACCTTTCCAAAAACACAAAAAAAGGCCGCAGGTCTGGGACGCTGCGGCCTTTTTGCAGAACTGAAACTATCAGTCACACAGCCGCGGTCCCTGCGCACGCCATTTGCGTGCACAGCGGTCTGCGACCAGCATGTGTAGTTTCAGTACGATAGAAAGCATGCGACCATTCTGTCCAAGATAACGAGAGCGCACAAGATGAAAATTTATCTGGTCGGTGGTGCCGTGCGGGATGCGTTACTGGGGCTGCCGGTGACAGAAAAGGACTGGGTTGTCGTGGGGGCCACCCCCGATGACATGCAGGCCAAAGGCTTCCGCCCGGTGGGGCAGGATTTTCCGGTGTTTCTGCACCCGAAGACCCAGGAGGAATATGCCCTTGCCCGCACCGAACGCAAGTCCGGCCACGGCTATGGCGGCTTCACCTTCCATGCGGCCCCGGATGTGAGCCTGGAAGATGATCTGGTGCGCCGCGACCTGACCATCAACGCTATGGCCAAGGCGGAAGACGGCCAGGTGATTGATCCCTTCAACGGTCGCATCGACCTGAAAGCCCGCCTGCTTCGCCATGTGTCCCCCGCCTTCGCGGAAGACCCCCTGCGGGTACTGCGGGTGGCGCGCTTTGCCGCCCGCTATCACTGGCTGGGTTTTCGGGTTGCCGATGACACCCTGGCGCTGATGCGGCAGCTGGCTGACAGCGGCGAGCTGGATTATCTGGTGGCGGAACGGGTCTGGAAGGAAACCAGCCGGGCATTGATGGAACGAGACCCGCAGGTCTTCTTCCAGGTATTGCATGCCTGTGGCGCCCTGAAAGTGCTGTTACCGGAACTGGCCGCTCTGGACGGCGTACCACAGCCTGAAAAACATCACCCGGAAGTGGACACCCTGGTGCATCAATGGCTGTGCCTGGAACAGGCCAGCCAGCTGAATCTGCCGTTGACGGCCCGTTACGCCGTGCTCTGCCATGATCTCGGAAAGGGCAAGACGCCCGAAGAAGAATGGCCCCGGCATATCGCCCACGAAATCCGTAGCGCCCGGCTGGCAAAAACCGTGTCAAAACGCTGGCGAGTCCCCAAGGACGCGGCCACCTTGGCGGCCCTGGTAGCGGAATACCATACCCACTGCCACCGGGCCCTGGAGCTGAAGCCGGCCACGGTCTGGAAGCTGCTGAAAACGCTGGATCTGATTCGCCGGCCGGAACGGCTGGAGGAATTCCTGCTCGCCTGTGAAGCGGACGCCCGCGGCCGCACCGGACTGGAAGATCGCCCCTACCCACAGGCGGATTACCTGCGCGGCGCCGCGCAGGCCGCCAGGGATATTGATGTGGCGGCACTCCGTCAGAGCGGCATCGAAGGGCCAGCACTGGGCGAGGCCATTGAAAAGGCCCGCATTCATGCAATCTCCGAATACAAGAAAGGGTTTGAAAACCATGGTTGATCCCGTCGCCCTGATCACCGGCAGCGCCCGTCGCATCGGCGCAGACATTGTCCGCACCCTGCACAGCAACGGCTTTCGAGTGATCATTCACTACCGCAACAGTGTCGACGATGCCCGGGCACTGGCCGACAGCCTGAACGCAAAAAGGCCGGACAGCGCCGTCCTGCTACAGGCAGACCTGGATCAACCCGATCAGGTACGCCAGCTGGCCGCAGATGCCCTGGCCAGCTTCGGTCGCATGGACCTGCTGGTGAACAACGCCTCCAGCTTTTACCCGACCCCCGTTGATCAGGCCGATGATGCCGACTGGGACAGGCTGCTTCACAGCAACCTGCGCGCCCCCTTTATCCTCAGCCAGAAACTGGCCGACGCCCTGCGCCAGCAACAGGGCAGCATTATCAATATTGTGGATGTCTACGCGGAAAAACCCCTGCAAAACCATACCCTGTATTGCATGGCCAAGGCCGGGCTGGCAATGATGACCCGCAGCCTGGCCCGGGAGCTGGGCCCGGACATTCGCGTCAATGGCGTCTCGCCGGGTCCTATCCTGTGGCCCGAGGCCGGGCAGATGAACCAGCAGGAAATCCAGGATGCCACCGCTCTGAAACGCTGTGGCACACCACAAGACATTGCCGGCACCGTATGGTGGCTGGGGACACAAGCTCCCTTCATCACCGGCCAGATACTGGCGGTGGACGGGGGACGATCACTCACCTTACAGGGCAGTTGAGCAGAGGATATTTTGGGGTAACCATGAAGGGAATCATTGCACTACTGGCATTGCTACCGATGCTTGCCAGTGCCGAGGTGTATCGCTGGCAGGATGCCAGGGGCAACTGGCATTTTGGTGATCAGCCGCCACAGGATCAGCACGAAAAAATTGATCTCAAGGCGCCGCCCAAGCTTGGCCAGGGCGAGCGTGTCCGGGAAATCAACCAGCGCGCCCTGCGACTACGCGAGAGTGAAGAAACCCGGCGGCAAGAGCAGGCGGCCAGGGTGAAAAAAGAACAGGATACCCAGGCCAGAAAATGCCGGGATGCCAGGGCAAGACTGAAACGACTGCAGGGCCGTTTTGTCTATCGCGATGATGAAGGCAATATCACTCACCCCACCATGGACAGGGTAAGAGCCGACCAGGACGAAGTTCGCCAATGGATGCAAAAAAACTGTTCGCCCTGATCCGGGCCGCCCTCTGGCTCACCGCGCTGACGTCATCTCTGGCGGCCCACGGGGATATTTTTCAGTGGCGTGACAAGAACGGCAAGCTGCACTTTGGGGATCGTCCACCGGAACAGGTGGATAGCGAAAAGGTCACCCCAAAAACCTCTCCTGTCATGCAGGAACTGGAAATTACCGTGCTGCGCCAGGACTTCACCCTGCCCGACGGGCTCCATGACCGCACCCTCGGGGCGATCCGCAACATCTACCGACGTTACCGCAATGACTTTGGGCTGGACCTGCATGGCACCGCTCAAGTGAACCTGTATCTGTTCGAGCAGCAGGCGGATTTCCGTCAATGGATGGTCGATCGTATCGGCTCCAGCAACGCCAATTATGCCGGCGTTTTTATCCCTTCCAGCAATGAAGTCGCCGTCTGGCGCTGGGGAAACGATCAGGACGTGGCCCAGACGGTTCTCCACGAAAGCAGCCACGTGCTCCTCTACCAGTTATCCCCGGCGTCCCCGGTCTGGCTGCATGAAGGCCTGGCCCAGTATTTCCAGACTCTCAAAGTGCAACCTGATGGTCGCCTGAAAGTCAGCGCCCTGCCGGATGCCCAGACACGCATCCGTCAATGGATGGACGAGGGCAGGCTGATTACCCTGCGACAGTACCTGTCCCTGGATGACACCCAGTGGCGACGCATGGCCCACGAACTGGACGCCATTCCCTACACCGTCGCCTGGGCCACCACTGCTTTTCTGATGTCCAAACCCGTGGGCCGCAGCACCCTGCGCACGCTGCTTCAGGAACTGGAAAAAACCGACAGCCGGCCCACGCTGAAAAGAATCGGTGAGATCTACCCGGGCGGGCTGACACGACTGGAATATGATTTTTTCCGCTGGGCGCAGAGCGACATGGCGCCGCATTGGTATTGAAAACAGCGGCAAGCTTCAAGCCACAAGCTGCAACGCGGAAAGATTCAATAAAACAATCCCCGCCCCGCCCGCGAACACAGGTTCGGCGCCCTATAAAACCGGCTACAAAGCCGCTGTAGGAGCTATGCCTCGAACGCCACCACCCACAATGCCTGCCCGGCAAAATCTGCTTCTTCCAGCAACTGCCGGTAGGGCTTGCCGATTTCCGGGTGAATCGCATCGGGGGCCAGGTCCACCAGGGGCCTGAGAACAAAGGCATGCTTGAGAATTTCATCACGGGGTAATTGCACACCGTCGATCTCTCCGGTGAGATCGTTATAGGTGAGGATGTCGATATCCAGGGTCCGACTGGAGAATTTCTTTTCCCCGCGCACCCGGCCATGGTCTTTCTCGATATCGCGCAGAGCTGCAGCAAGCTCACCCACAGACAGGGTTGTGTCGATTCCCACCACCAGGTTGTAGAAAGCGTCACCGGAAAAACCCACCGCCTCACTTTCGTACACCGGGCTTACCGCCAACTTACCAAAGGCGGCGGCCAGTGCCTGAAGGCCGGAACGAATATTGTGTTCCCGGTCGATATTGGAGCCCAGGCTCAGGTACACCCGGGCGGTTTGTTCCGTATTACCCATTGGGTTTCTCACCCCGTTCGATGATCACGCCCACATCGCGGGATCCGCGCAGGGCGCCCGGTTTGCTCAGCCGCAGCTTCAGCCAGGGCACATTGAATTCGCCAATTACCAGCTGGGCCACATTTTCCGCCAGGGTTTCCACCAGCTGGAATTCACTCCCTTCGATAAACGCAATCACACGTTTACCAATAGCCTTGTAGTCCAGTGCGTCGTCGATGTGATCCGACGCCGCACCCTTGCGGATATCCGCCGCCATTTCCAGATCCAGGCTGACAGTCTGGCGAATACGCCGCTCCCAGTCGAAAATCCCGATAACGGTATCCACTTTCAAATCATTGATATAAACAATGTCCATACTGGCCCTCTTGGCGCAGGTTTCACGGGAAAGCGACTTTCCATCTGCATGAATCCCACTTTGGGTAATCAGATGTTACGCTTGCAACGCAGGCCGGCGTGTCGCCATGTGTACAATAAATGCCTGCCAAGCATGCAGAAGTCGCCACCCCGGCGATGTGAAGGGAGATTATAGCCGGTGCAAGCAGGGACATTACAGGATGTGTGGTTTTGGCTGCTGCCATTGTGCGTGGCCGGCTATCTGATGGGCTCCATTTCCAGTGCCATTCTGGTGTGCCGACTGTTCGGCTATCCAGACCCGCGCACCGAGGGCTCCAACAACCCCGGCGCCACCAATGTGCTGCGTATCGGCGGCAAACCGGCCGCGGCGCTGACATTGCTGGGCGACGTGCTGAAAGGGGTGATCCCGGTGGTGCTGGCCCGCTATCTGGACATGGGCCCCTTCGTGGCCGCGCTAGTAGGCACCTTTGCCTTTCTCGGCCATCTGTTTCCGGTGTTCTTCCACTTCCAGGGCGGCAAGGGTGTGGCCACGGCCTTCGGCTTGTTGTTTGCCTTGCACTGGCCCAGCGGCCTGGTGGCGGGGGCCGTCTGGCTGCTGGTCTTCGCCCTCACCCGCATTTCTTCCCTGGCCTCGTTAAGCGCCTTCGTGGTCGCCCCCGCCTGCATCTTCGCCTGGCTGCCCCAGGCCTTCTGGCCCATGCTGGCCCTGTCCCTGGTAATGATCCTGCGCCACCGCAGCAACCTGCAAAAATTGCTGCGCGGGGAAGAGTTGGGGTTCAGGAAGAAGGACTGAGTAACAAGTTTCAAGTTGAAAGTTACAAGGCGCGGATCGAGGCAGCAGCCAACCGTTAACCGGTGTCGCCGCGCCTCTGGGGAAGAAAAATGATCCCTTCGTATCTTTGTGCTCGTTTCTTTAAAGGCCAGGCGGCGCGGCTCAGGAGTTGCCGAATAGCACCAAAATTGGCTCGCGCCTTGCAACTTTCAACTTTCAACTTGCAGCTTCTCCAATTCCGTCAACGGCCAGCGCGGTCGCACCTTGATGGGTAACGCCGCACTTTCCCCCGCCTGCAGGCGCAGGGCACCGGCAAAGGCGATCATGGCGCCGTTGTCGGTGCAGTACTGGGGGGCGGGGTAGAACACCTGCACACCCCGCTTTTTCATCTGCTCTGCCAGCTTGGCACGCAAGGCACGATTGGCGCTGACCCCGCCAGCCATCACCAGCCGCTTGTCGCCGGTCTGCTCCACCGCCCGGCGACACTTGATCACCAGGGTATCCACCGCTGCCTCTTCGAACGCCAGGGCGATATCTGCCTGGTCCTGCTCGCTGAGAGCCTCCTTGCCACCCAGATCGTTGATGGTGTTGAGGGTGAAGGTCTTCAGGCCGGAAAAGCTCATATCCAGACCTGGGCGATCGGTCATGGGCCGGGGGAAGCGGAACCGGCCCGGCGTTCCTTTTTCCGCCAGCGCGGCGATACGCGGGCCGCCGGGATAGCCCAGCCCCATCATCTTGGCCGCCTTGTCGAAGGCTTCACCAGCAGCATCATCCACGGATTCGCCGAGAATGGCGTAGTCACCCAGGGAGCGGGCTTCCAGTAACAGGGTGTGGCCGCCACTGACCAGCAGCGCCACAAAGGGAAAGGCTGGCGCATCCGGTTCCAGCAGCGGCGCCAGCAGGTGGCCTTCCATGTGGTGCACCTCCACGGCGGGAATGCCCCAGCCAAAGGCCAGTGACCGGGCCACGCCGGCCCCCACCAGCAAGGCCCCGGCAAGGCCGGGCCCGGCGGTATAGGCGATGCCATCGAGCTGATCCGGGGTGGTGCCTGCTTCCGCCATCACCTGTTTTACCAGTGGCAGCACCCGCTGCACATGGTCACGGCTGGCCAACTCCGGCACCACGCCACCAAAGCGGGCGTGCATCTCTACCTGGCTGTACAGGGCCTGCCCCAGCAGACCGGCATCGGTGTCATAAATAGCCACCCCGGTCTCGTCACAGCTTGATTCGATACCCAATACACGCATGATGCTCACCCCTTGAAATACGGGCGCCATGATAGCGCCAGACGCCCGGATTTGCATTTCTTCCTGACTCAGGTAGAATCCCCGCCCTCGCCGCACCCGGGACCACCTGAGCCCGCGGCGAATCCATATAACCCAAAGACTTTTAGGAAGGTGATTCTTCATGCCTCAGGTGAAGGTGAAAGAAGGCGAACCGTTTGATGTGGCCCTGCGCCGTTTCAAGCGTGGCTGTGAGAAAGCGGGCATTCTCTCTGAAGTGCGTCGTCGCGAACAGTACGAGAAGCCCACTCAAGAGCGTAAGCGTAAGCGTGCCGCAGCCGTCAAGCGTCACCTTAAGAAACTGCAGCGTGAGCAACTCGCACGCAAACGTCTCTACTAAGGTATAGACGTCTGATGAGTGCGCTCAAAGAGCAGCTCACTGCAGCCATGAAGGACGCCATGCGTGCCAAAGAAAAGGCACGTCTTGGCGTTTTTCGTATGGCGCTGTCAGCGATCAAGCAAATCGAAGTGGACGAGCGCATCGAGCCCGATGATGCCCGTGTACTGGCGTTGCTCGACAAGCTGATCAAGCAGCGCAAGGATTCTGCTACCCAATACCGCGACGCGGGCCGCCCGGAACTGGCGGAAACCGAAGAAGCGGAAATCCTGGTACTCCAGGAGTTTCTCCCCGCCCAGCTGAGCGACGACGAAATCGACGCTCTGATTGACGATGCCATCTCCCAAACCGGTGCCACAGGCATGCAGGACATGGGCAAGGTAATGGGCATCCTCAAGCCACAATTACAGGGCCGTGCCGACATGGGCGCCGCCAGTGGCAAGGTTCGCGCCAAGCTGAACTGATTTTTACCACCGATAATACAGAACACCCCGAATCAAAGGCCCAGCCACTGACGCTGCGCCTGATTTTTCGTCTTCTGTCCGGCTTTCCACCAGCCCCGACTCCAACACGCGGCTACCGCCACTCCGCGGTTTCTGTTTGAATAATTCCCCATTCTGGCAAAATCAGACCCATGGCACGCATTCCGGAAAATTTCATACAGGATCTGTTGGCTCGCACCGACCTGGTGGAGCTGATTGATTCCCGCGTGCCCCTGAAAAAGACCGGCCGCAACTACAGCGCCTGCTGCCCCTTCCACCAGGAAAAGACCCCGTCGTTCACCGTGGCCCCGGATAAGCAGTTCTACTACTGCTTCGGCTGCGGCGCCTCCGGCAATGCTGTGGGCTTTCTGATGGAATACGAACATCAGAGCTTCCCGGAAGCGGTGAAGCAGCTTGCCGGTCGTGCCGGCATGGAAGTGCCGGAAAGCCGTCCGGAGACCCCCGCCGACCGACAGAAGAAAGACCGCCTGCAGTCGCTGTACGACCTGCTCAGCCGGGCAGAGAAATTCTACTGTCAGCAATTGCGCCAGGCGCCGGAGCGGCAGAAAGCGGTCACCTATCTGAAAGGTCGGGGACTCAGCGGGGAAATCGCCAAGCGCTTCGGCATCGGCTTTGCCCCGCCCGGTTACGATAACCTGATCGGCGGACTGTCGCTGACTGAAGCGGGTCTTGAGCAGGCCCTTACCGCAGGCCTGCTGGTACGCCGGGACGATACCGGACGCACCTATGACAAATTTCGCGATCGCATCATATTCCCGATCCGCGACACCCGCGGCCGCACTATCGGCTTTGGTGGCCGCGTGCTCGGCGACGGAAAACCCAAATACCTGAACAGCCCGGAAACCCCGGTCTTCCACAAGGGCCAGGAGCTCTATGGCCTGTGGGAATGGCGCCAGAGCCGCGATCGCAGCGACCGACTCTACGTGGTGGAAGGCTACATGGACGTAATCGCCCTGGCCCAGCACGGGGTGCCCAATGTGGTTGCCACCCTGGGCACCGCCACCACGGAAGATCACGCCCGCAAGCTGTTTCGCCAGGTCAACGAAGTGGTGCTCTGTTTCGACGGTGACAAGGCCGGGGTGCGCGCCGCCTGGCGAGCCCTGGAATCCCTGCTGCCAGCGCTGGACGACGGCAAGCAGGTACGCTTCCTGTTCCTGCCCGACGGCGAAGACCCGGACACCCTGGTCCGCCAGCAAGGCCCGGAAGCGTTGCGAGCGCTCACTGACAAGGCCGACGCCCTCTCCACCTACCTGTTCCGGCACCTGTCCGAAGGGCTGGACCTGACCACCGTGGACGGCCGCGCCCGGCTGGCCCGGCTCGCCCTGCCCTATCTGGACAAACCCGCCGGGCCGGTCTATCGGGCACTGCTCACCCAGGAACTGTCGCAGCTGACCCGACTGGACAAGGAATCGCTGACACAACTGAAGCCGGCCCCCAAACCGGAGACCGCCCCAGCCCCGCGCCCCCGGCCCGAGCCTGAACCGGAATCCCATGATGACTTCATGCCCATGGATTATGGCGACTCCATGCCGCCACCGGACGATTTCTACCCGGCGGACAGTAACAGCTACCCGTCACGCGCCAACAACCGCCCAACCCGCCACCAGGACGGCAGCCGCAAGGGCCCGATGACCCTGGCGGAAAGACTGGTACTGGTGCTGCTGGATTACCCGGATCTGGTGAGCGAACAGCCACTGCCCGATGGCGTGGAGCTATTGCCCATGCCCCACATTGATCTGCTGATACAGGTGGCAGGCCTGTGCCGCCAGAACCACAGCCCCGCCGCCCTGCTCGGCGCGCTGATGGCACTGGAACAGGGAGAAACCCTGTCCCGTCTGCTAAAGGCCAGCCTCAAGCCGCCCATGCAGAAAGAAATGGCCACCCGTCTTTGGCAAGATGCCCTCTCCCAATTGGAAGTCTCTCGCCTGGAGGCCGCCCTCCACGAAATGGAGCAGGCCGGCATCCCGGATACCGCCCATTGGCAGGAACTCCACCGGGCACTCGCCGAAGCCCGCCAGCATGCCCGCCAGCCCTTCAACTAGAAAAAACCTGTAACCCAATGATTTTTATAGAGAAGTAATACGGAAAACAATTCGCCACCCATAGGCCCGTAGTCTTGCAATTACTGGCCGAAATCCCCATATACCGGTATAATACGCCGTTTTCCCACGCCACAATCCGCTAGTCAGCCACGGCAAGCTAGCACGACGTTACGGGCTTTATTGCATGACGACTCAAAAGCAGCAGCAACAATCCCAGCTGAAGCAGTTGATCGCGCTCGGCAAGGAACAGGGTTACCTGACCTACGCCGAAGTGAATGACCACTTGCCGGAGTCCATTACCGACACCGACCAGGTGGAAGACATCATTCAGATGATCAACGACATGGGCATCACCGTGGTGGAAAAAGCCGCCGATGCCGATCAGCTGATGATCGAGGAAAGTGCCGACAGCACCGACGAAGTTGCCGCCGAAGAAGCTGCCGCTGTTCTCGCCTCCGTAGAGAGCGAGCCCGGCCGCACCACCGACCCGGTGCGCATGTACATGCGCGAAATGGGCACGGTGGAACTGCTGACCCGTGAAGGCGAAATCGAGATCGCCAAGCGCATCGAGGAAGGCACCCGGGAAGTCCTGCACGCCCTGGCCTTCTGGCCCGGCGCCGTTGACATGCTGATCGACGAATACGCCCGCGTGGAAAACGAAGAGCGCAAGCTCACCGATATCATCGCCGGTTACCTGGACCCCAATGATGACGGCGCCGCCGCCACCAATGCCAACAAGGAACCGACTTTCGCAGAAAAGGCCAAGAAAGCCGCTGAAGCGAAAGAAAAAGCGAAAGAAAACGACGATGACGACGACGCTGACAAAAAAGACAGCGACGACGATGATGATGAAGATGAAGGCGGTCTGGATCCGGTACTGGCGGCAGAGCGTTTTGCCGAGCTGAAGAAACTGCACGAGAAAGCCGAGCGCGCCCTCAAGCGCAACGGTCGTGACCATGCCAGCACCGCCAAAGCCATGGAAGCCCTGGCCGAGCACTTCACTCTGTTCAAGCTGGTGCCGCGCATCTATGACGAAATGCTGGTCGGCGCCCGCAACAATCTGGACCTGGTTCGTAAGTTCGAGCGTCAGATCATGTCTTCCGCCATTCGCCGTGGCGGCATGGACCGCAAGGATTTCATCAAGCTGTTCCCCGGCAACGAAACCAACATGGACTGGGTCGATCAGCAGCTGAAAACCAAGAAAGGCAAGACCATTGCCGACAAGCTGAGCGAAGTAAAGGAAGACATTCAGCGCGCTCAGCGCAAGATCACCACCGTCGAGGAAATCATTGGTCTGCCGGTGGCTGACATCAAGGAAATCAACCGTCGCATTTCCATCGGCGAAGCCAAGGCTCGCCGCGCCAAGAAGGAAATGGTGGAAGCCAACCTGCGTCTGGTAATTTCCATCGCCAAGAAATACACCAACCGCGGCCTGCAGTTCCTCGATCTGATCCAGGAAGGCAACATCGGTCTGATGAAAGCCGTGGACAAGTTCGAGTACCGTCGCGGTTACAAGTTCTCTACCTACGCCACCTGGTGGATTCGTCAGGCCATTACCCGCTCTATCGCCGACCAGGCACGCACCATCCGGATTCCGGTGCACATGATAGAGACGATCAACAAGATCAACCGGGTACAGCGCCAAATGCTGCAGGAAATGGGCCGTGAACCGACCCCGGAAGAACTGGGCGTGCGCCTGGAAATGCCGGAAGACAAGGTCCGCAAGGTACTGAAGATCGCCAAAGAGCCGATCTCCATGGAAACCCCCATCGGTGACGATGAAGATTCCAGCCTGGGCGACTTTATCGAGGACGGCAACATGGAGTCCCCGGTGGATTCCGCCACCTCTCTGGGCCTGGAAGAAGCCACCCGTGAAGTACTGGCTAACCTGACCGCCCGGGAAGCCAAGGTACTGCGCATGCGCTTCGGTATCGACATGAACACTGACCACACCCTCGAGGAAGTGGGCAAGCAGTTCGACGTGACCCGTGAGCGTATCCGTCAGATAGAAGCCAAGGCGCTGCGCAAGCTGCGCCACCCCAGTCGCAGCGAACACCTGCGCAGCTTCCTGGACGGCGACCTGTAACACTTGAAAAAAATTGCCGGCCCCCGAATAATCGGCGGCCGGCATTTTATTGTCCTTCCGTTTTTCCGGGCCTATAGCTCAGCTGGTTAGAGCAGTCGACTCATAATCGATTGGTCCCAGGTTCAAGTCCTGGTGGGCCCACCAATTTCCTTGTTATTCCCCACATCTACCTGACCATGCTTAACGGCGGCCGCTTTATGGCAGCCTCGCGCTCCCCATGGATCCGCTTTTCCATGCAGAAAGGTTTTCGCTCAAGGAGCACTCGGAGGCACCGGGGACGGCAAAAAATCGCTGACATCCTGGGGTGCCATCAAGCATGAGCTGAAATGCCAAGGCAAAACCGAGGTGCTGAGGAAGCGGGAAGAGGCTCTTGAGCAAGGCCAGAAAATCAAGGCCCTGAAACTGGCCAAAGCCAATGAGCGCCTGCTGTAGCAGTGATGTCCGGATGGCGTCACCGCCTGCGTATAAGCACAGGCAGTGACAGCAGATCACATCCGTTGGATTCAGTGGGCGGAGGCTTCTCCGCCCCGGAATTTCGACACACCGGTGACCACCAACAACACCAGCGCCCCGGCAATAATCCCGCCCACCAGATTGATCAGCAACGGCACCAGCCACGAGACCGCTGCCACCATTTCCTGCAGATGATGAATCCAGTCATGGGAACCGGGGATACCGTGAACCAGAATCCCACCACCCACCAGGAACATGGCGGCGGTGCCGACCACGGATAGGGTCTTCATCAACCACGGCGCCACCGTCAGAATAACTTGCCCGAAGGCAATACGGGCCCCTGCAGCGGTGCTGTCCGCAGGCGTCTGCATCAGGTGCTGACCCGCATCGTCCAGCTTCACAATACCCGCTACCAACGAGTACACGCCCACTGTCATCAACACGGCAATGGCGCAGATAGCAGCCACCTGGACCCCAAAAGTGGCGCTTTGCACCGCGCCCAGGGAAATCACGATGATTTCTGCCGAGAGAATAAAGTCCGTACGGATCGCCCCCTTGATCTTGGTTTTTTCGAAGGCCACCAGATCCACATTTTCATCGCTGACCGCCTGCAGGCGCTGCTGGTGCTCTACCTCTTTCTCATCGCCATGCAGGAACTTGTGAAGCAGTTTTTCACAGCCTTCATAACAGAGGTAAGCGCCCCCCACCATCAGCAGCGGCGTAATCAGCCAGGGCAGAAACACACTGATCAGCAACGCGGCCGGCACCAGAATCAGTTTGTTGACGAAAGACCCCTTGGCTACCGCCCAGACCACAGGAAGCTCGCGGTCTGCCTTCACACCGGACACCTGTTGCGCATTCAGCGCCAGATCATCCCCCAGCACACCGGCGGTTTTCTTTGCTGCCACCTTGGTCATTACCGATACATCATCGAGAATGGTGGCAATATCATCGAGCAATGCCAGCAAGCTGGTTCCGGCCATGAGTCTCTCCTTTGAATAATCTATACATCTGCGTGCAGATACCGCACCGAGTCTACCGGTACTGACCGCCCAACGCACCGCGAACCCGCCCCCTCTTTATGCCGCGAGTTTGGTATAGTGCAGCAAAGCCATCGACAGCCCATAAACCATGCCGGAATATCAACGCCCACAATGCCTATCCAATATCCATCGCGAGGAAATTGCCGATGGTCTGGTCCGTGTTGGCTGTCACTATCAGATCGAAAAGCTGCTCGATGACAGTTTTCTGCTGGCCGATATTCCTTTGCCCGCCTCATTAACGTCATCGGTCGATAAACGCAAAACCGAATACCTGGCCGGCCGCTGGTGTGCCAGAGAAGCGCTGCGCATGCTGGGCGTCGACGGGATACCGGGCATGGGTGCCGACAGAGCCCCCATTTGGCCCCCTGGCACCGTGGGCAGCATTACTCACAGCAAGGGCACCGCTGAGGTGATGGTGGCGGATGCCCGGCACTGGCTGGCGGTGGGCCTGGATACGGAGCAATGGCTAACCGCAGAACGGGCGGATCGGCTGTGTCGTGAATTGCTGACCAGCGAGGAAAGGGAAAACCTGAAAGGCCTCACCCCGATACAACGGGCCAACAGGATCACCCTGATCTTCTCCGCAAAGGAAAGCCTGTTCAAGGCACTCTATCCCCTGACCGGCAAGCGCTTTTACTTTCATGATGCTGCCCGCCGCAACCAGCGCTCACTCACCTTGCTGACAACGCTGACAGAGCAATGGAAGCACGGCACCGAGGTACCCTTTCGCTGGCGAGAACGCCAACAGGGCGTACTCAGCTGGATTGCCTTGCCGCGGTAGCGGGCATTGGTTTTCAGACACATCCGGCGGCTTTAACGAATATTGCCCGACCAGGGGCCAGAAGGGGCCTGCGGCGCGCAATATGGCGCCCCGCAGGAAAGAACCGTTGACTACCGCTCTTCAGCAACACTGGCCAGGTTGGCCGCAATTATGGGGCGATGGCTGGTGGAGGCATCATTGGCCTGTTCAAACAGAGTACGGGCCCGCTCCCGATCATCATTCAGCAACGCCACATAGCCGGCATTGCTGAGCGCTACCGCCCGATCCTGAGAGCGCTGCCAGGTTGCCACTGCTCGCTCATAATGCCCTTGCCGGGCCTGGGCAATGGCCAGATTATGGCTCATGCGTTGTTCTCGGGGGTAACGTGCTACGGCCCGCTGCAGCAACTGTTCCGCTTCGCGGTACTGGCCCGCCATGATCAGGGAATAGCCGGCATTGTTAATCACCATGGGCCGGTCACCGCCAGCCTCAAGCGCCAATCCATACCAGCGAGCGGCGGACTGGTAGGAACCGATCATGTCATCGGCTATACCCAGCCCATTAAGGGTGCGCCAGCGTAGCGGATCATTGCGATAGGCAATTTGCAACTGACGACGAGCATTCTCCCAGTCTCCCCGCGCCAACAACGCAAGCCCTCTTCCCTCCTGGGCTTCTACCAGGGTCGGCGCCTCCTTGAGGATCAGCTCATAGGCCTTGAGCGCCGGCTCACTTCGGCCGCTGTCCAGGCTCAACCGGGCAATGGCAAGCTTGCCACGTATTGCCCAGTCATCCTCTCGTTCTGTCAGTGGCAAATAATTGGCCAGTGCTTCGGAGAAATCCCCTTTGGCCCGGGCGGACTCTCCCTGCTCGAACTGTTCATCCGGGCTGAGAATCTCATCAGCCTGGTCATCCAGACTGGATGAGGTAGCGCAGGCACTCAGCCAGCCTGCCAACAGAATCATCATTAATACTTTCATGGTCAGCCCCCGTCACATGCGGTCAATAAAACCGGTGTAGATGTGGATAGCCGCCGGGCCAAGAATCACCAGGAACAGGGCGGGAAAGATGAATAGCAAAATCGGTATTGCCATTTTTACCGGCAACTTGGCAGCTTTTTCACGGGCGGTCTGAATACGGATATCCCGCATTTCATCCGCATGTTCCCGCAACGCATCCGCAATGCTGGTACCAAAATGTTCAGCCTGAATCAGAATGGATACCAGCGCCTGCATCTCCTCAAGATCAGTACGCTCGGCCAGGGACTTGAGGGCTTCATTGCGTGGCTTGCCAGCACGGATTTCCAGTGTCACCAGCAGCAGTTCGTCACTCATGTCCCGGGAGGCAAAATGGAATTCATCACCTACCCGCTTGATGGCGGCATCCAGGCTGAGACCGGCTTCCACACAGACCACCAAAAGATCAAGCACATCCGGGAAGACCTCTGCCAGATGCTGGCGTCTTGCTTCTTCCTTGTGGCGCAGCACCAGATTGGGAATGAAAAAACCGATCAAGGCGGACACCACCAGCGCCACCACAGCCCAATGCCGCTGGGTCACCAGGGTGGGATACATCAACAAGGGGGAGATGCTGAGAACCGGCAACAGCACAGCCAGAAAAAATTTGGCCGTATAGTAGATGCTCATCGCCTGAGGGCTACGGTAGCCGGCGCGCACCAGACGAGCACGGATCCGGGACTGCTTCCACTTGTCATCCGGTACTACCAGGCGGGCCATTGGCTGTAACCATTTAACCGTGAAGGCACCTTCTTCCGTGGGCTGATCTTTCCTTTTATCGCCAGGAGCAAGCCCCTGAATTTCACGTAGACGCCGGTCAAAGGTGGCATTGCCACTGAACAGCCAGTTGCCCACTGACGCGACAATGATCACCGTCAACAGAAACAATGTCCCCATTATCAGGACTGACAGGCTAATTCCTTCCAACATGACGCCCCCCCTTGATTAAACCCTGAAGTTAATCATTCGGTGAATGACGATATACCCCATTACCATGAGGGCCAGTTGAGCACCGATCACCATGTAGCCCATGGTGGTTTCCACCAAGGTGTAGAGATACGCGGGATTCAACAGCAGCAGGGCTCCGGCCACCACAAACGGCAAAGCAATAAGGATGTTGGCTGAAAACTTCATTTCTGCTGCCAACACACGAATTTCCCGAAAAGTTCGTGCCCGGGAGCGCATTACCGCAGACAAGCGATTCAGCACTTCCGCCAGATTGCCGCCAGTGGTTTTCTGTATCAGCACCGCGGTAATGAAATAACGCATTTCCTCACTACTGCTACGCTGGGCAAGATGACGCAAGGCATCTTCCAGATCCATACCAAAGTTCAATTCATCAAAGGTAGTGGCGAATTCCGATGCAATCGGCTCGGCCATTTCCATGCTCGCCTGTCTGATAGCCGCTGAAAACGGGTTGCCCGCTCGCATACTACGGGCAAGAAAATCCATGGCATCCGGCAACTGGTCCGAAATTTGCTTTGCACGCTCCCGCTTCTTTGCCTTCACATAGGCATAGGGCACATAGAACCCCAACAGCGTGGCAATCGGCAGCGCCAGAAACCAGAACACCTTGAGTAATAGCCACAGGATCAGGAAACTCAGCACAAACAGCGAAAACTGGATCAGCAGATACCGTGATACGGTAAGCTCTACACCGGATTGCACCAGCATTCTGTCGAGGGAATGAGAACGGGGAAACATGGCCAGAATCCTGTTGAGCGCAGGCACTTCACTGAAAGTTCTTCGCCGTAACAGGGACAGCGCTTCTTCATTACTGAGCCCGGAAGCCGAAAGATTACGAAGCCGCTTGCTCACCGCCTGGGTGCGTTCCACATTCATGGAACGATAAAGCAGGTAGAAGCCTTCAATCAGCCCCACCACGGCCAGAAAAGCAATAACCGATATGATGATGGTGATTTCATTGATAATCATGGCCGCCCCCTACTCGTAGACACGCTCAGGATCGAAGATGCCCTCATCCAGCGGAATACCGCGCTCCTTGATCCGCTGCATCATCATCGGCCGGATACCGCTGGCCCGGAACTCGCCCAGAACCTTTCCGTTTTCGTCCACACCCAATCGCTTGAATTGGAAGATTTCCTGCATGTTCACCACGTTTTGCTCCATGCCGGTAATCTCCTGGACACTGATCACCGCTCGGCGACCATCCGAAAGCCGCTCGGTCTGTACAATTAGATCCAGTGCAGCAGCAATCTGCTGGCGGATGACATTGGGTGATATGGAAACCCCAGCCATCCCGATCATGTGCTCCAACCGGGAGATACCATCACGGGCAGAATTGGCGTGGATGGTGGACAGCGAACCGTCATGGCCCGTGTTCATGGCCTGCAACATATCCAACGCTTCCTCACCGCGGACTTCACCTACCACAATACGATCCGGGCGCATTCTCAACGCATTTCTTACCAGGTCGCGGGCAACCACTGCCCCTTTCCCCTCGATATTGGGAGGGCGGGTTTCCAGCCTGCCCACATGAGGTTGCTGAAGCTGCAGTTCAGCAGAATCCTCAATGGTGAGAATCCGTTCATTGGCAGGAATAAACCCGGATACCACATTGAGCAGCGTGGTTTTCCCGGAGCCGGTACCACCGGAAATCAGGATATTGGTTCTTGCCTTCACTGCCGCTTTCAGGAAATCGGCGATAGGCTGGGTAATGGAGCGGAAATTCATCAAATCGGTGACCGTTAGAGGATCCACCGCAAATTTACGAATAGACAGCAGAGGGCCATCCACAGCCAGCGGGGGGATAATGGCATTGACTCGCGAACCATCCATAAGGCGAGCATCCACCATGGGGCTGGATTCATCCACCCGACGCCCGACCGCACCGGCAATCTTCTGGATGATGCGCATCAAGTGGTCATTATTCTGAAAACGGATATTGACCTTCTCCAACACCCCGTGACGTTCGATATAGCAGGTATCTGCGGTATTAATCAGGATGTCAGAAATGGACGGATCACGAAGAAGCGGCTCCAGCGGCCCCATTCCCAGCACTTCGTTTTCCACATTTTCTATCAATACGCTCTGTTCATGCTCATTAAGCACAAAACCATTATCGTCAATCAGGTCACGCAAGGACTGGCGTATCTGCTGCCTCACCAGCTTATCTTCCATCCTTTCCATCTGACGAAGATCCAGGCGCTCCATCAACAGTGAGTGCACTTTTTTCTGCACTGCACTGAAGTCCATTTCATCGATCCCTCTTTCACTGGCAAACATGATGAACTCCTTTCTCAATGCCGCCGGATAAGCCGCCCCAACAGGCCAGCTTGCTCTCTTTTTTCACCGGTAAGCTCTTCCAGTATCTTTTCAGAAATCTGGTGCATGTCTTTACTGATACGGCTATGTTTAGCGTGCTTACTCAACGGCATGCCGTGGTCCTGAGAACCCATGACCGCATCGTAGTCATTGGCAACACGGATCATTCTTTCAATCTTCAGAGTGTCAAAAATCTGCTTGTCGGTAACCGCGGAATGTTTGGATCGGTAACGGTTGTCCACAATGGTCACCTTGTCATCCTCAATGCCCACACTATGAAAATAGGACAGCAGAAGACGGGCATCGCGCAATATCGCCAGGCTGCGCTGTATCACCACATAGATATCGTCGCTGGCTTTTAGTATCTCTTCATTCCAGTCGTTAATGGCTTTTGGAAGATCCAGAATCACCACATCGAAGGTTTGACGGATGACTTCCAGGAACTTTTTGACATCAGCAGTACTTATTCTGTCGAGGCGGGTAATTTTTGTTGGCGCAGGCAAGGCATAGAGGCCTGAATCATGGTGGCTCATCATGGCGCTCAACATGGTCTTGTCGAGCCTGGATGCCTGACCGAGCGCATCCATGACATTAGCCTGCCATTTCACATCCAGGTATAAAGAGACACAACCGAACTGAACATCCAGATCGATCAATGCCACTTTCAGTTCCTCATCCATGGCGGCGATGTCACAGGCCATATTGACAGCGATAGTGGTAGCACCACTGCCTGACTTGCTGTTGATGATGGAAATAATCTTGCCTTTTCTGCTATCGCCATTCTGGCTAATACCAGCTTGCAGCCTGGATAACTCTCTCTTTAGATCATCTTCGGCAGGAGGAACAGGAATCACATCCCTGGCGCCAACCCGCATAAGGCGACGAATGATATCTACCCCTGGCTCTCGGAATGCCGCATACACAGGAATATCATTCAACTCAGTGATCAGAGCTTCAACAAGTGACGAGTCCTGCTCGTTTTCGTCATTACCCTCGACAATGAGAGCATGACAGCCCGCCTCTCGCACCTTGCTCACCAAGCTACCGTTGAGAGTGAATGGCAATGCGACAAAACCGGCTTTAAGCCCTGTCACTATCTTTCCAAACTGGGCTTTTGTCGTCTCATTGCGGTATATCAATCCGATGACCAAACCTGTACTCATCCTTGTTCCCTCTGAATTATTTCAGGGTGTATTCAAGTCTTCACTGACTCGTGTGCTGGTAAAACTTGGTAGTGTCAGGCTAGAATCCATCCCAATAATCCCCGGCAAAACCAATTCATATTCCTGTCCCACAATGGCAACAGTAACCTCCCTGACGGGCCGTGGATTCCCAGAAAATCCAGTGGAAGAGCAGCCGTAGCGCACCGTTACATTGGCGGCCTGAAGATCCTGATAGAGTGCATTCATTTCACCCATAAGACCGGTACAACTGGCCGAATCGCACGTCACCGTCAGCTCTGTTACCGCAGAGCAATCCAGTGAGGAAATATCGGTCACCGGATCACTAACAATGGCATAGCGTGCACCAGCACGGGTGGCATCCACCGCTCTAGTCCAGGTAAAAATAACCAACGCCAATTCGATAATGGCAAAGATAAGAAGAAGGAAAATCGGTAGCGTGAGGGCCACTTCCACCATGGTGGCACCCCGCTGTTTTTTTCTGGATAGGATTTTATTCACCATGGTAACGTTCCTCCACGGTGGAACTTAGCGTGATAGGACCAAGATCCAGGAAAGGCACAACGGTGTCACCAAATATAGCGCTGAAATCTACGGAAGCTGTGGCGATAATGACGCAGGCATCATCACCCCCGGTGACCGTGCGCTGCTCCACTGTAAAGCTCACATCCCCTGCATCCAGATCAGGCAGCAAGGCATTGCCGCTACCTGCCTGGTTACCAAACGCCACCAGGTTGGCGGCATTGTTGATTGAAGCTCCCCATTGTGCGCCCTGAGTACAATCGGCATTGACACTTTGCGCGGAGCGACTCATATAGCGGGCGCCAGAAGCCACCGCTTTGCTCAGCGTGTTTTGCTGATAGATAGCCCGCCCCATCTCTGTAATGCCAAACACCAGCACAATCATCAAGGGCAGCAGAATGGCAAACTCCACCATGGCTGCCCCCGCCTGGCGTGCAGGCAATCTATTCATACAGCTGAATCTGCACATGGTAGTTATCATCCGTATCCTGGGCCCAACCGATGAACTCCCCGTAGAAAGTCACATCCGGAGGACCTTCCGCCGGCTTCACCAGAAACATTCGGGCAAAACCATCCCTCGGGAAAATCACACCACTTTTCTTGCCGCCAGTTATGCCCAATGCCTCGCAGCTCAGCACGGCCATGTTCATCACGCGTCGAGACTCCTGACCTGCCGGGTCTGAAGGTTGTCCGGCCACAGGAATGCTGTTGGCGATTTCGTGCTGATAGACCTCATAACGGGATGGGCGACTCACGTTGCTCCAGCCATTTGGCGCCGGCGTGCCATGGTTCGTTGACCAGTAGCTATCAAAGTCCCAATCACCTGCACCAATCCGGCTATCCACTGGATCAGAACTACTATCCAGCGGATAAGGCACCACATTGGGAGCCGGCGGCCAGTCACTGTCATAATTCTGGAAAGGGTTGGGGCCGTCATAAATACCGAACCGGGTATTCCATCCGGCTCTGGTCTTGGCCGTCATTGAGCCTGTCTGGGTGGTGAACGTTGCGGGCTGGCATCCCACATCACCTTCATTGGCGATAAACAGCGACACATCATTTGCTCCGGGACCCGCGTTAGGCGGCTGAAGGAACCCGAAATTACCACTACTCCACTGATTGGATCCCTGCTGTCGCATTTCGATATGGGCACCCACTTCCATTTCTTCGCTGAAATGGGATCCCTCAGGCTCCCAAGGATCGCACATGGCCATGGGAGGATAATTGCAGGTGAAGAAGTTTCGCCCAGCCAAAGCATCGGTTACCGCGGAGGCTGTCTCCGCAGTGTCGATACCCAAGGCGCCAAGCACAGGCAAAAAGATCAGGTCTGACGTGAAGCGGTCACCATCACCCACCAGAGTCGGATCCAGAGTAACTCTGACATAGTGAGCATCCACATCGGATGTGGCAGCGTATTTGCCTGGCTCGACTTCAGCACCACTACAAAAATCTGAAAATCCCGGATCGGAAGGCTTCACATCCGTCTCACTGCCAATGACGCAGAAGAAATCAAATGCTCCATCCGGCAAGCCGGTCGCACCCAGCAGTTCAGTAACACGGGCAAAGCGAGCATCATGCTCCAGCAGATCTCTGGCAGCAGCACGAGCGCGATCCTGGGCGTTATTATCTGAGTTCAGCTCTGCTGCTGCAGCCAGAGCAGCCGCATCTGCCGCGTTCTGCATATCAGTTCGCATCATCAGAACCCGCCCAACATCGATGGCCAAAGCGGCGATACCGATCAGTATCACGATCAGTATGGCCATCATCACCATATAGGCCCCGCGCTGCTGCCTTTTCATCATGCTCACCCTTTTACATTAGTTGGAGCTGGAGACTTCCTCCACGATCCTTCCTTCCTCAACTTTTCCGTCATCTTTGAGGAATCGCTCGTAACCCGCATCCAACTTTCCGCCATGGGTACTGATCACTGGATGGTCCTTGTAGCGGGCGCCCGGATTGATCACCTGTACCTGAGAATTTTGATTCACACTGTAGCCATAATCTGGCCGCAAGGACTCTCTTGCACAGGCACTCAGGAGTACCGCGATTACTACCGTCATAATCTTATTCATTGTGTGCTACCTCCCTGATCTGATGTCCGAACTTGCCGTGCAAACCGCCACGACTTGACGTGTCTTTTGAATCCTCATTTTCCTGCTCACGGGCATTGCGATTCCGGGTAGGCTTATGCTCAAGGAAACCCATCAGATACTGATCAATGTCACTGGGAGGAACGAACACGTCAGTAGGCAGGGCGTACTGATCGATTCGTTTCGGCGTCACCAGTTTCGGCGTGACAATTACCACCAGTTCGCTTTCGTTACGCTTGAACTCGGTGGAACGGAACAAGGCACCCAGCACCGGAATACTGCCCAGTCCCGGAACCTGATTAATGACGTTATTCAAGTCATCCTGGATAAGACCGGCAATGGCAAAGGCCTGTCCATCGGCCATTTCCACGGTGGTTCCGGTACGACGAGTGACAAAGCCGGGGATATTGAAGCCGGACGTCTGAAAGCCATTGGAAGGGTCGATTGCAGAGACTTCCGCATTCAGTTTGATGTTTATGCTGTCATCCGACAGCACCGTTGGCACAAACTTGAGCCCGACACCAAACTCCTTGAACTCCACAGTGATGGTGACATTGCCTTCATCACCATTCTGAGCCACCGGGATGGCCACTTCCCCCCCAGCCAGAAAGCTGGCCTCCTGACCGGACAAGGCAGTCAGGTTGGGCTTGGCCAGCACCTTGGCCAGACCTTCACGCTCCAAAGCGTCGAGCCGCACACTGATACCGTTATAGCCAAAGATAGTAGAAGCTGGATCGGTAAATATTGATGAAAGAAAAGGGATATTATTAGGCGCTATACCGGTAGCCGTGGCCAAGGTCTTGACTCCATCACGATTAAACGCCTGGAGACTGACGCCCAGTTCCTGCAGCGATGTCCTCTTGATCTCGGCAATACGCACTTCCAGCATCACCTGAGTACCGCCCCCTACTTCCAGCATATTTACCACTTTATCTTTCGGCGCAAAGCTCCGCGCTACAGACAAAGCCTGTTCCATGGCCATGACACTGGAAGCTTTTCCAGAAAGAATAACCTGATCGTTGGCGCCACGGATCTGTATTTCGTCCTCTTCAGGCATAAGCTCATAAATTCGACGCTTCATCTGGTCCATGTCGTAGCCGACAATCACATCCATCAGCGCCACAAGATTTCGGTTTTTGTCCCGGAATGCCAGATTGGTATGACCAGGCTTCATTCCCAGAATAAGAACATGCCGCGAGGACAACAGCTTAATATCTGCAATCTCGGGGTTACCGATCACCACCTGATCCAGGGGTGACGGGGAATAGATCATCTGTGACTTACCCAGGGAAAGCGACAACTCCTCTTTCTGAAGTCCATCACTAAATTGCAGTTCATAGCCTTCCGAAGCATAAACGGTAGATACCATTGCCATCATGAATGCTGCTACCACACACATTGACCAGCCTGGTAACCGAATGTCAGTATTCATCCTCATTATCCTTCCTCCCTGGAATCCTATTGCGCACCGGCCGGTGCTGGCGTTTTCTGACGAACTTCCCCTTCTTTGACAGTCTGGTTTTCCACTTCCAGTCCACGAATCACTTCAACCTGCGGCTTGGGAGGGGCGCGCCGAACCCGGCGAACCACTTTGGTTTCCCGCTCCGGCTCCTCTGTCAGTAGATCCTTGTAAGTCACCAATTCGGTTTCGACGATTGATGCGTCGAACTCGTTTCTCAGAAGCAGGTTGAGATCCCCAGTCTTGGCCGCCAGAACAATTCTCTGACCATCGAAAGGAGCGACCAGAATAGTGATGGCGTTAACTACTTTCGGCTCGGTGTCTGTTTCACTGGAGCGCTGATCAATGCCCAGGACTTTGGCATTCTGCAATATCACCCGGGTTACCGGATTTTTGTCAGAGCGACCAAAGGTGGTGGTGTGAAGCACATCCACATAATCACCGGGCATGACAAAGCCCCCTACGCCCTTTATTTCATTCACGGACAAGGTAACGGCACGTTGGTCTTCCGGGATTTTTGACGGCAAGCCCCCGCGTGCGCCATATGGGGAAAGCTTGTACTTGAGAATCGGCTCGCCTTTTTTAGCCTGTGTGAGAATAAGGGGCGGTTTGTCCTGCAGCAGCGCAGACTTGGTGCGAAATGCACCTTCCGGCACGCTGGATTCCGGCCAGTCCACCACATTCAACAGCACCTCATCCAACCGGGTTCCACTGTTAAGGTCAGCCGCAGCCACCACTACCGGCACGGTGGCTATGGTTCGCATATCCGATCGACTGCTGACTTCGCGCTGCAAAAACTGGTTAACCAGGTAGACTGTCAGCCCACCGAGAATAATGGCCACCAAAAGAATTAATAGAGGTCGCAACTGCATGAGGAATCTCCTTTTCCGTCCCTTCCCGTATCACCCGCCTTCATTACGGTAGCGGCGATACTCCTGAAACTGTGAGTACCGCACCGGCAGCGATGGCCACCGCATACGGCAGTTTTGCCTGATTGGCGTCCTGTTCCATTTCACTGGCAGGCATACCTCGCACCACTGCAAATAATCTTTTCCCTGTTTGTCGAAACGACCCTTTCAATACTATTGCCATTACAGCCAGAACCAGGCCGCACAATGCTGTGTTCAGTAATAATTCAGGAACTATAGAGAGCCCAACTATCAGCGCAACCAGCGCTAGCAATTTCACATCGCCAGCTCCCAGCCAGCCCAGAAACCAGAAAATAAAAGAAGAGAGAAAAACAATTCCTGCGGCAGCAAGGTGTAAGAGCAACACAGAATAACCTTGTTCGAGAAATAGAACGGCAGGAATCACAAGAATAAAAACTGCTACAAGGCGATTCGGGATTCTCCTTTCGGCGATATCGTAATACACCGCCGGCATCAACAAGGATAAGGTCAGAATAAGTGTCACCATTTCCGGGTCACCTCCTCTGCCCGCCTTTCGGCGGGCAGAGTTTCTGGGTCGGTAGCAATACTGAGTTATGATCCGTTCGCTGACTCCAATTCACCTTGAACCGTTTCAAACGCCGTCCTTGTCTCAGTACCGATTACAGAAATCGCAACAATGGCGACCACGGAAATCAGGGCAACCAGAATTGCATATTCCACCATGGTGGCCCCGTCTTCTTCTTTGATGAATTGCATAAACAGCTGTTTCATGACTTGTCCTCCAGACATCAAACTTTCCTTTTGTGAGCCGCCTGTAAAATATTCCAGCTTTGCAAAGCTGGTCACATAAACAATGCGGACATACATCATTTGGCGCTTGCAAAGAGGGCAAAGGTATTTATTTGCTGTGTGGAGAATTAATCTTTCTGTAACCTGTCTCTGCCAGGAAAATTGAATACCGTTCCTCACCCTGTTTTTCCTATTAATAATCAATGAGATAAGCCATACCCCATATGAGTTAAATAACAAAAAACAGTGCAAGCCATTGAATTATCGAGGAAACTCAAATTGTTAAATTAATAACTTAATTGTTGTACATATCGTAACTACTGGCCGTAAATCTCATTTCGAACAACGTTCTCCGCATTAAAACCCCAACTTTATATATCCATCTTTTCTTTAAAAAAGTTCTTTTTTTTCTTTCGCCCCCGCCACAGTCCCAGTAACGCACATTTTTGCGCCGTTTTACGGGTATAGAAGCAACAAATTGCTCGAAAGTGTCCTCTTCAGTACCATTTATCAATCCCCCCCAACAGGCCAGTAATCATGAGCCAGCCACTCAGCCATCGCGGCCAGAAACGCCGCCAGGCGATTCTTGACCCAGCCACCGACGCTTTTCTCCAGCATGGATACGAAGGCACCACCCTGGACATGATCATTGCTCAAGCTGGCGGCTCCCGGCGCAGTCTCTATGACTATTTTGGTGACAAGCAGGGCCTGTTCGGCGCGGTGATTCGCTACCACACCGACAAGCTGGTCGAGGAAGTCCGTTCGATTGATGTGATCGGCATGTCTGCACGGGAAGGGTTGACGCTGCTGGCCAAGAACTTTGTGTTTGCCTTGCTCGAGCCGGTCAACCTGGAGCTATACCGCCTGTTGATCACCCAGGCTCCAGCCTTCCCGGAACTGAGCCGGAGCGCCTACCAGGTGGGCCCGGCGTTGCTGCTCAGCGAACTGGAGAGATACTTGGACCACTTGCAACGACAGGGCCAGCTTCCTGCCAGGCTACCGACCCCTCATACCGCCCGCCAGTTCCTGGGTATGGTGAAGGCTGAGTTCCAGCTTTGCGCTCTGCTGGCGCCGGAGCAACTGCCTGCGAAAAGTGCGATCAGCGCACATATCCAGGACTGCGTCACTTTTTTGTTAGACAACCACTAGTCCCGCCATTGGCACCACTCGTCACCCCGGTATACATTGTAAATAGATGTCACTCTGGCTTTGGGGGCTAAGATGGCAAGAGCAGACATGTGACGGGGCTCACAATATGAATAAGTTTTCACTGGTGCTGCTGGCATTTTTCTTGCCTGTAGCGACCAGCCATGGGGATACACCTGAGCGTCAGTTCCTCAAGCAAGTGTATGCCAACGGCGGCAAGACGCTTTACTGTCAGGAAGTTTTCCAACCCGATGACCGGGTCTCCATAGAACATATTTATGATGAACGTCGACTGGCCCAACACTTTGGCTGCCGGACCGGTCGGTTATGTCAGAGCAAGCCGCAGTTTGTCGATGTCTCACGGGACCGCCACAGCCTGTTTCCGGTAACCCGGAGAGCCGAACTTGACCGGCGTCGAACCCTGTTTGGCGACCTGCCGGCCACGACAGCCACTGACAGCCAATGCGGTTACAAGCAAGCCTTTCAGGTATTCGAACCACCACAATCCGCCAAGGGCGATGTGGCCAGGGCCATGCTGTATCTGTACGACAGGTATGACATTCCCCTGCTGGGCACGCTGGAGATGTACCAGCGCTGGCATCGGGATGACCCGGTGGACGATGAGGAGCGCCGCCGTAACAACGTGATTGAACAAGTGCAGGGCAACCGTAATCCTTTCATCGATGAACCGGATCGCGCGGAATCCCTGCGAAGCAGTTCACCCCTGAATATGCAGTTTCCTTAAGGGCAGCTACTCGCTACGAGTTTCTAGCTGCGACGCAAGGAAAGCATCCTGATAACGACCAGCATTTTTGCTCCGCGCTGCCCCAAAAACAAAAAAACCGCACCCTCTCGGGCGCGGTTTTTTTGTAGCTCGTAGCTCGTAGCTCGTAGCTCGTAGCTATTTAGAACAACTCGCCATCCAGACCCATCATGGTATCCGCCCCACTCTTGATCTGGGTGAACAGGGCGTGGGCCTTGGGCAGGATGCGCTGGAAGTAATACTGGCAGGTGATGCGCTTGGCCTTGGCGAAGTCATCATCACGACCATCTGTGGCCGCCAGCATCTGCGCCCACAGCCAGGCGTAGAGCACATAACCGAACAGATCCAGATACTCCACGGCGGCAGCGCTGATGGCATCCGGGTTGCTCCCGGCCTGGGTCAGCAGTTCATCGGTGGCGTCCTTGAGCAGGGTCAGGGCTGCCTGCAGCTCACCGCTGATGGCAGCCAGCTGGCCATTACCGCTGTTTTCTTCAACCCAGCCTTGGGCATCGGCCAGGAACGCTTCAACGGATTTACCGCCATTACGGGCCACTTTACGGCCCGCCAGGTCCAGCGCCTGAATACCGTTGGTGCCTTCATAGATCTGGGAAATACGGCAGTCACGTACGAACTGCTCCATGCCCCACTCACGGATATAGCCGTGACCACCGAACACCTGCTGGCCGGTGATAGTGGTGTCCAGACCGCGATCGGTGAAGAAAGCCTTGGCCACCGGTGTCAGCAGGGCCACCCGATCTTCCGCCTTTTTCTTGGCGTCCGCGTCTTCGCTGAACTTGGCGGTATCCAGTTGCATGCCTACATAGGCGGCCAGGGCACGGCCCCCTTCATTGATGGCGCGCATGTTCATCAGCATGCGGCGCACATCGCCGTGAACGATGATCGGGTCCGCCGGGCCATTGGGGTTCTTCGCACCGGTGGCGCTACGGCCCTGCAGACGCTCGCGGGCATAGTCCACGGCGCTCTGGTAGCTCACTTCACCCAGCCCCAGACCCTGCAGGCCAATGGACAGACGCTCGTAGTTCATCATGGTGAACATGCAGGCCAGCCCCTGATTGGGCTCGCCAATGATCCAGCCCTTGGCACTGTCGAAGTTCATCACACAGGTAGCGGAGCCCTTGATGCCCATCTTGTGCTCAATGGAGCCGCAGGTAGCGCCGTTGCGCTCGCCCGCGTTGTTGTCCGCGTCGGGCAGGAACTTGGGCACCAGGAACAGGGAGATGCCCTTGGAACCGGCCGGGGCATCCGGCAATTTCGCCAGCACCAGGTGGATATGGTTGCTGGTCATGTCGTGCTCACCACCGGTGATGAAGATCTTGGTGCCGGTGATGTTGAAGGAACCGTCGTCGTTGGGTTCAGCCTTGGTACGCAGGATACCCAGGTCCGTGCCGGAGTGGGGCTCGGTCAGGCACATGGTGCCGCTCCACTCACCGCTGTAGAGCTTGGGCAGATACTGCTCTTTCAGCTCCTGGCTGGCGTGGGCGTCGATGGCCAGGCAAGCGCCGCTGGTCAGTGCGGGATACAGGGCGAAGGAAGAACAGGCGCTGTGCATCATTTCCTCGAACAGCACCGCCAAGGACTTGGGCATGCCCTGGCCACCGAATTCCGGATTACCGGAAAACGCACTCCAGCCATTTTCGGCAAAGGTCTTGAATGCGTCCTTGAAACCGTCCGGGGTGGTCACTTCCCCGTCATTCCAGGTACAGCCCTGCTCGTCACCATTGCGATTCAATGGAAACAGCAGGCCTTCGGTCATCTTGCCCGCTTCTTCCAGAATGGCGTCGGACAGGTCGCGGGTTACCTCGGCGGTGGCGGGCATGGAGGCCCACAGCTGATCCGCTTTGAACACATCGTTGAGAACAAAACGCATGTCCTCGAGGGGCGCTTTATAGGTCGCCATTTGCACATCTCCCGAAAGTTGGCAGGGCGCAAATTTTAGGCAGCCAGGGCCTCAGGTAACAGGGTTATTTGTGACCCGCCGTTCATGGCCCCCACCATTAACGCAAGATTCACATATTCTGAGAGAGATTAAGGACATAAAGTGATTTTTCGGCGCAATTTGCCTTGTTTTCGCCGAAACTTGAGAAACCCTCTTCGCCTATTCAGACGGCTCCGGTCGGCGCCACATCCACAGCAGCACCACGCACAGAAACAGGGGCACACCGATTTTCACGTAATTCGGGGCCGAAGAGAGGCTGATCAAACCGATGCTGAGCAGCATCATGGTGGAGGCGGCACACTTGGCGCGGCGCGGAATGGCGCGCTGCTCACGCCACTGACGGATATGGCCGCCGTGGCGGGGATGGTGCGTCAGCCAGTGTTCAAGCTGCGGCCAGCCATGGCTACCGGCCCAGGCCGCCAGCAACAGGAAGACCACCGTGGGCATGCCCGGAACGATCACACCGATCATCCCCAGCAACACAAACAGCATCGCTAACGAACGCCAGCAAAGCACCCTGACTGTTTCCATGTCTCCCCTCCTGGAACAGGTAATGAACTCACTTCCTGCGAGAGAGTTATTACAGCATGCCCGATTTTCGGGGAATAAAAAAACCCGCCGGACGGCGGGTTTTGCGGGTCAATTGACGTGATAAGCCAGTGGGTCATCCAGAACCGTCTCGTTGTGTGCCGCCTCCGAGTCTGCAGAAGCCCCTGAAATCGCTTTCAGACGCTCCCCCAGCTGCTCCCGGCTCACTGGCTGGCCATTGAGGCTCAGGATGCCGCCATTGGCTTTGATGACACCGCGCCAGCGCTCGCCTTGCCGTTCCACCACCCCTTGCTCTGCCAGGGCTGTCAGCCTGTCGGCATAGGGCGGCGGCACCAGGGAGTCGTGCATATCCACGCGCACCATTATATCCAGCATCTGCTGGATCTGCGCCTCGCTCAACGCCATCAGCTCCTGCGTGGACAGGTTGTTGCCGTCCAGGCCCAGGTAGCGAGCCTTGCTGTCCAGGGTGAGCTGCCGCTCGCCCTGGTGATCCACCAGCATTTGCAGAGCCAGTTCACTGCCCCCCGGGCGCAGCAGTTGCTCGGCTGCCACCTGAGTCATCTCCGCCAGCAGAGCCTGGATACGCTCCATCTGCTGCTCCATGTCCTGCTCACCACTGCCAGACAGAGCGCCCATCATGGCCCGGGTCTGGATTTCATCCATTTCCCGGTTGAGCGCATGCACCCTGACCAGGGCCTGCTTGTTCAGGCCCGCGTATTCCATGCCCAGATAGGCACTATCCATGGGCAGCGGCACCATGGGCCCGGCGATCTGATCCAGCCACAACCGACTGTTGCCACTGAGGGTATCACCGTGGTCCTGGCTGGTTCCCTGCAGGGTCAGATCAAACGCCAGCATCGGCTGCTCTCCCTGGGACCAGCGCAACTGCTTGCCAGTAAGGTTGATATCAACCAGGGGCAATTCACCGCCCAGCATGGCAACCACATCCACCGAGCCGCTGAGCGAGTCCACCGCAAAGCCCATTTTCGGAGACGACACATCCAGCCCCTGCAGGGACAGGTAGGAATTGACCGGGTAGGCATCCGCACTCGGCCGCAACACGTCCAGTTGCAACTCCTCAAGCACCACCTTGCCCATGGGCGAATCCAGGTTCACCGGCGCCACCGCCACCGTCATGGTCAGGCTGCCGTCAAAGCCATAGCGGCTGTAACCACTCACCGGCGGCTTGCCCTGGAAGATCTCATTCACCATGGCTGCTATTTCCGCTGGCAGGCCACTCAGATCCAGCACTTCCTCGCTGGCAGCAATGCCCACAAACAGACCGTCATCGGTCCAGGCGAAGGGGCCGTGGTGGATGGTGCTCAGGGAGCAAATTTGGCCGGACAAGGGGCCGAGATTCTGATTTGATGCCAGCTCCCCCTGGATAATCAGGCAGGCTATCGCTTCGGAGCGGAGCAGGCCGCGATCATAGCGAAGCACATCAACAACGATATCACGCTGTCCCGGGATCACTTCCAGGCCGGCCAATTCTTCGCGAACCAGCGTCTCGGCGCGCATGCCCACATAAAACGTAGCCCCCAGCCACGCCACAACCAGCACCAGAATCAGTGCAACAACCTTCTTCATGGATATATCCCCCTTACCCCTGTTATGTTTTTTTGTGCCGACACTATAACGAAAAACGCCAACCAACGTCGCCAGATCCATACCGGCAAAAAAGGTGCCCGCTGGAAACCGTTCACAACTACGGTGTCGTTATCCCTGCGTTCGCAACGCCGTGAGTTTGCCCCCAAAAAAAAGCCCGCCGGAGATGGGCGGGCTTTTTTACTGGCGTTGGCGCCGGATCAGAACGCGAAGTGCTCTGCGTCCAGCTCCATCAGGCAGTCCAGGCCGCCTTCGATGGCGCCCTTGTGACCGGCCACACGCGGCAGGATGCGCTTGAAGTAGAACTTGGCGGTGCTGATCTTCGCCTTGTAGAAGTCCTCGTCACCGGCACCGGATTCCAGCGCAGCGTGCGCCACGGCCGCCATACGGGCCCACAGGTAAGCCAGGGTCACATAGCCAGAGTACATCAGGTAGTCCACGGAAGCGGCACCGACATAATCCGGGTTCTGCATGGCCTGCATACCGATGGCCTGGGTCAGCTCGCCCCATTCCTTGTTGTAGCCGGCCAGCGGCTCCAGCAGTTCCTTCAGGTCCGCATTGTCTGCATGGGTTTCGCAGAACTTGTGCACGATCTTGGTGAAGTTACGCAGGGCCTGACCCTGAGTCATCATCACCTTGCGGCCCAGCAGGTCCAGCGCCTGGATACCGGTGGTGCCTTCGTACAGGGTGGAGATACGGGCATCACGGACGTTCTGCTCCATGCCCCACTCACGGATAAAGCCGTGGCCACCGTAGATCTGTACACCGTGGTTGGCCGCTTCCAGACCCGCTTCGGTCACGAACGCCTTGGCGATGGGCGTCAGCAGCGCCATCAGATCGTCGGCTTCCTTGCGGGCCGCGTCGTCTTTCTCCAGCTTCACCTTGTCGCCCAGTTGGGCACACAGGTAAACCAGCGCACGGCCACCCTCGGCAAACGCCTTGGAGGTGAGCAGCATGCGACGCACATCCGGATGCACGATGATCGGATCCGCCGGACCCTCCGGGTTTTTCGGGCCGGACAGGCTGCGCATGGCCAGACGCTCTTTGGCGTAGGTCAGGCCACCCTGGAAACCCAGCTCGGCGTGGGCAACGCCCTGAATGGCGGTCCCCAGACGGGCGAAGTTCATGAAGGTGAACATGCAGTTCAGGCCCTTGTTTTCCGGGCCGATCAGGTAGCCTTTGGCGCCATCGAAGTTCATCACACAGGTAGCTGATGCCTTGATCCCCATCTTGTGTTCAATGGAACCGCAGGTCACCGCGTTGCGCTCGCCCACACTGCCGTTACCGTCGGTGAGGAACTTGGGCACGATAAACAGGGAAATGCCCTTGGTGCCTTTGGGCGCGTCAGGCAGGCGGGCCAGTACGATGTGGACGATGTTCTCGGCCATGTCGTGCTCACCAGCGGAGATGAAGATCTTGGTACCGGTGATGTTGAAGGAACCGTCCGCGTTAGGCTCAGCCTTGGACTTCAGGATACCCAGGTCGGAACCACAGTGGGGCTCGGTCAGGCACATGGTGCCGGTCCACTCACCGCTGGTCAGCTTGGGCAGGTACGCCTGCTTCTGCTCATCGGTGCCGTGCTCTTCAATGGTGGCAACCGCACCGTGGGACAGGCCCGGGTACATGCTCCAGGACCAGTTGGCGGTACCGGTCATTTCAGAGATGGCAATGCCGGCAGAACCGGGCAGGCCCTGGCCACCGAACTCCGGGTCGCCGCCCATGGCCGGCCAGCCGCCTTCCACGTACTTGGCGTAGGCTTCCTTGAAGCCTTTTGGCGTGGTGACCACACCGTTGTCAAAACCACAGCCTTCCTCATCACCGGAGCGGTTCAGGGGAGCCAGCTCGTTTTCGGAAAACTTGGCGCCTTCTTCCAGGAAGGCATTCAGCAGTTCGCTGTTGATCTCTTCCAGACCCAGACCCTGGTAGTGGCCGTCCATGTCCAGGACTTCATTCAGCACAAAGCGCATATCGCGCAGGGGAGCCTTGTAATCCGGCATCTCAAATCTCCCTAAATAATCGATGTCAGTCAGGCGGGCCGGGGGCTCGCCGGTAATGTGGACGGTAATCTTAGGTCAGCCCTCCGGGGCCGCTCCAGCCCTATTTGTGACCCGCGAGTCAAACAAGCGTTTGAAACTACCGTTTACCTATCTAGTTAACTGTTTTAACAGGTTTTTCGTAAAAACAGGCAGGAGTTACGGCGGTATCCTCTCCCCTGCCGTGGACATTGGGTATACTCGCCTGAGACGGCTGAATGACTGCTTAGGAACCCGCCAATGATTGATACCAACCTGCTCGACATCCTGGTTTGTCCGGTCAGCAAGGCACCGCTGATCTATGATGACAAGGCCAGCGAACTCAAGTGCAAGGCCAGCGGCCTGGCCTATCCGGTGCGTGATGGTATTCCTGTCATGCTGGAGGATCAGGCTCGTTCAATGAGTGACGAGGAAGTCAGCAACCTGTAATTGGCCATTGAACCTGCCATACGGAAATCTCGGCAACACAAAAGGATCGCCGCATGTACAAGTCCCCGGTGCTAGCCCTGGTACTGATCAGTGCCTCTCTCTGTGCCGCCACTCTCCATGCCGCAGACGACCCGCAAGCCTTCGAACCTGAAAAAGAGCAACCACAGGCATCAGACGGTGACGATGCTCCGGTACCTGATGAGCCATCGGCGACGATGAGCAAAGCCCAGCAGCAGAATGACTGCCTGCTGCGCAGTGCCCAGACTGCCAATGAGCAGGTCACCCTGAAAGAACTGCGCGGCTGGTGCCAGAACGGCGAGGCGCTCCCCGGGGAGCGCACTAACGAGGATGCCCTGCGCGCTCGCCTGGCGCTGGAAAATACTACCCGCGGCAACCCGTTTGTGATTACTCCGCACCGCCGCAATTACCTGTTGCCCTACAGCTACTGGTCCAACCGCCAGTGGAATGACCCAGATAAGGATGATCGGGACTTGCAGCCCAACGAGGTGAAGTTCCAGTTGTCGCTCAAGGCACCGATAAAGGAGAACATCGTCGATGATGTGACCCTGTGGATGGCGTTTACCGGCACCTTCTTCTGGCAGGCCTACAACAGTGAGATTTCCGCGCCGTTCCGGGAAACCAATTACGAACCGGAAATCTTCATTTCCAAACCGGTGGACTGGCAGATTGGTCCGCTGGATTCCGAGTTGCTGGTAGCTGGCTTCAACCACCAGTCCAATGGCCGGGATGTGCCGGTGTCACGGAGCTGGAACCGGGTATTCATGAATTACATTTTCAAGACCGGTGACTACTACTGGTCCGTGAAACCCTGGTACCGGATTCCCGAAGAAGAGAAAGACGACCCGCTAGATACCTCCGGTGACGATAACCCGGATATCGAAAAGTTCATGGGCAATTTCGAGCTGGAAGTCGCCTACCCGTTCCGTAACCATGTACTGGAACTGATGGTGCGTAACAACCTGCGCTCCGACAACAAGGGCGCCGGACGGATTAACTACTCTTTCCCGCTCAGCAAGCGCTTCAAGGGACTGGTACAGGTATTCAGTGGCTATGGCGATTCGCTGATCAACTACGACGATTACGAAAACCGTTTCAGCTTCGGGATTTTGCTGACCGATTCGCTATAAAGCAGTTAATAGTTAACAGTGAATAGCGACGCGAATCAGGCTTGCTATTTTTGAAACGCATGAGGCCGCGCCCAGACTTTGGGCGCGGCCTCATGCGTTTCAGCTGATGCTACATTTTCCCGCGAACTATTAACTATTCACTATTAGATCTTGCCCACCAAATTAATAAACGCCCCCTGATGATCGTAATCCAGATCCGTCAGGTCATCCGAGAAGTCACTGAAGTTATAGCCGATCCCGAACTTCACATTGTCATTGAGATGGCGATAGATCGCAGCCAAAGCGCCACTGCGCTGATCTTGCGCATCCGGCAGATCCAGCAAACGGGCCTCTACGGTGGCATCCCAGTGACGAATCACATGCCAATCCGCCCGCAAGATGTAAAGACTGGCCCGGCTGTCAAAGAATTCCGGATCAACCCGGTCCTGGCTGATCTGGCCGAGACGGTAGGCGTACTTGCCACCCACACTCCAACGACGTGTCAGATCGTAAATGGCGTCCACGGAGAGAATGTGACTTTTCTGGATAAACTCCGCCGCCGTATTGTTCAATGTCACCTGTCCCGCCGAGGGCATATTGTAGAAATAGGTATACTTGGCCAGCACATTGAGCCGGTCGTGATACACCGGGCGGTAGCCGTAACCCATGACCGCTTCGATAAAGCTGCCATCGTACAATTCACCCAGTGAACTCTGACTATCAGAATAGTTGAGCTTGCCGATTAAACGCCAGTCCGGGGTGAACTGGTATTTCATGCTGTTCTTGGTCAACCAGGTCTTGCGCTCCGAAGTGCTCAGATTCAGCGCTTCGGCCTTGTCGATACGATATTCCAGCACGCTGGCAAATTTTACTTCATTGAATGCATAACCCACTTTCAAGGCCGCAGCGCGACGCTCCAGTTCTGCCCCGGTTTCGCGATCACTGAGAGTGCCGAAATCCAGGCTACCGCCATAATTCCAGCGGTCGTTGGGAGCAATATCAATGCCGGTGGCATGGGTCAGGCCGGTGGGCACATCGCCATGGGTATAGCGCTCTTCCAGGTAGACACTGGTGGTATCCGAGTAACGGGTCTTGAACCCGGAGCTCATGTTGCCACGCCGGGCACGAACGCCGTTGTCGCTGCGCTCATTTTCCAGCGCATAATTCAGATAAACGTTACTGCGATCAGACACTAGGTATTCCGTTCCTAGCCGGGCTCCGACTCCCATATCACCGGAGGACAGCTCGCCATCACTGCGCAGGCGATCGGTAAAGCGCCAGGAACCACCGGCACCTATTCGATCATTGTCTTCCTGATTACCACTACTCTGCGCGGTACTCTGGGCAAAGCCGTAAGCGGACCATCTGCTGCCGGAATCATAATCACCGCGCACCACCACATCAGTCCGCTCTCCCTCAACCTGGGTGAGCGGAACGAGGGCGGAATTATCCTCACGGTTTTCCTGTCGGACCCCAGTGCTGACTTTCCATTTATCATTGAGGCGATGCCCCACATTCAACTCCGCCGCTTCGATTGTCAGGCCCTGAACCTGCTCGCTGCTATCCACCTTGGCAGTCACGTCCGTGGAGCGGGTCACCGGCACGGACAAGGTCCCGCCGATCTGCTCGGTTTCCTTGGCGGTTATCACACCGGGGGCAGAATAGCCGGCCTCGACTTTCTGTTGGTAAGCGGTCGCGGTGCCGTCAACCGATTCTGACCAGACATCACGAAAGGCGACACTGGCATCAAAACGGGTGGCATCAGCCTCGATGTCATCTTCCTGCCCTGGTGCGGCACCATTGCTGGCCCCGGCAAAGTTGAAGCCCCCGTCGCTCGACAAAAAGGTGGAATTGTCCGAGCCTTCGCTGCCAGCCAGTTCAGCCTTGAACCAGGTCTTCGCGCTTTTGCGCAGAGTCAGATCCACCGCCTGCAGGTCACTATTGCCTTCTTCCTGGCTATTGCTGCCGGTCAGCCCGAGTTTCACGTGATCACCGGCCCAGTAATGCAGTCGCCCGCCCTGGGAAAGATTGCTGATTTCCTCGAAGCTGGTGGCGTACTCGTAGCGTGCCACCAGGTACACCTCGTTGCCGCCGCTGGCATCCGTTGACACCAGCAGTTCATCGGCAGAACTGGCCGACAACGGTTCGGACAGCAGGATGCGCCCCTGCAGGTAATCGATGTCATAATCCAGGGCCGGCACCAGATTCTTCACCGCCAGCACCATGCCGGACACCTTGTCACGCACCTCGATGCGAACCCGGTCAGATCCTTCCAGCACATCCAGATGGCGCAGATAGTAAAGCGAGCCACCGGTGCCCCGGAATTCATCACGCCCGGGAATGGTTCCCGGATCCGCCACAAAGCCATCAAACAGGAATCGCTTCTCACCGAAACTGGTTACCGCATCCGACTGGAAATGCAGGTTGCCGCCATAGAGACTTCGGTCGATGTGTGACAGTGAGTTATCGGTATAACTGGTGCGGAAGTTGCCCCACAAACCGTAGTTATCCTGCTTTTTCAGTTTCAGGTAGAACTTGCCCAGCGTCGGCGCCCCATCCTCCACTGTGCTGTCATCCCCATAGGTAGGAAAATGATAGTCCGGGTCGATACGGCGGAACATGGCATCAGGAGACTTGTCCATAAAGCCGGTGAACAGATCTTCCACCGGCCCTTCCAGGGTGTCGGCACTGGACGTGAGTTCCCAGTCTTCACCGAATTTTCCGTGGGTGTAATATGCCAGACGCCCATCCACACTCAGATCATCGTCATAATGGCCATCCTGGGTGACCAGTTTCGCCGGACCATTGGTATCCGACAGCGATGCTGTCACATCGGCAATCCCCACATAAAACCAGTCGCTTTTCTCCAGTTCCAAATCGCGCAGGAAAAGTTCGCCGTTGCCTTCCTGATCGATAACGGCCACTTCCATGGTGTGCAGGCCCGCCGGCAGAATTTCCTCCACCACAAACTCACCGGGGGTCTGCTCGCTGCGGGACACCGGCACGGCGCGACCGGCCACAAAGACCTGACGGTCCTCGGGTATATGCTTGCCATACACCTTGATGGTGCCGCCTTTCAGTGGAATATCGGAGCGCACCAGACGGTTTTCGCCATAGCCCACCAGCAGCTCCTGATCGGGCGCCAGGTAAGCGTCATCCTTGTCTGCCAGATCAGACTCAGGCAGATCATCCACCACCCACAGCGTCTGCGCTGCGGTTTCATCGTAACGGCCGTCCTTGTCGTACACTCGCAGTACGTACTGCAGATCGCGCCCTGGGGCCTGGTAGCTTTCGAATTCGGCTAACCATTCGGCATAACCATTCTGGTCCACCGGTACCACCGCCAGCGGCGTATCACGCAGCGATGCGCTTTTCTCGAAAAGACGCACTTCCGCCTTGTCGATAAAGGCCGGGTAGTTGCTGTAGATGCGGAACTGCACCAGGTTTTCCTGAAGCTCCGTATCCGGTACATCCTGGTAGCGAATACTGTTGGGCCAGGCAGTGACGTTCAGGCGTGGCTTTATGTCCAGATTGTCGAACTTGAACTGGATATCCGCTTTTTCCAATGCCACATCGGTACAGCGTTGTACATCAGGCGTACTCTTACCCGGGTCATCCAGCGGCTTGCCGTCCACGGTAATACGCATCAGGTTCAGGTCGTAGGGGTTGGCCACGTCCACTTCACGAGTCAGGCGCTGGATATCCACACCATCCAGATCATCCAGCATGGCCAGTTCGTCATAGACCACCTGGACTTCCACCCGGGAAATATCCGATTCCACAAAGCCGGTATTGACCACGTCATCGCTTTGCACGTAGCCACGGCCTTCATACTCTGTCTGTTCTTCGGTAAGGCCGAGCTCCTGACTTATCGCCTCCATGACACGGCGGGCACGGGCAGTTGACAGCCCGATGTCATCGCCATAGACCATCGCGGTGCGGCGGTCTAGCCGTTCGTTATCGGTATAGCCGATGAAGCGCAGACGAACATTGCTCTTGTCGGTGATGTCTTCCAGGATTCGACCCAGACGGGCTATATAACCTTCAGCGATCTTCGGCTGCCCATCTTCGTAAGGTACCGGCTTGATCCGACCGGTGGGTGGATCGTAAACCCGCGCCACGGTTTCGGCCCCGGAATCTTCCGGGCACATCTGTGGCTCATCCGGCAGTGACTGCAGCATGTCGTCGTACCAGAATTCCACTTCAATACGACGATTGAGGGCGCGTCCGGATTCAGATTCATTGGATGCAATGGGGTTCGTGTTACCACGACCGGCACTGTCAAGCATGGAAGAAGGCAGCTTCAGGGAATCCTGCAATGCCAGCAGCGCACGGCGAGCATGCGCTTTGGAAAGACCCAGATGGTCGCCATAGATTCGGGCATCACGACCGACCAGCGGCGAATCGTCTGTGTAGCCGATCAGCTTGATTACAACGTTCTGCTTGTCTTCCAGGTTATCCAGCGCCTGCAGCACATGATTTCGGAATGAGGGAGGAATATCCGGTGACTCGCCACTGAAGTGCAAAGGCGGCACCAGGTTTCTTACCTTGGTGCGTTTGCTATGGCCATCCTTGTAGGTGAGCTTGCACACGGTCTCCACCCGGCAAACCTTGATCCGGTTGAGCTTCTCGGAAACGACCACTTCTTTCTCCACCGTTTCCTGCTCCACCTCGTCGTACCAGACCTGCACTTCCACGCGACGGTTTTTGGCTTTGCCAGCAGCAGTGGCATTGCTGGCTATCGGCTCCGCCTCCCCTTTCCCTTCATAGGAAATGGATTCTGCCGGCAGATCCAATGCGGCCTGAAAGAATTCTGCTGCGGTACCGGCCCGCTCACGGGACAATCCCACATTGTCGCCCAGGCGCGCCTTCAAGGCGCCGAACAGGGGGACATTGTCGGAATGGCCAACAAAATGCAGACGAACATTACGCTTGTCCCGCATCCCATCCAGCACATCGCGCAGCATCGCCACGTAGGAATCAGGAATATCCGCCACGCCGGAATCATAACGGATCGGCGGCACCACATTGGGCAACTTCACCGTTTTCAACACCTGTTTCTCAACCTGTTGTGTCTCGATGCGATCGCCCAGGTTCTCCTTGTAGATGCTGTCATCCTGCATCCACAGCATTGGCTGCTCGTAGAGAGGCCATTGCTTTTCTGTCGGGCTGCCCAATGACGCGTTTTCACGCACCTGTGGTTTGCCGCTTTCCCTGTCTTCTTCGGGTTGCGCCTGCTCCGCCATTACCGCTGCCGGGAACATCAACGCCACAATCAGAAGCATTGCTGGATTCATTGCCAAAAACGCTCGCCGTTCCTGTTCATTAGCGGGAATCCCCGCTGCAAATCGCGCCCCCAGGGGCGCAGAGAGAATGCGCCTTGTCATTATTTGCTGCTCCTCTCAGGGGGAGCGCCTGTTCGCCAGAACACTTCCGTTTCTATTGTCAGCTCGTAGGGGTTCCCCATTTCCGCCCACTGCTCGGCAATCATTCGCTTCATGGCCTTGAGGCGTTTTTCCACCAGGCGCTTGCTTTCGTTCTCGGCCATATAGGCCAGGCGCAGGATGGAAGGATCTGTTCCCAGCTCTTCCATCAGCAGCGGCACCCGGGATTGCCACTGCAAACGCATTTGTGTGGAATCCGGCTCAAAGACACCGTTCGCCAGATCCAGGCGTACCACCCGATGCAGGGCCGCACCGAAGTTGAACTTGATCATCTTCCCTCGGGTTGCCCGGCGAACCAGAGGATTCTCCGTGGTCAGACGGTAGCCGGTGGGCAAGGTGCGATCATCGACTTTCAGGATGAAGTTGGAGCCACGGTTCTCGTCCGGCACCACCGCACAGGTAATGTGGAAACGGCCGTATTCATCGCTGGTGACAAGTAGCCCGCGAGCGGTTACGGCGCGGACACCCGGCAAGCCGGCTTCACCCTCATCCTGATAGCCGTTCTGGTTGGCATCGTCGAAGACCTTGCCGATCACATCGGTACAGTCGAAATCCGGGTCCGGCACAACACGCACCGTTGCCGAGGCTTCCCCGGATGCCGCCCGGGTGGTGCCGGCATGGCTGCGTGGTGCCACTGCGTTGAACACCTGGGCGCGATTGACGTACTCCCCTTCACTGACACCGGCCCCGACGATGAATAGCATCTTCAGGGTGTGCTGCCCATCCGCTGCCAGGTCCAGGTCGCGCAGTATCAGTTGCCGGCCTTCACGGACCAGCTCCACCGGCACATCATCCAGGCGGGCGGAATCCGCCACGTACTTGAAGCCAGCCGGGAAGCTGTCCACCACCACCAGATCCGGAATCGCCAGACCATAGGTATTGCTGATGCGAATCACATAGGGCACAAACTGGCCACGACTGACGTTCACAACCGACGAAGTCTTGGTAATGGACACCGCACCGCCAAGTTGCGGATCCAGCGGGATGTGGTTGTTGAAAATCTGGCTGTCGTCCGGCAGCACCGTATTATCAAACGTCAGGTGCAGGTAATAACCAGTCAACGGGCTGCCCGCTGCCACAGAGGTGCCCGGCTGGTTCGCTGAGGACTGGACCTCACAGGCGCTGGTGGTTGCCACCGCATCGCCGGAACAGGTCGGCGCATCGTAGGCTGCCGTTGCGTCACTGGTATCGGGCGCAATCAGACGCGATACGCCCTGCTCATAGCCACTGGCGGGTGGCGTCACCTGAATCAGGTAATCGCTGCCGCCCGGACAGGAACCGGCACTGAAATTCAGATCGAATTTGTAGAAGCCGTTGGCCGTGGTGACCTGGCCCTGCTGGGCTGGATCATCAAAACAGCTGGTGGCAACGGCGCTGCCACCCGCATCCACCATAGTCACCCGGGCTCCGGGCACTGGCTGGCGGGAAATGGCATCGTAGACCACCCCGTTCGGATCAATCGGCAGGTTCAGGTTCTGCACCAGATCATCTGCGGCAGCAGTGATATCGGTAATACGCTGCAGACCATCGGTAAATGCCGAGTCGGTCAGACCCAGAGTTGCGGTGGATGCGGTTGCGCCCGGAGCCAGATAGCGTACTTCATAGGTTTCACCGCCCATTGTTTCGGGCAAGCCTGCCGCCACAAACCGGCCATTATCATCGGTATTGGTGGTTCGTAGCAGCGAACCGTTACGGTAGATTTCCACCGTCCAGTCAGGCAGCACGGTTTCACCCGTATCGAGCACATTGTCGAAGTTGGCGTCATGCCAGGCCTGACCGCTGAGGGTGGCGGTGCCGGGGATGGCACCCACTTCCACCACCACCGTGCTGCTGGCCGAACGAGTATCATTGTCCCAGCTCACTTCGCCGGTATTGCTGATGGTGGTTCCCGGCGGCACGGTGTCATCCACCCGAACCTGGAAACGCAAGGTAGCCGTTGCTCCCACCGGCAGATCGCCGTAGGCACTGCCATAGTCGCCCACCAGGATCGCTGTGCTGTCATCCACGCCCGCGATGCCACCGTTCAGCCGCGCCGAATCCGGCACATAGGTGGCCAGACCGGCCAGCGGTGTCAGGTCATCGGTGAGTACCACCTGGGTGGCAGGCACCAGACCGTTGTTGACCACCTGCAGGGTGTATTCCAGTACCGATCCCGCCTGCACGATGCCACCACCGACGACCGTCACATCCTTGACGATGGAGACCTGCTGGGCGGCACCGACAATGATCTCGGTAGGTTGATCACCATTGGAATCCACCCCGTCAGCATCGGAAGGCTCATCTGGCAGTTCGGTGCTGCCCAGAATGCCCTGGTTGCGAATCACGGTGCCACCGGCAACGCCGGCATTGATGGTCACGCTCAGGGTTACCGTGGCGCTGCTGTTGCCCGCCATGCTGCCAGCCGGTTCGCCACTGGAGTTGATCGGCAATCCGTTCGCCAATGCAGACGCCCCCCCTGCATCGGCAACAGGCGCACCGTTCAGGGTGGTGCTGCCGGCCACATAGGTGGTGTTGGCAGGAATCTGGTCGGTGAGGACCACATCGGTGGCCGGGTTACCGGAGCTGTTGGTCACCACGAAGGTATAGAGCAGGGTGTCATCCGGATCCGGCGCATTGTTGCCGTTCACATCATTGGCGAGCACCACGGTTTTCTGCACGTCCAGCAACGGCAAGGCGCCGACGATATCCTCGGTGGGGTCGTTGGCTACCGGGGTGGCCGGGTCGTCAGAGGGCTGTTCCATGAAGTCAGTACCGCCGGCACCGGCTCCATTAACGAAACCCTGGTTGACGATGCGGGTACCTGACAGGGTGTCCGCATCAATGGTCACACTGAAGGTGATGGTGGCCACGTTCTCCGCCGCCGCGGTCGCATCCGCGTCCATGGCTCCCGGCGTGGTATTGCCCGGCGCATTGATCAGCATGCCCGCTTCCAGGGGCGACACACCCGCTGCCGGATCGACCACCGAATTGCCATTCAACGTGGTGCTGCCAGTAACGTAGGTGGTGTATTCGGGAATGGCATCCCGCAGCGTCACACCCATGGCATTTTCGTTGCCGATGTTTGCCACCGTAATGGTGTACAACAAGGTATCCCCCGGTGCCAGCACGGCAGGATCCCCGGTCATATCATCGGAAACCTTCTGCACCTGCATGACTGGCGCCGACGCGATAGTGATCCGTGTGGGGTCCTCGTCTCCGGGCAGGTTGGGATCATCGGTAAGCTGCAGTGTGGATCCAAAGGCTTCCACGCTGCCCTGGTTCAGCACGACGGTGCCGTTATCGATCGGACTCGCCAGGGTCACATCAAAGACCACGGTGACGGTATCGCCGGCGGAACCCGCCACATCCAGGCTCAGATCCTGCACATCCACCAGGCCAGCACCATTGGTGCCGCCATTGGCGTCGGAGTTGTCCGTGGCACCCGGCGGAACCGTTACCATCACCAGACTGCCCGGCTCAAAAATCACCTCGGTGTGCAGCGCGCCCACATCGTCCCGCAGGGAGAAGTTAGGCAAAAGTACCTGGCTGGTGTTGGTGACAGTCAGGGTGTAACGCAGGCTGTCACCCGGATTGGCCAGGCCATCCCCATTCAGGTCGTTCTGGATGGCAACGGTTTTCTCCACCGTCATTTCCGGCGGGTTGCTGGTCAGGGTGTGGTAGTCCTGCGGGTCCGGAGTGTCCTCGACCACATCTTCCAGAACATGGCTATAGGTGCGGCGTTCGGTAAACGCATCATCGGCACTGAACCACTCTGTTGCCCCGGCGAAATTGGTCAGCTCGCTGTTGGCGGGCGTGGCATCATCCAGCTCGGCCTGGTATTCCACCCGCAGGAATTGCCCGGCTTCCAGGGCGGCGGCCGCAGTCTGCCCGGTAAAAATGAAAGTACAAGGCGTTCCCGGGCTGCTGGACGCAAAGCTGGTGACGTAATCCGTACCCGCAGTGAGGTCCGCCAGCAGGGTACTGCCATCCGTATCGTAAACCCGGGCAGTGGTGATCACCGGTGCGTTGTCGCACATGCCACCGGACGCCAGGTTAGGCAGATGATCCGTCAGGGTGATATCCCAGGCCGCGCCGGAACCCGTATTCTGCACATCCAGCGAGAACAGGTCCGGGGTGCCCACGCTCATGGTCGCTGGACCGCTCTTGGTCATCACCAGACCCGGCTCTACAATGGTGGTGTCACCGGAGGTACCCGGCTGACCGGCCCCCTGGGTAGCAGCGTCATCGTCGGCACGGTTGAAGGTGTAATCCGCGCTGTTGTTGAACACCAGCCCGTCCACATTGGCCGGGTCGTCCACCACCTCGACGGTGATATCCACAGCAATCTGTTCACCGGCAGGAATATCGATACCACCGGCGATGTCTTCAATCACCAGCTGCGTCGCCGTGCCGGTATTGGTCGGCGTCCAGGCGCCACTATTGATGCCCGGGGCTGCTGGCGCCCGATCCACACTGACAAAGCTCAACACCGCCGCAGACGCACCCAGATCATCGGTGATGCGCACATCGAACAGAGCGGTATCTACCGGCGTGGCCGGAACCAGAATCTGATAGCTGAACTGGTCGCCCACGGCAACGGTACTGGCAGACTCCACCTTCGACAGGGCCCCCGGTCCGGGGGTGGTCAGGGAGCTGGTGGCCGCGCCGGTGGGACCGTACTCTTCCCGTTCGGTGTCTGCGCCATTGGCAGGCACAGCATCGTTATCGAAGGAGTAGTACAGGGACACCAGGGCCGAATTGATGAGTGTCAGGGAAGCCCCCACATCCGGATCCACCTGCACCGTGTATTCCACCCGCAGGGTCTCCCCCACCGGAATGGTGTAGGTATCGGCGGCGCCGTTATCAAGATCCCAGGTGGCTACACCCGTGCCCGGGTCATAGGACGGGGCCAGCAACGGCAAAACCGCGCCGGCATTCACCAGGGTCATGGCCGTGGTTGTCGCCCCGCTCTGGCGCATGCCAGCTGGCAGGGTGTCGGTGAGCACCGTATCGTAAGCTGGCGCCAGGCCGTTGTTGGTGATATCCACGGTATAGGTGACCGTTTCACCGGCCACCACAACGGTATCTCCACCCGCTGCGCTGGCGCTCTTGGCCACGGCCAGTTCCGGTTGCAGCACCTCGACCGAAGCATCTGCGGTCTTGGTGGGTGCCGCTACACCACCCACGGTGTAATCCAGAGACGCACTGTTGAACAGCGGCTGACTGGCCGGTGTCTGGCTCAGCACATCGTTATTTTCGATTCGTACTTCGTAAACCAGCACCAGGAAATCATTGCCCGGGTCGCCATCGGCCGGGTTAGTGACGTCACCCAGATTCCAGGTCAGTGTCTGGCCGCTGACGGTTGGTGTGGCGGTGCCTGCCGTGCCGAAAAAATCTGCGCTGACCATGTCTTCGTAGGTCAGCCCGGTGGGCAGCACATCGGTCAGCACCAGATCGTTATGGCTGCCTTCCTGGAGGCCGATGCGCAGTTCGAACTGCACCCGGTCCCCCACTCGCACATCCTGGGCGGCGGTATTGAAGGTGTCCGCGATTCGGGTCTTGGCCAGGGTGGTATTGTCCGGCGCTCCCAGGTTGGTGCTATCAGAGGTGATGTAGTCATTCACGCCACCACTGCCATCACGCTCATTGGCGTCCACACCACTCAGGCTGGTCCAGGTGGCAGTCGCAGTATTGGCCAACACCTGCCCCGGGGTAACGTTGTTCTGCACTTCCACGTCATACACCACCTGAACGGCGGTGCCTTCCAGGATGTCGATGTTTTCCCAGGTCAGTGTCTGCGCCGTATTGATGCCATCGCCGGTGATAGTGTCCGGTTCCACTGCAGCGCCGGCTACCGTGGCCGTGCCAGGCACATAGGCCAACCCCAGGCTGAGGGTATCGGTAAGCACCAGATCGAAGGCATCCGAGAAGGTGGCCCCGGTATCTGCCGTCATGTCCACGGTATAAGTAAGAACATCCCCGGACACAGGCGGATCGGTGGGGATGACGGCCTTGGTGAGGCTGACCAGCGGCTCGACAATCGTCAGGGAGTTAGAGGGAGGGCTGGTCAGGGCCGTACCGCTATAGCCGGCATAGGTATAGCTGGCAACGTTGTTGAAGGTATCGCCCGCATTGGTGTCCACGGTGTTGGCCACATGGGTGACCAGGGTGACTACCGCTTCCTGACCGGCGGGGATATCGGCAATGGTCAGGCTCACCTGATCCGGCGGCGTACTGTTGTCCGTCAGGGCGACCGGGTTGCCACCCACGGTGGCGGTGGCACTGTCATAGACCAGTGCCACCGGCAGGTTATCGGTGACCATCACATCACTGCGGGCCGCATTAATGGCCGGAATGGTAATGGTATAAGTGACCGTCTCGCCGATGACGGCTTCCGAGGCCGGAGACACCAGGTTCTTCAACGGCAGCGGGTCAACCGTCTGGTTGGTCATCCAGAATTCGGCCGGCCCCAGGGCGGCATACTGCTGGCCAGCCGCCGCCGGCAATGACCAGTACTCCGCAGCGGTAACGCTGTTGTTCCAGAGCTGGTTGGGCGCCACATCGTCCTGGAAGCCGATGGAGTATTCCACCAGGGCGCACTGGCCCGGGTTCACCGGAGTAACGAAATCAAAGGTCAGGGTGCCACCCGGCCCGGCGGGCGGGGTGTAGGTGTAATCCACACCATCGGCCTGGGCTGCGCCATTCACCGTTACCAGCGGCGTAGTGATGCTGGTTTCATCCAGCTCGGCAGCCAGGGTATCCACCAGTTGCAAGCTGTAGGCGGGGGCCGTGGAACCGCTGTCATTACAAGCTTGCAGGCGGAAATTCATGATGTCGCTGGCCAGATCCACCTGCAGCGGGCTGGTGCTATCCGGGTAGCTGTTGCCCAGATCATCGGTCTTGGTCAGGGTGACCAGCACCGGCTGGCGTACCTCAATATTGGCGCTGTCGTTGAGGACGATACCGTTGTCGTAACTGAAGCTGGCATCGTTGGTCAGCGTGGTGGTGGCGACATGAGCCAGGGTATCCGTGACCACGCGAGCCTGATACTCGATGATGAAGATATCGTCGCTGGTATCGTTGTTAATGGCATTGGTGATGTCACCAATGGTCCAGGTGATCTGGTTACCCGCCACGGCCGGGGCCGCAATATCCCCGTGGCTAAACGGCGCCACGGCACTGAACGGGGCCGAGGCATCGCCATTGATGGCCACCATGCTGTCGAATTCCAGCCCGGCCGGCAGGCTGTCACTTACCGCCACGTTAGCGGTCAGCCCTTCGCGCAGGTTCAGCGCCAGGCGGTAAACCACGGTATCGCCTACCCGCAGCAGGCTATCGCTGGCCGTGCTGACGGCGTCATCCCAGCTGTCAGACACCACCGTCTTGGCCAGAGCATTGGTATCTACCGTGGTGATTGTGGCCGTGGCTGGGCCGGCACAGTAGTCATCTGGCTGGGTAATATTCGGGCAGCCTGCACCGCTGCGTTCTGCATTGCTGTCCCCCTGCAGGGACGTCCACTCGACCACTGCACTATTATCGAAACTGGCAATGGAAGCATCAGCCACATTGACCCGGTAGGTGAGCTCCAGCGACTGCCCGACGGGAATATCCAGACTGCCATCGCCGTTGTCATCCCCCCAGATCAACACCCCGCTGCCAGCGTCTGTGGGCGCGGCAACAAACCCGGCAACCGGCACACCGCCAATGGTTGCTGACGCCGATCCCGGCACCAGGGTCAGCCCGGCTGGCAGGGTATCGGTGATGGTGGCGTCATTGGCCGCAGAAGTGCCGCTGTTGGGCATGGTCAGCGTATATTCGAGTAGATCCCCCCCGCTGGCCGGATCCGTGGGAGACTTGCCTGCAGTCACATTGGCGACGGTCTTGCTGATTGCCAGATCCGGTTCCACTACCGTCAGGGGCGGCGTAGTGTCATTGGGACCTGCCGGGCCACTGACCTGTAAAGCCGGATTGCCATTGGCACGATTGAAAGTATAGGAGGCGGTGTTGCTGAATGCATCGCCGCTCTGGTTGTTGACGGTATTGAGCAGCTCCACGGTAATATCAATAACGGCCTGGCCTCCGGCCGGAATATCGATGCCGGTGGACAGATCCTCAATCACCAGATCGCTTGCCGTACCGGTATTGGTCAGGGACCAGCTGCCGCCCGATACCACGGTGGCACCGACAAATTCCAGATCCACACCGGAGGCGGCCAGGTTATCGAGGATACGCACGTCAAACAGCGGCGAGGCGTCCGGGGTTTCCGGTACCGTGACCCGATAGGTGAACTGCTCCCCAATGGCCACTTCGCTCTGCGCCGGGTTGGCCTTGCTCAACGGACCGGGTGCCACCACCTGAACAACGGTCGGATCCTCATCGCCGTCTACTTCCGGGTCGGAGACACCATTCACGTTAGGGTCATCACTTTGCGTCAGGAAGGGATCACCCAGACCATCAGTGGCGCTCAGATCCGCCTGGTTACTGATCAAGGTGCCATCGGCGAGCCCACCCAGCACATCCACTTCATACTCGACCATCAAGTCGGTGCCGGCTGCCGCATCCAGAACAGGATTCCCATCAACGGAGAGCAACCCTGTACCTGCATCGAAAGAGCAGGTTGCCAGTGCCGGGCAGCTGGTTATCACCAATGACGATGCATCAAGGCCGGCCACATCGATCAGGTCGCTGATGCTGATGTCATTGATGACCTGATCCAGGTTAAACAGTCGCAGACGGTAACGAAGGCGATCACCGGACGCCGCCGTAAAGGCAGGCGACGCTCCTGTAACCAGATTGACGACTGTCTTTTCGAAATAATAACCAGACAGGCCCGCCGTCACTGATTCGGCATCCTGATTATCCGTGACCCCGGGAGTACCGTCAGAACGTGGAGCAGTAAATTCAACCCGGGAAGCATTGGCGCTACTGTCATTGAACCACTGGGTGGCGGCAGCCACGTTGGTCAGCGTATCGCCATCACTGGCCTCATCCGGGCTGCCAATGGGATCAAGCTGGCTGTCGTAGCTGATAAGCAGATGCTGATCCGGTGCTATCGCCCCCGCAGAATCGTTCAAAGTCACCGTCAGCAGACAGGTGCCGGCGTCGTAGCTGACGACAAAATCCCCAGCCAGAGGATCCAGGGTACGCACCACCGTGCTGCCATCCGTGGCCAGCACGGAAGCGACAACACTGGCAGAAGGATCGGTCAGGCACATACCGGTGGGGAGCTCATCCTCGACCGTGATACCCCAGGCATCAAACCCGCCCACATTCTGAACATCGACAGTATAAGAAGGAGAATCCGTAAAATTGATGGCGGTGGCATCGGTATTCTTGTCCAGCACCAGCTCGGGCTCGGAAATCGTTACCAGCTCTGCCCGGCCGTTCTCCCCAGGCAGAGGGTCATAGAAGATGCCGTCGATAAAGCGACCAAATTCCCACTCGGCCACGTTGATAAAAGCAGAACCCGGAGCGTTGAGCGGGGTGTCTTCCAGCACCACCTCGATCTCGATAATGATCTGCTCGCCAGCCGGCAAGATATTGGGCTGAAAGTTATCAAACGTAAGCAGCCCGCCCACATTGCTGAAGTTATGGGCGACCGGAGCGCCGTTGCTTTCACGGGTAACGGTATGCCCCAGGTAGGTCAGATCCACCCCCAGAGCGGCCGAGGAAATGTCGTCCCGTACGGAGATATCATGGACGTCGTTAAGGGAGCCCTCGCCATTGATCACCGTGCCGGAGCCAGCATCGAACAGCACCGGAATGGTCAGATTGTAGGTAAAGGGAACGCCGACTGTGGCCGAGGTAATCTCGTTTCCTCCCGGGCCTTCCAGCGCTCGCTTGTCGATCATCTCGACAGGGATCAACAGATTCTGACAGCTACCACCAAGAATCTTGCTGGAGGAACCATTGGTGAACCAGATCTTGTGTTCCGCCACGGTGTTACAGGACATGTTCCCGGTGTGGAACACATTGTCGAATATCACCAGATAAGGGGTGGGGTCATTGTTATCAAAGCTGAAGTTGGTATTGAAACCGCCGGGATACCCTTGCGGATAGTTCTGGATCCGGCAATTCACATCAATCTTGATATTGTCCGGCGCCGGCGATGATGGCGGAAAAGGTGGCGTCGTCGGCACCTCACCATCAATGACATGAAAACCATTGATCAATGGGTAGTCGGAGCAATTGTACTGTACCGCCTCGGCAATACCGGAGGTCCCCAGCAACAATATGACGGCAAAAACCTGCGCGACGATGGTGGCAATACGCTGCCTGCACAGCGCCCCCCCAGCGGGCGGCCTTCCCCGGAAAGACTCTCTTTTCAACGCAATGACCCTATCAGTCTTTAGTTCTTATAAATGCTTGGTACGAAAAAACCAAAGCGGCAATCGAGTCTAGGAAAAAGCTACTGGGAATACCGTGAAGTGACACGCAATTATCCAGAAGAAACAATCATTTATCGGGAACTCTTATCAAAATGCAATAAGATGCTTATCGTGACGCCAGAGAGCCCGACATCAGCGGAAATCATGACCCCGGCACGGCCCGAACAACCGCACCGGGGATCACCCTAGCCTGCAGGCAGAAAGTCGATCGGATAAAGAATTTTCGTGGTCGGCACTCCTTCCTTGGCCCCGAAATTGAACATTTTCACTCGGGACACAATCCCCGAAGACAATGTCGGCGAATCCATATCCGTGGATTTCACTCGGCACGACGACACCGAGCCGTCCGGCTCAATCACCAGTTCCAGCACCATCTTGCCGCGCAGACTGGGATCATTGCGCAGCTGACGGTTATAGATACGGTAGAGTGCGGACTTGTGACGATCGAAGACGATCTGGATTTCTTCATCCGTGCGTGACGGACCTGCGCCTTTGCTGACCGGTCGGGAAGATTTGCTGACACTGGCTGCCACATCGCTCTTCACCGATCCTACAGACACGCCACTACCGGCAATTGCACTACCACTGCCACTGCCAACACCACCACGACTCACCGAAGCCACAGCAGCCACACCTCCACTGGCTGATGTTGATGCAGTGATGAGCGCACGCGAGCCTTTGGCACCACTGCTTTGCGCCGCCCCCTTGGACTGGCTACCGGAAATCCGGGCATCTGCACCCAGATTTGACAATACAGCGTCCTCGGTCAGATCCGAGAACATATCGCTATGTGCCAGAACCCCTTTGGTTTTTGCCTTGCTACGCGCCTTCTGCACTTCTTCAGGCTTGGGTTTTTCAGCCACCTTGGAAGCATCCTTCTTCTCTTCCTTCTTGGGCTGTTCGCGCTTCTGAACCGGTTCTGGCGCCACTTTTTTCTTGACCATGCGGGCCAGACGTTCCGGGACCTCGATCTTGCGATTCGGGTCTGGCGGCGGCAATTCCCAGATACCGGGGACAAGGCCCACAATCACCATCACCGCCAGGGAACAAAGCAGAACCTTGCGCTGACGCTTGCGATCTTCATCGGAGCGGGACCAGGGCATAATGCCGGCACGGAAGAGCTTTTCATCGTCCGCTTCGCGCTCAATGACAAAATCGTACTGGGCGTTTTCCAGCTCCTCAGTCACTTCCGCCAGGTGATAATCCAGCTCGCCAAGCCTCTCTTCACCCTGAGAAATTTGTTGCTGAATCTCAGTCTTGCCGGCCTCAAGGTTATCGAACTCATTATTAAAGGCGCTGGCGAGCTCACGACTGCGAGAGAGCTGCTTCTCATGATCTGAAGGAGATGCATCATCCCCCCAGAACAGCGAAGCTGCCCCCATTTCGCTCAATTGGTCCAGTGACTCGCAAATCACGCCCAGCAACTGAAATTTCTGACGCTGCGGCGCCATATCCGTCAGCTCGGATTCAACTGTACGCAGGCGTATCTGGAGATCGGCAAGCGCAGTTTCTTCGCTCTCGATCTGCTCAATCAACACCTGCTGTCGCTGTGCCAAAGATGTATTCACAGGATCATGCCAACATAAAGATTATTTTTGATTGACCGCCAGAGAAATCTTGTTGTAACCGGCAGCCGTACAAGAGGCCATAATTCGCTTCAACGCACTGTAATGAACGCCACGATCAGCCATGATCGTCACCTCCGTATTACGTGCATCGGCCTCGTCCCCCTCACCGACAGACGTTTTTCGGATGCTCTCCATCCGTGACCGTATGGGTTCAATAACGTCACCGCTACTGGCAATCACATCAGCCATGGAGACAACAGCCTCACCCTTCACCAGAACCTGGTCACCACTCACGGACACCACCAGACTTTCTCTGGGCTTTGTTTCGACAATAGAGTTAGGCAGCCGGATGTCTTTCGGCGGATCCAGAGGGGTGCTGTCTGACTGGTTCACCAGCAAGTACAGCAACAGGATGGTAAAAATATCCATCAACGATGTCAGACTGAGCGAACCTGCCGGCCTCTCTGTCAAGCTGGCCAGCCTGCGCATTCTTCTCGGATTTCTCATGGAGCATCCCCAATGGAAATTTCAGGGAAAAGCACCCGGGAGTTATCCTCGCCATCTTCGCTGGCAACATCATGGAACTTGACGGTATCCATCACTGCTATCATGTCGTTATATTCGATATCAGGCTCAAGCAGCACGGTGGCATCCTCTTTGTCAGGGTATTGCTCCTTGAGATTCAGAAGCGCACCCGTCAGGGCCTCAAGGTCATACTCACCCTCCTCTTTAGGAAAGCGGTTTGTAATAACCTTGCCATTACTGATTTCAATTGATTCTTTCCTGACCATCACTTCAATCGTGACCAACGGCTTATCCGGCGTTGCACCACCTACACCGGGCGAAGGCACATTCAATTCCTGAATCGTGACCTGGGAAAAAACTGCAGTCGCCAACAGGAAGGGAATCAGCACCACCATCAGGTTCATGAAAGAAGTGACATCCAGCTCAACTTCTTCTTGTAGCTTCAGATGCTTTTTTCTTCGCATTTTTCAGAACTCAGGTTGTCGCCTGGGCGGGCTCTGGAATAATAGGAGATTCCCCTTCAGGCTCAGCACTTTCATTATCTTGTGCCGGTTTTTGCTGATAACTTCTCTTTGTCAGCGTTGTTACCAGCTTGAGCATTTTTACCGAAATCATTTCCAGGCTGCCGACAATGGCAGCAGTCTTGGAGCTGACCATGTTGTAGCAAATCAACAGGGGGATCGCCGCCATCAAACCAAACGCGGTGGTGTTCATTGCCATAGCAATAGAGCTGGAAAGCATTGCAGACTTTTCCGCAGGATTGGCATTGGCAACAGCCTCAAACGCCGAGATCAAACCGATAATGGTGCCAAGCAGACCCAGCAGGGTGGAAATATTGGCGAACATGGAGATGTAAATGGTCCGCGCCTGCAGCTGTGGCGTAATTTCCATCATCGCCTCTTCCATAGCAATTTCGATATCGTCCCGACGACGGACGGTGCCCTGAACTTCAAGGCCCATGGAAAGAAGCTGCGCGACAGCGGAGTTGTCCCCCTCGACCATCTCTCTGGCCCGTTCGAAGTCGCCAGACACCAGTACAGGGTGCAGCTCCTCCCAGGATTTACGATTTGCCCTCTCCAGAAGCTTCAGCTTGATAAAGCGCTCCACGGCGAAGGCCCCACCGACGATGCCGGCCACCAGAATCGGGTACATCCAAAAGCCACCGTCCTGGAAAAATTTTATAATCACGTTCATGGTTTCACTCTTCCTCAGATAATCGCTTGAGTTTTTATTTCTCAGTACTGACCTGGTAAAAATCCAGCTCTCTCATAAATACCGGCTTATCCACCGGCACCATCTCTTCGTCAAGAAGACTTGATGTCAAATCAGTCTCCACACCAATTTCGGAACTCTTCCAGGGAACGATATACAATGATTTTGGAGCATCCTTGTTACCGAGAACCGACATCCCAGAAATCATCTTCGCCTCGTCTTCCTGCCCCCCTTCTTCCTCGGCATTTGCCAATGAAGGCATAACCAGGACGAAGAGAAAAAACACAAGAAAATATCGCATCAGCCACCCCCTTGCTGCTTGACTCGCCACTCAAGATCAGACACCCACATCCGGGCATCTTCATCATCCGGCAACAAAGCACTGTATGCCCGGTAAGCCTCAAGAGCGCACGAGTAGTCCCTCAGGTAAATATCACAAAGCACTCCGAGATTTCGGTTGGCCAGGGCAAAACTCGGGTACCAGGTGATTACTTTTTCATACAAGGCCCGAGATTCATCAAACCGACCACTCTCTCTCAGCAGGATGGCATATTCATTATTCGCCACAGGGTTCTTTGGTTCGATCTCCAATGCCGTCAGCAGATTTTCTTCAGCCTTTTCGCTGTCGCCCTGTTTCTTGTAAGCCATGGCAAGATTAATGAAGGGAACCGCACTTTCACGAGAACGTCCGGCCAGCTCATTAAGCAACGCAATGCCCTGCTGATAGTCTTCTTGCTCAATCTTCATCATGGCCGATTGAAAAAGCGCAACATCATCCTCGCTGATCTTTGCGCCCCCCTGACGAGCATCGCCACCCGGAGAGGAAGCACAGCCCGACAGCAGCAAGGCTGTAATCAGTACGGCTCCAAGCACTTTTTGACTTTCCAAGAAGAAAGGTCCCCGCATTAGATGCCTCCCTCTACCAGACTGGAATCTGCCGAGCCTTCATCGACACCTGCCGCAACGTCTGCCGAAGAGGTTTCAACCGGTGTCTCAGGCTCACCAACAGGTGCCTCTTCAGCCTGCTGATCCTGCTCCTGAGGATTGCCGGAGTCTGCTGACTCTTCCGATGACTTGGCGCCAGCCTCAGGCTCGCCATCCATCACCGTTGCCGCCTCAGGAGCTGCCACCCTGGGCTGAACAAGGTAGCTATAGTCAACATTGAGTACCGAAGTAACAAAACCGCTGCTTTCTTCAAATCTGGCATAGCGGCCCGGAACAAACGCAGCCAGCCGCCTAACACTCTTGTCGACCCAGTCGTTGTAGACACCCACCCCAATCAGCCCAACATTCTTCTCATGAATGGCAATGGCTTTTTCTTCAAAGGGATATGACTGTTCATCAAGCAGCATTTCATACTGCTCTTTTTCCAGCTCATCCATACCTCCGGGACGCTCCGAGTTGAGCAGCGCACGGCTGAAGTTATAGTAGATCTCGGCAATGTAGTATGTGGCGGCGGCTGTCACATCGCCGATCTCGTAATCCACCAGTTTCCCGAAAGCAGCATTCGCAGCTTTCATGGCATCGCGCTTCTTCTTCAGGTTTCGCTCAAGTGGTTGGGTAAGTTGAATGGCCGCATACTCATCAAAAACCGGCTCAACAAGAATCAACGCCGATGTGCCAGCCAGATACCGAATCCTGTCGGTTCTGTCAGCGCCAGCGCGCTGATCGGCATCCACAATCGCCTGCAGCTCCCGTCGATAACCTTCAATATCGCTCTTCTCCTTGAGAATACCGGCAATGCTGTGACGCATCTCCACAACCGGCTCGAGGGGCTCAGGGAAAGACTTGATATAATGGCGATAGACACTGACCGCCTTGCTCTTGTTGCCCACCTGGATATACAGCTCAGCCGCCACCTTCAGGGCCTCCTGCCGAACCGTCGGGTCTTCACTTTCGCGCTCAATACGCTCGTATTCCGCAGCGGCTTCAGATAAGCGACCCGATTCTCCATAAACATGAGCCAGCTTCTTGGTTACTTCAGGCTGCAACTTGTGGTCGGGGTAATTGCCACGGAAAGCCATGAGAACATCAGCAGATTGCTGCCAGTTCTTCAGCTTGATCAAGGCGGTGGCTGCATCATAGTCAGCCGCGGGACGAAGACTTGACGACGGCGCCGCCACACCCAGCCGCAGGAAGTGATCTGCAGCCTGCTGATAATTTTCTTCCTGGTTTGCCAGTTCACCCTGTTTGTAGATGGAAGCAGCCAGATTTTCTGTCAGCTCCTTGCGGGATTCATCGTCCTCATCGGTAAGACGCAGCACGCTCAAATAGCCCTGCTCTGCATCGGCATACTGTGCGAGCTCAAAGGAAGAGTGCGCCACAACCAGCCAGGCTGATCGCAGTAGCTCTCTGGATGCGCCAGGGAATTTTTCCAGCATTTTTCTGCCGGTAGCAACGGCAAACGGATAGTCCTTCATGCTGAAGATATCTTCCAGCGCCGCGCCCATCACCAGGGCTGCCTTGTCATGCTCCGGAAAAACATCTGCAAAGCGCAGGGAGCTGCGAATGACATCCCTCTTGATAGTCGGCTTGTCAGACTCTTCTGCGGACGAGAGATTTTCACGATGCGTGTAAACAGCGGCATACCCGGCAGCAGAGGCTTTTCCATGTGCTGGATAATCGTAAGCAGTACGCTCGTATTCCAGCGCCGCAGCGTGGAAGGATTTGTTTTCCAGGAGCAGATCCGCCAACTGATAGTTCATGACTGGTGACTCCTCATCTCTTGGGAAGGAGTCAAGAAATTCATGGTACCAGTGCTGGGCTTCGCGGAAGTTTTCCTGTCGTTGCTTGGCGAAATCCTTGTTCTGATAAAGAGCGTGATAATAGTTTGCCAGCTCTTTCAGGTTGGTCTTGAGAAGGGCCAGCACATCGGGGAAGGCATCGACTTCAAAATGGCTCCAATACGCTGACTTGAGACCATAGCTGGTAGCAAACTCCTTGTTGGCCTCGATAACCAGTTTCGGGAAACCGCCTTTCTTGTAGATCTCGATAACCCGCATATCAAAGTGCGGCGACACCTTGTTGTAGGGATTCAGTTCCACGAAAGTCTTGTAAGCGGATGCTGCATCAGCGTAACGACGCTTCTCCAGATAATGCTCCCCCAGATTCCGGTAAATATCGACTTCGTAGCTTCGCTCTCCATATTTTTCGAAGTAATCGACAACAGCGTCCGGGCCACCCATGGCAGAGAAACTCAGGCTGATAACACGATGTGTATCCTCGATACGCTTCTGCTCGTACTCATCCGTGGGATTGGCAAAGTCATAACCGGTATTGATCTTGTGATCCAGCAAGGCAACAAACTGATTCATTGCCTCTTCCAGCATATCCTGCTTGTAGAAGGTCCAGCCCAATTTGTAGAGTGCCATTTCATAATAGAAAGAACTGGCACCCATCTCTGCAATGGCCAGGTATGCCCGCTCCGCATCCAGGTACTTCTTGCGCATGAAGTAGAATTCACCGCGCCGGAACTGGATTTCATCAATAACCCGGGAATCCGGATAATCCGCTACGATCTGGTTCATGACCTCAATCGCTTGCTCCACTTCACCCAGCTCCTCATAGGCCCGGGTCATCTGGTAAAGCACCTGGTCATTGCGCTCATAGAAGGGATATTTTTCCAGCAACTCCTTGTAGAGCTTGATCGCTTCCTCGGCCCCCTTGTTTGCCAGCCCGTCCTGAACAGCCAGCGAGGTGTCGGCATTTTCCGGCACATCCATTTGTGTTGTCCGTGCCTCGAAATCCTGCTGGGATTCCCTGGCCACATCGGTCTGGTCGGTCTCATGGGGTTGCTGACCGGCAATAACAGCACTTTCCGGGCGATCCAGCGGCGCCGATGCAGCAGGCGCTGTTCGCGCTACCGGCTGTGACGGACTCTCCAGAATCCCGTATTCCTTTTCAATCTTGAGATCCGCCAGACGCCGCATGGCTTCTGGCGTCATCGCGGATTCCGGGGTTTCTTCCAGGAACTTCTGGTAACCCTGCATGGCCTTTTCGATGCCACCTTCGATCTTCTCGTCAGTGAGATCCAGCTTGACCTTCTGCAGCTGGGCGATGGTGCCTTTCTCAGACACTGAGGCGCAGGAAGCCAACACCAGCAACGACAGCCCAAGGGCCGTGTAACGATAACGGCTCATGGTGAAGACTCCTCTTCACCGGCACTGTCATGGGCCTGTGATTGCTGCGCCTTCACAGCACGGTCATAGCTTTCGGCCATGGCAAAGCGCGCCTGCACGCGGTATTGCTCAAGCCGCCTCTGACGCTGCTCGAGCTCGTTGATAGCCATGGTTTCCAGCATGTGGCCAACGCCATTCATCAACCGGTCAACCTTCAGGCTTGCCTGGCGAATATTATTGCGCGACAGGGAAATCCGGTTTTCATAGCCCTGGTAACTCTGGGTAGCCGCTTGGCGGGTGCGTACATAGGAGGCATAGATGCTTTCCAGGCGAGCCACATCATCGTCCAGTTCACGCAAATGCTCGAAGGCTTCGGTCAGGCGCCGGTCGTAATCGGTATGGATATTCCAGGCAAGAACGCCTCTCAATCTGGCAATACGACGGCGCGCCTCTACAGCCGAGGCGCTATCATTACCGGCATAGTCCGCGGCAATGCTGTCCAGTGATTCCAGCGCCATACGTTCATCCGCGGTAGCCAGCAATTCAGGGCGCGGCGCGACCAGCAGACGCTGCAACCGGTCATCCAGACTCTGGCGTTGCTCCATACGCAGACGGATCTTGGAGTCGAGCACACGGAAACGTTCATCAATGCCGGGAAGCAGGGGTTCGTAGTAATTCCTGCGAAGCGCGATCATGTCCTCATAGGCATCCAGATGGCCCTGCCAGGCAACCAGCCGCTGGCGCATGTCTTCCAGATCCAGATAGTTTTTCAATAGCGCCTGAAAGTCATTGGATGCCATCAGGTCCATCAGGTAGTAGGTTTCCGGGGTTTCGGGCAGCTCGCGAAGACGGATCAACCAGTTGCTGTCCAGTTTGATCTCTTCACGCACCATGACTTTCAGAAAGTTGCCACTACGGATGCTGGCGACGGAATCCTTGAGCCTGACCAGCTCCGCCCCGAAGGCATCCAGGGCACTGCCGTAAAGGACTGCCGCCCGGCCGTGCAATTCCAGATTTGCGTAGGCATAGGGGACACCCAGCAAACTTTCCTGAACCGCCTTGTTGGTGGAGTTGCGCTTGAACAGGATGCTCCATGGCACCAGCGCACGATCGAATTTTTGCCGGGCCACGTTGGACCAGCCTGCGCCGAGCAACGCCTTGTTGGAGAAGGGCCCCTCGAGACGCACCCGGTCCAGATACTGTGCCGCGGAACCGGCTTTTTCATTTTTCAGCAGACGGTAACCCAGCGTCAGATTGGCCTTGTCCCGAATCGCCAGAGCGGGCTCATCATCGTCATCGACCTTGATCTGACCGGCTTTATCCAGTTGCGCCAGCCCTTTGTCTTCCTCGCCTTGCAGGATCAGGGCGACCCCCAGGTTATAGCCGGCGAACCCTTCATAACCGTCGACCTTTTCCAGCTTTTCCAGGATGTCCACGGCCTCTGTAAAGCGCCCATTGACGGTATAGATCTGCGCCCGCAGCAATCGCTCATCATGCCGTATGTGCGCCGGCACCTCGCCTTCAATGCGGTCAATGGTATGCAGGGCGTTGACCTTTTCGCCCTTCTCATAATAGATACGGGCCAGCCGGTACGCGGCCTCATTACGGATATCCTGGCTGACGTTGCCCTCCAGCACCGCCTGAATGGCACGGCCCGCCTTGCGGTGCATCCGATAGGAAAGCTCGAAATCGCCCACCGAGAACTCGGCGTAGTTGGCATGAATATGTAGCGGATCCAGCTGCCGCTCATCCACCCGGTGATACTGCTGCAACTCGGCATCCAGGCGGGAGATGGCATCAAAATACAGCCCCTGCTCCGCATAATAGAATGACTCGCCCAGAAACAGATCCCTGGGCGCATTCGTACTGGATGAGTCGGCTACCCCGGTGGCAGAAGCCACAAACAGGCCGAGCAGCGCGATGAATCGACATGCCATGAATTAACGGTCTTTGAAATTGATATTGTTATCCGCACCAAAGAGTGAGATCTCGACCAGGCTCGGCCCCTCATCCTTGGTAAAGGTATAGCTGGCAGTTTCACGGTATTCGTCATTGCCACCAGTCCAGCCCGCCAGAACGACCTCCAGCTTGTGCTTTCCGGAACGGACATTACCGGTATAAATACGCTGCACCCCGCCACTCTTCAGGGCTTCCAGCTCCTTGTGGGTATAGACGTGGTGCATGACTTCCTCGCCATCAATAATCACGTCCATGGAATCCAGCCGGACATCATGATCAGGGACCACGGAGACAAAGAGGGAGACCTGGGTATTGGAGGGGTAGATCAGCGTCTCTTCCAGTTGCAGCAGCTCTGTGGAAATCGCCAGCACATCGGTTTTGATGTCCTGCACCTGCTCATCCAGCCCCTTGATCTTGTCCCGGGACACCTTGTCCGCTGCAGTGGCAAAGGGCACCACGGCAAGCAAACACAGCAAAAACGAGACGTTTCTTATGTCACTCATCTTTCCCCCAGAAGGACTTCGGCTCTGATGCCCCTTATTTCAGTCAGTCAAAATAAGAACACACAGATATAGGTAATTCCTCCGACTGGTACTCATTTTTATCAGATAAAAACATCTTGTTTTCTATATCTAACAAAGACCTAGGCAAGAACCTTAAAGTAACACTTTTAAGTGAAATATATTGAATATGGCCGCCACGCGAGAAAAGCAGCGCGTGCTGAAAAAGACTTGATTTGGAAGGAATTAGAAGAATTTGACAGAAGATCGGCACAGCAAAAGAGGGCTTCCGCCTTCCCTCAGAACAGTCAGGGGACAGGCCTCACAGATCCCATGGAAGGCTGCCCGGCTCAGCCCGCCATGAAGCCCTTATCGACAGAGGACTAGTACCAAAGTGTAAACAGCAACCGGGTTACTGTGGCATCAAAACTGTACAGCGGCTCACTACCAGGGGCGGCACCGACCCGGATATCACGATAATTGTCATAATCAAAACTGAAGCGGTCCACCCACAGGTTCAGGCCTGCCCGATCAATGGTTCCCCAGTTCGGTTTGCTGAACTCGAAACCGATACCCAAGCCAACTACCGTGGAGTTGAATTCGCTGAGCTCCTTGTCACGGGCCAGGAAATTCTGGGCATTCTGGAATGGAAAAAGGTCGGCATAGAAATCCGCGTCACCCTGCTCATAGGCCCGATAACGGCCCTCCAGGGTCCACCTGCCACCGAGAGGCTGTATCAGTTTTAATTGCCAACTGCTGGCATCGATACCCCAGGAATCATTATAGACCCGGTACTGACCATGCAATCCGGCGCGCCAGGGCAGATAGTAGGACAGCCGCAGAGCGGTTGCCTCACTGGTACGGGTTTGCGGATATCGCTCTGGCTCGAAGCTGTAACTGTCAGGCGAGGTCAGATACCTCACGGAACGATAGGGGTTGTTCAGATAGCCTTCGTCGGTAATCAATTCATGGGCCAGGCTGGCACGCAGATTCTTGCTCAGAATCTGGGAAAGCCCGATGCGGAAATGCTGCCGATCGGCCTCTTCAGCAAAGCTATCATCTCCACTACGAAACACCTCGTCCCAACCCCGGGAATAACCCAGGCTCAGGGTGCTGAGATCACCGAAGAAGTCCTGACTCAGGTCGAAATGAACGGAATTGGCCTCGAAATCATTTTCCTCGCTGTTGGCATAGCTCAGCGAATAGATGGCCTTGCCGTGCAGGTAATCCACACCCACACTTTTTTCCGTGCGCTCCTCCGAGTACGGGCTGGCACTCACCAGAACATCAATGGATGCAGCGGAAACTTCATCAACGTAATAGTTGGCATGCACGGCCACCTTGTCGGCGAAGGACTTTCTCACCAGAACGGACGGGCCATTGATTTTCATGCCACCCCCTTCGTACTGGTGGTACAGCACATCCAGCCGGTCTTCGGGAAGCACTGAGGCATTCGACGACAAGCTCGACAACGCCAGCAAGACCACCAGAAGAACGCGCATCAGTTGCATCCGCAACCTCCGCCAGCACCACCTTCCGCCCCACGCATGCTTTCCCTGGCCTGATGCACATGTCCCATGTAGCTTTCCGCCACCGGGTGCGCCGAGGCATTCATTACCGGGTCCGCCAACCGGGAACGCTCATAGGGCTTGAGCCAGGGCTTGATAGCACAACCGCTGCTCGACAGCGCCACGACCAGCAACAGAGCAGAGAAAACGAGACTGCGCATCATTCCAGCACCAGCGCCTTTACCTGAGCATCGTATTTATCCATATAGCCATCCCTGTAGCCACGGTGGTGATGACGAATCACACCGTTACGGTCGATAAGAACCGTGGTGGGCATGGCATCCACAGCATAGCTTTCACTGGTGTGGTTTTGCGGATCAAACAGGATCGGAAACGTCACCGGCACCTTGCTCAGAAGCATATCGGCCTGATCCCGGTTCTCATCCAGATTCACGCCCAGAACAGTAAAGCCGTAATCACGGTATTGCTGATAGAGACTGTCCAGCAATGGCATCTCTGTCCGGCAAGGGCCACACCAGGATGCCCAGAAGTTCAGCAACACCACCGTCCCACGCAACTCACTCAACTTGATGTTCCCACCACTGAGAGATTTGAGGGTAAAGTCCGGCGCCGGATCACCTTCCGCCGCTACCGCATTGATACCACCCAGCAGCCCCATCCCACAGAGCAGCACTATCAGTATTTTTTTCATTATTCCTCCCCCGATACATTCTTTGTCAGAAAAACAGACCGACGCCGGCGGTCAGCTCAAGATTGTGGGTCATCTTGTCTTCACCCAGCACATCCAGGTTGAAGATGTTGTCCTTCATATCCACACGAACCGTCAGCCAATCATTGATCAGCAACCGGTAGCCCACGCCTAGCCCCAGGGTGAAATGGTCATCACCGGCAAACTCGGTCATGCCTGCGCCACCGAGCAGATACAGGGCATTGTTATAGGTTCGATTACGGGACAGAAAGGCCTCACCGGGCAGCAGGTTGTACCCCACCAGAGCCTGGTAATAGGTGTATTCACGCTCATCATCGGTCAGTAGCTGCACGCCGGCACTGAGGGTTTCGAAGCTGGTCTCGTCTGCCTTGGCATGGCCGATCACCGCTTCCAGAAACACATCCTCGGAGAGGTGATAATCCAGCCTCGCCCCCACCACCGGCTGGGCGCCGAAATCCTCGATGGACAAAATGCCGGCGTAGGTGCCAATTTCGAAGTTCTCGGTATCAATGTCCGCTTCGCGAACACGTCGCCGTTCGATCTGCGGATCCAGCACAGAGCCGGGATCAGCGTCTCGCACCACCTGGCCGGATGAGCTGGAGTCATCAGCCAGCGCCGACAGCGGGGACACCATCACGATAGCTAGAACAATGCAGAGAAGCCGATTTTCCATTCTTCCAGATTCCGGTTGTCATTTTCTTCGGTAAACAGCACATAGCTGCGGTACTCGCCGCGCAGCACAAATCCACGGGACAGGTAGGCCTTGAGGCCCAAGCCACCCACCGCGTAATTCTCGTCCCGGTTTTCCGGGCGCACCAGCGTTTCCCGGGGCTCGATACTGGCCTTGCCCGCTCCCAGCAACACATAAGGTGAGACCCGCCAGCGGGGAAACATCTGGTGCTGCAGATTCAGCCCCGCCAGCGTCGTGTTGGCAAAATCGCCACTGGAGCGGGAAAACATGCCCTCTGCGGTAAGGTTTTCCGTAAAGCGATACCCCAGCGCCACGGACAGGGAACTGGCCCCTTCCAGCTCGCCCATCATCACCGAGGCCTGCCAATGGCCGGACAGAAAGGCCTCATGCCCCAGACGGGTCATGACCGGGGGCTGCCCCTTTCCATCAAGCGTTGCCGTCAACGCCCGTCGAGGCACCCAGCCAACCCGGCCACGCAGCGTTTCCACCTTGATCCAGCCGGCACGCTGAAACAGCAACGTCAGGCTGGCATCACGTTCCACCACATGAAACACCGGGTAGCCCCTCCCCGGGCCGGTGTGAACCTCCACGAAGGGCTCTGCCACCTTGACCTGCAAGAGTGCATCGTCTGATGCCGGGTCGGCATAGGCGCTGACGGACAACGCCGCCAGTACAGATAAAAGGACTACCACAAGGCGCACCGGGTGCGTCTCCCCTTTCAGAATTCGGTTATCCGGGGCCGCAAATCAGCAGCCCTCAGTTCTCAGGCACACGGAATGGGTCGTTGTAGAGCTGCGCGCCCAGATCAATCCATTCGGCCAGCAGCCGATGCTCTTGCGCATCCAGCCAACCTTCATGGCTACCCCCCGCAGCGAAGATATCAAAAAATGCTGTGGAAGTACGCGCGCGCCCAAAACGAATCGGCGGATCCAGCTCTACCGTTTCCAGTTCCGGGATCGGATTACCCTGACTATCAAGTATCAACTCACCGTCTTCATCGGTCTGGTACACCACATTGCCGTCATCATCCGTGGCCACCACCAGCCGGTCGACCAGGGCACCGTTCACCAGCACTACCTCATCGTCATCGAACAGCAACTCCCGGTAGCTGATCGGCTGCAGCACCAGATCCGGCGACGCATCACCGGTGAGTTCCAGCTGGGCGGGAGGCACCTGCAAGGCGTTGCTGGCATCCCGACGGTTATGACAGCTCGAACAGGTCACATCGGTCAGAGCCCCCCCGACCATGGCCTGGCGGGGCCGGTCCCAGATTGGCTGGATATGGTCCTCGTAGTGGATCACGGTACGACATTCCGGTTGCCACTGTTGCTGGCAGTCGGGGGTTGCCGGTGCCGGCGTCTGCAGATCCGCATAGCGCGGCAGTATTTCATCGGCAGTGGCCGGATCACTCCAGGCATCAAAGGCAAGCATGTCCATGGCCGGGATTTCCCGCTCCGGATGCAACCGGGTGAGCGCCTGGGCCATGGTTTCGCCAGCATTGGCAAACGCCACCACATCGGTGCGGGTATTGGGAAAAGGCAAGCCGTCCAGCGGCGCGCCGGGGTTAACAGAAGGTGCCAGGCCGTCATCGCGACCATGGGGCAAGGACGAGCCGCGCTCATGACACCCCTGGCACTGCAGGGTTTCACCGGGGCGCAGGTTCAGCCAGGCGCCATGACGGCTGTAAACTGCCTTTCCCTGCGCATCCACCAGCTGCAATCCCAGCGGAGCATTGGCCGGCACCTGCACCCTTACGGAGCCATCCGGTTCCACCGGCACATAGCCGACGATTTCCCGCATGCCGAAATTCGGGGCTCGACCGATGTGCGCACCGACAATCAGACGCACATCATCATCAGGAATGAGAGCACCTTTGGTAATCCGCAGAAAACGGACTCGACGATCCCCGGGGGTAATCACTGACGGATCCCGAAACGCTTCCAGTGTAGATACCCCCGGCAGGGCCGGATCATGAAAGCTGTTGAAGCCGCCATCCAGATCGTAAACGCTGCGAATATCCAGACGCGCCAGGTTATCCTCTGCAAGGTCCTCGTCACGCCCTGCAGCGACAACCAATGGCGGCAACGTGCGAGGAGTCGCCGCAACCAGCTCGGTAACCCAGAGGTTATCCTGCGGTTTGACCACCGGCCGCTGTGTCCCTTCGGCGGGATCGAACACCCACAAGCCGAACGCTGGCGGCGCTTCCGGCAGCCCCTGCTGCAAATACTCTGGTGTACAGGGGCGCAAGGACGCTCCGTCCAGCAACCGGCACGGAGACCAGGCCATCAGAAAACGGCCAGTACCATCCTCCAGACTCACCAGATCCGACAAGCGACCCTGCAGCGCCACCCTCTCCGACCAGGCGCCCCCCGGAGCGGGCAGGGCCTGCTCTGGCTGGCCGGCAACCGAACCGTACAGGGGGCCGTCACGATTAACATAATGATCAATATCAATCGCCCGCGGCTCCATCTCCCCGCCGCGGGCCTCGCGCAAGCGCACCGCCGTCAGCAGGCGACCATCCCCCATCAATGACAAGGGCAGGAATTGGCGCTCCTCATCATTGCGCTCGTCATGGCTGTTGGCTCCGTACAGGGGCTCCAGGGCCGAGCCATCCGGATTGACGCGATACAGATCGAAGCGATCCACACTGTCTTTATTATCCCAGCGCTGGAAGATCACCCGACCATCCCGGCCCACCAGCGGCGCCACATCGTGACTCATGTTGAAGGTGATCTGCTCGATGTCATCGCCATTGGCATTCATCACATGCAGCGCGAAGGCATGGGTATCGCGTCCTTCTTCGAGCGGCATAAACCGGGGCTTGCCCTCGTCCAGCAAACGCGCACCAGCCTGGCGCTGGCGGGTTGAAGCGAACACGATACGGCCGTCCGGGAGATAGGCGGGATAACGGTCCTGCCCCTCCTCCGCCAGCAAGTCACTGGAAATCAGTCGGCGCGCGGCCTGGCCGCGAAAATCATATTCCCACAGGTTCCAGGTCGGCTGCTCATCATCATCCGCGTCCTCGATGGCCGGCGCCCTGGCAGCAAAGAGCAGCCGCTGCCCGTCATAACTGACAGAGAGATCCCGGATATCATGGCCGACACCCAGCAAGGGAGTGGAAATGTCCTGTGCTTCAGACCGGGAGGAAACGCTGCCTCTCACCATCAGCCGGGCACCGGCCTGGAAATCCGCCGGCGCCTCCAGAGAGGTAACAGCCAGTGCGCCGTCTTCATCGCGTGGCAGGCTGCGCATCACATAGGCGAGCGGAACCTCGGTCACGGTTACCGCCTGCTTCTGGTCGCCCCCATCCATGCCACCACAACCACCGAGCGCCCCAAGCAGGCCCAGCAGCACAACACCCCTCATGCCTTTCCCCGTTTATCTGTTTTTCTTCGCTTTGTGTCAGTATTACAGAACTGTCGTTATTTTCTGAGCTCTGTGCCACAGAGAAAGAGGCAGAATGTCATGGATAATAATTCCTGGGAACGGCAAATCTGTTAACCGGCAGTCCCGGGGGGCTGACGGACCACAACCAGAATAAAAGGATAAGGCCCATGCAAGGCTACCGGGGGAGTGTACTGGTGGGGCTGATGCTGTTATTGCCATTAACGGGCAATGCCAACAGCCGGGATCAGGCACAACGCATTCACAATCGACTGGCTGGCGTACCGGCCGATGCCGCGACGCTGCAAACCATGGCGGACCTGATCAGCAGCAACCCTGCCAGCGGCCCCCATGCTGCTGCGGAGCTGGCCATGGAGCATCCGGCATTCTACAACGTCACCCTCAAGCAGTTTGCCACGCCCTGGACCAACGAGAACCGGGACGTCTTTGCGCCCCTCAATGACTATACCGCCACCGTGATCGGCGCCATCCGTGATGATGTGGATTTCCGCCAAATCCTCTATGCCGACCTGCTTTACGTGGGCGATGTGAGCCCTGCGGCAGCGGCGGACAGCAACGAGCACTACCGGAATCTGGAAAGCCGCCATGCCAATCTCAAGGAGGTGCTCACCCCCAGCAGTCAGATCAGCCAGTACGGCACCCCCGCTGAAGCAGTGGCCGGGGTTCTGACCAGCCGGGCGGCCGCCCAGGCATTCTTCTACGCCGGCACCAACCGGGCCATGCTGCGTTTCACCCTGATGAACCATATGTGCCGGGACCTGGAGCAGGTCAAAGACACCTCCCGGCCCTCTGACCGCATCCGCCAGGATGTGAGCCGCAGCCCCGGCGGCGATAGCCGCATTTTTCGCAACAACTGCATCGGCTGTCACAGCGGCATGGATCCCCTGGCCCAGGCCTTTGCCTATTACGACTGGGAAGGCGAACAGCAAGGCGACGATGGCCGCATGGTCTACAACACCAGCAACGACCCGGACACAGGCACCCGCGTGCAGGGCAAGTATCTGATCAACAGCAACAATTTCCCGTGGGGCTATATCACCCCCAACGACAGCTGGGACAACTATTGGCGCGAGGGCCCCAATGCCAACCTGGGCTGGGACCCGAATCTCAGTGGTAGCGGTAACGGCGCTGCAAGCCTCGGCCGGGAACTGGCACAAAGCGATGTCTTCAGCAGCTGCCAGGCCGAAAAAGTGTTCCAGGCCGTCTGCCTGCGCAAGCCCGCCGACAGCGACGACACCGCTCAACTGGCCAGCATGACCAGCCATTTCAAGAACGACAACTACCGCATGAAGACCCTGTTTGCCGATGCGGCCGTTTACTGCATGGGGGACTGAGACGATGCGATATCCTGTTCTTGCAACCACCTTGCTCGCCGCCCTCCTGACCGGTTGCGGCGGCAGCGGCAGTGGTGCCGACACCCAGCCCAACCCGAATACCGATAGCGACAGTGGCGTCAGCTATAATGGCCCCGCTCCGCGCAATGCCGATGTTTCCGCCTTCAAAATCTATATCTGGAACAACCTGGTTGACGCGCAGCGCTGTGGCGCCTGTCACCGTAACCAGACCCCCGCCTTCGTACAGACCGGCGACATCAACCAGGCCTATGCGGCAGCCAATCCACTGATCAACCTGAACCAACCCGCCGCCTCGCAAATGGTGCAGAAAGTGGCCGGCGGCCATAATTGCTGGGAATCCAACCCGCAATTTTGTGCCGATCAGATCAGCACCTGGATCAGCGCCTGGGCCGGAGAAAGCATCGGGCTGGGAGGCGGCACCACCGAACTGGAGGACCCCCCTATCAAGGATCCGGGCAACAGCAAGAATTTCCCGGCGGATCCGACCCTGTTCGAGACCCACGTCTACCCACTGCTTGACGACTATTGCAGTGACTGTCACCAGAGTGACGCCAGCACCCCGCAGGCCCCCTATATTGCATCCGACGATGTGAGCGAGGCCTACAGTGCTGCCCAGAGCAAGATCGACCTGAACAATCCAGCGCTTAGCCGGCTGGTGGAGCGGCTCGGTGAAGACAGCCATAACTGCTGGTCCGGTAGCTGCGACAACGACGCCGACAACATGGAAGCGGCCATCACCGCCATGGCCGGCGGCATTACCGCCACCGCGCCGGATGACGATCTGGTGCTGAGCAAGGCGCTCACCGTGGATGACGGCACCCTGGCCGCCGGCGGGGGTCGCTACGACAGCAACGTGATTGCCCGCTACGAATTCAAGACCGGCGAAGGAACCACCGCCTTCGATGCCTCCGGCGTGGACCCGGCCCTGCACCTGCAACTCAGTGGTGATGTCACCTGGGAAGGGGGCTGGGGCATTCGCCTCAACGGTGGCACCGCCAAGGCACAGGGCAATACCCAGACCAGCGCCAAGCTTACCGAGCTGATCCGCGCCACCGGCGAGCTGACCTTGGAGGCCTGGCTGGTACCTGCCAGCACCGGCCAGGACAATGCCCACATCATCAGCTACTCCGCCGGACCGGATGCCCGCAACCTTACGCTGGCCCAGAGCGGCAGCAATTATCAGGTGTTCCAGCGAATTGGTGATGCCACCGATCTGAATGGCGAGCCCGCCCTGGAAACCGGCAATGCCCCCCTTCAGGCCAGCCTCCAGCATGTGGTAGTCACCTTTGATCCGGTGAACGGCCGGCGGCTTTACATCAACGGCGAACTCAACCCGGCCCAGGACCCGGTCACCCCGGCCCTTCTCAACACCTGGGACAACACCTTTGCACTGGTGCTGGGCAACGAAGCGTCCAGCGATCGCCCCTGGGATGGCGTGATCCGGTTTGCCGCCTTGCACAATCGGGCTCTGACCGCTGAACAGATCCGCACCAATTTTGCTGCCGGTGTGGGGGAACGGTATTTCCTGCCGTTCTATATCGGTCACCTGATCGACCAGCCCGGTGCCTATCTGGTTTTCGAGGTCTCCCGGTTCGACAACTACAGCTACCTGTTTGCCGCCCCCTACTTCATCAATCTGGAGCAGGATATCGTCAGCAATGAAATTCCCCTGGCCGGCCTGCGCCTGGGCATCAACGGCAGGGTACCGGACGTGGCCCAGTCCTTTGCCACCCTGGACACCCTGATCGGCGGCGATGGTTACAGCGAGCAGGGTGAAACCCTGTCACGCCTCGGCACCCTGCTACCGGTGGAACAGGGCCAGCTAAACGACGAGTTTTTCCTTACTTTCGAGCGGCTTGGTAGCCACACCCATGTGCACACCGAACCGACCCCCTTGCCACTGCCCGCCAACGAGTACGGCGAACAACCGGCGGTAGGCCTGCGCGACTTTGCCGAGATCAATGCCTCCATGAGCCAGCTCACTGGCGTGCCGCCAACCCATGGCGACATCCCGGAAACTTATCAACGTCTGCGTACCCAGCTGCCCAGCGAGGAAAATATCGAAGCCTTCATGACCGCTCACCAGGTCGGTATCGCCCAGCTGGCCATTGAATACTGCAACGCGCTGGTGGAAGCAGAAAGGGATGGGGACACTACCGTGCCCCCCCTGTTTGTCGGCATGAATTACAACGCCGACGTCACCTCCATCACTCAGCAGCAATGGCGCGACTGGGTCATCTCGCCCCTGTTCGAGCGCATGGTCGGTAACGGCCAGGCACGACAGCCCGCCCGAGCCGATGTGGAAGGCGAACTGGAAGATCTGTTGTTCAACACCAACCTGACCCAGTGTAGCGGTGACTGTATGGAACGCACTGCCACGGCGACCAAGGCCGCCTGCGCCACCATGCTGGGCAGTGCCACCATGCTGGTTCAATAAGGGGAAAACCATGAGACGCCACTTTCTCAACAAACGTCGACAGCCCCTCCACCCGGATGCTCCCCTGCTGAATCTGGGCCACGGCAAACCCGTCAGTCGCCGGGACATGCTCGGTCGGGGCTTGATCAGCGGGGTTGCCTTCAGCAGCATTGGCCTGTTCGGCCTGTTCAGTCACCCTCGAGACGCCATGGCCGCTCTGTCCAACGACCTGGAAGCCATCAAGACCGAATGCGGCATCAAGGCAGAAGGGGCGGGCAAGATTCCGTTTATCTGCTTCGACCTGGCCGGTGGCGCCAATATTGCCGGCTCCAATGTGCTGGTCGGCGGCCAGGGCGGGCAGGAAGACTTCCTCACCAGTGGCGGCTACTCCAAGCTGGGACTGCCCGGTGGCCTGGCCCCCAACAACAATCCCAGCGTCATCAATCGTGAACTGGGACTGGCCTTCCACAGTGACTCCCCCTTTCTGCGCGGCATCATGGAAAAGGCCCCGGCAGCGGCGGCCAATGTGAATGGTTGTGTGATACCGGCCCGCTCGGAAAATGATACCGCCAACAACCCGCACAACCCCATGTACGGCATCTTTACCGCCGGTGCCGATGGTGAGCTGATGTCACTGACCGGCTCGCGCAGCTCCCTCTCCGGGGGCAACTCCATGGCCCCGGACGGCTCCATTATCAACTCGGCCCGCCCCACCAAGATTGACCGGATCACTGATGTGAGCGGCCTGGTGGACACCGGCAAACTGGTTGGGCTGCTTAATCAGGAAGATGCCACCGCAGTGATGGAATCCATCGCCCGCATCAGTCACCGGCGGATCGACCAGATCGACAGTGGCCTCACCGACAGCAACCGACGCGCCAATCTCCAGGACCTGCTGCGTTGCGGTTACGTGGAAGCGGCGGATATCACCGACCGCTACGGTGACCCCACCCCACTGAACGTGCGTGCGGACATGGATATTCTGAGCATCTTCAGTGAAAGCGAGCTCAACGACCGGGAGTTCGAAAAAACCGCCTCCATCATGAAGCTGGTCATCAATGGCTATGCCGGTGCCGGTTGCATTTCCATGGGCGGCTTTGACTATCACACCGGCGAACGGGGCACCGGTGAAATCCGCGACCTGCGCGCCGGACGGTGCATGGGTGCCTGCCTGGAATATGCCCGCCGCAAGGGCGTCCCGCTGATGCTGTATGTCTTCAGTGACGGCTCGGTATCCAGCAATGGGCGGATTGATGACTCTCCCAACGGTCGCGGCAAGGGCGAGTGGACCGGCGACAGCTCCGCCACCGCCGCATCCTTCTTTCTGGTGTACAACCCGAATGGGCGGCCCACCCTGCACAATGGCCAACAGCAACTGGGCTGGATGCGCCCGGACGCCTCGGTGGAAACCGCCAGCACCCCGGCGGCCAACAACGTGAACCTGCTGGCAGAGACCGTGTGGCTCAACTACATGGCTCTGCATGGCGAACAAGGCCAATTCGCAGAGAAATTCCCCAATCACAGCCTTGGCAACAGTACCGCCATGGACCGGCTCACCGCCTTCGAGCCCATCGTCAGTGGTACCATTACCTGACGGCAACCGTTGGAGCCTTGCTTGCAACGCGAAGGGGTAAATCAGCCCCGGTGCTTTCTTACATCTTCGCTTTGCGAACAAAGCTCCAACATCTACACAGGCCCCGGATACACCGATGCATTACCCTCGCCCGTTTCGCTCCCTCCTTGCCAGCCTGCTACTGCTGCTGGCACTCCCCCTGCACGCCGACTGGCAACAACACGACTGGGATGTCATGGGCACCCGCGCCAGCTTGTCCGTGTGGTCAGAGAACGATGCCGCCCCCCTGTTCCAGCAACTGGAAACAGAAATGGAGCGACTCAACCAGTTACTCTCGCCCTGGGTGGAGAGCAGCGAGCTTGCCCAGCTCAACCTGCATGGCCATGAAAAACCGCAGGCTATCAGTCCCGAGTTCTACCGGTTGCTGGAGCGGTCCCTGCATTTCCATCAACTCACCGACGGCGCCTTCGACATCACCTTCGCCAGTGCCGGCCATCTCTACGACTATCGGGAAGGCAAGGCCCCGGACGACGCCCAACTGGCCGATGCAGCCCGCCACATCGGCGCCGATCGCATTGAACTGCTGCCGGATTACCGGGTGCGCTTTCGCACCCCCGGCACCCGCATCGACCTGGGCGGCATCGCCAAGGGCCATGCCATCGACAGGGGCATTGCGCTATTGAAGGAGGCAGGCATTGAACATGCCTGGCTGTCCCTGGGCGGAGACAGTTATGTGCTCGGCGATCACCGGGGTCGTCCCTGGGAGGTGGGCATTCAGCACCCTCGCAACCGGGAGAAGGTAGCCATGCGCCTGCCCATCACTGACCTGGCCATGTCCACCTCCGGCGATTACCAGCGCTACTTCATCCGCGATGGCCGCCGCATCCACCACATTCTCTCCCCGCAAACCGGCAAGAGCATCGATGGCCTGGCCAGCGTCACCGTGCTTGCAGACAGCAGCCTGGATGCGGATGCACTCTCCACCAGTGTCTTTGTGCTGGGAGTAGAAAAAGGCCTGGCCCTGATCAACCGACTGCCGGATACGTCGGCTATCATCATCGACCGCAGTGGCAATGTTTTTTATTCCAACGATTTAACGACACCGGAGTAACGGTGGATTACGCCTACCGGGAAGGTGGATTACGCCTGCGGCTAATTCACCCTACGTTTCGGTCTGGGTAGGGTGGATTAGCTGAAAGCGTAATCCACCTTACAAACACCTATTCCCACTCTAACGCCGCGTCGCCCACCGGCCCGGCCCAATCTTCTGGAAACAACCCTTTTCTTACATCCCGGTGAAAGCTGGAATACGGCCACTCCTTCACCGCTGACACATAACCATGCTTGACCGGGTTGATGTAGCAGTATTCCACATGGTTGTTATAGTCCAGTTCGTTTCTGATCTGGTGCTCCCAGAAACGACGTTGCCAGATACCTCTTTCTCCCCGACGCAGACGGTTTTCCCTGATGCTTTCCTGTCTAGGCAGTTGCTTGGCAAAGCCCGTTTTGATCAAGCGCCAGCGTAACGAGAAATCGCCATCCTGGTCGGGCAGTATCCATACGCAATGCATATGATCCGGCAACACCACCCAGGCATTGATTGTGAAAGGGTATTTCCGGCGAACACAAGCAACGACATCGAGCAGGCTGCTCACCTGCTCGATTAGCAAGCCGCTGCGACGCTCCTGCAAGTTCACGGTAAAGAACCAGGTCCGTCCGCCTTCGAGAAGGCGATGATATTGAGGCATGATCACATCCTTGTGATTACATGTACGGGTGGTTGGATGGTGGATTACACCTTCGGCCAATCCACCCTACGTGTCTACGGGCGGGTGACCAGCCAGGTGCCGGCGCCGATCATGGCCCCGCCGGCGGCGATGCTCAGGGGCTGCTGTAAACGGGGATTACTGCGGCGGCTAATCCGTTGGGCCAGTAACGCGTACACGGCCTTAACGCCGCCCACACTGAAAACCGTAATCAGCAGCACCCCAACCATATGCACCGCATCCGGCGAGCGCATATCCACAAACAGGGGAAACAGGCTGGCGTAGAAAACGATGGCCTTGATATCGCCCAGGGTCACCACCAGCCCGGCCAGAAAACTGACCGTCTTGCTGCTACCGCTGATCGACCCCGTCTTTAATGCCGTATCACGATTGCGGATAAGCGTGATGCCGAACCACACCAGCCAGAGGCCGGCGGCGATACGGACCAACGCAAACAAACCACCCAGTTGCTGGGCCAGCTCGGTCATCCCCCACAGGGCAAGAGCGGCGAACAGAAAATCCGCCATGACAATACCGGCGGCCACCCACAGGCCGTGAGCCACACCAAGCCGGACGGACCGCACCACCACCAGCGCAACGCTGGTACTGGGCAGCGCCGCCAGCACCATCATCACCGGAATCAGTAACAGTAACCCGTATCCATCCATGGCCATGCCCTGCCATCAACGCTGTTGCCTTGAGAACAAGGCTGCCCATAAAACCGTTGCCGCCAACATAACACGTTGTCGTTGGAGCCTTGCTTGGAAGGCGAAGTGGGTCGCGCCCCTCTTACTCTACCGGTGACTCGACATCACTGGCCGGCTCGCGACGATTACGCAACGCCTTGTTGTACAGATCCGCCAGGCCTTCGTGGGCTGCTGCACTGAAACGCTTGAGCCTCTTGCGAGTCACCGTGACCTGCTCAAACGCAGAAGCTTGCAACGAGTATTGCTGGCGACGCATGAGCCGCTCGCCGCGTTGTTGCAGGCTAGCCAACTCCTGCTTCAGGGCCGGCAGTTCCTGGCGAAAGTAATCCAGCCGCTGCACCCGACTGCTGGCCACCATGACCCGGCTGCGCAACTCCCGGGTCCGCTCAAGCATGGCACTGATCTGCTTGAGCTCCTGCTCGCGCTGCCATTGGCGCGGCACGATATCCTCCTGCATCTCCCACAACAGAACCCCCTTGTAGAAGTCCAGCTTGGCGGTCATGTCCGGGCGCTTGCGCTCCCCCCAGCCCCGGGTTGTGCGCTCCGCTTCCTGCTGGGCCTCCCAGAGACGCTGCTCCTTGTCCGTAGCAAAAGGTAACGGATCCTGTTCCGTTACCGCCTGATCATAGTCCCGCTGCAGCCGGGTAAGGCGCCCCTGGAAATCCTGCTGCGACAGTTCCCGCAGCAGGGCCTGTGCCTGGGGCCTGACTTCCTGATGTTTGCGCTCATGAGCAGCCAGCATGGTTTGCATGGCGGGCAAGGTATTCTGCCACTGGGTCAGCAGATTTCGTTGACGCATCAGCTCGTGATAGTTGTTCCAGCCGTGCTGGAATTCCGTGGTGGCAAACCATTCGTAGAAAGTGGGAAAACTCTTCACCCTTTTCGGCAGAAACGGCGGCACCGGGTCCATGGCAGTGGACCAGCGCGGTTCGCCGACCATCTCCTCGAACCAGTCGCCACTGGCAATGCGCGCCTCCACCTCCAGCAGGTATTGTTCCAGCCCCTCGAAGCGTTCCAGCGCCGTCTGGAAAGCCTTCCGGGCGGAACGCTGATCGCCCATCTGTTCATAAAGATAGGGGATCGCCAGCTGCGCTTCCTGCACGGTGGAACGCTGGATCGATTTGCGGTCCAGTTGCTGCAGTATCGGCAACGCCCGGGCCGGCTGATTCTCGATCAGCAGGGCACGAGCGTAAAGCAGCAGGGAGACATCGGCGAACGGTCCTTCCAGGCGGGCATCGCCCAGCAGTTGCAGGGCACGGTGCTCCTGATCGCTGCGCAGCATGTAAATGGCCAGGGCCAGCATGGCCTTGTCCTTGATGGCATTAACCTGGGGATCACCGGGCGGCAGGTTGGCCAGTTGCCACAGCCATTCCTGACCCAACCCCGGGTGCTCGCCGTTGATCCAGCTAATCGCCAGGTTATAGCGAAGATAGGCATTGAGCGGGTGATTGGCAGCAAAGGCATCCAGGGACTCCGCCGCCTCTTCGTAACGGCCCAGGCGCATCAGCACCCGGGCCCGCAGGCTGTGATAGACCTCTTTGAGATCCTCGGGCGGTGTGCCGGCCTGCTGTTCCAGGGTATCCAGGGCGCGAGCATATTTCTGCTGACGATAGTAAAGGCCCGCCAGATGAATCCAGGCTCGCTTTGCCACCTCACCGCTGACCTGCTGATTCAGCAAGGCGCTGAACACACGCTCGGCATCTTCCGGCATACCGTAGGCGCTATACATGGCGCCCAGCAGCACTTCCAGGTCAGCCCGGTGCACATCTACCTCGCCACGCTCCAGTGCCATCTGCGCCCGGGTCAGGGCGGCAAAATAGTCCCCTTGCAGATAGAGATAGGCCACTTCCCCATAGGCCAGCTCCTGCACCTGATGCGGCTTATCCAGCCGCCCCCAGGCCAGAGAGCTGGCCAGCATAAACACCATGACAGACCACTTCAGCATGCTCGTCTCAGCGCCAGTCACGGAACAAAAGGCGGGGCTGTTGTTTGGCCTTGTCGTCCTCAATATGCAGTTGCACAAAGTGTCGGCCATGGCGCTTGTCGAATCGACCGGTCACACCCCGGCGAATTTCACGGCCCTCTGGCCCCATACCGGTCACGAAAGCGACCATCTCATGCTCGCCGTTCTTCACGTTGGCCAGTGCCAGACGCTGCACCGCCCCGTTTTTCAGGGCACGCAGCTCACGCTCGGTGTAAAGATGGCTGGCCAGCACCTCCCCATCCAGTTCCAGGGTTATGCTGTCCGGCTGGAAGTAATGCCCCACATCCAGGGACACATAGATTCCTACCTGGGTATCGGCGGGGAACAGCAGCTCCTCTTCCAGCAGTAGAAGGCGTTTGTTGACTTCCAGCACGTCGCGCTTGAAATCCGCAAGCTCCTTGTCCAGCTCGGTTCCATGAAGCTGGCTGGCAAAAAACATTAACAGCAGCACTACTACACGACGCATTGCGCTTCCCCAATCCCGATGATTTTTTGGCAATCTACCATAGCCGTGCGGCTTTGACTGTTGTGATCATCACACCCGATCTGCTCTTCACGTTAACTTGTCCGCTTTACGACGATTCTTCCACCATGACACCTTCATCGTTTCCCTACCCGGTACTGATCACCGGTGCCAGTTCCGGCATCGGCCTGGCGCTCACCAGCCTTCATCTGGCACGGGGAGATCGGGTTATCGCCAGCAGCCGCCAACCCGACAGCTCGCCACTGGCAGCACTGGCCTCCCGCCATGACAAGCTTGAGCTGGTGGAAGCCGATCTGACCACCAACCGGGGCCCAGCAGCACTTGCTGATGAAACCGTCAGGCGCACCGAACATTTGTCCCGGGTGATTTGCTGTGCCGGTGTATTGCACGACACCAACAGGAACATGTCACCGGAAAAACGCCTGGAAGAACTGTTACCGGAGAATCTGGAATACAGTTTCCGCCTCAACGCCCTGGCGCCTATCTTGCTGGCCCAGGCGCTGCTGCCACTACTGCGCCGTCAGCCAGCAACTTTTGCCGCCATCTCCGCCCGGGTAGGGAGCATTACCGACAACCACCTGGGCGGCTGGTACAGCTATCGCAGCAGCAAAGCGGCCCTGAACCAGCTGATGCGCACCTTTGCGGTGGAGGCTCGCCGCCGGGCACCCAATCTCACCGTACTGGCCCTGCACCCCGGTACCACCGATACCCCCCTGTCGGCCCCCTTTCAGTCCCGGGTCCCGCAAGAGAAGCTGTTTTCTCCCGACTGGGTAGCAGAGCAATTGACGGAACAGCTGGATAAAGCAACGCCGGAACAGAGTGGCAGCTTCCTCAACTGGCGGGGAGAGTCGCTACCCTGGTGACAGATACAATTTTTCCACAGTTGTCGCTTGCCATACCCTGCCAACCCGCGCCACTATCAACGGGCTGATGCACAATGTGCATTGGCACCCATGCCGGCGGCCCGGTCAGGATGCCGCGCCATTCGCGCCCCGTCAGGGGCGCGGTGGCGTGGCGGGAGATCGGGCCGTTCGGCATGCACCTGCCCCGCTTCACCCAGCCAGAAATCATCCCCCCTTCATTCATGCAACTTTCCCGCTATGCTTGCCTCTAACAGGGTCAATGCCAAGGAGTTCGGGAATGAGAAAGATTGTGTCGTTATGGCTGATCATGGCCGCCATCATGCTGGCGGGCTGTCAGCGTCTGGGCTCACTGGAAGCACCGGAAGTCAGTGTTTCCAGTATTGCCCTGAACAGCATCACCCTGTTTGAACAGGAATGGGGGCTCACCCTGCGTGCCCGCAATCCCAATAACCGGCAACTGACCCTGAAGAGCCTGGACTACGAAATCTTCATCAACGGGGAAAAGTTTGCCCGCGGCCTTACCGGCGATAGCGTCACCTTGCCCGCCATGGGCGATGCCCAGGTGACCACCACCATCACCACCAGCCTGCTGGGCAGCCTCAAACAGTTGCAGAAAATCCAGCAGCAACAGGACAAGCCGCTGCAGTACCGCCTGGTCGGCAAGGCCAGAGTCGCCGGTGTCCCCTTGCCCCTGTCCTTCGACAAGGAAGGCGAAATGACCCTGCCGGCAATGCCCTGAAGCAACTGTCTTGCAATCCTTGCGTAGGAGCTTGCTTGCAAGCGAACATCGGCCTTGATCTGCTAACCCGATTCGCCTGCAAGCAGCCTCCTACAACCTATGGAGCCTCTGTGGTAAAAAATCATCCACCCTGACGCTCGCGGCGAAACCGGGCCGGGGTCTGGCCGGTCCAGCGGCGAAAGGCGTGGTTGAAGTTGGACAGCTCGGAGAAACCCAGCCGTTCGCTAATCTCTTCCATGCCCAGTCCGCCCAGGATTAACCACTGCTCCGCCAGCATCCGCCGCACCTCATCCAGCAGTTCCCGGTAACCGGTACCTTCTGCCCGCAGCTGCCGCCGCAGAGTGCGGCTGGTAACACCCAGCTCCGCTGCCATGGCCTCCATATCCGGAAAACTGCCCGGCTGGCTGAGCAGGCGGCGGCGCACCTGCAACGCTACCCCACCCTGTCGATAGCGCTGGACAAGTAATTGCTGGCACTGCTCTTCGCAGAGTCGGGCGGTGACCGGGTTGGCCTGGGGCAAGGGCATGTCCAACAGACCGGCCACAAACCGGGCCTGGTTGTGCGGCTGGTCGAAACGGGGAGGCAGTCCAAAAATAGCGGTAAACGGCGCAGGATCCTGCTCGGGCAATCGCAGGGCCAGGGAGGAGAGCGGAATACGGCTGGCGAACAATTCTTCCTGGACCATCATCACCGCGCTGGCATCCCTTGCCAGCAGGTAGGGGCGAATGGTTTCCGGCAGCCCGCTGTCATCCAGCATCAACACCGCCTCCCCCTGCTCTTCATCAAGGCGGATATCCAGGAAGGCAAAGGTCAGATCCAGATAGCGCACCCCCAGCTCCACCGCCTGCCGGAAGGTAGGACTGCTGAGCAGGGCAAAGCCCCACACCCCATAACTGCTCAAGTGATAGCGCTGCCCCATGGCCAGGCCATGTTTAACCGGATCATCCAGTTGCGCACAGAGATTTTCCACCACCCGGCGCTCCTGAGCCCGCTCGATGGTCGCATCCGGTCGGTGCAGCATGGTCGGGTCAATATCGCTGCCTGCCAGACAGGCCCCCGCGTCCAGCCCCTGTTCGGCGGCATAGGCCATTTGCAGGCGCACACTGGTGATGGCTCGACGTACATCCATGAAATGTCCGTTTCCCACAATTTTGTGTCCCAGAATGCCATAAACAAGGCGTATCCGTCCCGTTAGAGTAACCATCAATAAAAGATTACTGGGATGTTTACCATGCAAGTGACCCACAACGTGGTGATTATCGGTGCCGGCTTCGGCGGACTCGGCATGGCCATTCGCCTGAAAGCCCAGGGCGAAGAGAATATTTTGATGATTGAGAAAGGCCACGACGTGGGGGGCTGTTGGCGCGACAACACCTACCCCGGCGCCGCCTGCGATGTGCCCTCGCATCTGTATTCCTTTTCCTTCGAGCGCCATTACCCATGGAGCCGCCGCTTCGCCCCGCAACAGGAAATCTTTGCCTACCAGCAATACTGCGCGCGCAAGTACGATCTGTACCGGCATATCCGCTTCAACACGGAAGTGGCCGACGCTCGCTACCGGGATGAAGACGGCATCTGGGAATTAACCCTGACCAACGGCGACACCCTCACTACCCGGGTGCTGATCACCGCCACCGGCCAGCTCAACCAGCCCGCCTACCCGCCGCTGTCCGGTATCGAGGATTTCGCTGGTGCGCACTTCCACAGCGCCCGCTGGGACCACGATGTGGACCTGACCGGTAAAACCGTAGCCGTGGTGGGCACCGGCGCCAGCGCCATCCAGTTCGTACCGGAAGTGGCCAAGGTGGCCGGCAAGGTAAAACTGTTCCAGCGCTCCGCCGCCCATGTGATTGCCAAACCGGATCGCGCCTACAGCAAACTGGAACACCAGGTACTGAGCAAGGCACCCATTACCCAGACCCTTGATCGGCTGCGCATCTATGCCACCAACGAATCCCGGGCTCTGGGCTTCACCTCCTTCCAGAAAGCCATGAAGGTGTACGAGTGGCTGTTCCGCCGCCACCTGAAGCAACAGATCAAGGACCCTGAACTGCGCGAGAAACTGACCCCGGATTACCCCATGGGCTGCAAGCGCATTCTGATGTCCAACGATTACTACCCGGCCCTGGCCCAGGACCATGTGGAAGTGATCAACCACGGTATCAGCTCGGTGGATCAGAGCGGCCTTACCGACAGCACCGGCACCCATCACGACGCCGATGTGATCATCTACGGCACCGGCTTCAAGGCCACCGACTTCCTGACCCCCATGACCATCACCGGCCGTGACGGGGCAGACCTGAACGCGGTCTGGAAGGACGGCGCCGAGGCCTACCTGGGCATCACCGTGCGCGGCTTCCCCAACCTGTTCATGCTCTATGGCCCCAACACCAACCTGGGCCACAACTCCATCATCTACATGCTGGAAAGCCAGATTCACTACATCCTGCAATGTGTGGCAGAGATGGACGAACAGGGCATAAAGGCACTGGAAGTCCGCGACCGGGTTCAGGAAGACTTCAACAAAACGGTGCAGGACAAAATCAGCAATACCGTCTGGGACAAGGGCTGCCACAGCTGGTACAAGACCGAAAGCGGCAAAAACACCAACAACTGGCCCGGCTTTACCTTTGACTACCGGCGCCAGACACGGACCCTGGATCTGAGTGACTATGAGCTCCTTCGTTGAACGAATCAGCCGGGCCCAGTCCGGCACCCAGCAATTACTGGCCGGCGCCCTGCGCCAGTCCCTGGCCATGCTGTTCAAACCGGTGGCCAACCCGCGCTTCAGCGTGAAGGCGCAGCGCCGCTGGATGGACATCATGGCCAAGACCACCCTGGTGGCCCGGGATGTGCCCAGCCATGACGCTCCGCTGGGCGGCGTCCCCTGCCGCCACTATGCGCCGCTCAATGCCCAGGGCACCGTGCTTTATCTGCACGGCGGCGGCTATGTGGCCGGCAGCCCGGAAAGCCACCGGTCGGTTACCTCGCACCTGGCAAAATTCGCCAATGCCCGCGTGGTCGTACCGGACTACCGACTGGCGCCGGAGCATGCTTGCCCCGCCGCCATCGAGGATGCCGTGGCAGTGTATCAAGCCCTGCTGGCAGAGGGCGTGGACCCTACCACCCTGGTCATCGCCGGCGACTCCGCTGGCGGCGGTCTTGCCCTGGCCGCCCTGCAAGCACTGAAGACGGAAAAGATCGCCCTGCCCAGCAGCACCATCCTGATCTCTCCCTGGGTGGACTTGAGCCTCAACGACCTGTTCGACACCGACCGGGACATCATGCTCAGCCCCATCTGGTTGCGCAGTGCAGCCCAGGCCTATGGCGGTGACGACTTAAGCCACCCGAGCTGCTCTCCACTCAATGGTGACCTGACGGGCCTGCCTCCGGTACTGATACAGTCCGGCAGCGACGAAATCCTGCTCAACGACAGCCACCGCCTGTGTACCGCCCTGAACGATGCTGGCACCCCCGCCCGCCTTCAGGTACACCCGCAGCGCTGGCATGATTTCCAGCTCCACGCCGGCGTACTGGCTGATGCGGATCAGGCACTGATGACCTGCGCCCGCTTTATCCATCAACACTGGAAGCCCGCCGCATGAATCGCATCCTGATCACCGGCGCCGCCAGCGGCATCGGCCTGGCCACCGCCAAACGCTTTCATGACGAGGGCTGGCGGGTTGGTCTGACCGATGTGAATGAAACTGCCCTGGCAAAGTTGGCCAGAGAACTGAACGACAGCTGGTATCGGCGCCTGGACGTGACCGATCCCATTGCCTGTGAGCATGCCTGCCGGGACTTCGCCGAAGACGGCGACATCGATGTGCTGTTCAACTGTGCCGGCATCCTGCGCATGGGGCGCTTCGAGTCCATCACCGCAGAACAGCACAAGCAGATCATCGATATCAATGTGACCGGCCTGATCAACATGAGCCTGGCGGCCCACCCCTTCCTGCAGGAGAGCAAGGCGGCAGCGGTGATCAACATGAGTTCCGCCTCGGCCCTGTACGGCGTGCCGCACCTGGCCTCCTACTCCGCCAGCAAGTTCGCGGTGCGTTCGCTCACCGAGTCGCTGAATATCGAATGGGGCCGTCAGGGCATTCGCGTCGTCGATATCATGCCGCCTTTCGTGAAGACCCCCATGGTGGAAAAGGCCAGCGTCCGGGCGCCGGTGGTGGACCGCATGGGCGTCAACCTGAGTGCCGACGACGTGGCCGATACGGTCTGGCAGGCCGCCAACGAAAAAGCACCAGTGCACAACCCGGTGGGCCTTACCTTCAAGCTGATCAAACTCCTCGACAAGGCCCTGCCCAGCGCCTCCACGCGGTTATTGATGCGCTTTTTGAGCCGGGATTGAAGCAGTTGCAAGCTACAAGCTGCAACACGGCATAACGGTTTTCCGGTTTTCAAGGCATAGGGGCCGCGCCCAAAATCTGGGCGCGGCCCCTATGCTTTCAATACGCAAAATCTTTTCCGTCGTGTTGCAGCTTGAAGCTTGTAGCTTGCAACTCACCCCCCAGGCACAAAGGTAATCTTCACCTTCCTCCGCCCCCAGTTCCTAGCCGCCTGCAAATCCTCACCCATGTAGATATCGATCTTCTTTTTCCAGCGCCAGTGCATCTTGTCCTTCACCACCCAGGTTCCGGGCAGGCCCTCGATCTGTAGTTCCGCGTTATGCCCCAGCCCCATGGGAATCAGATCTCGCGATACCGCAATAGCCTTCATGCCCGGCTTGAGGCGGTCGCCCCAGGCAGCCAGGGCATGGTCCGCACCGGCGCCCTGGCCGTGCAGGGAATTGTAGGCGGTGGCGGTCACCGTCATGGTCACCATGTCCGGCGCGGCGGGCTTGCTCTGATCCGCCTCGCACCGTGCCACCAGCCAGGTCACTGCCACCAGCACCAGGGTAAAGGCGGCGGCATTCACTCGCCGTTGCGGGCTGACTGCTAAGCTCATGGCATGATTCTCCGTCTGATTACTCTTGTTATGCTTCACGGTCTGCTGTCAGCCTGCAACCTGCTTTCCGACAAGAGGGCGGAGGAGCCCGTTGCGCCTGCCCCCCTCGCCGACACTCTTCGCCAATGGCAACCCGTCGACAACCCCGATGCGGTGATTCTGGGACTGCACAGCTTTGGTGACTACGGCGCGGCTTTCGACGCCCTTGGCCCCTACTTCGCCGACGCCGGGCACCTGCTGGTCAGCTACGACCAGGCCGGGTTCGGCGAGCGTATCGAGCAAGGACACTGGGCCGGGGAGGAACAGCTGGTCTCCGAAGCGGTCGCCCAGATCAAGCAACTCTATGAACGCCATCAGCGCCCGGTGTTCCTGATCGGTGAGAGTCTTGGTGGTGCTGTGGCTATTCTGGCGGCACTGGAAGTGCCAGATAAAGTGGCCGGTATGGTGCTCGCCGGGCCTGCAGTGCGCGAGGGGATTCGCCTGCGTTACGGCTGGAATGCGGCCATCGCCAGCGCCGCCTTGCTGGCTCCCGGATACCAGCTGACAGTAAACCGCGACCCCGATGACCCAAACCTGGCGGCTGACAGCGCCCAACGTCTGGCCAACGACCCTCGGGTGATCCGCGAAGTCCGCATGGATGCTTACTGGGGACTGATCCAGCTGGCCGACAGTGCCAGCGACCAGGCGCCATCACTCCAGACGCCGTCGCTGCTGCTCTATGGCGGCAAGGACAACTCCGTGCCCGCAGCCGGCATCAGCCATCTTCACGACCACCTGGCAGACCAGGGCGAATATCGCTTCTATCCAGAAGGGCCTCACCTGCTGCTCCAGAGCCCCCGGTGGCAGCAGGTGGCTGATGATATCCTCGACTGGATCGATCGCACTCCTTACTAGATTGGCCTCACAGGACACACCCATACTGGTAAGCTGGCGCAAACCACAGCGGAGCAAACCATGAGCAAGCGTGTTCTGATTACCGGCGGCAATTCCGGCATCGGCTACTGTACCGCCGAGCAACTGGTCGGCCATGGCGCGGAAGTCTCCCTGGCCTGTCGCGACCAGACCAAGGGCCAGGCCGCCATAGCTCGCATCAAGAATCGCCATCCTGACGCCAAGGTCCGGCTCTTTCCCCTGGATCTTTCCGACCTGGAGAATGTCCGCGACAACGCCGCGTTGATCTACCGCGAGCTGGGCGAACTGGATGTGCTGATCAATAACGCTGGCGTCGTGCCCACTCAGCAGGAATTCACCCGCGATGGTTACGAAATGCAGTTCGGGGTCAATTATCTGGCACCGGTGCTCTTCTCCCACCTGATGTTGCCGCTGCTGAAGAAAGGTAATCAGCCACGCATACTGCATGTAGCCTCCGTGGCTCACTGGCTGGGACGCATCAACAAGAAGACCTGGCGTGGCCGCAAACCCTACCTGGTGATGGATGCCTATGGGCAATCCAAGCTGGGCAATATTCTGTTCAGCAATGTGCTCGCCGATCGCCTGCGGGATATCGGCATTACCAGCAACGCACTGCACCCGGGGGGCGTGGATACCCCGATCTTCCGCCATGTACCCAAGGCCGCCATGGCCCTGATTCGCCCGACACTGACCACCCCGGAAAAGGCAGCGACCCTGCCCGTCAGCCTGGCACTGGACCCGCAGTATGCCGAGGTGAGCGGCGAATATTTCGCCAACCACAAACCGGCTCTACGCTCGCCACGGGCACGCAATTCAACGCTGGCGGAAGAGCTGTATTACGACACCATGGCGGAGCTGGATCTGCCTACGCTGTAAGTTTAATGCCATAAAAAAGGGGCCCCCAACGGGCCCCTGAACGTTCACCTCACACAAAGCAGATTTTTTTCATTAGCCTCACGGGCACAGGTTGCACTGGTCAGAGGCGCTGGCTTCAATATCCTCCTCCAGAATCTCGTCATTGCTGCCCGTGGCGGTGACCGTGTTGCTGGACAGGTAGCGGTCCCCGGACGGTACGGTACTGGGCTGGTAATCCCCACTGACATCAAAGCATACGTCACTGCCAAGAATGTCACCGGTGGCATCACACACCCCTTTCACCACGGTATCGCCTTCACCCATGCCGACACCACGGCAGACCACACCTTCGCCGCAATCTGCATCAGTCTCGCAAAGGGTACCGGCATCCAGGAGGACCGTATTCATGTAGTTGGCCGTGGGATCATCCAGCTCCACGCTCAGCGGTACATCGCCGGTATTGCACACCGCGATGTCGTAACCCACTTCCAGCACCACCTGACCGCTCTCGGCTACCAGACCGGAAGCGCAGTCCTTGTCGACCCAGAGCCCCGGCGTCAACGGCAAGGACTGACACTGGATGGAGTACGGGTCCGCAGAGACCGTGGCGGCACCAAAGGTGAGAGAGGCATCCACGGTATTGGTTGGCGGGTTTTCGTTGCTGAAGAAACTGCCGCTGAAGGGCAAGGTCTCGCCCGGCGCAAACGCCGTCAACAATGTCTGCGTCAACGTCACATCATCGCTGGTGTCATCCGGAGTGCCGGCATCATCCACCACCGTCAGGGTCTCCCCGGCCGGGAAGGTACCTGCTCCGCTGTTGGTCACCAGACCTTCGAAATCCACCACATAGGTCCGATCGGTATCATCATTGACAGTGGCCAGGCGGGTCACATCACAAGTCTTGCTGACCTCAATGCCACATAACGGGAATCGACCCAGCACAAAGTCTTTCAACTGCGCCGTCTCAGACCGGGAGGACCGGGTCTCGACCATGAATGAGGAAAAGCATGGTGTGACGGAAGACTGCCCGGCCAGCTCAAGCGCCGCACTGACATTCAGGTAGCCCTCAAAAAACGATTCCGGGGGGAAATCCGTGGTCCCGGTCTTGGACAAATATGGCCAGGGACTGGTTTCCGACATGTCATTGGTAATGGCACAGGCAATATCGTCATTACTGCCGCCGCACAATGCGCCCATATACCCGGCATCCTTGGGATCCCCAGTGGAGAACAACTCCAGCAGGTTGCTGCTGATGTCACCGCCACTGTTCACCCACTGCATAACCTGTACATAAGGGGCACTGGTGCTCCCCTGGGGGAACTCCATCACCACGAAGATATCGCCTTCCTGATGCTCGCCAATGAAAGCGCCACGTTCACCGAGTCCGACCTGATCCTGGAAAAACCAGAACCCGATGATGGCATCGCCATTGTTGGCGTACCGGTCGGCACCGAAATGCAGCACCAGATCACCATTGACCAACTTGCCGGCTGCATACCCGTTAGTCAGATCGTTCTTGTCGGGCACCGATCCGTCCCGGTACTTCCAACTGGGAATATCGTTGATGTCCTTGGACCCGCCACCGGTAAAAATACTCAGCGGAGCCGGATCAGCAATGATACCGCTGAACGCAGCCGAGCCATCATCGTTGCCATTATGAAAGGTTTGCCAATCCTGATCGGCATTATCAATCGCATTACCGTCCATTTCGATGAAGTTGCTGGCCATCGCCGGGGACGTTACCCCCAGCAAAAAAGCCATCAGAAAACAGCAGCAGTGCTGCCAGAGTGCTAATCTTTTCATGGTACCGTCCTCCAGATAAATACGCGTATCTCTGAGGCAACATTGAAAAAAACGGGCCAATTTTTTATTGGTTATTTTTGAAAGACTTGGGAAAAGACGTTTACGGTTTGGACGGTTTTTTTTCCCATTTCCGGGACACCCATACGGCCATGCCTTGAACAGGCAAAACAAAACCAACAGTTTCAGTTAGTTGCGAATACACCTTGTCATTGCCTTGCGACGATGCGGGCGCCACCCGTTTGGCAGCGTTACATGCCAACAACGTTTTGTTGCAAACCCCGGATACTCGCAGGCAATCGATGGTGTAAATCTTGGTGATGGAGGGCAGAAACAGGAGGTTAGCGAACGCGCAGGAGGCGACGCCCATTCCCACTAACGCGAAGGGAGTCGCAAAACCGGGACAGCACCATGAGTTCCCTGGTCCGCAAGGCCTTGTTTGCCTGGGACAGCCAGACGCTATCTCCCCTGGCCCAACACCTGCACCAGCAAGGCTGGCATCTGGTGCAACAACCCTTGACCGGCCTGAAGCCTCAGGCATGGCCCTCTGTGGGAATTCTGGAACTCCGAACCACAGAACAGAAGGAAAAGCTGGAACCGTTTCTCGGCCAACTCAAGCGCGGTCACTATCTGGCAATCACGGACAACAGCGCCATGCGCTGCAAAGGCATGCAGCATCTGGTGGCCAACGGCTTCCGGGATTATTTTACCTGGCCCTGCAATCTGACCCAGCTGCACAACACGCTGGGGCATGCACTGGGCATGAGTGCCCTCTGCCACACCGGCGTCAGCGCCGAACAACCTTTGCTGCTGGGGCAATCCGCCCAGATGGAGCAAGTACGCCAACGCCTCAGTCGCTTCGCCCAATCCGACCTGCCTGTTCTGCTACAAGGAGAAAGTGGCACAGGAAAGGAATGTGCCGCCCGCATGATTCATCAGGCGTCCTGCCGGCGCCGCGAACCCTTTATTGCCGTGAACTGTGCAGCCATCCCCGACAACCTGTTCGTAGCCGAATTGTTTGGCCATGAAAAAGGCGCCTACACCGGGGCGACCCAGGCAAGACGGGGGCGGGTCCATGACGCCGCCAACGGCACGTTGTTTCTGGATGAGATCGGCGATATGGATGCATCCAGCCAGACCACACTGCTGCGCTTTCTGGAATCCGGCCACTATTCACCGCTGGGCAGTAACCGGGAGTATCACTGCCATGCCCGGATCATCTGCGCCAGCAACCGGCCTCTTGCCGATGATGTGGAGCGGGGCCGGTTCCGGCTGGATCTGTATCACCGCATCAATGTGCTGTGCCAATCGCTTCCGCCTTTAAGGGAGCATCGCGATGACATTCCCGAGCTGGCCAATGCCCTGCTGTCGCAGCTGCCCGGTCAGCATCCGCTCAGCGAAGACGCCATAAAAACCCTCAAGGGCCATGATTTTCCGGGCAATGTACGGGAACTACGCAACTGTCTGTGGCGGGCAGCGGCACTCAGTAACAACGGCAGCCTTGATCCCGCGCACTTTGGCCTGACAGCCCCGCTATCGACACCCAAGTCGTGCTGCACCCTGCGCGAGTTCCGTGAACAACAGGAAAAGCTGCACCTGCAGCATTGCCTGCAGAGTTGTTGTGGCGATGTGCAACAAGCCGCACAGGTTCTGGGTATCAGCCGCTCCAGCCTGTATCGCAAGCTGGACAAGTACCAGCTAGCGCCTCGACATTGATGTTATCGTCCCCGCTCCACCGAGGCACCGCGAACCACACGCCGCAGCTGCGGATACACGGCCAGAAACACCTGCTCCAGCTCACCATAATGCTCACGAATGTCCTCGATGCTGCCCTCAAACTGATTGGCAAAACGGATTCTCCCGGCAATCCGGTCCAGCACGTCTCCCAGCTGATCCAGTTCCTGATAGCGATGAAAAACATCAAATGCCACCAGACGCTCAGTGGTACGACGCATGGATTCGGGCATGAAGATTTCGCCTTGCCGCAGCAGGACATAATCGCGGCTAATGACCGACTCCAGCGATTCCGTATAGAAACGAGACCAATGACGAATCAGAAAATGATCAAACAGCACATCCAGCGCAACGCCGGCAAACCGGCGACGTTGCGGCGAGAACAGCCTTCGACTCTCACGCACCCGAGGGTGCATGTCGGTAAAACGGTCAACCAGGCGGTGATTGCGCAACCCCAGCCGCACGGGTAGTGGCAGCAAGGCTTCGTCCACCCCACGCATGAAATCACCCAACAGATTGCCCACCTTAGACGCCGCAGTGGGTTGCGCCAGGGACAGGTGGGCAAAGTAATTCATCTGGCACCACGTTCCAGCAGATAACGCAGATTCTGGCGCACCGCCGGCCATTCCTGGTTGATGATGGAAAACACCACCGTATCCCGGTAAATCCCGCCAGGACTCACGGTATGGTTTTGTAATACGCCGTCCTGCTTGGCTCCGTGCCGGGCAATGGCCTGGCGCGACTGGCGGTTGTGCCAGTGGGTACGCAGCTCCACCCGGTTGCCGGACAAGGTAACCGGCGCCAGCCAGCGGCGAGCCATGCTCAACCCGGCGGCCAGCTGAACGGGCGACCACCCAGTACGTGCACATGCAGATGGAACACGGTCTGGCTGGCGCCGGCGCCGTTGTTCACGTTGAGGCGGAAATCCTCCAGCCCTTCCTGTTCGGCAACACGGCTGGCCACCAGCAGCAGGTGGCCAAGCAGGCCCTTGTCGTCCTCTTCGGCATCAGACAGCTTGGGGATCGGTTTCTTGGGGATCACCAGGAAGTGGGTGGGCGCCTGGGGATTGATATCCCGGAAGGCGAGGCACTGGTCGTCTTCGAAAATGATGTCGGCGGGGATCTCCCGGTCGATTATCTTGGAAAACAGGGTTTCAGCCATGGTTTGAATTGCTCCGGATAGGCAAGGGCGAGCAGTTTTCAGGCCCTAAGGGTGTGCCCCGGTTCACAGCTCGCACGGTAACTGCGCGTAAAATGGTCGCTGTGTGTGGCGTACACCTTAGCGACAGCCCAGAATAATGGCATTATAGCAGCCTGTCGAAACCCAACCTTATTCCACCGGAACCGCATGGCCACTCTTTTTGTCGAAAATTTAACCGTCGCCGATTTCTCCTACCTGCACCCCAAGCGCGGCATGGTCGGTGAGTCCTGGCTGGTCGATCTGGAACTGACCGGCGACCTGGATCATCAGGGCATGGTGTTCGACTTCGGCCACATCAAGAAGCGCATCAAGCAGATCATCGACGACAGCGTGGACCACCGGCTACTGGTGCCGGTGGACAGCGAGCACGCCACGGTAAGCGAACGGGACAACAACACCAGCCTGGAATGGCTGTACCGGGGAGGCACCATCCGCATGGTTGCGCCCAGCGAGAGCCTGCTTCTGATGAGCGGCCCGGAAGTCTCCAAGGCCAACCTGACCTTGTTCCTGATGGACCTGGTGCAGCAGGTGGTGCCGGAAAATGTGGCTGAAGTGCGCATCGTGTTGCGCGAGGAAGACACCGGCACCGCCCCCTTCTATCACTACTCCCACGGCCTGAAGAAACACGACGGCAACTGCCAGCGTATTGCCCACGGCCACCGCTCCGGCATCCACATCTTCGAAAATGGCCGCCGCAGCCGCTACTGGGAAAAACTCTGGGCGGACCGCTGGGAAGATATCTACCTGGGCACCGAAGAGGACCTGGAAGGAACCTACTACATCGACGAGATTCCCCACCATCGCTTCCGCTACGACGCGCCCCAGGGGCACTTCGAGCTGGTAATCCCCGAAGACCACTGCTATCTGGTGAACACAGACACCACCGTGGAGCAGCTGGCCGCCCACATTGCCGAGCAACTGGCTACCGAAGCCCCCGGCAAGCACTTCCGCGTGCGCGCCTTTGAAGGCGTGGGCAAGGGCGCCATCGCTGAAGCCGGCGAAAACATGCCCGGCAAGACCCACAGCGGCTGGCTAAGCGGCGCGTCGGTGATTTGAGAAGGAGCTGCTAGCGGCTGGCTACGAGCTGCAAGCTGTAACGCGATCTGGGCAGAGAGCTTATCGAATAGCACCCTGCCCGCAATCGAAGCTTGTAGGAGCGTCGCTGGCGGCGCGATTCGAGCCTTGGCGAGGATTGAGACCTTTTTGTAGGAGCTATGCTCGCATGGGCTCCTACAGCGGCTTCGTAGCAATGACGAAGTCCCGGGAACCTTCCAGACATTCCCTATCCAATCGAAGCGTAGCTCGTAGCTACTCCTCCGCCAGAATGCTTTCCGCCTCTTCCTGAATCAGCCTTCGCAGCCAGCGATGGGCCACGTTGTGATGCAGCAACGACGACCAGGCCATTTTCAGTTCGAACTGGGGAATATCGAAGGGCGGCTCCTTGATCAGCAGGCGTTCGTTCTGTGCCTGCATGCGCGCCACGCGGCTTGGCAAGGTGGCGACCAGGTCGTTGTTCATGGCGAGCAACGCTGGCATCTGGTAGTGGCGGGTAAAAATGCTGATCTTGCGGCTCTTGCCCAGCTGCTCCAGAGCATGGTCGATCCAGCCCAGTCCGCCGAGCTTTTCCGGATTCATGCCGAAGCCCACCCCGAAGCCGGTTTTCGATACCCAGATATGCTGCGCTGACAGATAACTCTCCAGGTTGAAATCACTGGCAATGGGGTTATCCCGGTTGAGCAGACAGGAAAAGGAATCCTTCCACAGGCTCACCTGGTGAAAGGAGCCGGGGATCTCGTTGAAGCGGTTCACCGCCATATCCACCCGGCCCTGCTCCATGTCCTGGTAGCTCACGTCCGAGGGAGTCAGAAAATCCAGCACCACGTTGGGCGCTTCTGCACGCAGGCGCCGCACAATATGGGGCACCAGGGTAGCTTCCGCATAGTCACTGGTCATGATGCGAAACACCCGGCGGCTTTCCGAGGGTTTGAACACATCTTCCGGGGTAAACAGTTGCTCTGCCTGGGACAGAATCTGTCGCACCAACGGGCGCAACTCCTGGGCCCGCTCCGTCGCAGTCATGCCATCGCTGGTACGAATCAACAGCGGGTCGCCGAATAATTCCCGCAAACGCTTGAGTGAATTGCTCATGGCAGGCTGGGTAATCCCCAGCTGTTCCGCCGCCCGGGTCACATTCTGCTCGCGCAACAACACGTCCAGGTACTTGAGCAGGTTCAGGTCAGCCGCGCCAATATTCATGGTATGAATCATCACTCAATGAAGCATCATTGAGATGGATTCTATAGAGCGGCGATCAGGCTGTCACATGAAGAACCCAGCATGCCGGCTGCATCACACAGCAGGCAGTACCCATCCCCGTTACGTGACGTATTCGGCACGTTGCGCGAAGCATTCTGCAATGTAAAAGCAATTTTTACCGTTTTCAGTGTTAACCGGGTCGCTATTTGAGGCTTAATGGCAAGCTGCCAGTATCGCCTAAAGGCAAAAAAATGCGTAAGGTCTGATGCACTGTTAACGCTACACCCTGCCGTGTTGTCTGGAACAGCCACTCTATATACAGAGGCTGTTTTATAGTTCGCAGGTGTGATTCAGAGGTTACTATGACAAGCAGCGCAACCACGCGAGCCGAGAAGTTCGTGGTTCGATTTCCCAATGGCATGCGGGCCAGTGTGGCGGAAGCCGCCGGCCTCAGTCATCGAAGCATGAACGCGGAGATCATTGCCCGCTTGCAGCACAGTCTGAGCAATTGGCCCACTACCTTGCCCCATGGCGAACCGGCAATTCCTGATGGCAACGAGGAAGCGTACCTGCTGGAACGCTTCCGACAGTTGCCTGCAGGTAAACAACAGGCGCTACTGGCTTTGCTGGACTGAACGCTGACGACCTTCTGTCCTTGCATTATGCCGTTGGCCGCCTGTGATTTTTTTCCATAACGGGCATACTCTATGATGAAACATGGCCGCCAACGACGCATGGACAGAAAGGAGCCCTATCGGCCGTGACAGCTCCCCAGAACCGCAACCCGCTCCCCACCGGCAGTGATATCATTCTGCCGTGGCACCTGCGTCTGCCGAAGCCGCTGGAAAAAGACTTTCGCCTGTATTTCCTGGCCAGCGTGTCAAAGGTGGCACCCTGGGCGCTGGGACTGGTCTCCATTCTGATCGTCACCGCCATGCTGATCGAGTCCTGGATCGGCGCGGATGTGATCAACAACTCCTGGCGCCCCCGCCTGTTCACGCTGATGCTGGCTGGCGGCTGCGTTATCCTCACCCGCAAACTTCAATGGCGGGAATGGCTACACCCGGCCACACTGGCGCTGGCCTTTGCCATCGCTCTGACAGGCAATTATCTGGGCGTGCATGTTGACCACCCCCTTGCCTATACCTTTTTCCTGCACACGCCCCTGTCGATCATCATGATCTGCATCCTGATCCGTGTGCCGTTCTATTCCGCCCTACTCAGTTCCACGATCATGATCGGTGCCATGATCGCCACTCTGGTGGCCAACCCGGAGCGCACTCCCTTCGAATCCACCACCCTGACCATGGTGACACTGGCGTTTGCCAGCATGAGCCTGTTCGGCCAATACGTGTACGAACGGCTGCTGCGCCAGCACTTCCTCTCTGAGCACGTGCTTTATCAACACCGGAACGAACTGCACTCCGCCAACCTGGTACTGGAAAACCAGGCCACCGTGGATGGCCTGACCGGCTGCATCAACCGGCGGGGCATGGAGTCCCGGCTCAATCACCTGTTCCATCTGCACAAGCAGGGCAACCCGGACGCACCGGAACGGCTTTCCCTGCTGTTGTTCGATATCGACTTCTTCAAGCAATACAACGACACCTACGGCCACCCGGCCGGGGATGAGTGCCTGAAAAAAATCTCCAATGTTCCCCTCTCCATGGTGCAGGCAGAGACCGATTTTGTAGCCCGCTATGGCGGCGAGGAATTTGTTATCGTCCTCACTGACTCCAGTTTCAACGATGCCCTGGTATTTGCCGAACGCATGCGCAACCGGGTGGAACAACTGGGCCTCCCCCACAGCGGCTCCCGGGTCAGCCAGGTGGTTACCATCAGCGTCGGCGTCGCCTGCTCGGACCACGGCGCCAGTAATGGGGCTGAACTCCTGAAACAGGCCGACGAAGCCCTCTATCAGGCCAAAGGCGCCGGGCGTAACCGGGTGGCGTTGATGAATAGTCAGGGGTTGGTGGAGATGCTGAGTTAGTTAACAGTTAATAGTGAATAGTTAACAGCGACGCGGTTGCGGACTATAGGTTTTGAAACGCAAGAGGCCGCGCCCAGAGAATGGGCGCGGCCTCTTGCGTTTCAAACATGAAAACCCTGGATCGCGCAGCTTTTAACTATTCACTATTAACTGTTCACTGCATCTCCCCCACCACCGTCACCGGATCCAGCTTTACCTCAAACCAGTTCAACCGCCAGTCCAGGTGCGGACCGGTGGCGCGGCCGGAGGCGCCGACTTTGGCCACCGGGTCGCCCTGCTTCACGGTCTGGCCTTTTTCCACCAGCACCTCGCTCAGGTGAATCATGGTGGAGGACACCCCATAGCCGTGATCCATGATCAGGGTGCCGCCGGAATAATAGTTATCGTCCTGCACCAGGGTCACCACCGCATCTGCTGGCGCGACGACAACAGTGCCGGTAGGGCGGGCCACGTCCACGCCGAAGTGCGGACGGCCTGGCTTGCCGTTGTAGACCCGCTGGCTGCCATAGACACCGCTGATTCGCCCAGTCAGCGGCCACTGAAAATCACTGAGAAAGGCCAGCAGGGGAGAGTCGGTATTGCGGGCCGTCTTGATCTCGGCCACTTCGCGCCGAATCCGTTTGAGCACCGCTTCCGGCGGCGGCTCCACGGTACGCTTGGGCACCCCGTCGACTCGCTGGATGTCGTACTCCCGCTTGCTAAGCGTCACGGGTACCTGCTGTACCTCACCCTGCCTTTCCAGTACTAACACCTGCTCAAGGGCATCATCCCGGCCGAAACCAACGGCAAAAAAACCTTCCGGCGTAGTCCGCACCGCCCGGTCACCCAGTTTGACCGTCACCCCACTTGCCACCTGCCCGCGCAACAGCGCCCCCTGGGTTCGCTCCCCTTCCAGGGATAGCAGCCAATCGCTGGCCATCACATTGCCCGACAGCAACACAAGCAGACCTACAACAATTCGCAACATCGAATACCTCTATGTGATTACCGGGTGGATGGGTGGTGAAAACATATGGCGAAGTCTTGAAGAAGAACCTGTCGAGTTCTGATATTCCTGATCGCCCTGCGGGCGATTCCGCGCAAGCGCGGTTCGCCATGCAAGCATGAGCTCCCACAGCGGCTTCGTAGCAATGCCAAGGCCTTGGGAACTTTGCAACCTTTCCCTATCCAACCAGCGTAGCTTGTAGCTTGTAGCTTGTAGCTTGTAGCTTGTAGCTCGTAGCTCAAAGAAACGCCGTGCCATCCTCCACATCCAGCTGCACCGGGTCCAGATGCTTCTCGGCGTACTGGCGCCATACCCCGGACCGGATAAACAGCCGGTACAGGTCCGGGTCCAGGTGATCGTTGTCGCGCATGCGCTGCAAGATGCCAAGCGCTTCGCTGAGTTTCAGCGGTGTCTTGTAGGGGCGCTCCTTGGCGGTGAGGGCCTCGAACACATCGGCGATGGCCATGATCCGCGCCGGGATCGACATTTGCTCGCGGGTAAGCCCGAGGGGGAAACCGGTACCGTCCATTTTTTCATGGTGACCGCCGGCATATTCCGGCACCTGGCGCAGCTTGGGCGGAAACGGCAGGGAACCGAGCATGTCCAGGGTCACATCCATGTGGCCATTGATGATTTGCCGCTCTTCCGGGGTGAGCGTGCCCCGGGGAATGCACAGGTTGTAAACCTCGTCGTCGGTGAGCAAAGGCTTTTTCTGGCCCCAGGCATCCGTCCAGCGCCGCGCAGCAATCTCTCGCACCCGTTGCTGGTCGGCCTCCGCCATGGCCTCTCCGCCCCGGTTGATGCGCTCCAGAAACGCCAGCTCTTCCTTCAATTGGCCGATTTCCGCTTCCATGCGCGCTCGACTGGCTGGCTCATCGGCGGGATCAAGCAGGCAGGCCTTTTCGTAACGGAACTGGATTTCCGCGCGAAGGGCGGCAAAGCGACTGGCCACCTCGTCGATACGGTCATGCAGGGTGTGCAGCTTGGTGGACTTATCCAGCACCGAATCCGGGGTGGCCAGCTTGCCGCAGTCGTGCAACCAGGCCGCCACGTGCAACTCGTACCAGCCATCCTCATCCAGGGAAAAATCCGCAAAGTCCGAATCATCCTCACAGGCCGCCTGGGCCAGCATCTCGGTGATCACCGGCACCCGCTGACAGTGGGCACTGGTGTGCGGGCTCTTGGCATCAATGGCCTGGGCCAGCACCTTGATAAAGGCATCCAGCAGTTCCTTGAGCTCCTGCACCTGGCTCAGATTACTCAGGGCAATCCCCGCGTAGGTCAGCAGGGACTGGAAGATCAGGTCACTGTGCTTGCCCAGCCGGTGCAGACGAACCGGCAAGGACCGGTTATAGGCCAGCTGCAGCACACCAATGACCACCCCTTCGTGATTGCGCAGGGGCCACAGCCGTAATCCACCGGCATCCGGAGCCAGCTCATTGAGCAGCTGGCGATCATCCTCGCCAAGCCCGGTTTCCGACAGGTCCACCGCCAACGGCTTGCCGTCCTCGTAACACTGCTCGGGCAAACCGGTTTTGCGTGCCATGGGGCAGAACAGACTGGCCTCCTCATGTAAGGAGGCATCACCGGCCCGACGGCAAAGGCAGCTCAGACCCGGTTCGGGCTTGCCGTCGGTATACAGCCACACCCAGCCGGTATCGGCCTCGCACAGGTACAGGGCCTCATCCAGCAACACCTGTAGCAGGCGCGGCACGTCCCGCTGCTCGCTGAGATGTTGCGCCACCCGCAACAGCCGCGGCATCAGGTTTTCATCCGTCACCGGCGCTGAGTCCGGCAAAGAGGAGTTCATGAGCAATCCCGCTCCCAATAATCATCCGTAATAAAAGTCACTATCCAATTCGACAAGCATAGGCCGGGCCAGGATTTCAGGCAAAACACGCCGCTATACGTCTATTTCCCTCCGACCGGCGCATATAGCGCCGGTTCCGGTTGAAGCCGGGGGCGCGATTGCCTACCATCTGCCGGTTCCGAGCCAATCTGGATTCCTACCTCTCATGAGTGTCAGCTATCAACTGCCCGACGGGGCAACCATGGCGTTTGATCAGCCGGCGTCCGCCCTGGACATCGCCGAGCGTATCAGCAAAAAACTCGCCAAACAGGCCCTTGCCGCCAAAGTGGACGGCAAGTTGATCGATGTTTACCTGCCCATCGACGATGGCGCCACGGTGGAAATCATCACCCGCGACACCGACGACGGCCTGGAACTGATCCGCCACGATGCTGCCCATGTCATGGCAGAAGCGGTGCAGGAGCTGTTCCCGGGAACCCAGGTCACCATTGGCCCGACCATCGAAAACGGCTTCTACTACGACTTCTACCGGGAAGACTCCTTCACCCCGGAAGACCTCAAGGCCATCGAAAAGCGCATGATGGAAATCGTACGCCGCAACGAGGATATCCGCCGTGAAGTCTGGGACCGTGACGAAGCCGTCAGCTTCTTCCTGAAAGCAGGCGAGGAATTCAAGGCGGAAATCATCCGTGACCTGCCCGCCGACCAGGAAGTGAGCCTCTACCGCCAGGGCGATTTTATCGACCTGTGCCGTGGCCCCCACCTGCCCAGCACCAGCAAGCTGGGCGACGGCTTCAAGCTGATGAAGGTGGCCGGTGCCTACTGGCGTGGCGATGCCTCCAAGGCTCAGCTTCAGCGTATCTACGGCACCGCCTGGCGCGACAAGAAAGAACTCAACGCCTACCTCAAGCAGCTTGAGGAAGCGGAAAAACGTGACCACCGCAAACTGGCCAAGGAAATGGGCCTGTTCCATATCCAGCAGGAAGCGGTGGGCAGCATGTTCTGGCACCCGAAAGGCTGGCGCATGCGCAAGAACCTGGAAAACTACATCCGCGGCAAGATGGAAAAAGGCGGTTACCAGGAAGTGGCCACCCCGCAGATGATGGACCGCATCCTCTGGGAAAAGTCCGGTCACTGGGACAAGTACGGCGATGACATGTTCACCGTCTGCACCCACGATCACCGGGAAATGGCGGTCAAGCCCATGAACTGCCCGGGCCACGTGCAGATCTTCAACCAGGGCATCAAGAGCTACCGGGACCTGCCCATTCGCCTGGGTGAGTTCACCACCCTGTTCCGTAACGAAGCCCACGGCGCCCTGCACGGGCTGATGCGTGCCCGCTCCTTCAGCCAGGACGATGCCCACATCTTCTGTACCGAAGGGCAAATCAACGAGGAAACCGCCGCTTTCATCACCATGCTGCGTGAGGTCTACAAGGACTTCGGCTTCGAAAGCTTCCGTATCAAGTTCTCCGACCGCCCGGAAAAACGGGCCGGTGCCGACGAGACCTGGGACAAGGCGGAAGGCGCGCTGCGCTCTGCGGTGGAATCCCTGGGCCTTGAATGCGAACTGAACCCGGGTGAAGGCGCCTTCTACGGCCCGAAACTGGAATTCGTCCTGCGCGACGCCATCGGCCGTGACTGGCAGTGTGGCACCCTGCAGGTGGATTTCGTGCTGCCCGAGCGTCTGGACGCGGAATACGTGGCCGAAGACGGCTCCCGCCAGCGCCCGGTGATGCTGCACCGCGCGGTGCTGGGATCCCTGGAACGCTTCCTGGGTATCCTGATCGAATCCACCGCCGGGCACCTGCCCCTGTGGCTGGCACCGGTGCCAGTGGCCGTGTGCACCATCACCAATGCGGCGGATGACTACGCCCGCAGCGTGAAGGAAAAGCTGGAAGCGGCCGGCATCCCGGCGGAACTGGACCTGCGTAACGAAAAGATCGGCTTCAAGGTACGCGAGCATTCCCGCGCCAAGGTGCCGCAGATCTGGGTCATTGGTGAAAAGGAAGCGGAAGAGCAACAGGTCGCCTTGCGCCGCCTGGGTTCCCAGGCCACCGACACGGTAAGCCTGGACGCCGCCGTCACCGCCCTGGCCAACGCCACCCGCCTGCCGATCTGAAGCCACAAAACACCGTTGGAGCCTTGCTCGCAAGGCGAACCGGGGATCCCCCCTTCGCTTTGCAAGCAAAGCTCCAACGGCAGCATTCAGCCCCCGGAGGCGTTCATGTTCAAAGACAACGAACAACAGCCCGAAGGCTTCCAGGTACCTCTGCAGGAGGCCCTGGACAACCTGAAGCTCACCGACGATGGCCTGATCGCCGCCATCGCCCAGCAGCATGACACCGGCGAAGTGCTGATGATGGCCTGGATGAACCGGGAAGCCCTGGAGGAAACCCTGGCCACCGGTCGGGTCTGCTACTTTTCCCGTTCCCGGAAGACACTCTGGCGCAAAGGCGAATCCTCCGGCCAGGTGCAGATGCTGAAAGAACTGCGCATCGACTGCGACGCCGACACCGTACTGGTGAAAGTGGACCAGACCGGCCCCGCCTGCCACACCGGCCGCCGCGACTGCTTCTACTGGAAAGCCGACGCCAACACCGTGACCATCGACAAGACGCCGATCATCGATCCGAAAGAGCTTTACAAACAATGAGCCTGAAACTGCACAACACCCTCACCGGGCAAAAGGACGACTTCATTCCGCTGGATCCCAACCGCATCACCCTCTACGTGTGCGGCCCCACGGTCTATAACTTCGTCCATATCGGCAATGCCCGCCCGGTGGTGGTGTTTGATGTGCTGTATCGCCTGCTGCAGCGGCTCTATCCGGAGGTTGCCTACGCCCGCAACATCACCGACATTGATGACAAGATCATCAAGGCCGCGGCGGAAAACGGCGAAGACATCGGCGCACTCACCGAACGCTTCAGCGCCGCATTTCTGGAAGACATGGCGGCCCTGAACGCCAAGACCCCGAACATCATCCCCAAGGCCACCGATCACATCCCCGAAATGCTCCAGATGATCGAAACCCTGGTGGAAAAAGGCCATGCCTACGAGGCCGACGGCCAGGTACTGTTCGCGGTGGAATCCATGCCCGATTACGGCAAACTCTCCGGTCGCAAGCTGGAAGACATGCTCGCTGGCGCCCGGGTGGAAGTGGCCGACTACAAGCGCCACCCCGGTGACTTCATCCTCTGGAAACCGTCCACGGATGAGCAGCCCGGCTGGGAGTCCCCGTGGGGCCGTGGCCGCCCGGGCTGGCACATTGAGTGCTCCGCCATGATCCACAAGCACCTGGGCGACGTGATCGACATCCACGGCGGCGGCCAGGACCTGATCTTCCCGCACCACGAAAACGAAATCGCCCAGGGCTGCTGCGCCCACGGCACCGATTACGTGCGCTACTGGATGCACAACGGCTACATCAATATCGACGGCGAGAAGATGTCCAAGTCCCTGGGCAACTTCCGCCTGGTACGCGACCTGCTCACCCAGTACCACGGTGAAATCCTGCGCTTCGCACTGGTCTCCAGCCACTACCGCTCACCGCTGAACTTCTCTGCGGACGTGTTGGCGAATGCCGAGAAAGGCCTGGATACCCTCTACTACGCCCTGCTCGGCCGGGGCGAGACGGTGGAACCGGAAGCCGGTTACCAGCTGCCGGACAACCACCCGGTGCTGGAAGCCCTGAAAGATGACCTGAATACCTCGGAAGCAGTGAGCGCCCTGCACGCCATCGCCGGGGAACTGAACAAGGCGGAGCTGGCCGACAAGCCGAAGCTAAAAGCCGAACTGCTGGCCGCTGCGGACCTGCTGGGCGTGCTTACCGAAGACCCCACCGCCTGGTTCCAGAACAAGAACGTGAGCGACGACGGTCTCAGCAACGAGGAAATCGACGCCCTGGTCGCCGAGCGCACCCAGGCCAAGAAAGACAAGGACTTCGCCCGCGCCGACGACATCCGCCAGCAACTCACCGACGCCGGCATCCAGTTGGAAGATACCCGCGAAGGCACTCGCTGGAGTCGATGAAGGGTAAAGGCAGCTTCTAGCTGCTAGCTTCTAGCTGCGAGAAAAAACAGGTTTTCATCATCTGAAACGCAAGAGGCCGCACCCAAGGTTTTGGCGCGGCCTCTTGCGTTCAACAACCGACAATCCTTCATCGCGCCTAGCAGCTAGAAGCTAGTAGCTCGCAGCTATCACAACGCCAGTTCATCCATCCCCGGCAGTTCCGGCAAATCCTCCCGCGTGGCCTTGGCAAATCGCGGCTTCTCCAGCTGCTCCTTTAGCCCTTCCAGAGTCACCCGGGGTGCCTTGGTGGAGACCAGGTTGGCCAGCCACACAGGTACATTGCCGCCCGGGTCCACGAAGGTTTCGAATTTCACCCGCACCCAGCCATCCGTCAGCGGCGTGATCACGAACTGGTTATCCAGGGCCGGGATGCGCACAAAGCCCTGCTGCTTGTCCTTGAAGCCCTCGGCATTTTCGCTGTGCAGGTGAATCTCGCCATCGGCCTGCTGGGTCAGTGTATTTGCCAGCACCACATCCCGGTCCGCCACCGGCCAGATACCGTTGAAGCGCATGTGGATCCGCTCTTTTTCTTCCATGGTGAGCCGCTCCGCGCCCTGGCTCTGGAAGATCCATTCAGGAAAGGTATCCACGGCGGTGAGCACCGCCAGCACCGAGGTGGCGCTGGCCTGTAGCTCCACCACGCCCTTGAAGGCCTTCACCGGGCTGTCTGATACCTCGCGCACATAGGTAGTGACCTCACCCCGCTGCGAACCTTCGTGGTTCAGTTCCCAGTCAGCAGCCCAGGTGGGTGCCGCCAACATCAACATCGCCAGAACAATGGCTTTCACAACAACACTCCTCACAATCATCTCCGTGCCGCAGTATGCGCCTTGCCATTCATCAGACAAGCGCACAGCAGCAAATTGGCACAACCGGCCAACGCGTCCCGCAGGAGCCCATGCTTGCATGGCGAACCACCCCCACCGGTTCGCCATGCAAGCATAGCTCCTGCAAGGGCAGAATCAGCCCGCTCCCGTATCAGGCTGGCATCCGCCACCAAATTGGCCGTATCATGGCCCGTTGAGTTGACATCACACAGGTCTCGAATACCGTGAAATCGCTTCTGCTCGGCATGCTCTGGTTGTACCAGAAGCTACTGAGTCCCTGGATCGGCAACCAATGCCGCTTCTACCCCACCTGCTCGGAATACGCCCGACAGGCGGTGGAAGTCCATGGCAGCCTGCGCGGCAGCGCGCTGGCGGCGAAGCGCCTGTGCAAGTGTCACCCCTGGCACCCCGGCGGTTTTGACTATGTGCCGGGCACCGAGCCCAATGACAGCGCAGAGGCATCGAAATGATCCATGCTCGCCTGTCGTTCACCCTGGTTCTGTCGCTGCTGTGTGCTCAGCTGTTCCTTGCCTGGCACGCCCCCAGCCACATCGACCCGGCCAGCAGCCCCCATGAACTGGCCCTAAAGGCGGCAGACTGCGACCTGTGTGGCCACAGCGGCTTTATCGCCTTGCCCAGCACCGGTGTCCCGGCCATGCCGGCCAGCGCCCCGGTAATCGGCCAGGCACACGCACAACCCTTCCTGCCCCCCTGTTTCGCCCTGCCGGCACAAGCCCGGGCTCCCCCGCACTTCGCCTGAATTCCTATCAACTGATATGCCAATGAACGGTCGTGGTGAGCGCCCAGTCCTCTTTCCCTGTTAAGAGGCTCGTGCGCCTGTTTCCCATGCCCGTTGCCGATAGAGACAACACATTCAGGATCTGAAATGAAAAAGTTCTCCCTTGCCAGCGCGCTGCTGGCCGCCTCTTCTTCCGTGCTTGCTGCCGACGACAATACCAGCAACCCCCTGGCCGCCTTCAACCCGGCTTTCTCCGTCATCTTCGACGGCATGTACTACAGCGACAACGTGAAGGGCGAAGGAACGGCCCTGCTGGAAGATGCCGACAGTGCCTTCCACAGCCATGGCGGCCATGAGGGCCATGGCCACGGCGACCTCAAGCGTGGTTTCAACCTCAACGAAACCGAGCTGACCATGAGCGGCAGTGTGGACAGCTATTTTGACGCCTGGCTGTCCGCCGCTATCAGCAGCGACGGCGATTTCGAGCTTGAAGAGGCCTGGATTCGCAGCCAATCCCTGCCTGCCGGTCTGCAAGTAAAGGCTGGTCGCTTCCTCAGCGCCATCGGTTACCACAACGAAAAGCACCCCCATAGCTGGAACTTCGCCGACCAGAACCTGGCTTACCTGAGCCTGTTTGGCGATCACGGCGTCAGCGGTGATGGCCTCCAACTCACCTGGCTGGCACCCACTGAAAGCTACCTGCAACTAGGCCTGGAAATCCTTCAGGGTGACAATCTGGAGCGAGCCGGCAGCGTGATTGATGCGGACCATGTCGCCGAAGATATCAGTGCCGAACTGGGCACAGAGGTAACTGCCGAGGACCTGAATCTGGCCGAACAGGACGGTCCGCAGCTGGGTATTTTCACCCTGCGTTACGCCCCTGACCTGGGTGCCCGTCGCGCCCTGCAGCTGGGCCTGTCTGCCGCGCGTCACCAGGACAGCCAGTCCTTCCATGAAGAAGGCGGCGGCGAACTGTTTGTCACCGAAGGCGACACCGATATCTACGGCGCCCAGGCGGTATACAAGCACTTCCCCACCGGCCAGTACGGCCAGGGCGGCTGGAGCCTCACCGGCGAGTATTTCTATGCGGACTCCGACCAGGAAGCGGTTTTCCACAGTGAAGCCGATGAGCTGGGCCTGCCAGTGACCAGCGAACAGGGCGCTGCCTATGTGGAAGCCACCTACGGCTTCGCCCCGCGCTGGCAGTTCGGTCTGCGCACCGCTGCCAGCGGCATCGGTGGAGAATTCAGCGAAGGCGATGAAACCGAGGAAGTGCGCCTGTCACGCCAGCACAGCGCCGCTCTCACCTGGTACGCTACCGAGTTCTCCAAGCTGCGCTTGCAATTCAATCGCAACGACGTGCACGGCCATGATGGCAGCAAGGAGTACAACCAGGTATTCCTGCAGTACAACCTGAGCCTGGGCGCCCACGGCGCGCACTCATTCTGAGGAGGCCAACATGATCCTGCAGACCACCGTTGCGCAGGCCCGCCGTCTGTTGATCGCCGTGCTTTGCGCGGCGTCATTCAGTGCCCACGCGGACCTTCGCATCCTCGCCTGCGAACCGGAATGGGGCCAACTGGCCACGGAGATTGGCGGTGACCTGGTCACCGTCAAGAGTGCCAGTGCGCCGGGGCAGGATGCCCACCATATCCAGGCCCGCCCCAGCCTGCTCGCCCAGGTGCGCCGTGCCGACTTGGTGCTGTGTACCGGCGCCGGACTGGAAACCGGCTGGCTACCGGTGCTGCTCAACCGCGGCAGCAACCCGGACGTGCGCCAGGCCCCCGGCCTGTTCATGGCCGCCGAACAGGTAGAACGGCTGGAGATCCCGGCCACCCTGGACCGCGCAGACGGGGATGTGCACGCCATGGGCAACCCCCATGTGCACCTGGACCCGAACCGGGTGATCACCATCTCACAACAGTTGGCCGAACGCTTTGCCACACTGGATCCGGACAATGGCGCCCGCTACCGTGAACAGCAACAAGCCTGGCAAGCGGCATTCGAGCCCAACGTGGCCGCCTGGAAAAAGCAGGCCGCCCCCCTGGAGGGCCTGAAAGTCATTTCCTACCACCGCACCTGGGCCTATCTGCTGGACTGGCTGGGGATGACTCGTGTGGATGAGCTGGAGCCCAAACCCGGTCTGCCGCCTACCCCGAGCCACCTGGCCGACCTGGTGGGCAAGGCCGAGAAGGAACAAGTCCGCCTGATCCTCTACCAGCCCATTAACGGAGACAAGGCACCCAACTGGCTGGCCAGTCGTACCGCCGCCTGTGCTGTCGAACTGCCTTTCTCCCCGGGCGAGGAAGACACCGACACCCTGACCAGCCTGTACGACACCCTGATTCAGCGCCTGACAAGCGCACTTCAGGCTTGCGAGAGAGGCAAGGCATGATTGATATCCTGCTGCCGGCGTTCATCGCCGGCATGCTGGTACTGGCCAGCCACATCCCGTTAGGACGGCAGGTACTGGAGCGGGGCATCATCTTTATCGACCTGGCGGTGGCACAAGCCGCCGCCACCGGTCTGCTGGCCGTGCGCCATTTCGCCCATGTGGAAAGCAACTGGCTGCTGCAACTGGTGGCCATCGCCACTGCGCTGGGCTTTGCCCTGCTGCTGCATCAGCTGGAAAAGCTTGGCCACCGGGTACAGGAAGCCCTGATCGGCGCCACCTTCGTGGTGCTGGCCAGTGCCAGCGTATTGATGCTCGCCAGCGACCCCCACGGCGGCGAACATCTCAGCGCCAGTCTGGCCGGACAGATCCTCTGGGTAGACAACCCGCAGCTGCTGGCCCTGGCCGCCAGCGCCATCGCCGCCCTTGCGGCCATGGCCCTGTTCCGCCATCCGTTGCTCGCCTTCTACCTGCCCTTTGCCATAGCCATTACCGCCTCTGTGCAGGCCGTGGGCGTGTATCTGGTGTTTGCATCACTGATCTTCCCGGCCTTGGCGGCCTGGCAAGGGCAACGCCCATTGCTGATTGCCGGTGCCGTGGGCATCGCCGGCTACCTCAGCGGCCTGGCCGCCAGCCTGTGGCTGGACTGGCCCAGCGGCCCTGCCATCGTTACCACCCTCGCCGTAGCCGCCATTCTCGCCACCGTGACCCGAGTCATCGCAGCCAGGGAGTGAATTGGATACAATCCTTGGCATATGTCACTCTGTGAAAGGACTACCCTGATAATGCTGAAAAAAACACTCATCGCCACCCTTATCAGCCTGCCCCTGCTGGCCAATGCCAGCGGCTACGCCGGGCTGGATATCGTCAGCAGCAAAATCGAGCCAGACAACACCAGCGCCTCCGCCAAACCGGAAGCCCTGCAATTCAAATTCGGCACCTGGATCAACCGCGACGAAACCCTGGGCGGCGAACTGCGCCTGGGCCTGGGCATCGGCGATGACGAACTGAGCAATAACGTGGACGTGGAAATCGACCGCATGTACGGCGCTTACTTCCGCGGCCAGTTCCCCAACACCCTGCCAGTACGCCCCTACGGCCTGATCGGCCTGTCCTACATCGAAACCACCGCCAACTTCCCCGGTGGCGGCTCTGACGGCGAAAACTACAAGGACCTGTCCCTGGGCCTGGGCGCCGACATCACCATCACCAACCAGATCTTCCTCAGCGTGGAATATCTGCGCGCGGTAGATCGCAGCGGTGATGAAGTATCGAACCTTGGCTTCGGGATCAACGGCAGGTTTTAAACAAAAACGCCTCTGCCAGCACCCTATCTACAGGTGCATAACGAAAAACGCCTACCTTTTACGGTAGGCGTTTTATCAAGAACGGCCAGAGTGATGGCCGGCAAAGCCAGTTCTTTACAATGGAGCCTTAGCCTGAGACGTTCCTTTCTTCGGGGAGGCACCCGGTACCATCTCGAAGTCAGGCGTAAAGCCCACCATCGCCTCACGCAAGACGTCAAAGGCTTTGTGGTCACCTTCAAACGTGGCCTTACCCTCTTTGATAAGACTGTCAAAGGTCGCAGCTGCTCCCATGACCTTTTCCAAATCCTTGCGATCAACCGTGATGGTCAGGTCTGCCTTCTCTGCCTGTTCACCTTTGATATTGGTAAGCACCGAGTTACTTAGCTCAACAATAAATTTTTCCTTGTTATCCGGGGTTACCAGGTTAATCACAAACTCCTGACCGCCCACCTTGGAGCTGTCCATACTGATGCCCAGAAAATCCAGCCACAGCTCAGTCGACATGCCCCGAATCGTATCAGCAGATGCGGAAGAAACCGCTTCCCCCGGGGGAAGACCATTGCGCAATTCATAGGCAGCTGCCAGGAAACTATTGCGCACGCTGGGGCTCTCTTTCTGGTACCCAATCTGCTCGTAAACATCGGCCAACAGATCCTTCGCCTTCTGATTCTCAGGTTCGGCATAAACCAGCTTGTTGAGAATCTCTACTGCCGCGAAGTACTCACCTTTGTTATAGAGCTCCTTTCCCTTTGGTATGATCTTGCCGGCCCCACCCATCATTTCGACATACAAAGGCGCAGAATCCGCCGGTGACAAGGGCATCAAGGTAGCCGGGTTAGCATCCCAGTAGCCGAGATAACGGTTTATCACTGCGCGGCTATTATGCTCTTCCGAGCCGTGATAGCTGTGTGCAGCCCAATTCTGTTTGAGCGATTCCGGCAACGAGTAGACATTGTGGATCTCGTTAATCGTGACACCCTGATTAGCGAGGTGTAGCACTTCATTATTCAGGTGGGCATACACGTCACGCTGGGTTCGCATAATCTCCTGAATTCGCTCGTTTCCAAAACGGGGCCAGGAGTGAGATGCGAACATCACGTCTGCCTCCTGACCATAACGATGCAAGGCAATGTTGATATGTTTGGTGTAGTGGTCTAATGAATCCGGACACCAACGTAGGTGGTAAAGTTACCACCTTAATCGAGGTGTCAGATGACCAGAAAACGACGTTCCTTTACTCCTGAGTTCAAGCAGGAAGCCGCCAGCTTGGTGTTGGATCAAGGCTACACTGTTCCCCAAGCCAGCACATCGCTTGGTGTAGTTGAGAGCGCGCTGCGGCGCTGGGTCAAGCAGCTTGAGGCTGAACGCCAAGGTGTTACCCCCAAAGGCAAGGCTCTTACCCCGGAACAGCGCCGGATACAGGAGCTTGAGGCTCGGTGTGAGCGCCTGGAACGGGAGAAGAACATTCTAAAAAAGGCTACTGCTCTCTTGATGTCGGACGACTGGAATCGTACGCGCTGATTGACCAATTAAGTGAGCAAGAGCCTGTGGAATTGGTCTGTTCAGCGTTTAATGTGCATCGTTCCTGTTACTACGAACACCGTAAGCGGTGCCGTCGTATTGATGCGGAGAGGGTAGCCTTGAAAGCCAAAGTGAACTGCTTATTCAATCAGAGTCGCAGCTCGGCGGGAAGCCGTACGATACAAGGGCTCCTCAATGAGCAGGGGGAGGAAATTGGCCGTTTCAAGGTACGCAGTCTTATGCGTGAACTCGGGCTGGTCTGCAAGCAGCCCGGGCCTCATGCTTACAAGCAGGCGACAGTAGAGCGGCCCGATATACCGAACCATCTGGATCGAGAGTTTACGGTGGCAGCCCCGAATCAGGTGTGGTGTGAGATATCACCTATATCTGGACGGGGAAAGGCTGGAGTTACCTGGCTGTCGTGCTGGATCTCTACGCCCGGCGAGTTGTGGGCTGGGCCATCTCCAGCCACCCGGATGCAGATCTGGTGGTGAAGGCCCTGGATCATGCCTGGGAGCAACGAGGTCAGCCTGAGAAAGTCATGTTCCACTCGGATCAGGGCAGCCAATATGCCAGTCGCATGTTCCGGCAGCGGTTGTGGCGCTATCGGATGCAGCAAAGCATGAGCCGGCGGGGCAACTGCTGGGATAATGCGCCAATGGAAAGGCTGTTCCGTAGCCTGAAGTCAGAATGGGTGCCGACAATGGGCTACCGCAACTTGCCTGAAGCAAAGAAAGATATCGGTGACTATCTGATGGGTTACTACAATCACCACAGGCCACACAGCTACAACGGCGGAATCGCCCCTGCGGTGGCAGAAGAAAAACCTAAATCACTGTCCGGGATTAGTTGACCACTACATGGACCAGATCAATGGGTCACGAACCAGTGCCCCACGCAGAGTATAGATGTTGTGCACCGTCCCGGTGATGTTTTCCGCTGCCCAGAAGGCCTTCATATCCGGAAACCAGGTATTCATTTCCGAAGGCGCCTCTGTGCCCGGGGTATTCTGGAATTCCATCCGCACCCCATCAATTGTCATCGTCTCGAAATCGTCGACAACGGTATGATTTGGCTCAATTACGCCTGGTGTAGCCGCTGAGGCAGCCTTTCCGATAGCCTGATCGACATGACCGTACGGGTTACGGGGCAGCAAAAGACCGTACTGAAACATCGCCCGCCGTGTCATCGCATTACCAGCGTTAACATTTTCGGCAATCGCGTGCTCCATAAAACCCGCCGGTGCAATCACCTTTACTTTTCCGCTTTTTACATCAGCCTCATCAACCACACCACGTACACCACCGTAGTGATCCACATGGGAATGTGAATAAACCACAGCGACAACCGGTCTTTTCCCAAGCTTCTCATTGATGAAATCAAGCGCTGCTTTAGCCGTTTCCTTACCCGTCAGGGGATCGAATACAATCCAGCCTGTGTCACCTTTTATAAAACTGATATTCGCGAGATCGTAGCCGCGCACCTGATAGATTTTTCCTGGTAGCACCTCAAAGAGGCCATAGGCCATATTCAGGATCGCCTGACGCTGTAACGATGGGTGTATGCTGTCATAGTCCTTCCCGTCGAGCAGCCACTCCCAACTACCAATATCCCAGACGACACGGCCATCATCCGCCTTTATCTGCTTGTAATCAGGCGCTGCAATAAGCCCTCTCTTTGCTTCCTCGAAATCACGCGTATCATCAAAAGGTAACGATTCTCGCCGCTCCTTCTGTACTTCAACAGTGTATTTTGAAGGCGCTTTTCCTTTTGGGTCAAAATGCCTCGAAGGGTCCGCCTTGATAATTTCACCGCCCCCCGCCGCCAGCGCCTGTCCGACCAATCCAGTAACCAGCACAATCGCCGACACCGCGACACTAATCATCCTTGCTTTCATGTGTAACCCTCTCTGTCATTGGCATCTTGAAAACCCTAAAATCCCAAATAAAAATTAGGTGATACCATTCCATAACCCACCCAGCAATGGCGCTCATCACACTTTTCATTTCAGTAAAATATCAGCACAAAAATCGCATCTTTACTGACAATCACACCAATCCAGTTACGCCACAAGACAAAAGCAAACAATTTAATTGTTCATTATTGCGATAACCCGCCCCAAGCCGACACAATAGTTTATTTATATGAATACTAGATAACAGGCTCAACGACACCACGCCCCATACACGCTCTCTCGACTCAGCGAACAACCTCACTTTGACCAAGACAAGCATCCCAATTGGGAGCACGCATGCACGCACCCTTCTCACAAGCAACGCCAAAAACATGATCTGGAGCAAGATCTTCGCCATCGCAGACAGCTATTGTGATGCGATGATCCCCCTAAAAGGCACGGACCGAGGAGAAGGGAGAACAACATGGGCAGCATCACATCAGTGCGGGTAGCAACAGACTTTTCAGCAGCGGCCCAGCGGAGCATTGAACGGGCAGCCTTGCTGATCCGCCAACTTGGCATTGCCCATGGCAGTGTTTGCCACGCACTTGATCCTCACTTCATTCGCGCAGTGCGGGATCTTTTACCCGTATTGGCCGAAGTGGAACAGAAGCGTGGTTATGCCGCAGAATCCGGGCTTGAGAAAGCCAGAAGAGCGCTGGAAGACGCCAGCGGCATTCCTTTTGAGCAGATAGTGAAGGAAGGGGATGCTGCCAGTGTTCTGGTCGAGGGAAGCCATCCTGACGAACTGCTGATCATCAGCGCCAAAGGGGAAACCAGCCTGGCCGACGTAGTCATTGGCAGCACCACGGAGCGGGCACTGCGCCGCAGCAGCGGCCCAGTTCTGGTAGTCCAGAATCCCGCCACTCAGCCCTACCAGAAAGTGCTGATCCCCGTGGACTTTACCGAGGACAGCCAGCGAGCGTTAGTACTTGCCCGGGAGCTGGCACCGGATGCAATGCTGCACATCATGCATGTCATCCCGCCTCTGCCTCAGGAGCATGGCCTTCAGGGGGTAATCACTGGCGAGGATATGGCCAAGTACCTGGCGCAAACCGAGCAGCGAGCCATTAACGCCATGGGGAAACTGCTGACGCAATGCAACATCGAACCGGAAAGTGTCACCACCATCATTGAGGACGGTTACACCCCGATGGCCATTAATAAAAAAGCCGTTGGTCTTGGGGTTGACCTGATAGCAATGGGAAAACATGGCGAGACCGCTCTAAGCGATTGGCTACTGGGTAGTACAACCCACTATGTGGTCAACCATAATCACTGCGATCTGCTCGTGGCCAAGGCCTGAGCCCGGCAAGCAGAACCTGGCACAGCCGTGAATTACTACACATCAATCTCATCAAGGTACTCGATACCGGATATATGTCGATGACCGTTGTGCTCCGGTGCTGCCGTAATACTTGTCATGGAGAAATCAGGCTCACAGCCTTGCTGTGGGCAGGGTGATCATATATTTACTGTATTTTAGTATTTTGTGCATGGCAGCCACAAAAAAGCCCCCTTCCCGTTAAGGAAGAGGGCTTTTTGACTGCAACCCAAGCAAGTGAGCCAATGGAAGCAATGTCCAAGAAGCCAATGACAACCAAAAGAAAAATGCTTCTGCTCCACCAGTGTAACCACGGGAACAAAGAAAGCATGTCAATCCAAATGAAAACCACCCTACAAAAATAAGATTTATATATCGCCTTGATAGATGCATTTCTATTCTCACGTTAAAAGCCTTAAACAAGGCTACACCCATTATTCCACAACAAAAAATCAGTCTTATCCTATCGCATCACCCAAACACCAATTCCCGGATAATAAAATCCATGCATAATAATAAAATTCTACACCTTATTGGCATAGATTCTCATGAAACCATCTACTCATTCGCTCATTTGAACATCTGGATTAATCGGAAAATCGGCAAAAATCGGGGGCACGCATTTAATTTATACTCATCTTAGAGCAGCATTTCATACAAACCCTGCATTTTGCCCCGATATCCAGGCGCGCCCTGCTGCCCCAGCAAAGACCTTTATCCTCGCCAAAGATCCGAGGGCAACGGGTTGGAGGCGTTTCCGAGGCTTCATATGGCTAAGCCAGGCCTGCTGATCAATGCCAAGCCTCTCCAGTAAATCCGCTGCCTACCCGGAAATCATGCCTCGCTTATCTATCCGTACAGCCCACCCACGGTCCACTTTAAGCACAACATGGTAGTGATTCGACATCACCGCATAGGCACACAAATCGATGACAAACACCTCGACGAGCAAAGCCAGCCGCAGACAACGGCAGATGCAGTGGTAGTACGAGGGTTCGTCCAGAGAGACCAGAGAATAACGCGCTCGAGTCATGGAGGGCTCCTTGCTTTCCATAACTCAAAGGCTAGAACTAACCATCAGAGATCAGACCAGGAAAACGTAGGATATCTTCCAATTTATGCGCACCCTGTATTCCTAGAGTCGAAATATTGGAGGCTTTAATACGCTAACGCTGCCAGTCCTTCGCGATGCGATCATCGCTTCCCACTAGGGCCGGGAGGGCCTAGTAGCCACAAAAAAGCCCCCTTCCCGTTAAGGAAGGAGGCTTTTCAGAATTCCCTCAGTAGATCAGGGAATCGGCAGGTAGCCGCCGTCCACTTCCTTGGTGACGATGGCCACAGCGTTGTGAGCGTGCAGGCTTTCCAGGTGATTCACCCGGAGCCAGAAGTCCTTGTAACAGCCCTGCGGATTCAGAGCCTGCTTGAGGCGGCGGGCCGCATCTTCACAGAACATCAGGTTCTGACCGTTGAGCAGGGCAAATTCCTGCTCATCCACCCGCTTCACGGCGGTCTGCACCGGGGTTTTCAGGGCCCCTTCGATGGAATCTATCAGCGCGGTGATTGGAAAGGCATCCCCTTCGGTGTGATCCAGCAGGACGCGCACCTGGGCCACGGAACGCTGGCTGTGCGGGGTAGCCAGGATGCCCTCTTCGGTACCCAGCCATTCAAACACCGCCTCCGCATCCACTTTGCCTTCAGCAAAATCACGACGGAACTGTTCCTGGATCAGCTGGCGGGACAGGGCCGCTGAACACGGACAGGTGGAGGAATACGGCACTTCCACGTACATCTCGATACGCATGCCTTCTTCGCACAGGGTGCCCTTGATGCTCACCGGGTAGCTCTTCCAGCCGGAATAGCTGCTCTTCAGGGCCGGGCGGCGCATGGAGTACTCGAAGTCCAGCTGCACAAAGCCACGGGTGCTGAGACCTTCGTGAGTCTGCAGGAAGTTACGCAGCAGCTGTTCAATGGATGCAGCACTGACCGAATGATCGCCAAAGGTCTCTTCCAGCATCAGGAACAGACGGGACATGTGAATACCCTTGGCATCCGGGTTGGACAGGTTCACATAGGCCTGAATGGAGGTGCTTACCGGGCGCTCACCCGCCAGGGTGTCACTGACCCGGGCGGGCAGGTGGATTTCGCTCATGCCGACCCAATCCAGGGTGCTATGGATGTGATCCACCATGGAATTGGACGCGACGTCCGGCATCTGTTTGGTGCCACCGGCACCAGTTTCACGTGTCATGGGATTCTCCATAGGGGCGCACGAGAGGCCATCTTACGGCCCGTCGGGTGAACAAAACGGTAACCCGACCGTCATCGCCCTGACTGACAAGGGGGGCAAGTCTAGCAGAAAGTATCCCGCAAATTGACCATTTGCGGGCGTGGCTTTGGCTATGGGATTGACAGAATAGCCCTATCAGATGGGCTCGTCTGTGCTGCCGACCAGCTCCTGGAAGCGAGCCAGCTCGTGCAGCGGCCGGAACATCTCTTCACTGCGGGCATGGCGACGCAGGGTTTCCGAGGTCTGGATAGCGGTATCCAGGTCGGCCAGCGCATTGTCGATCTCGCCCAGCCCGGCCCAGGCGCAGGCGCGCTGGTACAAGGCATGGGAGTTTTCTTCATCCACTTCCAGCACCCGGTCGCACAGACTCAGGGCCCAGCGCTGCTCGCCCAGCTCCAGGGCCGCATCCGCCTTCCAGGCCAGGGCTTCCGGATCATCCGGGCGCAATTCCAGAATACGGTCATAGAGCTCGATCTTGGCCTGGGCACTGGGCTCCTTGGTGGCCTTCAGCCACAGGCTGTGGATCTCGTTAGTGCGCTCGATCTCTTCCTGGTTTTCGGCAATGGTGAGGGATTTCTTGCGCAGCTCCCGCTCCAGATCCGCCAGGCGTGCCTCATACTCGCTGGTGAGGCGGGCCATTTCCTTTTCCGCGTAGACCCGCACGTTGTCCTTCAGATCACGGATGGTGGACCACCCCACCAGCGCCAGGATGGAGGCGGCACCGGCGATCAGGTAGAAGAAATAGGTCACCGTATTGGTGGCGTAGCCCATGGCCTTGTCCGCCACTTCCAGCTCCCGGTCGGTGACCAGCAGGTTCATCTGGTTACGGTATTCCATCATGTCCTGGCGCAGGTTCCGCAGCTCGCCAAGGATCCAGTTTTCCCGGAACTGGGAAATAACCGGGCCTTTTTCGATTTCGCTTTCGGATTCCGGGCGCGGAGCCTGATCGGTTTCCGCCACCACCATGGGCGCCAGGCCCAGAAACAACACCCCCAGCAAAGCCAGGCGCGCAAGTCGCATTGTCTGCAAGACTCTATCCTCAATCTGTCGACTTACGGTCAAAAACAAGAATCTGAAGGCATCGCTTCAGATCGACGCTATGGTCGCATTAAGCCCCCGTATACGCCACCGCTGTAACCAGTTTCACTGGCAGTAATGATCAGTGGTGACTCAGCGGACGACAAGGCATCAGACCGGATTAAAGAAAGGATAAAGGGGCATATAACAAGGCACCGGGCAAATCCCGTGCAGCCCAGAAAGGACGTGGATTCCGACGATATGGCAGTCTGTTGGCGGGCAGTTACTTTGACTTCTAAATGTTTTATCTCTAAAATAGCTTATCACTTTTCGCAAGGAATTACTTGGCGTTGCCCTGAATGGTGTGGGGTTGAATCCTTACATCTCAAAGGTGATTGCAGACATATTATGTCTAACAACGGTCACATTACTTTGTTATCAAGAGAACTGACGGCAATGGCCAGACACGAAGACGTGCTGATCGCATTAAGACAGATTATTCGCGCCACCGACCTTTACTCACGGAAATTGAGCAAGGTCTCAGGCCTGACTTCGCCGCAACTGCTTATCATGCAGGCGATCTCTGCCCACGGTGAAATCACCATGGGCGACCTGGCCAATGAGGTCTCCCTCAGCCAGGCCACCATTACCACCATTCTGGATCGCCTGGAGAAGCGGGAACTGGTGGAGCGTAAGCGCGGCGAGCAGGACAAGCGCCGGGTATACGCTCACCTGACGCCGGCCGGCGACGATATTATCGACCAGGCCCCCACCCCGCTTCAGGACGAATTCATCGAGCGCTTTGACCGCCTCGAAGATTGGGAGCAATCTTTAATACTGAGCTCCCTGCAACGGGTGGCCGCCATGATGAATGCCGGGGATATCGATGCCTCTCCGGTACTGGATTTGGGCGCAATTGACCGCGCTCAGCCAGCGGTGGACATGAGCAGCCGCCGCGAACGCGAAGCCAACTCTTTCTCTAAAACGGACCAAAAGTGAAATCATGGTTGCAGACAGTGCAAAGAAAACGGACTCATCCACCGATAATCAGGATGACATCACTTTCCGCAAGCCGGAAAGCCAGGACGGCAGCCGGGTGCACAAGCTGATCAGTGAGTGCAAGCCGCTGGACGAGAATTCCGTCTACTGCAACTTGCTGCAGTGCACGCACTTTGCTGATACCTCCGTCGCCGCGGAAATGGATGGCGATCTGGTGGGCTTCATCTCCGGCTACATCCCGCCCAAGCAGCAGAACACCCTGTTTGTCTGGCAGGTGGCCGTGCATGAGAAAGCTCGCGGCAAGGGTCTGGCCAAGCGCATGCTGGCCGAACTGATCGAGCGCGAGGAAAGCAGCGACGTACAGTTCATCGAGACCACCATTACCCCGGACAACGAAGCGTCCTGGGGAATGTTCCGCAGCTTCGCCTACCAGCGCAGCATGCCCACGGAAGAATTCATACTGTTCGATTCGCGCATTCACTTTGCCGGCGAACACAACGACGAATATCTGCTGCGTATCGGGCCATTCAATAGAGACGAAGCCTGAACGACCTGACCAGAACGAAACAAGCACCGAATTCAAGCGAGGAACAGGAATCATGGATACCGACATTTTTGACAGTCACGAATCGGAAGTAATGAGCTATGCACGCAGCTTCCCGGTGGTGTTTGACCAGGCCAAGGGCAGCTACCTGTACGATGAGAACGGCAAGGAATACATCGACTTCCTGGCCGGTGCAGGCACCCTGAACTACGGCCATAACAACCCGGTACTGAAAGAGAAGCTGCTTGAGTACATTCAGCGCGACGGCATCGTTCACGGCCTGGATATGCACACCACCGCCAAGCGTGAATTCATGGATGCTTTCTATGAAGTGATCCTGAAGCCCCGCGATATGGACTACATCATGCAGTTCACCGGCCCCACCGGCACCAATGCGGTGGAAGCGGCGCTGAAGGTTGCCCGTAACATCAAGGGTCGCGAGAACATCATCAGCTTCACCAACGGCTTCCATGGCGTGAGCCTGGGCGCCCTGGCCACCACCGGTAACAGCCACCACCGTGGCGTTGCGGGTGTCACCATGGGCGGTGTAACACCGATGCCATATGATGGCTATCTGGGCGATGCCTTCGACACCACCGAGTACCTGGACAAGGTGCTGGGCGACTCCTCCAGCGGCGTGGACCACCCGGCAGCAGTGATTGTGGAAACCGTACAGGGCGAAGGTGGCATCAATGCAGCCAGTTTCGACTGGCTCCGCAACCTGGAAAAAGTCTGCCGCAAACACGACATGCTGTTGATCCTGGATGATATCCAGGCGGGTTGTGGCCGTACCGGCACCTTCTTCAGCTTCGATGATATCGGCATCACTCCGGACATCATCACCCTGTCCAAGTCTCTGAGTGGTTACGGCCTGCCGTTTGCCATGGTGCTGCTGAAGCCGGAACTGGATCAGTGGAAACCCGGTGAGCACAACGGGACTTTCCGTGGCCACAACCTGGCGTTCGTCACTGCTGCCGCTGCGCTGAATCACTACTGGCGCGACGACAAGTTTGCCAAGGAAGTACAGCGCAAGGCGGACATCATCACCGACCGTTTCCGCGAGATCGCCAACGCCTATGACGACCACTGGTTCTACCTGAACGGTCGCGGCATGATGCAGGGTCTGGTGGCACGCGATGGCGAACTGGCCGGTGAAATCACCAAGGCCTGCTTCAAGCGCCAGCTGGTGATTGAAACCTCCGGTGCCGATGACCAGGTGATCAAGACCCTGTGTCCTCTGACCATTGATGAAGAAGACTTGACTCGCGCGCTGGACATCATCAAGGAAAGCGTTGCCGAAGTCATGACTGACCGCATCAAGCGCGGTGAAGCGCACTCTGTTTCCAGCATTTCTGCCTAACAGGCTGCTTGCTCCCCCGAATCCGGGGGAGCCTTCCTTCTCTCCTCTCCCTTTTTGCTCAGGAGCCACACCATGATCGTTCGTACTCTGGCGGAAGCCGAGAAGTCAGACCGTTGCGTCAAAGCCGAAAACGGCAATTGGCAGTCTGTTCGCCTGTCCCTGAAAGACGACAAGATGGGTCATTCCTTCAACATCACTACCATCTTCAAGGGCACCAAGACCCATATCCACTACAAGAATCACTGGGAATCCGTGTACGTGATTTCCGGCAACGGCAAGATCGAAACCATCGCCGACGGCAAGGTCTACGACCTGCTGCCGGGCACCATCTACCTGCTCGACGAGCACGACGAGCACTGGCTTTACGGTGGTGACGAAGACATGGTGGTAGCCTGCGCCTTCACCCCGCCCCTGAGCGGCAAGGAAGTGCACGATGAGCACGGCGTGTACCCGGCGGATCTGGATTAAGAAAGCTTGCCACACGCAGGCAAGAAAAACGGGGCGCTATCAGCGCCCCGTTTTTTTTGTTTGCCCAGTAGGCTTTACCGTTGGAGCCTTGTTCACAAGGCGAACCTGCCATTTCCCGAGGATACTTCGCCATGCCTGCATGGCTGCAACGACTCAACCTGAAGCGCCGTTTTCAAAATGCGTACTTGGCCGTGAACTGCACGCGCTTCAGGTCGCCGTCATCACCCGCTTCGGTTTCCCGCTCGCCGTAGATCAATTCGCCACCCAATGACAGCGGCTTGGCCACCTGCCAGATCAGGTTGGCGTGAGCGCTCTGCACGGTTTCATTGGTGGTACCGGCCACGGTATCCGGGTTATCCGCTTCGCTCATGGATACCGCGAAGTTGGACCGCCAGCTATCATTCCAGTGGTGACGCAGGGCCAGCACCGCACTCCACTGATCGATAAGCTCGATATCCCCGTCGGCCTCGATCTGCCCGGAGCGGAACGCATTAAGGGTGTGATACCGGCCGATGGCATTGCCGTAATTGAGCTGGAAGCGCACATCATTCATCTCGCCCAGCATCATCTTGCCTGCCAGGGCCAGCCCGTAACCGTATTCGCTTTCGTCCCGGTCCTGGCCACCGATGTTGTCCTGATAGGCCAGTTCCCGACCCATGCCGGACAGGCTCACATTGCCCCAGTCACCGGTCAGGTTGTAGCGCAGCACCACATCGGGCACACCATTATCGTCGTAGGGGTTTTCCGAACCGCCGTAGAGAGTGGTGGACGGATTTTCCAGGGCCAGCATGATGGGGCCGCTGGTGTAGCGAATCTGCGGTTGCCGCTCGAACACGGTGCCGGCAGCACCGACAAAATCCAGGGTTTCCGGCAGCGCGCTGACATTAAAGAAGGTGGACCAGGTCTGACCGAACAGCCACTTGTCCCAGCTCAGATAAGCATGTCGAATTCGCACTGCATAGCTGTTACTGATACGTTCATCCCCCAGACCTGTGGTCTGGGAGTCGATTTCGATATGGCCTTTCACGTCGCCCATGGGGGTATGGGTCACGCTCTTCAACCATAAGCGGCTCTGCTTGGCATGCATGTGTAGCTTGCCGGAACCCTCTTCCCCCGCTACAGGAATGGTAGAAGGCACCATAAAATCTTCACCTATCGGCGCTGTCGCTTCTTCGCCATCACTGTATTTGCTGTAGATGGTATCGGCTTTGATAAAGCCTCCGAAGGTGATCTGACTATTGCCGCCACTATGCTCCAGCTTGTTTTCCAGCTCGGCGACCCGCTCCTCCAGCGTAGCAGCACCCGCCATACCCGCATGGGCAAGCAAAACGGCGGCACACAGGTACTTGGGTTTTATTGCTGTCATGGCCCTGTCCTCTTGTTTTCATCAACACGTAAGTGACTACACGAACAGCTTGCGCGGCCAATAATCGGCGAACTATTAGCCATAGGTCGAAACAGGCCAGCCCTTTCGTAAGACCAAGGTCTAATTCAGGGCACCGCCTTGCTTTCGCACACTGGCAACACCCCTATAACAACTGCATCACTTCAGTGAGGAAATCCCATGGAAACGGGTGTACGTGTGCCGGTGAAAGAGGCGCTGAAATCCCATTGCTGGATCGACGCCAATGACTACCAGTCTCTCTACCAGCAGAGTCTGCAGGACAGCGTCGGCTTCTGGCGCAGCCAGGCCCAGCGAATCGATTGGTTGCGAGAGCCGCTGCAAATTCGCGACACCAGCTTCCATCCGGATGACATGCATATTCGCTGGTTCCATGACGGTGAACTCAACGCCAGCAGCAACTGCATCGACCGCCACCTGGCTGCCAATGGTGATGCCGTCGCCCTGTACTGGGAAGCGGATGCACCCGGCGAACCGAGCCGGGAAATCACCTACCAGGCCCTGCATCTGCATGTCTGCCAGCTTGCCAATACCCTCAAGCGCCAGGGGGTCGGCAAGGGCGACCGGGTAATGATCTATATGCCGATGATCCCGGAAGCCGTTTTCGCCATGCTCGCCTGTGCCCGCATCGGCGCCATTCATTCCGTGGTGTTTGCCGGCTTTTCCCCGGATGCCCTGGCCGGTCGCATTGCCGACTGTGGCGCCAAAATGGTGATCACCGCCGACGCCGGACGGCGCGGCGGCAAACCCGTGCCGCTCAAGAGCAATGTGGATGAAGCTCTGCGCCAGGACGGCACCGGTGGCGTAGAAAAAGTGCTGGTGGTTCGCCATGTGGGCAACCAGATTCACTGGCAGCCCGGGCGCGATCTGGATTACGCAGAGGAACAGGCGCAAAGCGACAGCCACTGCCCGGCGGAAGCCATGAACGCGGAAGACCCGCTATTCATCCTTTACACCTCCGGCTCCACCGGTAAACCCAAGGGCGTGCTGCACACCACCGGCGGCTACCTGGTCTACGCTTCACTGACCCACCAGCTGGCCTTCGATTACCAGCCCGGCCAGGTGTACTGGTGCACCGCCGATGTGGGCTGGATCACCGGACATACCTATCTGGTCTATGGCCCGCTGGCCAATGGCGCCACCTGTGTCATGTTTGAAGGGGTACCGAACTATCCCAACGACCAGCGGGTGGGCGACATCATCGACCGTTACGAGGTGGAAATTCTCTATACCGCCCCCACCGCTATCCGCGCCCTGATGGCTGGTGGCGATCACTGCTGCCAGAGCAGCCGCCGTGACAAGTTACGGGTACTGGCCACCGCCGGGGAGCCGATCAACCCGGCGGCCTGGCAGTGGTTCCATGATGTGGTCGGTAACGGCCAGGCGGCGGTGGTGGATACCTGGTGGCAGACCGAAACCGGCGGCATCATGATCTGCCCGCTCCCCGCTGCCACCGAAGCCAAACCCGGTGCCGCCACCCTGCCCTTCTTCGGCATCCAGCCAGCACTGGTGGACAACGACGGCAACCTGCTGGACGGCCCCGCCGAAGGCAATCTGGTCATTGCCGACAGTTGGCCCGGGCAGGCTCGCACCCTGTGGGGCGACCACGAACGGTTTGTGCAGACCTACTTCAGCAGCTTCCCGGGCTACTACACCACCGGCGACGGCGCCCGCCGGGACGAAGACGGTTACTACTGGATCACCGGCCGAGTGGACGATGTGCTGAACGTGTCCGGCCACCGCATGGGTACGGCGGAAGTGGAAAGTGCCCTTGTCGCCCACCCCCGGGTGTGCGAGGCAGCAGTCGTGGGATACCCGCACGACATCAAGGGCCAGGGTATCTATGTCTATGTGACCCTCAATGACGGAGAAACTGCCAGCGAGGAACTGCTGCAGGAGCTGCGCCAATGGGTACGCCGGGAAATCGGCCCCATCGCTACTCCGGACCTGATCCACTTTACGGCCGGTCTGCCGAAGACCCGTTCCGGCAAGATCATGCGGCGCATCCTGAGAAAAGTGGCTGCCAACGAGCATGACAGCCTGGGCGATATTTCCACCCTGGCAGACCCGGCGGTGGTGGCAAGCCTGGTGGAGACCCGGGTTAACCGGTGACTTCATGTCAGCGCTGGGAGCCCTGAAGCTAGCCAGGATGCACTACCCGACGCTCAAGGACTCCATGCATCAGGAAACAAGTAATTTACGCTGAAGGGAGTCTGTTGTTTGCTGTTTTTCCCACGCTGCCCTCCGGGTACCCCAAGGGCAGCATCTTTTTTTCTTTCATGCTTAAATCGGGGTCATGACAACAATACTGATAGCCGATGACCATCCCCTTTTCCGCGCTGCCCTGAAACAGGCGGTGGAGGCCAGCTTTACTGATGCCACTATCCACGAAGCGGACTCCCTCGCCACCCTGGAAACCCTGGGCCAGCAGGCGATTCCCTTTGATGTGATTCTGCTCGATTTGCACATGCCGGGCACCCATGGTTTCTCCGGCCTGGTGTATCTGCGCGAACAGTACCGCAAGGTGCCTCTTGTGGTGATTTCCGCCACCGAAAGTGTCGACGTGATTCAGCGTGCCATTCATTTCGGTGCCGATGGCTTTATCCCCAAGTCCGCCTCCATCGACACCATGACCGACGCCATGCGCAAGATCATGGGTGGCGAACGCTGGCTCCCCGAACACGCTCGTCGCGCCATGCCCCCCACCCTGCCCGACCACTCGGCCATGAGCGAACGCATCGCCAGCCTCACCCCGCAGCAGTTCCGGGTCATGGGCATGTTGATGGAAGGTATGCAGAACAAGGTAATCGCCTACGAACTGGAGGTCTCGGAAGCCACCATCAAGGCCCACATGACTGCCATCTTCCGCAAACTGGGTGTCCGCAACCGCACCCAGGCAGTGCTGGCATTGAAGGATCTGGCGATTGAACCGCAGGGGGTGGAAAGCAGTTAACAGTGAATAGTGAACAGTTAACAGCTCGCGATTTAGGTTTATATATTTTCAACGCATGAGGCCGCGACCAAACCATGGTCGCGGCCTCATGCGTGTTAAAAGACACATGCGCTCGGCGCGCACTATTAACTGTTCACTGTTAACTATTCACTGCCTCCAGCGCCCTTCTGAGCATCCCCTCCGTCAACGGCTTCTGCAAAAAACCAATCCCCTGTTCTTCCGCGCGTTCGCGGACCTGCGGGTTGCGGTCGGCGGTCATCAGGATGGCTGGGACCACGTCGTCCCAGCAGCTGTCCAGACCTTCGATCACGGCGAAGCCGTCTTCATTATCCAGTTGATAATCCACCAGCAGCACATCCGGGACCGGGCTGTCGGCGGCTTTTTGCAAGGCCTCATCCAGACCACTGGCGGCAACCACATCGCAGTCGAGCATTTCCAGGGCCGCCACCAGGCTGGCGAGCAGTGCCGGATCATTGTCCACGCAGAACACCCGCATACCATGAATGCCCTTGCTGACTGTTTCCGCTTCTTGCAACAGCGGCGGTAACTCTCCCTTGGCCAACGGCACCGTAACGCTGAATACAGTACCTTTACCCGGCCAGGAACGAACCGTTAACCGGTGCCCCAGCAGGCGGCAGATACGGTCTGCGATGGCCAGCCCAAGCCCCAACCCCTTTACCGCTTTCCGGCTTTGTTGTGGCAAGCGCTGGAATTCCCGGAAGATCTGTTCGTGCTGATCATCGGGAATCCCCGGGCCGGTGTCCCACACATCGATACGAATGGCATTGTGCTGACGACGACACCCAAACAGGATGCGCCCGTGCTCAGTGTAGCGAATGGCATTGGACAGCAAGTTCTGCAGTACCCGTCGCAGCAGGGCTTCGTCGCTTTCCACCACCGCATTACAGATCACCGAGCGCAACCTGAGATCATTGGCAGCGGCCAGGGCGGAAAACTCCTGATTGAGCGGCTCCATCAAACTGCCCAGACGTAACGGATGCACATGGGTCGGCATGGTGCCGGTATCCAGCTTGCTGATTTCCATCAGCGCGGAAATGATCTGCTCGGCAGCCTGCAAGGAGGTATCAATATGTCCTAACACGCCCACTTCATGGTCAAAGCCACCGCCATCACGCTTGACCAACTGCTGGCGCAGTGACGAGGTAAACAGCTGGGCGGCATTGAGTGGCTGCATCAGATCATGGCCAGCGGCAGCCAGGAAACGGGTCTTGCCCTCATTGGCCCGGGCCAGTTTCTCATTCACCTCGGTGAGTTTGCGGGTACGCTCGGCAACCATGTTCTCCAGATTTTCGTTGATCTGGCGCAGGGCCTGTTCATCGCGCTTGCGCTCGGTAATGTCCATGTAGGTACTGACAAAACCACCGCCGATCATGGGCGTGCCGCGCACCTCCACAACAATGCCATTGGGCAGCTCACGTTCGAACTGGTGAGAATGGCCTTCGCGTAACAGCTGCACCCGCTTGCTCACATCCTCTTCCAGGTTCTCCCCCTCGTAGTAGCCGCGCTCCGCGTTGTAGCGGTAGACTTCCTCGATGGGGCGACCGAGTCGAATCAAACCATCCGGGTAATCGAACAACTTCACATAGGCCTGGTTCCAGGCCACCACCTGCATCTGCCGGTCGACCACGCAAATACCCTGGCTGATGGTTTCAATGGTGGTACGCAGCAACTGGTGATTGAACTGGATGAGCTCGGAGGCCTCATCCATCATCCGTACCACGTCGTCATGGCGACTGTTCTGCTTGCGCAGCAGGGTGCTCATCACGATCCGGGCGGTGGAGGCACCCATGGTGCCCGCCAGCAACCGCTCCACATAGCGCACAAGATGCAGGGGAGCCGGCAGTTCCAGTTCTTCGGACACACTGCGGCGACGCATGTAATCAAAAAACAGCGGCTCGGCACGGGGATGGCCCAGCCCGCGTTTGCACACTTCCAGCAGTTCGGCGGTGGTAATGGACGGGTGACCGATGCCTTCGCGCCACCAGTCCATGGGCATGTCCACAAACCGGGCCGCCTGGGCCTCGTCCAGGGCATCGTGGCTCGCACGCCGGGAAAAATAGATAAACGCCGCCAGGTTCACCGACAGGGACCAGAACACCCCATGGGTCAGCGGCTCCAGCCCCTCGATGCCGAACATGGCATGGGGTCGCAGCAGGCCTAGCCCCAGCAGCCCCCGTTCATTCAGCACCTGTACCCATTCCATGGGCAAAATCACCGGCACCAGCAGGCAGTAGAACCACAGCAGAAACCCGACTCCCAGCCCCGCAAAGGCGCCCTGCTTGTGGCCGGTGCGCCAGTACAGCGCCCCCACCAGCGCCGGGGCAAACTGGGCCACCGCCGCAAAGGACAACAGGCCGATACTGGCCAAGCCATCGAAGCGATCAATCAGGGTATGGAAGGCAAAGGCCAGGCCCAGCAATACCAGAATGCTGGCCCGGCGCAGGAACCGCAGTTGCCGGCTCAAGCCAGCCAGTTGATCCTTTTCATGAAGCCGGGACTGCAACCACAGGGGCAGCAACACCTCGTTGGTGAGCATGATGGCCAGCGAGATGGTGGACACAATCACCATCCCGGTTGCCGCCGCAATCCCCCCGATGAAGGACACCATCAGCATGGCAGAATTGTCCTGGGCCATGGGCAGCGACAGCATGTAGGTATCTGCCTGACCGATCAGGTAAGGCTGGGTGATGACGCCGGCCACCACGATGGGCAGCACAAAGATGGCAAACATCAGCAGATATAAAGGGAATAGCCAACGAGTGGTGCGCAGGTGTCGCAGGTCGTTGTTTTCCACTACCCCGGCATGGAACTGTCGGGGTAGGCAGAGAATCGCCACCATGGACAACAGCAAGGCGGTAACAAAGCTCTGGGAAAACAGGGTGGGCTCGAAAATCGGCAAGACGTCGCCTTGCAACTCCAGTTGCTGCCACATATCCATGGGGCCATCGAAAATAAAGTACAGGCAGTACAGCCCCAGCAACACAAAGGCCACTACCTTGATAAAGGACTCGAAGCTCACCGCCAGCATCAAACCGGACTGGTGTTCGGTGGTATCGATATGACGGGTTCCGAACAGCAGGGTAAAGACCGCCATCAGCACCGCCACTACCAGGGCGGTATCCATCCCGTATTGAGCGGAATCCTTGAGCACATAATCAAATGACAGGGTCACCGCTTTCAGCTGCAGGGCGATATAGGGCAGCACGCCGATAATCGCCACCAGGGTGACCAGCACCGCCAGGCGGCGGGACTTGCCGTAACGGGCGGCGAGAAAATCCGCGATGGAGGTAATGTGATGCTGCTGGGCCACCGTGACCATCTTGTAGATCAGGGCGCCACCGAGCAGCACGGTGAGAATGGGACCCAGGTAAATAGGCAGATAGTTCCAACCGTTCTGGGCGGCTTCACCCACCGCCCCGTAAAAGGTCCAGGAGGTGCAATAGACGCCCAGCCCCAGACTGTAGACCCAGGCATTCTGGAAGGTTTTACGTCCCTGGCGCGCCGCCCGGTCGCCCCACCAGGCGATCACGAACAGCACCAGCACATACCCCAGTGCCAGGCCACTCAGCTGCCACAATGAAAACACCGCCGCTCCCGGTTAACGGATACAGGTTTCAGCTTAAAGCAACGCCTGAACGAAGCGTAGCGCCACCGCTACCAGCAACAGGGCGACGCCTGCCCGCTGCCACTTGAATTCACTCACAGTGAGTGTCATTTCCCGCCGCCAGAACATCAGCAGGCCTCGGGTATCACGGGTCCGTTGCCAGTAACGCAGGTAGGCATACAGCACGACACAGAGACCGGCAATCAAGGCCATTTTTTCGGCGTAGAGCATGTTCCCTCCACAATTTTACGTTGGAGCCTTGCTTGCAAGGCTCCAACAGGTTAATTCATCACCGGCTTCTGAAGCTGCAAGTACATCAGTGCCGCGGTCACCGCATCGCCACGGGCGGTGTGCCGCTCCATAACCGGCACCTGCAGGGCGTCGGCCATGGCATCGAAGTGCAAGTCCGGCTCCAGTTCCGGTTTCCAGTGACGCATTTTTTTCTGATACAGGCTGGACAGCTCGATGGTGGCGTTGGGCAGATCGAAACCCAACAGAGGGCGCAGGTAACGGTTGACCATGGCCACGTCGAAATCCACGCACCAGCCCACCAGGGGGCGATTGCCGATAAAGTCCAGCAGCTGCTCCAGCGCCGCGACCACGGACTCGCCCTCTTCCAGATCCACCGGCCGCAAACGATGAATACGAATGGAGCTGCCTTCCAGGCTGTCCGGCGCTTGCAGTTTGATATCCAGTGCCTGGCTGGTCAGCACCCGCCCCTGCTTCACCGGCACCGCCGCGATGGAAACCAGCTCCGCGTGGCGACTGTCCAGGCCGGTAGTCTCACAGTCGATGGCGATCACCTCATCGCCCTGGTAGGGCATAAAAAGGTGGGCAAAGGGCCCCTGCCCGTGTCGGTACCTGTCGGTATAACGTCGCCAGTGTCGCAGCATTCTTTTAATCCTCCTGCCTGCACCCATGGTTGCCCTCAATATTCCAGATGGAAACGACGGGACAGGCGCTGTTTGAACTCACTGACCAAATGCAGGGCATCCCGTAGCAGATCCCGCTCCAGGGATGACAGGCGCTGCACCACAATATGGTTATCGGGAATATTCATGGCATCACCGTGCAGGTGTTCGAGCTGATGATTCAGCCGCAGCTCACTGAACAGCTCCATGGCTTCGCCCAGGTCTTCGGCAACCCCGGGCTCCAGCACCTTCAATGCCACCAGCTTTTCCAGCCGGGCCAGGGTGGAGGTTTCCACAATCCGTTGCTGCAGGGCCAGGGCGCGCACGCCGTGGACCACCGGAAACAACGCCCCTTTCTTGATATCGATACCGTGCTGGGGCTTTTTCAAGGAGCCGAACAGATTCAGTGGCGTGGCAAATTGCAGAATGGGGCGGGCAAAGTGCGCCATGAACAGATCATCGCCACTGCAGCGATCGAACAGCGCCGTGCGCACGGTGTCCAGCAAGCGGTTGTCGCCGGCCACGCAATGGGCGTCCACCAGGGTGGTGATGCGAATCAAGCCTTCGCCACCCACATCCCCGGCCCAGCCATGGATGCGCTGCTTCCACTGGCTCAGGCTGCCCACCCATTCCGGGTTGGACACCATCACCTTGCCGGGGCAAGGCGGGTAACCCAAGGTCAGTAGCGTTTCGGTAAAGCGGCGGGCATCGGTGTCGCAGCGGGGCCAGTGCTGATCATCCGCCAGGATCAAGCCATTGTCCTGGTCGGTTTTCAGTATCTGTTCCCCACGCCCCTCACTGCCCATGATGATCAGGCAGGCTTGCTGCTGCTCGGCGGGCACCACCATGCCAAACGCCTTGGCCATGATCCGTCCATTAAGGGCGGCCAGCAGTTCCATGGCAAAGCGCATTTTCACGCCCTGGGCCATCAGCGCTTCCACCAGTTCCGGCAGGCGCTCGCTGGCAAGCCGTAACTCGTCCAGGGATTCCGCCTTCTCGATTTCCAGCCCCACCACGTAGGAGCGGCTGGAAAAGAAACTGAGCACATCGGTGAGCTCCACCACCCCCACCGCCTGCTCGCCCGCCATCACTACCACCCGGGCCACTTTGTGACGGGTCATGCTTGTCAGCGCGGTGAACAGATAGTCGTCCGGGCGGGCTGTTACCAGCTTTTTTTCTGCCGCCGCTTCCAGCGGGGTATCGGCACTTTGCCCGTTGAGCACCAGGGCGGTCAGCAGATCGGTTTTGGTGACAATGGCAAAGCCTTCGTCACTATGGATCAACACACTGTCCACACCGTGTTGCTTGAGTGCCGTCACCGCGTCACGCAGGGTGGCATTGGCTGCCATGACCAGTGGCTCGCGCATACACTGATCCACCCGCGCCAGCATGAACCCGGCCAGGGTGACACCCCCCTCCCGCCGCTCCGCCAGTCGCTGGCTTTTTTCTGCCAGCGTCTGGCGGAAGAAGCGGCCGAACTCCGGCTCACTGTCGCACAGCTCCAGAAACAGGGCGGCGGGAATCAGGTGGCACAGGGTCTGCTGCTCGGCACGGAAGCGATAACGGCTTTTGCCGTTGAGCACACTGATGGCACCGAACAGATCACCGGCGGCATACACCCCCACCTGGCTGCGCCCGTCCGGGGCCTTCACGTCCAGCTCCGCCACGCTGCCCTTGTGAACCACGTAGACATGGTCACTGGGACTGGCCGCTTCCAGAATGATATCGCCGGGTTCGTAATAGGCCAGATCAGTGCTCTGATGCAGGCGATGGCGGCCCGCTGTTCCCAGCAGGCTGAACGGATACTGGTCGAGTTCCTGTTCAATCATTTCCGGCGACCTTCAGGAGCAAGTGGCAAGTTTCAAGTTACAACGCGGATTACCGATATTGCCAGCCGAAAGGCAACAGCTACGCGCATTATTCAGGGTGGCTACGGCAGACGTATCCTCGCGGCCACCTGTGTCGAAGCAGGCTTCTCAAACCCTCTCGCGTTGCAACTTGAAACTTGTCTCTTGTCACTCAGAGAAGAAAGCCGGTATGGATCCATCGCCCCATACCGGCCCCATCCTCAGCTTGCTTTAGTGCGCCACAGCTTCACCGGCACCCCGCGGGACACGGATGTCTTCCACGATGTGCTGGATATGCTCCGGCGGCGGTGCGGTGACCCGGGATACGGTAAAGGCCACGGCAAAGTTGAGCAGCATGCCGACAGTCCCGATACCTTCCGGAGACACGCCCAGCAGCCAGTGCTCGGCGCTGTTCATCTCAGGGGAAACGAACTTGAAATAGACGATGTAGCAGAAGGTGAAGGCAAGCCCGGTGAGCATGCCGGCGATGGCCCCTTCCTTGTTCATGCGCTTGTAGAAGATGCCCATGAGGATCACCGGGAAGAAGCTTGCCGCCGCCAGCCCGAAGGCGAACGCCACCACCTGGGCCACAAAGCCCGGTGGATTGATGCCGAAGTAGCCGGCGATACAGATCGCCACCACCGCTGCGCCACGGGCCGCCAACAGTTCCTGCTTCTCGGTAATATCCGGCTTCAGGGTTTTCTTCAGCAGGTCATGGGAAATGGCACTGGAAATCACCAGTAACAGACCTGCTGCAGTGGATAGCGCTGCGGCCACGCCACCGGCCGCCACCAGGGCGATCACCCAGGCCGGCAGGTTGCCGATTTCCGGGTTGGCCAGCACGATGATGTCGCGATCGATATACACTTCCGCATCGTTGTCAGTCGGAGCATTGGTGAGAACGCGCTCGCCGTAGCTACCCTGCGCTTCCTCACGGCTGCCGGCAAAGGTGGGCTTACCTTCGAAGGGGGCGCCGGCGCTCATCTGCACCGCACCGTCACCATTCTTGTCCATCCAGCCGATCAGGCCGGAGTTTTCCCAGTTGTAGAACCATTCCGGCAGTTCTTCGTACTGGGTCTGGTGAACCGTATCGATCAGGTTGAGGCGGGCGAAGGCACCCACCGCCGGGGCGGAGGTGTACAGCAGGGCGATAAAGAACAGCGCCCAGCCAGCACTGATACGGGCATCCTTTACCCGCGGCACCGTGAAGAAACGCACGATCACATGGGGCAAACCGGCGGTGCCACACATCAGCGCCGCCGCAATAAAGAACACATCAATGGTGGATTTGGAACCATCGGTATAGGCAGTAAAGCCCAGATCCGTGACCACCTGATCCAGCTTGTTGAGCAGATAGACACCGGAATCGTTACCGGCCGCATCCAGAACCGTGGCACCGAACCCGGTCTGCGGCAGCACATGGCCGGTCATCATGATGGACAGGAAGACCGCCGGCACCAGGAAGGCAAAGATCAGCACGCAATACTGGGCTACCTGGGTGTAGGTAATCCCTTTCATGCCACCGAGTACCGCATAGAAGAAAACAATGGCCATACCGATTACCACACCGGTATTCACATTCACTTCCAGGAAGCGGGCAAACACGATACCCGTACCGCGCATCTGGCCGGCCACGTAGGTAAAGGACACGAAGATCACGCAGATCACTGCCACCGTTCGCGCCACATTGGAGTAGTAACGGTCACCGATAAAATCCGGGACGGTAAACTTGCCGAATTTGCGCAAGTAAGGCGCCAGCAACATGGCCAGCAACACGTAACCGCCAGTCCACCCCATCAGGTACACCGACGCATCGTAACCGGCGTAGGCAATAATCCCCGCCATGGAAATAAAAGAGGCCGCGGACATCCAGTCCGCTGCCGTAGCCGCGCCATTGGCAATGGGAGACACACCGCCACCGGCCACGTAAAAGTCTTTTGTCGACCCGGCTCGCGACCAGATCGCAATCCCGATGTAGAGCGCAAAGGAACCGCCCACAAAGAGATAGGTGAGTGTTTGAACATCCATAATCTTACCCCTCTCAGTCTTCGTGGACGTCGAATTTACGATCCAGCTTGTTCATGGATCGCGCATACATGATGATCAGCACCAGGAACACGTAGATGGCTCCCTGCTGCGCAAACCAGAAGCCCAGTTTGAATCCGAAAAATTGAATCTGATTGAGTTCATCCACCAGCAGGATTCCGCAGCCATAGGAAACGGCGAACCAGACAGCCAGGTAGGTCAGAATCAATCGCAGGTTGGCAGCCCAATAGGCGCGGGCATTTTCTTCTTTCATTACTCGTCCCTCTGCGTCCTCGTTACAAGTGGCCGGTTCCCACGGGGGAATCGGGCTTGTACCAAGACTAGCCAAAGGACAGTGGCGGCACAGTATGACTTTAGTCGAAGCCCCGCGAGGCCGGGCCGGATGGGGGAGACGATATGGCTAACGCCCCCGCTCATCGTGCAGACGTTGCAAAAGAGCGCCATCTATCGCGGTAGCTCCCTGTCAGACTGCCGTTTTTTCGTTAAAATGCACCACTTGGCCCGGAACGGCCTGAAAACAGAACAACATTGGATGTCTCATGAAAATTGCGCGATGGATAATCGGCGCCCTTCTGATAGCGGCGATGGCTATCACAGTGTCATTCCAGCTGGCCCCCTCCCGGGATCACTGGCCCGTTGCCGAAGCCCAACCTCCAGCAGAACCCGGAGAGGTTACCCTGACGTTTCTCGGCACCAGTACCGTGCTGATCAGTGACGGCACCACCCACTTGCTCACCGACGGCTACTTTTCCCGGGTCAGCATTCCCCAGCTGTTTGGCCTGCTCAAGCCCGAACAGCAGCGTATTGATAACGCCCTGAAACAGGCGGGTATCAGCAAGCTGGACGCCATACCGGTGCTGCATTCCCATTTCGACCATGCCATGGATTCCCCCCTGGTGGCCCGGCGCACCGGGGCCCAGCTGCTGGGCTCCGCCTCCACGGCCATGGTGGGACGCGGAGGCGGCCTGCCGGAAGCGCGCATCACTACGGTACAGACCCACTACCCTTACCGGTTCGGTGACTTCACGCTCTACTTTGTCCCCGCCGGCCACGTGCCGCTGCCGGAGGTCATCGAAAACTGGACCGGCAAAGGCGAAATCACCGAACCGGTGACGCCACCGGCGCCGCTGGGGGCCTGGGAAGAGGGAACCAGCTACGGCCTGGTGGTCAAACACCCGGCCGGCAGCCTGCTGATTCAGGGAAGCGCGGGCATGCAACCCGGCGAACTGGACCGCTACCAGGCGGATTATGCACTACTGGCCAGCGCCAGCCTGGGCAAGCAGAGCGAGGCCTACCAGCAGGCATTCATGGAAGAAACCGCCCAGGCGGTCGGCGCACACACGGTGATCCCGGTGCACTGGGATGATTTTTTCGCGGAACTGCGTGAAGACGTGGCGCCACTGCCCTGGGCACTGGATAACCTGGATGCGTCCTTCCGTGCCATGGCCGACCGTCACGACGGTGATTTTTTCGTCCTGCCACCGTTTCAGCCCTTTACGCTGACACCTCCTGCTGCGGCGCCGCCAGAAACGGCGCCATAGCCTGAGGGTCGGATTCGCGCTTGATCTGCTCCAGCAGCACACCGGCCTGAGGCCATTGCCGGCGCAGATAACTCAGCCACTGCTTGACCCGCCCGGCCACCTGGGCATCGGTACCGGTGCCGATGACATCGTCCAGAAACCGGCTCAGCACCGGCGGGATATCCTCCCAGCGGGTGGCGCGGCCATCACGCAGGGCGTTGACCAGCCAGGGATCGGCCACCGCACCACGACCTATCATCAAATCTGCACAACCGCTTTCCTGCTGGCAACGTCGCGCATCTTCCGGTGTCCAGATTTCTCCATTGGCTATCACCGGTAGCGACACCGCCTCACGGATGTGGCCAATGCGGTCCCAGTAGGCTGGCGGCCGATAGCCCTGGCGTTTGGTGCGGCCATGCACCGTCAGCCAGGCCGCCCCGGCGGCTTCCACGCCACGGGCATTATCCAGTGCCAAGGCGTCCTCTTCGTTGCCCAGACGCATCTTCACCGACACGGTAATGGACGGCGGCACGGCGCGGCGCACCGCCGCCGTGACCGCGTGCACCAGCTCCGGCTCGTCCAGCAACACCGCGCCACCACGGTGGCGGTTCACGGTTTTCGCCGGGCAGCCGAAATTCAGATCGATAGCCGGCGCCCCCAGCTCCACCGCCCGGGCCGCATTCTCCGCCATGCAGGCAGGATCCGAGCCCAGCAGTTGCACATGCACAGGGGTGCCCGCCCGGGTGCGCGAGCCCTGTTTGAGCTCCGGACACCAGCGATAGAACACCTTGGGAGGCAACAGCAGCTCGCTGACGCGGACAAACTCGCTGACGCACCAGTCGTAATGGCCCACGTCGGTAAGGGCCTGACGAACCCAGAAGTCCGCCAGCCCCTCCATGGGGGCAAGAATCAGTTTCATGGTGCGTATTCTAACAGAAAGCACTGGCGACTCCCCGTGATGTTTCGCCGCTGAAACCAGCACGGCATCTGCATTGCGCAGTACTCCGGCGCCATAAAAAAAGCAAAAAAACGCATTTCCCCAAACTCGGCACCGGCCCGCAAAAAAGGTAACTCTCCTGACATAAACGCGACCCGGTTTCTTGCACTTCCGGTTTTCCTTTGCCAAGGTGAAGCCCAATGTCCGTGAAAAACGGAAGATTTTGCGAACATTGCTTGAGGGAAATTTCCGTCAACCAGAGTATAGAGGGTACACAATGACCATTCGATCACTAGCAGGCGCCGCCGCGGCCACGGTGATGATGGCGTCACTGGCAGCATGCAGCGATAACGCTGAGGAACCCGCCGCCAGCGCCGAAGCACAGGGACAGAACTGGCGCTATGCCCACGAAGAATACGAAGGCGATGTGCAGGATGTTTTCGCGCACAAATTCAAGGAATACATCGAAGACAACTCCGAACATACCGTTCAAGTACACCGCTTTGGCGAGCTGGGCGAATCCGACGATATCATGGAACTGACCCAGGCCGGCGTGCTGCAGTTCGTCAACCAGTCACCGGGTTTTACCGGTTCACTGATTCCCGAAGCACAGATTTTTTTCATTCCCTATCTGCTGCCAGTGGACTCCGAGAAAGTCGTCACCTTCTTTGAAGAAAGCAAGGCCATCAACGAGATGTTCCCCAAGCTCTACGCCGAACAGGGCCTGGAACTGCTGACCATGTACCCGGAAGGGGAAGTGGTGATTACCGCCGATGAACCGGTCACCTCACCGGAAGATCTGCAGGGCAAGAACATCCGCACCATGACCAACCCGCTGCTTTCCGAGACCTACCAGGCCTTCGGTGCCACCCCAACTCCCCTGCCCTGGGGTGAAGTCTACGGTGCACTGCAGACCAACATCATTCAGGGACAGGAAAACCCCATTTTCTGGATCCAGTCAGGGGGGCTCTATGAAGTGTCGCCGAACCTGATTTTTACCGGTCACAACCAGTTCACCACGGCCATGATGGCCAACCAGGAATTCTTCAACGGCTTGTCTGAGGAAGATAAGGAACTGGTTCGCAATGCCACCGATCATGCCTTTGAACATATTGCGGACTACGTGCCCGGTCTTGGCGAAAAAATGCTCGACAAGATTCTTGAGGACAGTGACGAGGTTACCGTTACCCGTTTGACCAAAGAACAGCGCCAGGCATTCCGGGAACGGGCTCCTCAGGTGGAAGAGCGTTTCGTGGAAATGACCGGCGAGAGCGGCGCCAAACTGCTCAAGCAGTTCAAGGCCGACCTTGAAGCCATTGAAAAAGAATAACCGGCAATACCACGCCGGGGCCGAACAGCTCTGCGCTCGGCTCCCGGCGACTGACCAATTCCGGAACCCTGAATAGCAGTACAGGATTCCTCGGGTTTCCCCGGCTATACCAGAATCACCACAAGCCGGGGGCGCGGATCAGGACGATCCGTTCAACCGGCAATTGCAGAAGGACGCAATCATGAACGATGGGGCTCCCTCTCCGCAGAAATCCACCCTGCCCGGATTTCTCGGCACCCTCGACAACGGCATCGCCAAAGTCGAAGCCATCATCCTCGCCACCGGCGTTCTACTCATGGCCATCAATACCGTGGCCAATGTGGTAGGCCGTTTCGTCATGGGTGAAAGCCTGCACTTTTCCGAAGAACTCAATCGCATACTGATCGTCATGATCACCTTTGCCGGCCTGGGCTATGCGGCCCGTCATGGCCGACATATTCGCATGTCCGCTATTTACGATATATTCCCTACAAATGTTCGCCGGCTAATGATGATTCTGATCAGCTTTGTCACTTCTGCGATCATGTTTTTCCTTTGTTGGTACTCGGTCAGCTACATCCATTCGGTTTATACCAGCGGCCGGGTACTACCCACTCTGGGCTTTCCCATTTATCTGATTTATCTGTGGGTACCCGTAGGCCTTGCCGTAACAGGCATTCAGTACTTCATGGCCGGGATCAAGAATATTTTTTCCCGGGACGTCTATCTGTCCACCACCGTTCTGGATGGTTACGACGAACAGGAAACGGAGATCTGACTGATGATGGCCTGGATCATGTTTCTCGTCATGTTGGTGCTGTTGCTGTTCGGGTTTCCGATGATGGTCCCGCTGATCGTCGGCGCTGTGGTCGGCTTCGTGATGATGTTCGACGGTTTCGGCCGCATGGATTTTTTCATCCAGCAAATGTTGGCAGGCATTCGTCCCACTGCCCTTATTGCCGTTCCCATGTTCATTCTGGCTGCCGACATCATGACCCGCGGACAATCTGCCAATCGGCTGGTTAATATGGTGATGGCCTTTATCGGCCATATCAAAGGTGGCCTGGCGGTCAGCACTGCGGCCTCCTGCACCTTGTTCGGCGCCGTTTCCGGTTCCACTCAGGCCACCGTTGTTGCGGTGGGCTCGCCGCTACGCCCGCGTATGCTGGAATCCGGTTACAAGGATTCCTTTACCCTGGCATTGATCATCAACGCCAGTGACATTGCTTTTCTAATCCCTCCCAGCATTGGCATGATTATCTACGGCGTAATCACCGGCACCTCCATTGCCGAACTGTTTATCTCCGGGATTGGCCCAGGCCTGCTGATCCTGCTGATGTTTTCTGCCTACTGTGTGATCTACGCCCATACCAAGAAAGTCCCCACCGAACCCAAGGCAAGCTGGAACGAGCGCCTTGTCTCGGTACGCAAGGCACTCTGGCCTCTGGGCTTTCCCGTCATCATTGTCGGTGGCATTTACGGCGGCATTTTCAGCCCCACGGAAGCGGCCGCTGCCTGTGTGCTCTATGCGGTATTACTGGAGTTCGTGATTTTCCGCTCCCTCAAGGCCATGGATATCTATGCCATCGCCAAGTCCACCGGCCTGATCACCGCCGTGGTCTTCATCCTGGTGGCCGTGGGCAACGGTTTCTCCTGGATCATTTCCTTTGCCCAGATTCCGCAGACTCTACTCGGCGCCCTGGGGATCAATGAAGCGGGCCCGTTCGGCGTATTGATGGCCATTGCCGTGGCCTTCTTTATTGCCTGCATGTTTGTCGATCCCATCGTGGTAATCCTGGTGCTCACACCGATTTTCGCTCCGGCAGTCGCCTCCGCCGGCCTGGATCCAGTGCATGTGGGGATTCTGATTACCATGATGGTGGCGGTCGGTTCAGCGACGCCGCCCTTTGGCTGCGACATTTTTACCGCCATTGCCATTTTCAAACGCCCTTACTGGGAAGTGATAAGGGGCACTCCGCCTTTTGTCATCATGCTGCTGGCAGCCACCTTGTTGGTCATTGTGTTTCCACAAATCGCCCTGTGCCTGAGAGACCTGGTCTTCGACTGATTCAAGAGAGGAATAACAACCCGCAAGGAGGCAGTTATGTATCAAAGGATTCTGGTTCCCGTGGATGGCTCCAAAGGTTCTCTCAAGGCCCTGGACCATGCCGCCAAACTTCAGCAAGACAACGACGCCGAGCTGTATCTGCTCTGCGTCTTCAAGCACCACAGTCTCTTTGAAGCGTCACTGTCCATGGTGCGACCCAACGATGTACAGCTACCGGATGAAGCGCTGAAGGAATATGCCTCTTCGGTGGCAGACCAGGCAAAACAACTGGCCGCCGACGCCGGCGCTGAACAGGTACGGGCCTTCGTCAAGGGAGGCAGACCTTCCAGGGCCATTATCCGTTTTGCCAAGGACAACAACGTGGACCTGATCGTCATGGGTTCACGGGGCACCAGTGGCGATGTGGACGGTTACTTTCTGGGCAGTGTTTCCCAGCGGGTAGCCAGCCTGTCGCCATGCCCGGTTCTGATTGTCTGAATTTGAAATAAATGAAGGGAGATCAAGGATGAAATACCCACACACCCTGCCGCTAAGCGCGGCGTTGCTTGCCGGCATGGCGAGCCTGCCTGCCCAGGCAGAACTGACGGTGACACCTTACGGCTCGTTACGGATTCAGGCTGAAACCGTCTCCGTGGATGAAGCCCAGCCCGGGGAAGACGATTCCTACACCGGCCTGCGCGATGCCTATTCCCGGCTCGGCGTCAACGCCAGCTACAACGACTTCGACAACCTGGATATCACCGCCACAGTGGAGTTCCCGATCAACTCCGCGCGCCTGCGCGCCGAGGACCCCACCTTCTTTCATGAGCTCTATAAAGAAGACAACAACAGCATGCCCCGCGTTGCCACGATTTCTGCGGCCCATGATCAATACGGCAGCGTGACGGTGGGCACCCAGTGGCTGGCCTACTACAACAACGTGGCATACCCGGTGGATTTCTTCAGTTCGTTCTACTCCGGTTTTGCCACCCAGGCAGCCTTCCGCCGCGACGCCCTGACCTATACCTCGCCGAGCATGGCAGGGGTCACCGCCACGGTCTCCGGGGTGGACATGACAGACGAAGCTGGCACCAGCTACCTGGATACCATGCAATATGCCCTGTCCTGGTCAGCGGACAACCTGACCCTGGCAGCGGCCTACCAGGATACCGAACAGGACTCCGGTGACCGTCCGGACCAGGTCGGCGCTTCGGCCACTTACACCACCGGCCCCTGGCGTTTTGCCGCCAAGGTGGAACAGCTGCTTTCCCACAGCAGCGTCACCGTCGATGAGGACCCCATCACCTACAACCTGTACGGCTCCTACAGCTGGAACAAGTACACCTTCAAGGCCATGTACGCCCAGGGGGAAGAAACCGACGGGGAAGGAGAAGCCTTTTTCCAGGGGGATTCCGTCCATGTGGGCATGGACTACCAGCACACAGAGGCGCTCAAGTTCTTCGCCGAATACTTCTATGAGGAGCTGGGCTACGCCATCTACACCCCCAATTCGGACAGCTTCAACCCACTGGCTGGCTACCAGGTGGAAAGCGACGGGCAGGTGTTCACAGTGGGGCTGCGCTACGATTTCTGAATGCAACTGCACGGCTTGGTACAACTTGAAACGTAACAGGCCGCGCCCTGGCTGGGCGCGGCCTGCTGCGTTTTTAATCCTTGAGGCGACGTTCGCGTTGTTGCCGCATTATGCAAATCGCATGGAGAGAACCCCGCCGGTGACGCAGACTAAACGCCATAGCTTAGGAGATCAGAGGAAGAAGCTGCCTGCGGCCTCCGGCGGGTCTTTCACTATAAGCAGGCCGCCATCGGCACCGGAACCCCCTGTTTAGAACCATTTGGAATCAATTCTCCCCCGCTTCTGAAAGCCCGGGTTTACCCCTTCATTATCAGCTACTTGCAACCCATCAAATAAATCGAACAATGGTGCCTCAAGGCCCCGCAGGCGGGCAGATAGCAATTGATTCACCACCGCCTGTGCATTACTGTTCCCGCCGGATGCACTGACCCAGAACGCCCAAATTGCCTTTCTGACTGCTATCATCGCACCTGTGAATAGCTCAGCGCGTTTTGGCGACATACTCAGGCTAGGAGATACCCATGGCAAAGCAGGCAGCCCCCGCGCTGGAAACCTCACTGGACAATCTGGAATCCCTTGTGGAACGGATGGAATCCGGTGACCTGACCCTGGAAGAATCCCTGAAAGCCTTTGAAGAAGGGGTTCGCCTGTCCCGGGAGTGCCAGCAGGCCCTGCAGCAGGCGGAGCAGAAGGTACGTATTCTGCTGGAGCAGAACACTGACGCCGAGCCGGCTCCTTTTGCCGGTGAAGATAATGGCCAGTAACTTCCCCGCCCTGGACCAGCTCGGCGAGACCAGCCGGGCCCGACTGGAACAGGCGCTGGACACCTTTGTCCCTGCCGCCAGTGCCGCTCCACGACTGAGCCAGGCCATGCGCTATGCGGCCCTCAGCGGCGGCAAGCGTATCCGCCCCCTGCTCGTCTATGGCGCCGCCCAGCTGGCTGGCGCCGAACCGGGCCGGGCCGATGTGCCCGCCGCCGCCGTGGAGCTGATTCATGCCTACTCGCTGGTCCACGATGACCTGCCAGCCATGGATGACGACGACCTGCGCCGAGGCCAACCCACCTGCCACAAGGCTTTCGATGAGGCCACTGCCATCCTGGCCGGCGACACCCTGCATACCCGTGCTTTCGAATTGCTCGCCAACAGCGGTCATTACCACGCAGAAACCCGCATCGCCATGATTCGCCACCTGTGTCTGGCCGCCGGCGTGGACGGCATGGCCGCCGGCCAGATGCAGGACATGCTCGCCCAGGGCCAGCAGCAGACCGTGGCAGCACTGGAAGAAATGCATTATCTGAAAACCGGTCGACTGATCACCGCCAGCCTGCAACTGGGCTACTTCGCCGCCGAAGTGGATGATGCCGTGCTACTCGATGATTTGAACCGGTTCGGCGATGCCGTCGGTCTGGCCTTCCAGATCCAGGACGACATTCTCGATATCACCGCCGGCACCGAACAGTTGGGCAAGCCCTCCGGCTCTGACCAGAAACTGCAGAAAAGCACTTTTCCGTCCCTGCTCGGCCTGGAACAGAGCCAGCAGCGGGCCCAGGAGTTGTGTGAGAAGGCCCAACAGGCCCTGGCCGGGTATGGAGAACGCGCCCAACCATTGCAACAATTGGCACAATACATCATCTCCCGCGATCACTGACGCCTGACGCCCGGTGAAGGTATACTAGGCACTCAATTTCGCCGTGCATTTCAGGCTGCATACCTCTATGCCCAAGACATTTACGCAAATCCCGCTGACCCGCCCGGCCACTCCGCTGCTCGACACGCTGACCAGCCCCGCCGAGTTACGACGGCTGCCAGCCACCCGGCTGGAGCAGGTGGTGGACGAACTGCGTGAATATCTGCTCTACGCAGTGGGTCAATGTGGCGGCCACTTCGGCGCCGGCCTGGGCGTGGTGGAGCTGACCGTGGCCCTTCACTATCTGTATAACACCCCGGACGACCGGCTGGTGTGGGATGTGGGCCACCAATGCTACCCGCACAAGATTCTCACCGGCCGTCGCGAGGGTATCACCAGCATCCGTCAGCAGGATGGCCTGTCCGGTTTCCCCAAGCGCAGTGAATCCGAGTACGACACCTTCGGTGTGGGCCACTCCTCCACCTCGATAAGCGCCGCCCTGGGCATGGCCCTGGGGGCGGAAATGGCGGGCAGTGATCGCCGTGCCGTGGCCATCATCGGCGACGGCGCCATGACCGCCGGCCAGGCCTTCGAGGCCATGAGCCACGCGGCCCACACCCGCTCCAACCTGCTGGTGATCCTCAACGACAACAACATGTCGATTTCCCACAATGTGGGCGGGCTATCCAACTACTTTGCCCGCATCTGGGCCAGCAAGAGCTATATCGCCCTGCGCGAAGGCGGCAAGAAGGTGCTCTCCACCATGCCTGCGGCCTGGGATTTTATCCGCCGCACCGAAGAGAGCATGAAGAACATGGTGAGCCCGGACATGCTGTTCGAGGCCATCGGCTTCAACTACATTGGCCCCATCGATGGCCACAATGTGGACGAGCTGGTGCGCACCCTGAGCAACATGCGTGCGCTGGAAGGCCCCCAGCTACTGCATATCTACACCACCAAGGGCAAGGGCTTTGCTCCCGCCGAAGCGGACCCGGTGGGCTACCACGCCATCAACAAGATCGAGCCTAAGCCCAAGGTACAGGTGGCAGTCCCCAGCCAGCCCAAGAAACCCAAGTACCAGGACATCTTCGGCCAGTGGCTGTGCGACATGGCCGAGCAGGACAAGCGCCTGGTGGGCATTACCCCGGCCATGTGCGAAGGCTCCGGCATGGTGGAATTCAGCCAGCGCTTCCCGGACCGTTTCCATGACGTGGCGATCTGTGAACAACACGCGGTCACCCTGGCCGGCGGCCTGGCCTGTGAAAACCAGAAACCGGTGGTGGCGATCTACTCCACCTTCCTGCAACGGGGCTATGACCAGTTGATCCATGATGTGGCCCTGCAGGACCTGGATGTGACCTTCGGCCTGGACCGGGCCGGCCTGGTGGGCGAAGACGGTGCCACCCATGGCGGCGTATTTGATCTGGCCTACCTGCGCACGGTGCCCAACATGATCATCGCCGCGCCCTCCGACGAGAACGAATGCCGGCAGCTGCTATACAGCGCCTACCAGCACGAAGGCCCGGCGGCGGTACGCTACCCGCGCGGCACCGGACCGGGCGTGGAGATTGAAAAGACCATGGAAGCCCTGCCCATCGGCCAGGCGCGCACCCTGCGCGACGGCCAGCAAGTGGCAATCCTGGCCTTCGGCGCCCTCACCCCGGCAGCACTGGAGGCCGGCAAGGCGCTCAATGCCACCGTGCTGGACATGCGCTGGGTGAAACCCCTGGATCGCGACGCCATCCTCAAGGCCGCCGCCAACCACGCCCTGCTGGTCACCGTGGAAGACCATCAGCGCATGGGCGGCGCCGGCTCGGCGGTGAACGAACTGCTGCACGAAGAAGGGCTACTGGTAGACGTGCTCAACCTGGCACTGCCGGACCATTTCATCCACCACGGCAAACGGGATGTGCTGCTGGCCGAAGCCGGACTGGATGCCCAGGGTATCGAAACACAAATCCGCACCCGCCTGAGCGAACAGCAACGCCTGCGCGAGGCTCGCTGAAGACCAAACCTTTTTACCACAGAGGGCACAGGGCTCACCGAGGAAAACCTTTTCGGAATTTTCTCAGTGAGCCCTGTGCCCTCTGTGGTAAAAGCCGGGTTGGCGGTTTTCCAGTTCGCTTAGGATTCCCATCCTGCGTGAGCCCTACCCCCCTTTGTCATCCTTGACCAATCGCACTCTGGGCGGCGGCTCGTAAAGACGCCAGGTGTCCCGTCCGCTTTCTTTGGCCTGGTACAGAGCCCGATCCGCCGCGTCCAGCAAGGCTATCGGGGTCTGCTTGGGCCCCGGAGTCAGCACCGCGACGCCCAGGCTGACGGTGACCTCGCCGGTGTCAGGATTGCAGCAATGAGGGATTGCCAACGCACGGATCGAACGGCATACCCGGGAGGCCAGCTGTTGCGCTTCAGTTTCACCGATGCCCGGATACAGCATGACGAATTCCTCTCCGCCGAAGCGCGCCACCACGTCGCCTCCCCGCCGTCCGTAACGTCGCAGCTCACTGGACAGCAGCTGCAGACAGCGGTCGCCCTGCAAGTGCCCGTAGTGGTCGTTGTAGGCTTTGAAGCAGTCCACATCCACCAGCATGATAGTCAGCGGCTGCTGATCACGCTGGCAGCGTCGCCATTCACGATCCAGGGCCTCGTCAAAGGAGCGCCGGTTAGCCAACCCGGTGAGGCTGTCTTCCCGGCTCAGGCGATGCAGCCGTTCCGCCAGCGCCTGGGTGCGCTGCTGCTGCCGCAGCAGTTGCCGCTGATTGAAAAACAGCAGGCGATCCCGTACCTCGGTGGTGTAGCACAAGAACATGCCCAACAGACTCACCCCGGTATAGGTACGATGGGCCATCTGCCAATCAACCCCATGGCCGAAACGCTCCGACAGCCACCACCCCAGCAGCCCGCCGCCCCAACAGGCCGCCACCGCCACCGGGAAGCGCAGGCCAACCATGGCGTAGACAATCACCAACGCATAGATCACCGACACATGGGCCAGCTGGACAGCCACCGGCCCGTTGATAAAACCGGGAATCGCCATGGAGACCGCCACGGCCAGAAAACTGCCAAGCCCCGCATACCAGGGAAAATAACGATTCAGGGCCGACACCTGGGCCAGACCACCCGCCACCAGCACGATGACCCCCACCCAGATATAAGTCGCCAGCCAGCGGCCACGTACCGCCTCCGGGGCCAGCGCATAGATACCGGTGATCAGCAGGACGTAAAGCAGAAGAATATAAAAGGCGTTGACCCGGAAGCCATCCACGGCTTCCCGGCACTGATACTCACGGTATTCCATTTCCAGGCGCCGGGGAAAGCGTAACCAGCGCACCCCCGGCACCACCACCCGCCTGGAACGGGGATCGGTATCCGACATGGCAAATCCCTGCCTGCGGTTGGTCAGTTATTATCCAGTCAGGCTAAGAGCTAACCCCGCGTGGCGCCATCCTTTTTGTGCCAGCGGTAGTGACAAAACGATATTAGGGCAATAATGGTTAGTGCAATAAGGAACATATCAAGCGCGCAACGCGCTCCGCCAGCGGCAGCAGCGTTTTTGCAAGGGCTCAGGTAAACCACTGCGGCAGAAACACAATCAGCAACTGCACCACCACTGCTGCGTATACCCCGGCCAGCAGGTCATCCACCATGATGCCCAACCCGCCTTCCACGCGACGGTCCAGCCAGCCAATGGGCCAGGGCTTGATAATGTCGAACACCCGGAAGGCCACAAACCCGGCCAGCGCCCCCCACCAGGTTACCGGCACCGCAATCATGGTGATCAGCAGGCCGGCAATTTCGTCCCAGACAATGCCCGGGTGGTCGTGTACGTGCATGTCATGGGAGGTTTTCCCACACAGGAACGGTCCCACCGCAATCACCAGCGCTGTCACCAGCAGATAGCCCCACAGTGGCAGCTGGGCACACAGCCACCAGATCGGCATGGCAGCCAGCGTACCGAAGGTCCCCGGCGCAATGGGCGCCAGGCCAGAGCCAAAGCCGAAAGCAAGAAAGTGGACCGGGTTTGTCATCTTCGGGCGTTTCAATTCCATCGGCATCTCTCTTGCTTGTCATTATTACGTAGGGGGAACCCAACCTGAGCGAACGGCACCCTACGCCTACCCTGCGTTAATCAAAAATGCTGCCAGCCAGAGGCTCGCATCGTAGTGACTGTTCCGTCTGAACCTGCCAGTCGCAGGCCATCCTGCTGCTCCACCACCCCCAGACAATAGCAGCCCGGCGGCAGGCTTTCCTGTGCTGGCAGGGTAAAAAGCAGCAGGTAATCATCACCGCCCTGCAATTGCAGACGACGTTGTTCTGCCTCGCTGCAACCGGCAAGTACAGCACTGTTCAACGGCAGGGCGTCTTCCTGCAAGCAAGCGCCCAGACCACCGGATGCGGCCAGAATATGGCCCAGGTCCGCCAGCACCCCGTCGGAGATATCGATACAGGCCGTGGCACGACCCCGCAGCGACAGCCCCAGATTCAGTTGCGGAGACGGGCGCCGGAAGTGATCAATAGCGGCACCACTGCGCACACCCCGCTGCCATTGTTGCAGCCCCAGCAGGCCGGCGCCGGTAACACCGCCTACACAGATGCGATCACCGACCCGGGCGCCGTCACGGCGCAGGGCCTGCCCCGGCGGCACTGCCCCGGTGGCTTGAATGGAAACGGACAGCGGACCCCGGGTCACGTCGCCCCCCACCAGAGAGATGCCGGCCTGGTCCGCCAGCGCAAACATGCCATCGGCAAAGCCGGCCAGCCAGGCTTCATCCACATCGGGCAGGGTCAGCGAGAGCAGAAACCAGAGGGGGTCGGCGCCCATGGCCGCCAGGTCGGACAGATTCACCGCCAGGCAGCGGTAACCCACGTCGGCAGCATCCATGTCGTCAGGAAAATGGCGACCGGCCAGGCTGGTGTCCTGGGTCATCACCAGTTGCTGATCGGCAGGGGGGACCAGGATGGCCGCATCATCACCAGGGCCGAGCAGCACGCCGGCATTCGGGCCGTGATGAAGATGGCGATGAAAGTAACGCCGGATCAGGGAAAACTCATCCAGTGTGTGCGGCTGCGTGGAGTCTGTCATGGGAGAAGCATAGCGCGCAGGCAAGCCTGCGCGCACCCGCTCAATCGCGGAAAGGACGTTCTGACGCTTCCTGGTAGCGCAGCTTTCGCGCCAGCTTGTCGAGCACGCCGTTGACGTACTTGAAGGAATCGTCGGCACCGAACACCTTGGCCAGTTCGATACCTTCGTTGATCACCACCCGGTAGGGTACATCCAGCCGCTCTTTCAGCTCGAAGGCGCCGAGGCGCAGGATCGCTTTCTCGATCTGGGACAGCTCCTCTACCCGGCGATCCAGATAGGGCGTAAGCAGCTCGTCCAGCTCTTTCACCTGGGCCGGCACACCGTGCAGCAGGTCATGGAAATACTCGCGATCAGCCTTGGCAAAATCCTGGTTGGCCAGGAACTGGGCTTCGATGTCGCTCACTGCGGCACCAGCCAGCTGCCACTGATACAGGGCCTGCATGGTGAATCGGCGCGCCTTGCGGCGGGCACTGGGTGTGGAAGGATTGTTCATGCTGCCTCAACGTCAGGAAGTGGTGCGGGACGCCTGCGCCCCGCGCCGCGTCCCGAATAATTACAGTGCCTTAAACAGGGAGACCATTTCCAGCGCGCTCATGGCCGCTTCGGCACCCTTGTTGCCGGCCTTGGTGCCGGAACGTTCGATGGCCTGCTCGATGGTATCCACGGTCAGTACGCCGAAGACCACCGGCACACCCGTGGCGTTCTGCACAGAGGCAATACCCTTGGCGGCTTCACCGGCCACATATTCAAAGTGGGCGGTGCCACCGCGAATCACCGCACCCAGGGTGATCACCGCGTCGTAGTCACGCTTTTCGATGATCTTCTTCACTGCCACCGGCATTTCCCAGGCACCGGGCACACGGATGATCTCGATGTCATCCGGGCTAACACCGTGACGGACCAGCGCATCCACGGCGCCTTCCAGCAGGGCTTCCACCACAAAACTGTTGAAGCGAGCCACGACGATGCCGTAACGACCGCCCACATTGTTCAGGGTACCTTCAAGGGTCTTGATGTTTTGCATACCTATTTTCCTGTCATCCGGCGGCTAGCCGCGCCGCTTTGCGTTACTGTTTCGGCGCGCGGCGCCTTAGCTGTCTGCTTCCACGTACTCGGTGATTTCAAGATCGAAACCACTGAGCGCATTGAATTTCATCGGCGAGCTGAGCAGGCGCATCTTGCGCACGCCCAGGGCCTTGAGAATCTGGGAGCCGGTGCCGATGTTGCGGTAGGCCCGGGATTCCCCTTTGGGTTTGCTGGCAGTGCCGCCGAAGAAGGCTTCCAGCCGCTCCACGGTATCCTGGGATTCATAGTCCTGCCCCAGAATAATCACCACCCCGGCATCCGCACCAGATATCGCTTCCAGAACCCGGTGCATGTTCCAGCCGGTTCGACCGTTCATCTTGGCACTCATCAGATCCCGCAGCGGGTCCACCTGGTGCACCCGTACCGTCACTTCCCGGTCTTCGCTGATCTCGCCTTTCACCAACGCCACATGAGTAAGCCCGTCCACGGTGTCGCGGAAGGCCACCAGGCGAAAATCACCGTACCAGGTATCCAGCGCATTATCGGATACCTGCTCAATGGTTTTTTCGTTCAGTGCGCGGTACTGAATCAGATCGGCAATGGTACCGATTTTCAGGTCGTGCTCCTTGGCGAACACTTCCAGATCTTCCCGGCGGGCCATGGAGCCGTCTTCGTTCATCACCTCGCAGATCACCCCGGCGGGCTCGCAACCGGCCAGCATGGCCAGATCGCAAGACGCTTCGGTGTGGCCGGCGCGACGCAGTACGCCACCGGGCTCGGCCATCAGCGGAAAGATATGCCCGGGCTGAACGATATCGTAGGCGCGGGCATTGCGGGCCACGGCGGCCTGCACGGTGCGGGCTCGGTCCGCGGCGGAAATACCGGTAGTCACCCCTTCACGGGCCTCGATGGACACGGTGAACTTGGTACCGAAACCGCTGCCATTGCTCTGTACCATCAACGGCAGTTCCAGCAGCTCGCAGCGCTCCCGGGACATGGGCATACAGATCAGGCCACGGCCATACTTGGCCATGAAATTGATGGCTTCGGCGGTGACATGCTCGGCGGCCATCACCAGATCGCCCTCGTTTTCCCGGTCTTCATCATCCATCAGGACAACCATCTTGCCCTGGCGAATGTCTTCGATCAGTTCTTCAATACTGTTGAGCTGCATAGTGGTACTCGACCTATTAAGCGTGGAAGCAAACAGCACTTCCTCTGCATTTTTCACCGGTGATGCGCTGCAAGCGACAAGCCGCAAGCTACAAGGAAAACCAGTGCAAACCCTCTCTTTCGGTATCGCATAATCAAGCCTGCAATTGATGGCAACTCGCTTTCATCGCGTTGAAGCTAGTCTCTTGCAGCTTGTTACTGGCGGCGTCAGCCGCCCTTCAAAAACCCGTTTTCGGCCAGAAACGCCATGGAGATGCCTTCCGCATTCGGCTCGGCGGCCTTGTTGCCCAGCAACAGGCGCTCCAGATAGCGGGCGATTATATCAACTTCCAGGTTCACTGGCGTCCCCACCTGCCATTGGCCGATGGTGGTCACGTCCTGGGTGTGGGGGATGATGTTCAGGGAAAATACCGCACCGTCCACGCTGTTCACCGTCAGGCTGATGCCATCCACAGTGATCGAGCCCTTGTGGGCAATATAGCGGGCCAGCTCCGCCGGGGCTTCGATATCAATGCGTACCGAACGGGCATCCTGCTTCATCTGCACGATCTTGCCCAGGCCATCCACGTGGCCGCTGACCAGGTGACCGCCAAGCCGAGTGGTCGGTGTCAGTGCTTTTTCCAGGTTTACCTGGCTGCCCACGGCGATCTGCTTGAGAGAGGTCAGCGACAGGGTTTCCCCGGATACATCCGCCTCGAAGCCACCACCTGGCAAGGCCGTGGCGGTCAGGCAGACACCGTTGACGGCAATGGAATCCCCCAGCTGCACATCGGAAAAATCCAGCGCGTCGCTCTTGATCAGCAGGGTCACATCGCCCCCCTTCGGGGTCATGGCCGCGACCTTGCCCATGGCTTCAATAATGCCGGTAAACATGGAAATGCCTCTCGATTTCACACCGTAGGAGCGTCGCTGGCGGCGCGATCCCCGGCGTTGGTTATCGCGCCGCCAGCGACGCTCCTACGGCAGGGGTTGTCCGGCCGGAGTCAGCGTCAGACGAAGATCACCGCCCACCATCCGCACGTCCTGCCACTTTAGCGATACCTTCTCGCTCATGCTGGCCAGTTGCGGCAAACCCAGTAGCGGGCGCGCCGATGAGCCCAGCAGGGCCGGCGCCATATAGACGATCAGTTCATCGAACAGCCCCTCGCGAACGAAGGCCCCGGCCAAGGTGGCGCCACATTCTACCAGTACTTCGTTGCATTCGCGCCGGTTCAGTTCGATCAGTAACTGTTGCAGGTCAATCCCGGACCCGGAGGCGGGCAAAAGCATCACCTCCGCGCCGGCGGATTCCAGGGCATTCTGGCGCCCCGGGTGCTGCTCGCCGGCCACCAGCAGACAGTGTCCGGGGGCACTGACCACCGGCACATCCGGCGGGGTTTGCAGGGTACGGTCGAGGATCACCCGCAGAGGCTGACGCACCCACTGGCTATCGGTCTGGCGATGATAATCCGCACGCTCCCACTGGTCCGGGCGCACGGTATAGGAGGGACGGTCTGCCAGCACCGTCCCCACGCCGGTAATCACCGCCGAGCTTCGCGCCCGCAGCCGCTGCACATCCTCACGGGCAGCAGGGCCGGTAATCCACTGGGACTCGCCACTGGCCATGGCCGTGCGGCCATCCACACTGGCGGCGATCTTGATACGGATAAAGGGTCGCTGGCGTGTCATGCGTGAAATGAAGCCCGGATTCAGCGCCCGCGCTTCGCTTTCCAGCAAGCCGGTTGCGGTGTCGACTCCCGCCGCCGCCAGTCTCGCCATGCCATTGCCCGCCACCTGGGGATTCGGGTCTTCCATGGCGGCGATCACCCTGGCCACCCCGGCGGCCACCAGCGCATCTGCGCAGGGCCCGGTACGACCGGTGTGGGAGCAGGGTTCCAGGGTCACGTAGGCGGTGGCCCCGCGAGCACTGTCACCCGCTGCCGCCAGGGCATGACGCTCCGCATGGGGCTCGCCAGCACGGGCATGAAAGCCCTCGCCGACAATCTCGCCATCGCGCACCAGCACACATCCCACCCGGGGGTTGGGGTCGGTGGTATACAGCCCCAGCTCCGCCAGCTGCAGGGCGCGGGCCATGTAGTGAGTGTCCAGACGCGTAAACATGGCTGGCATTCTACTGGATGCGGGAGTCCGGTGCCGCAACAAAGCGATCCGCATCCTCGACAAAATCCGCCAGCACCGCTCTGCCCTCGCTGGCCATGAACTGCTGGAACGCCTGCGCCACGATGGAGAGCCGCTTCCCGGAAGGCCGCACCAGGTACCACTGGGTCACAATGGGCAGGCCGACCACCTTCAAGGGGGCCAGCCCCACCCAACCACCCAGATTGAGGGTATGGGCCGACAGGATCGAAATGCCCAACCCGGCCATCACCGAATGGCGGATGGCCTCATTGCTTTCCACCGTCATCTTCACATTCAGCTGCTTGCCCTGCTGCTGCAGATAGTGCTCGATGGCATGGCGGGTACCAGAGCCTGGCTCGCGCATCAGAAAAGGCTCCCTGGCGATGTCATCCAGGGTCAGAGAGTCACGGCGAGTCAGAGGGTGGTGTTCGGCGGCAATGGCCACCAACGGATTATCCAGGAAGGCACTGGAGATCAGCGGGCGGCCGCCGGGAACATGACTGAAGACGCAGAAATCATCCAGCCCCTGCTCCAGCCGCTCGATGATCTGCTCACGGTTACCCACATGGAAAGACACTTCCACGCCGGGATACCGGGCACAGAAGGGGCCCAGCAAATGGGGCACGAAATATTTGGCGGTGCTGACCACCGCCAGGCGCAGGGTGCCGGCCTTGAGTCCGCGCAGATCCGCCAGGGTCATGTCCAGGTGCTCGAACTCCTCCAGTACCCGGCGGGCACTGGCCACCGCCGCCAGCCCCGCGTCGGTAAAGCGTAACTTGCGCCCCTGTTGCTCGTAGAGCGGCATCCCCATGGCATCCACCAGTTTGCGCAGCTGCATGGATATCGTGGGCTGGGTCAGGTGCAACATTTCCGCCGCCCCGGTCACGGTGCCCGCCTCATGCACCGCCAGCAGGATTTCCAATTGTCGGAGAGTGCCCACGCGGGCATGTAACCGGCTCATAGATAGACCTTTATCTATATTAAACCTAGATAGTATCTATTTTTATCTAATCTTTGTCTCTCGGATAATAGCCCCCGTTTTGACCCAGGAGGCCCTATGCCACAGCACACTCGACAGCGTCTTTTCATTCTCTTCGTTGCCCTGCTCAACCTTGGGCTGGCCACAGCGCTCATCGTCAACGGGCACGCCGGCCTTCCGCTGGGGGTGATCGGCATTGCCTTGCTGCCGCTGGCCTGGCTGGCAGGGCGCAACCCGGCCGCCACCACTGACGCCCAGCGAGGCGGGGATAGCTATGCAGCTTGATGCGGTAGTGCTTTTCTTCGTGCTGGGGCTGGCCGCCGGCGTATTGAAGGTTCGCCTTCCCTTCCCCGGCGGCCTTTACCAGAGCCTGACCCTGTTCCTGCTGCTGGCCATCGGCCTGAAAGGCGGCGCTGCCCTGGCGGAACATGCCAGCCTGCGGATTGTCCGGGAATCGTTACTGGTGGTGGGCTTCGGTGTGGTCCTGCCGTTACTGGCATTCCCGCTGCTGCGCCATGTGGGCGGCCTTAACCGGGTCAACGCGGCCGCCATTGCCGCCCATTATGGCAGCGTCAGTGTGGCCACCTACGCTGTCGCCGTGGCAGTGCTGGATGCCGCTGGCGTGGCCTACGAGCCTTACTTCCCGTTGTTTGTGGTGCTGCTGGAGATTCCCGCCATCATTGTCGGCCTGGTGCTGGCAAAGGGGCTGTCCGCCGGCCTGGCCAGTCGCCAACTGGCCCATGAAACCCTGCTCAGCCCCGGCATCGTGCTAATGGTGGGCGGCCTGCTGATCGGCGCCTTCGCCGGCGACAGCCTGAACAAGATATCCCCCTTCTTCATGGACCTGTTCCAGGGCGCCCTGGCCCTGTTCCTGCTGAAAATGGGGCTGATCACCACAGAACAGCTCGGCGCTCTCAAGCAAGACGGCCCGTTCCTGACCGCCTTTGGCATCTTCATGCCGCTACTGGCGGGCGGACTGGGCGCCCTGCTGGGCCAGGGGCTCGGCCTGTCGGTGGGCGGCATCACCCTGCTTGCCGTTCTGGGAGCCAGCGCGTCCTATATCGCTGTGCCCGCTGCCATGCGTGTCGCCCTGCCCCAGGCCAACGCCACACTGTCGATGGCGGCCTCACTGGGTATCACCTTTCCGTTCAATGTGCTGGCCGGTATTCCACTGTATCTGCTGCTTGCCCAATGGCTGCACGGAAGCTGAGCATCGGCGTCGCAGCACAACGAAAAAAGCCACCGGTCATGCTCGCTGACCGGTGGCTTTTCAATGCTCAACTTGACGAAAAGACTAGTCGTCTTTCTTGTCACTTCTTCCGCGCAGGCGATCCACCTCGGCAGAAAATTCGGAAATATCCTGAAAGCTGCGATACACGGACGCAAAGCGCACATAGGCCACATCGTCCAGTTGCTGCAACTCTTCCATCACGAACTCACCCAGCTCCCGAGCTGGCAACTCACGCTCCCCGGTGGCCCGCAAACGATGGCAGACACGACTGATCGCTGCCTCCAGATCCTCCATGCTCACCGGCCGTTTCTCCAGAGCCCGCAACATACCGGCACGCAACTTGGCTTCATCGAATGGCTGGCGAGTGCCATCGGATTTTACCAGTCGCGGCATCACCAGCTCGGCCGTTTCAAAGGTGGTAAAGCGTTCGTTGCAGCTAAGACACTCACGCCGACGACGCACCTGCCCACCGTCTGCGACCAAACGGGAATCGATCACTTTGGTGTCTTGGGCGCTGCAGAAAGGACAGTACATTGGGGATCCAGTTAATAGTTAACAGTGAACAGTTAATAGCGAGAACAATCGCATTATCCTCGACGCTTGGTAGTTTTGATAATGGCTATCAGCAATCTCAACAGCTCTCGGCAATCTGCCTGCAGGGAGGCTCCCGCTTCTTCGTTGAAGTACTCCGAATCTGACAACAGATCAATCCAGTAATCCGTTTCATTGGCTTCCTTCAGGGCAATGTGCATTTTGTGGATAAAATCCAGCCGGCTCTCAGCATACTCTGCCTCACGAATCAGGGCACCGATGGCCGTTCCACTTCGCAGCAGCTGCTTGCTAAGCACATATTCCCGCTTCTGACTTTGCAGGTACTGGCAACTTTTCACCACCCGCAAAGCAAAAGCGCGGGATTTCTCCCGCGCCACAAACCCGTCCGTCATCCATGACCCCGTGTTTTTGCTGTTAACTATTCACTGTTAACTGTTCACTGAATTACCGCTCGTACACCGGCAACCGCGCACAAATCTCCTTCACCTTCCCTTTAACGGTCTCGATCACGGACTCATCGCCCATGTTGTCGAGGATGTCGCAGATCCAGCCGGCCAGGGCCGAAGCGTCAGCTTCATTGAAGCCACGACGAGTGATGGACGGGGAGCCGATGCGCAGGCCGGAGGTGACGAACGGGGAACGCGGGTCGTTGGGGACAGCGTTCTTGTTCACGGTGATGTTGGCGCGACCCAGGGCGGCGTCAGCATCCTTACCGGTGATGTCCTGCTTGATCAGGCTGAGCAGGAACAGGTGGTTTTCAGTGCCGTTGGAGACCACGTCGAAACCACGCTCGATAAATACGCTGGCCATGGCCTGGGCGTTCTTCACCACCTGCTGCTGGTAGCCCTTGAAGTCCGCCTGCATGGCTTCCTTGAAGCAGATCGCCTTGGCGGCAATCACGTGCTCCAGCGGACCACCCTGACCACCGGGGAACACCGCAGAGTTGATCTTCTTCTGAATTTCTTCGTTGGCCTTGCCCATGATCAGGCCGCCACGGGGACCACCCAGGGTCTTGTGGGTGGTGGTGGTGGTGATGTCAGCGATGCCCACCGGGCTCGGGTACACGCCCGCGGCAACCAGACCGGCCACGTGGGCCATGTCCACCAGCAGGATGGCGCCCACTTCGTCGGCGATATCCCGGAAACGCTGCCAGTCCACCACCTGGGAGTAAGCGGAGAAGCCGGCGACGATCATCTTCGGCTTGTGCTCACGGGCCAGGGCTTCAACCTGCTCGTAATCGATCAGACCCGTGTCGTTATCCAGGCCGTACTGCACCGCATTGTAGGTCTTGCCAGAGAAGTTCGGCTTGGCGCCGTGGGTCAGGTGGCCACCGGCGTCCAGGCTCATGCCCAGTACGGTGTCACCCGGCTGCAGCATGGCCATGTAGACCGCGCCGTTGGCCTGGGAACCGGAGTGCGGCTGCACATTGGCCCAGTCGGCGCCAAACAGCTCACAGGCCCGGTCGATGGCCAGCTGCTCGACCACGTCCACATTCTCGCAACCGCCGTAGTAGCGCTTGCCCGGGTAGCCTTCCGCGTATTTGTTGGTCAGCACGGACCCCTGGGCTTCCATGACCCGTGGAGACGCGTAGTTTTCAGAGGCAATCAGCTCGATATGCTCTTCCTGGCGAACTTCCTCGGCCTCGATGGCCGCCTGGATTTCCGGATCGAACTCGGCGATGGACATGGATTTCGGGAACATGGGCTACCTGTCAGCATGCAAAGAGATGGGTTGGGGCGCGTATTCTACCCAAAAGCCAGCGGCTTGGCACATGAAGGACTTTCATTTCTCCATGACCGGCTTTCATTGTTCTGGCCCGTTCATCGGCCTGATCGTGAGACCTGTGTCACATTTATTGCAAGCAGCCGGGCAAGCTGCCTAAACTGTTGCCCACGGGGAATACCCACAAAAACTCTAAGGGAACCAGCAGCTGGTCAACGGCGATACCAGTTGCACCCACAATAGTACCGTAAAGCGTGCTTTGGGGAGCGCCATGGAAAGAGCAGCCATCGACAATGCGACAACCAACGTCGCAGAGGATCTTCTTGCGTTTGTCGGCGACATTTATCAAGCCTCATACCAGCCCGAACACTGGAATGTGGTCATTAGCGAGCTGTGCCGGCGACTGGGTGCCAAGTCCGGCGGCATCCATGTTGAGGACTACCATCAAAATACACGGTACATGATGGCCTGTTACGGCCTGCCCAAGGTCACCGAGTTATCCTACCGGTTGGGCGTTGCCAAATATGACCCCGTTTACCAGATCCAGAGTCAACGCCCCATCGGCAAGGCCAGCATGGTGTCCCGGCATGATGAAGCCCGGCTGACTCACCCGCTCTACTATCGCCTGATCGTAAAGCCCAATGATTTGGGCTACGTGGCCGCCATCAGTTTCTTCAATGATGAGCATTGGCATGTGGGCATTGGCGTTCACCGTTCCTTCAACGCCCAACCGTTCGGGGAGGCGGAGTTACAACTTCTCGACCAGCTCGCCCCACATTTCCAGCGGGCACTACTGATCCAGCGTCAACTTCACCTGCAGGAAAGCAAGGCACAAACCCTGGAATACGCGCTGTCCAAAGTCATGCTGGGCACGGTCATTGTCGACCAGGACAACACCATCCGTTACCGCAATGATCTTGCCGACAGGCTGCTGGACTGTCACCCCGCCCTGGTACAGACCCAGCAGGGGTTCAAGGCTTATTACCCTGACGACGACGAGAGACTCCGGGAGATGCTGCAGCGCCTGCGAAAAGCCCCCGACGGGGAAGGCTGGCCACGGGACCAGGCCGTCGGCCTACGTCACCCGGACCGAAGCCACCCTCTTACTGTAATCGGGGTACCCTGTCACGAAACCCCGCATTCACGGTTTGGGCCGGCAGAGCCTGGGCTTGTGGCCCTCTATCTGTCCGACCCTAGCGCCTCTTTCAATGCCTCCGCGGAGCAGCTGATCCAGACTTTCGGCCTGACCCGCAGGGAAGCCGGCATTGCCATTGCCCTCACCAACGGCCTGGATCTCAAGGAAATCAGCGCCCAGAAAGGTGTTAGCCTGGCCACGGTGCGCACCCAGCTCAAAAGCATCTTTCACAAGCTCGGTGTCAATAAGCAGCAGGACGTCATCCGGATCCTGCTCGCCAGCGGCATTGGCAACGCCCCACACTAGGAAGCCTGCAACTGCCCACCTCCTACTCCTCAGGGGCCCACAGCCTTTCACTCGGCGCCGCTTTCCGTTAGCTTAGGCGCCATTCCGACGGGGCCCGCGGGGCCCCGCACACTTAATGACACTGCGGTCGGAGTTTATGAGCCAGTACATCTTCACCATGGACAAGGTGGGCAAGGTTGTCCCACCGAAAAAGCACATCCTCAAAGACATTTCCCTGTCGTTCTTCCCCGGCGCCAAGATCGGCGTGCTGGGCTTGAACGGCTCAGGTAAATCCACCCTGCTGCGCATCATGGCCGGCGTGGACAAGGATTATCTGGGTGAAGCACGGCCGCAGCCGGGTATCAACATCGGCTACCTGCCCCAGGAGCCGGAGCTGGACCCCAGCAAAAACGTCCGCGAGATCGTGGAGGAAGCCCTGTCCGAGATTCTCAGTGCCCAGCAGCGACTGGATGAGGTCTACGCCGCCTACGCGGAAGAAGATGCGGATTTCGACAAGCTGGCCGCCGAACAGGCCAAGCTGGAAGCCATCATCGAAACCAGCGATGCCCATAACCTGGAGCGCAAGCTGGAAATCGCCGCCGACGCCCTTCGCCTGCCGCCCTGGGATGCCAGCGTGGAGCACCTGTCCGGGGGTGAACGCCGCCGAGTGGCCCTGTGCCGCCTGATCATGAGCGCCCCTGACATGCTGCTGCTGGATGAGCCCACCAACCACCTGGACGCGGAATCCGTGGCCTGGCTGGAGCGCTTCCTGCACGAATTCCCCGGTACCGTGGTGGCGGTGACCCACGACCGCTACTTCCTGGACAACTCCTGCGAATGGATTCTGGAACTGGACCGCGGTGAAGGCATCCCCTGGAAAGGCAACTACTCCTCCTGGCTGGAACAGAAAGAGAAGCGTCTGGAGCAGGAAGCCAAATCCGAGTCCGCCCACCGCAAGACCGTGGAAAAGGAACTGGAATGGGTACGCCAGAACCCCAAAGGCCGGCGCAGCAAGAACAAGGCCCGGGTAGCCGCCTTCGAGGAACTGGCCAGCCAGGAATTCCAGAAGCGTAACGAAACCCAGGAACTCTATATTCCGCCGGGTGAGCGCCTGGGCGAGCAGGTCTTCGAGCTGCACAATGTAGCCAAGGAATTCGACCACAAACTGCTTTATGAAGATCTGAGCTTCCAGATTCCCCGTGGCGCCATCGTCGGCATCATCGGTCCCAACGGTGCCGGTAAAACCACCCTGTTCCGCATGCTGGCCGGCCAGGAAAATCCTGACAAGGGCGAGATCGTTATCGGCGACACCGTGCAGATGGCCTACGTGGACCAGAGCCGCGAAGACCTGGACGGCAAGAAGACGGTCTGGGAAGAAGTCTCCGACGGTAACGACATTCTCAAGATCGGCAATTACGAAGTTCCCAGCCGCGCCTACCTGGGCCGCTTCAACTTCAAGGGCGGCGATCAACAGAAACGGGTTGGCGATTTGTCCGGCGGGGAACGAAATCGTCTGCACCTTGCCAAACTTCTCAAGCAGGGCGCCAATGTGCTGCTGCTCGATGAGCCTACCAACGATCTGGATGTGGAAACCCTGCGGGCCCTGGAAGAAGCCCTGCTGGCTTTCCCGGGCTGCGCCATCGTGATCTCTCACGATCGCTGGTTCCTGGATCGGGTGGCCACCCACATTCTCTCCTTTGAAGGGGATGCGCGGGTAGAATGGTTCGAAGGCTCCTATACCGAGTACGAGGAGTTCAAACGCAAACAGCTGGGCGACGACGCCCTGCAGCCCAAGCGCATGAAATACAAGCGTATCGAGGTATAGGGCAATTGAAGGGTCACCCCGGCAACAGGAGCGTCGCCGGGGTACGGGGATCGATAAGGACAAACAACATGAATGAACGGCGCCGGGCCAATCGCGTTGCCTTTGATGGTGAAGCCACTCTGATCTTTCAGCAGGACACCTTTGCAGTGGAACTGGTGGACCTGTCCGTCATGGGCGCCCAAGTCCACAGCAATCAGCCGCTGGCCCTGCCAGACGCCTCCCCGGTCACCCTGACCATTACTCTGGAGGATTCGGATATCCACCTGACCCTGCCTGGCACCGTCAAACGCCAGCAGGGGCTGGAAATCGGCATCATGTTCAGCCGTCCTTCCGTGGATGACATGCAGCACCTGCGCCGGCTGGTCATGTTGCACCAGGGAGACGATGGCGAAGACGACCCCAGCAATCTCCTCCCCCGCTAGCCAACCGGAACTGCCAATGGCCGATACCCAGCTGGAAGACCCCCGATTCATCGAACAGCTCCGCCAGGGGGATCGGTCCGCCTTTGGTAAACTCGTCAAAGGCCATCATAATATGTTGTTGGCCACCGCCCGCACCTTGCTCAACCCCGCAGATGCCGAAGAAGCGGTGCAGGATGCCTGGATTGCCGCACACAGAGCGATCGCAAAATTCGAGGGGCGCAGCCAGTTGCGCACCTGGCTGACACGCATCGTGATCAACCAGGCGAAAATGATGCTAAGAAAGCGTGGTCGGGAAATTCAGTTTGATCCCACCAACGACCCGGACGCCCTGTCTCATCGCTTTCACGGCGACGGCCACTGGCAACACCCTCCGCAGCACTGGGAACTGTCCAGCCCGGACAACCTGCTGACCCGCGAGGAGCTGCGCCGCTGCATGGAGAAGCACCTGCATTTCATGCCGGACAGCCAGCGCCTGGTGCTGGAGCTGCGCGACCTGCAAGGCCTGCCCGCTGAAGACGTCTGTAACATGCTGGAGATCAGCGCATCCAATGTCCGGGTATTGCTTCACCGGGCAAGAGCCCGATTGTTCGAGATGGTGGATCACTTTCAGGAAACCGGGGAATGCTAGGAGTTAAAAATGCTTAAGTGCAAGCATATCACCGAAAAGGCTGATGCCCTGGTCGACGGCAGCGCGCTCAGCCGGCGTGAACGCTTTGCCCTGCGTCTGCACCTGATGATGTGTCGCCATTGTCGCCGCTACGTGCGTCAGCTGCGCGCCCTGCTGGGTTTTCTGCCTCGCCAGGAGGAGCCACTGGAGGATGCCCGCACCGAGGCCATCCTGAAAAAACTGGACGCATCGCAAGGGCACTAATCCGGCCAGCAGGGTCCCTTCACCCATTCTACAACACCATTTCCGTTATCCTTCTTCACTAAAGGTCGGCCCTTTGCTGAGCCTGGCCACTGGATCGTAAAATGATTATGCCAACCACGGGCAGCCCCCATGATCCGGTGCTTTTTACTGATCGAAGACTAGCGCAGTTATGGCAACTATTACTGACTTATCCGGTATCCCCGGTAATGCCTGCTGGAGTAGTTTTACTGTACCCCCTCGCCGAGGCTCAGATAGCACGCTATCGTGCCATCTGAACCATTACGATTAATGGCGCCGCGACCGCTGCTTCCACAACACAAATAACGCCGGAAACACCAGCAACACCACAATCAACGCCGTTATCGTGCCCCCTACCATGGGGGCGGCGATGCGCTTCATCACATCAGCGCCGGTGCCGTCGCTGAGCATGACCGGGATCAGCGAAATCAGCAGGGTCAGGCTGGTCATCAGCATGGGCCGGATTCGGTGCACAGCGCCCTGGGCCACTTCCTCGCACAGCAGCGCCGGACTCATGTCAGGCACTCGCTGGCAGGCCTGCCGGTAGGCGCCATCCAGGTAATGCAGCATCAGCAGCCCCATCTCCGCCGCCAGCCCGGCCAGGGCAATCATCCCCACCCAGACCGCCACGCTCAGTTTGTAATCGAGCAAAAACAGTAACCAGACGGCGCCGATCAGGGCGAACGGCATGGCACTGAGCACAAACAGGGTGTCACTGAGGCGGCCCCGGTGCAGGTAGAGCAACAGGAACACGGCCAGCAAGGTGGCCGGCACCACCCACTGCAAACGTGCCTTGGCGCGCTCGAAGTACTGGAACTGGCCGGCCCAGCCCAACCGGTAGCCGCTGGGCAGTGCCACCTTGTCAGCAACAACGTCCTTGGCCTGTGCCACGTAATCGGCCACCCCCACATCACTTTTCAGGTCCACGAATACGAAGCCCACCAACTGGCCATCTTCATTGCGAATCATGGGGGCCCCGGTACGAAAAGCGATATCCGCCACTTCGGTGATGGGAAGGGTGGCACCGGTGGGCGTGGGGATCAGCAAGCGCTCCATATCCGCGATGGATTGCCGGTAGCTGCGGTCATAACGCACCTGTACGTTATAGCGCTCGCGCCCTTCCACGGTCTGGGTGGCGGCCACTCCGCCCATGGCAGCCATCAGCACATCTTGCACATCCTGCACATTGAGGCCGTAGCGGGCCGCTGCCGGGCGGTCGATATCGAAATCGATAAAGTAGCCACCGGTGAGTCGCTCGGCGAAAGCACTGCGGGTATCGCCGGCGGTGCGCGGGTCCGCCTGCAGGGCCTTCTCGATGGCCACGGCGGTGTTCTCGATCTCCGCAAGACTGTCGCCAAACACCTTGATACCCAGCGCGCTGCGAATGCCGGTGGCGAGCATTTCGGTGCGGGTCTGGATGGGCATCCACCAGATATTGGGCATACCGGGGTAACGCAGCTTTTCATCCATTTCTGCAATCAGGTCATCCCAGCTCACTCCCTCGCGCCACTGGTCACGGGGTTTGAGGGTGATCACGGTTTCCACCATGGACAGGGGCGCCGGGTCGGTGGCGCTGGTAGAGCGCCCCACCTTGCCGAACACCCGCTCCACTTCGGGAAACGCCTTGAGCTGCTTGTCCATGCGTTGCAACACCTTGCCGGCTTCGGTGATCGACATGCCCGGCAAGGCGGTGGGCATGTAAAGAATGCTGCCCTCATTGAGCGGCGGCATGAACTCGTTGCCCAGTTGCCGGGCCACCGGCACGGTGAGTACCAGGGCCAGCACCGACAGCCCCACCACCGGCCAGCGCCAGTGGATACAGAAGCGGATGGCGGGCAGGAACACTGTTACCAGCACCCGGTTGACCGGATTGTTGTGCGAGCGGATGCGACCGCGGATCAACAGCACGGCCAAAGCCGGTATCAAGGTCACCGCCAGAATGGCCGCAAAGCCCATGCTGTAGGTCTTGGTGTAGGCCAGTGGCGAGAACAGCCGCCCTTCGGTGGCCTGGAGGGAAAACACCGGGATAAACGACAGGGTAATGATCAGCAGCGAGAAGAAGATGCTCGGCCCCACATCCTGCATGGCGCTGATGATCAGGGCTTTTCTGTCATCGCCCTCTTCCCTCGCGCCAAGCCTCTTGTGGATGTTATCCACCATCACCACCGCCGCATCCACCATGGCGCCGATGGCCACGGCAATGCCACCCAGGGACATGATGTTGGCGGTCAGCCCCTGGGCCTTGAGCGGGATAAAGGCCAGCAGGATGGCAATGGGCAAGGTGATACAGGCCACCAGCGCCGAACGCACATGGAGCAGGAAGGCAAAGATCACCAGTGCCACCACCACCATTTCTACAATCAGGGTATGGGTGAGGGTATCGATGGCCCGCTGGATCAGGTTGGACCGGTCATAGGTGGTCACCACCTCCACTCCTTCCGGCAGCCCTGCCTGCACGTCTTCCAGACGCTGCTTGACCCGCTCGATCACCGCCAGGGCATTTTCGCCATAGCGCATCACCACGATGCCGCCCACGGTCTGCCCTTCCCCATCCAGCTCTGCCAGGCCACGTTGCATGGCCGGGCCCAGGCTGATGTTGGCCACCTGTTCCAGCCGGATGGGAATGCGATTGGCATCCACGCCGATCACCACATCACGCAGATCGTCTTTGGATTGCAGGTAACCGCGGCCACGGATGAAGTGTTCATGGCCGGCGATTTCCAGTACCCGACCACCCACGTCATTGTTGGAGCGGCGAATCGCCTCCACCACTTTCCTCAGCGGAATGTGGAAACTGGCCAGGCGGTCCGGGTCGATGCTGACCTGATACTCCTTTTCAAAGCCGCCCACGGAGGCCACTTCGGCCACCCCTTCCACGGCGGTGAGCCAGTAGCGCAGCTTGAAATCCTGCAAGGCGCGCAGCTCAGCCAGGTCATGCTTGCCGCTCTTGTCCACCAGGGCGTACTGGAACACCCAGCCCACCCCGGTGGCATCCGGCCCCAGTGTGGGGCTGACACCTTCCGGCAATTGCTGGCTGGCGGTGTTCAGGTATTCCAGCACCCGCGAGCGGGCCCAGTAGATATCGGTGTCGTCCTCGAAGATCACATAGACAAAGCTGAGCCCCATGAAACTCTGGCCACGCACAAAGCGCACATTGGGGACACCCAGCAAGGCGGTGGTGAGTGGATAGGTGATCTGGTCTTCCACCAGATCCGGGCTGCGTCCGTCCCACTCGGTGAACACGATCACCTGGGCATCGGACAGGTCGGGAATGGCATCCAGCGGCACCTGCAACAGGCTGCGACCGCCCCACAGGGCGGCCAGCAGCACCAGCAACAGGGTGATGCCCGGCTTGCTGGCACAGAGCGCAATCAGGCGGGCAATCAGACCCGGCGGCGGTGACGGCGGATTCGGGCTTACCATTGCGCCACCCCCGCTTTCATCTTGCTCTCGGACGCGATCAGGAAGGTGCCGGCAGTGATGATGGCCTCCCCTTCTTTCAGCCCATCACGAATGACGATCTGCCCGTCGATACGGTAACCGGTACGCACCGGCACCGGCATCAACCGGCCGCCCCCCTGATCCTTGAAGACAATCCGCTTGTGACCGGACACCAGCACCGCGTCTTCCGGCACCAGCAGCTGCTCACCCAGTGGCACCTGCAGATTGACCTGGGCGAACTGACCGGGCTGATAACGGCCCGCCTCATTGTCCAGCGACAGGCGCACCCGGGCGGTGCGGGTATCGCGCTGCAGGAATGGGTCCACGTGGGCCACCGTGGCCGGGATGGCAGACTGGCCGGCAATACGCAGATCGGCCGTCAGGCCGGTTTCCAGCAGCGGCACGTCCTGTTCATAGGCAAATGCCTCCACCCACAGCCGGGACAGATCCGCCAGACGAAGCAGCGTCTCGCCGCTTTTTACCGCCGAACCGGGCAGCAGATGTTTCTCGATCACCACCCCGGATGCTGGCGCAAAAATCGGAAAGTAGTCCTGCGCCTTTCCTCGTTTGGCCAACCACTGCAGTTGCGGATCGGTGATACCGGCACGCATCAGCCGTTGCCGTGCCGCCGAGCGCAGGCGGGCATTGCCGCTGCGGCGAGCGCGTAGATAGTCTTCCTGCAGGGTCAGCAGCTCCGGGCTGTAGACGGTGAACAGTGTCTCCCCCTGTGAGATCGCCTGCCCTTCATCGGTGACCTTCAGCTCACCAATCCAGCCGTCAAAACGCAGACTGATATCGGTAAGCCGGCTCTCGTCGTAGGCAAGCTGCCCCTGCAAGCGTAACGGCAGAGACACGGTTTCGCGTGTGACTTTACCGGTCCTGATGCCGATGGTCTGGCGCCGCCCCTCCTCCACGCGAATGCTGCCGCTGTTAATTTCTTCATGGGTGACCGGCACCAGATCCATACCACAGATCGGACAGGTGCCCGGCGTGGCGGATTTCACCGAGGGATGCATGGAGCAAGTGTGGTAAGCCACCTCCCCCGCGGGCGTGGCCGTGGCCAACCGCAGGCCTTCCCGGCCTGTAGCCATATCGAAGGTCAGATCCACATGGTTTTCGCCCTCAGCAATATCCACCGCCAGGGGCCACTCCCCGGCCATGGTCAATTCGAAGCTGCCTTCATAGCGGCCCGGCGCCACTTCGGTAATCTCCGCCGGTGCATACATGGCGGACATGGTGCCCATGGCCGGCATTTCTCCCACCGCCCTTACCTCGGCGCCGCCAAGCGGCTGACCGTCGTTGTCACGGACCAGAATCTGTAGCTGGTTTTCGCCTACCACCGGCTTGTCTGGTGTCACGGTAACGGCCACTCGATAGGGGCCGGCGCTGATAAAATCGGCATCGCTCATGGCCTGACTGCCAGGCTCGGCAGCACTCCACCACCAGAGCAACAGGGCCAGCCCCACAACCACTACCTCAATGACCAAAATCGTACGCTTATTCATGGTGGCCACCGTTCTCGCTGTGGTTTGTTGATTGCCAGTCGGACACAAACACCAGGCCGGCGGCGGCGGTAAGCTGGGCAAAACCGGTGCGCTGTTGGTAGTACGCCTGGGCCTGTTGTTCCTGGGTGGTCAGCAGCTGCCGCTGGGCGGTGAGAATGCGCTGAAAATCCGCCTCCCCGCTGCGGAAGGCATCCCGGCTGGCGGCCAGGTTTTCGCGGGCCAGCGGCAGCAGCTCGTTGGCGTACAGTCGCAGACGCTTGCCGGCTTCCCGGTAGTGGCTGGCGGCCTGGGCCAGCTGCTCCCGCAGGGCCAGCAGGCGATCCCGTTGTTCCCAGTCCAGCGCCTGCTGGTCGGCGCGCAGGGCCGCTTCCTGGCGGCTGCGCCCTCCCTGGTCCAGCGGCAGGTTGATGCCGACACCCACCACCCAGCGCTGGTCCTCGTTCATCCACAGGCTGTTGTAGCGGGTCATCAGTGAGAAGTTCGGATAGCGCTGTTTTCTGATCCGTTCCAGCTCGTGTTGCTTCTGCGACTGTTCTGCCTGCAGGGCGCGAATCTGCGGCTGTTCATCCAGCACCGATAACCGCTGTGTCAGTTGGTCATCGCTAATCGCCGGGATGCCGTCATTGGAGAGATCCGGCAGTGCTGTTGCGGTTGGCAGATTCAGGGCTTGCCGGATCTGGCTGCTGTCCCGTTCCAGGGCAGCTTCCAGCTGGATGGCGTTTTCCATGAGCAGGTGCCGCTCATGCTGTGCCTGCAGCAGCGCCGAGCGGCTTGCGGTGACGCTGGCATAGCGATCCTCCAGGGTGTCGATCAGCAACTGCCAGAGCCGCTGGTTTTCCCGGTTGATGGCCAGCCGCTGACGGCGGTAGTCCCGGCGCGCCAGCGCCAGCCGTAACTGCCGGGCCAGCTCCACCTGATGGTGGGCAGTCATGGCCTGAATACCGGCGACCCGGTCGTCGGCCAGTTGGCGGTCCAGGCTCAGAGTGCCGGGCCAGGGCAAGGGCTGACTGAGTTCGACGATATAGCCATCATCGAGCTGGTCATTGCCGAAGGTGTTGGGCGCCACACCGACGGACAGGCGCGGATCATCCAGGCGCCCGCTGGCCTCGCTGCGATGCTGCGCCGCCTGATGCCGGGAAAGATAGGCCTGTTGTGCGGGGTTGCAGGTCAGGGCTTGCTGTACCAGCCCCTCGGTGGTGGTGGCCGGTGCTTCACAGGCCGCGTCTGCCCAGCCGGGCCGGGCCATCAGCAGCGCGGCAAGCAGCAGCCAGCGCCTGGTAAACGCTATGGAAAACAGGGGTTGCATGGATTGACTCCCAATCCTGGCAGGCCGGACACCGCGATCACATACACGCGACGCCGACACTGCCGGTTAAACTCAATGCATCAGGGGGTGTGGTCGCACTGAGTGGCGACGGGGGAGTCAATCAAATGCGCAGGCGGCGGGTTTCCAGCCAGGTATGGGAACCCGGATCAGCGGGGTTGTCGCCGATAGCGACCAGGGCAGAGGGCGCCGCTGTGACGTCAGGGAGGAGATCCAGTGATACCAGCACAAAGGCCAGCGACGCCTCGGGCAGGTCCGGCACCAGGCGTGCCTGGACAATGGACGGGCTGTCATTGTCGCTGTCTTTCAGGGACAGGGTATTCTCCAGGTCACAGCAGCCGCCATTGCGGTCCGGCATGGGTGCTTCGTCACTGGCCATGGCCATGCTCTCGCAACAGCAATCCGAGGCGAGACCACGGTGGGTGTCCACCATCTGGCAGGCAAACACCGTCTGCACCTGGAACAATAGCCCAAGCAGTATCAGCCCGATCAGGGCACGCTGACGGTGTTGCCGATGGATCATAACCCGGTTCCAGAATCTGTTAGCACGACTATATCAGCTGGAGGAGTGCGGCGGCAGCCCCGGCGTGGCCCGGTCACCGGCCACCCACTTGGCGCTATCCATCACATCGAACGCCAGGCTGATGCCATTGATTACCACCAGCAGCACCGCCAGCCCCAACTCCAGGGCACCCGCTTCAGCGCGGAAGCCGCTATCGGCCAGCAGCATCAGCAGATAGATTTCCAGCGGCCCCCAGGCAATCAGGTGCGGGATCGACAGCACCTTGTTCATGCCCCGGTAGATCCACATCAAGGGGCCATTGGTGGCCGCCACAAACAGCGCGGCCAGTGCAGCGGCCATCCCCACCCGGGTATCGAGCAGAAAAAACGGCAGCACATTCACCGGCACAAGGATGCCTACCACCCAGATCTGCACCCACAGTGGCAAGCTGCGCAACGAACGCCAGATATCATTCATCCGATCCATCATCTTTTTCCGGTAGGGTTTCTGGTGTGCACAAATGATGCCCTGGATCCAGGCTTGTTACAGATCCAATGCCTGGCGCCCTGACTCCCACCGCCTTGCTAACCGGCCTCCCCGGCACAATAGGCGGCGGTGATCGGGTGGCTGGGGTGTTCAAACACCTGCCGGCACCCGTTGGATTCCACCACACAACCACAGCCTTCCTGCATCCAGCAGACCGTGACGCTGTCGGCAATGCGCCGGGCCTGAGCCAGGTTGTGGGTGACCATCAGCAGGGTATAGCGACCTTTCAGGGACACAATCAGCTCCTCCACCACTTTCGAGGACACCGGGTCCAGCGCCGAGCAGGGCTCATCCAGCAACAGCACCTGCGGCTCCAGCACCAGCGCCCGGGCGATGCACAGGCGTTGCTGCTGGCCGCCGGACAGCCCCAGTGCCGACTGCGACAAGCGGCCTTTGACTTCCTCCCACAGGCCCACCGCCCGCAGTGCCTGCTCGGCCCGGGTGTCACGTTCACGTCGTGGCACACCGTGCTCGGCCAGGGGAAAGCGCAGGTTGTCGATGATGGATAACGGAAAGGGATTGGGCTGCTGGAACACCATGCCGATGCGACGACGCAGGGCCGTGGCATCCTGGCTGGCAGAAAGGGCCTCTCCGCCGAGCAGGATCGTGCCACTGACCCGACACCCGGGGATGCCGTCGGTCATGCGGTTGATGCTGGCCAGCAGGCTGCTCTTGCCGCAGCCGCTGGGCCCCACCAGCGCCATCAGCTCGCCGGCTTGCACACTCAGAGAGGCCTGCTCGATGGCAGCCTGATTACCGTAGTACACCGACACCTGTTGCAGTTCCAGGGTTGGGGAGGTCATTGCCAGGCTCCTTGTGCCGGGCGCAGCCAGCGCCGCACCAGCAGATTCAGTATCACCAGTATGGCCACCAGCACCAGGCCGGTGGCCGCTGCCCGGGGCATGCCGCCGGGCACGTTCATGGCCAGATCATAAATATGTACGCTCAAGGCACGGCCGGAATCCAGCAACGAATCCGGCCGCCGCAGCACATAGCCGGCAGTGAACAGCAGCACCGCGGTTTCCGCCAGCGCCCGGCCAATGCTGAGAATAATCCCCACCGCAATGCCCGGTGCCGCCTGGGGTATCAGAATACGTCGCACCCAGCCCCAGCGACTGATTGAGAGGGACTCGCTGGCCTGCCGGTAGGACAACGGCACCGCCCGCAGGGCCTGCTCGGCGCTGCGGATCATCAGCGGCAACACCATCAGCGCCAGCGCCAGACCGCCACTGAGAATGGAAAAACCCAGCCCCAGGCTGATGGCAAAAAACTGGTAACCGAACAGGCCATAGACGATGGAAGGCACCGCCGCCAGCATATCCAGCACCCCGCCCAGCCACTGGGCACGGCGGGTGCCCGTCGGCACCTGTTCGCTCAGGTAGAGCGCACAGCCCAACCCCACCGGCACCGCCACCAGCAGGCACACCGCCAGGATCCATGCGGTGCTGACCAGCAGCGCGGCAATCCCGCCCGCGCGGCCCGCCTGGCGCGGGTCATCCAGCAGAAAGTCCACAGAGATCAAGCCGGCGCCCTGCTCCAGCAGGGACCACAACATCAGCCCCATGGGCACCAGCACCGCCAGCAACAGCAGCGCGCCAATCACGCCGGCAAGGCGATCAGGCCATCTCATGACGCCCTCCCCGCAACCGCCAGCTCAGCATCAACAGCACCGCCGTGACCAGTAACAAAAGCAGGCCGCTGGCAAACAGGGCCACCCGGTGATCGCCGGTGGCATAGGCCATTTCCAGGGCGATATTGGCGGTCAGGGTACGCACCGGGTCGAACAGGGACGTGGGCCACTGCACCACATTGCCCGCCACCATCAGCACCGCCATGGTTTCGCCCAGGGCACGGCCAAACTGCAGCACCAGACCACTGACAATGGCCGGCCCGGCCTGGGGCAACAGCACCCGACGCAGCATGCCCACCCGGGACAGGGACAAGGCCTGACCCGCCTGCAGATAACGGGCCGGCAACTGGCCCAGGGCGGTGTCGGTGACCAGCAACGCCAGCGGCAGGATCATCAACGCCAGCACCAGCGAGGCGGCCAGCCAGGAGGCGCCCGGCGGTGCCCACTGGTTGATCCAGGGCACCAGCACCAGCATGCCCCACAGACCATAGACCACCGAGGGAATGCCAGCCATCAACTCCACCAGGGCCAGCACCGGTCGCCGCATCAGCGGCGCGAAGTAACGCAGCCAGGCCGCCAGCAGCACCGCCAGCGGGCCGGCAATCACCAGCGCCAGTACACTCACCACAACGGAACCGGCAATCATGGCAGCCATGCCGTAACGGGCCTGACCGGGCTGCCAGTCATTGCGCCATAGGGCATTGCCGTACTCGACCAGAAACGGTGCGGACTGAACCAACAACACCGCCACGATGCCCCCCAGAACCAGTACCGCGGCAACGCCGGCAAGGCGCAGCAGCCAGGTCAGCAGTTGATCAGCGGGAGGCCGGGAGGAAGTAGTAATCACGGTATACCTCTGCCTGTGCCGGGTCGGTAATAAATGCCAACAGCGCTCTGGCATGGGGATCAGGCTCACCGGCGCTGACCAGGTTCAGCTCGCGCCCCAGTGGGTAATCACCCTGTTCCAGCGCGGCAAGGCTGGCGGGTACGCCCTGCAATGGCAGCAACCGCAACGGCGCCCCGGCCTCAAGCTCATGAATGGCGGTGCCGATGGACACGTAACCAATGGCAAAGGGATCCGCGGACACCGCCTTGATACCCTGCTGGTTTTCGCCGATCACCAGATCCGCCCGAATCTGATCGTTGTCCAGCTCGAAATGCTCGAGAAACAGCTCCTGTGTCGAGCGGCCATCCGCCTTGTGCACCACGGTAATGGCCCGCTCCGCACCGCCAAGGTCTGCCCAGCTGTCCAGCTTGCCAGTATAGATGGCGACAACCTGTTGCCGGGAAAGCGAGGACAGCGGATTATCCTGGTGGACAATCAGGGCGATACCATCACGGGCGATCAGGTGCCCGGTCAGATCCTGTTCATCGGCCTTGAGGGCCCGGCTGACCATGCCCAGATCTGCCAGCCCCTGACGCACATCGCTGATCCCGCGACCGGAACCACCACTTTGCACATCCACCTGCACGCCACTGTGCGCCTCGAAGCGCTCCGCCAACTCGGCCATCAGCGGCGCGATGGTGCTGGAGCCGGTAATCACCAGCTTGTTCTCTGCCGGCTGGCAGCCGGCCAGCAGCAATACCAACAGCAAGCCTTTCAATGTCTTTCCGTGCATGCCCTGCCCTTTTTCACCTTTTGCTGTCGCCTTGGATGCCATCTTGACGCAAAAATTACAGCCATCGCCGCTCGCCGGTGTAACCTGCACAGGAAGACGGCATCCTTATTTCATTGGGCATAAAAAAGCCCGCTGATAATACGTTACACCGATGCAACCACCAGAGGATCAACAATGCGTGAAGAGGTACAGAATTATTACGGCCAGCAACTGCATTCCAGTGACGACCTGCAGACCAACGCCTGCTGCGATCAGGAGCCGCCGGCCTGGCTGAAACCCCTTCTCTCGCAGCTCCACGATGAAGTGGTGATGCGCTACTACGGCTGTGGTCTGGTGGCTCCCCAGCAGCTTGAAGGCATGCGCATTCTGGATCTGGGTTCCGGCTCCGGCCGTGATGTCTATCTGCTGTCTGCTCTGGTGGGTGAGCACGGTGAAGTGGTGGGCGTGGACATGACCGATGAACAGCTGGAAGTGGCCCGCCGTCATCAGGACTATCACCGCGACACCTTCGGTTACGCAAAGAGCAATGTGCGTTTCCTGAAGGGCTATATCGAAGAGCTGGATCAGCTGGATCTGGAGGACGGTTACTTCGACATCATCATTTCCAACTGCGTGATCAACCTGAGCACCGACAAGCCCAAGGTATTGCGCGACGTGAAGCGCCTGCTCAAGCCCGGTGGCGAATTCTATTTTTCCGATGTATACGCGGATCGTCGCGTGCCGGACAACCTGCGCAACGACCCGGTGCTGTACGGCGAGTGCCTGGCCGGCGCCCTGTACTGGAACGACTTTCTCAACCTGGCCAAGCAGAGCGGCTTTGCTGATCCGCGGCTGGTGGAATCCCGCCGTCTGACCATCGAGAACCCGGACATCGAAGCCCGCCTGGGTCAGCAGCGCTTCTACTCCGCCACCTACCGGCTATTCAATATTGATGGCCTGGAACCAGCCTGTGAAGATTACGGCCAGGCAGTGATCTACCAGGGCACCGTGCCACAACAGCCCCATGCCTTCGTGCTTGATGATCACCACGTTATGGAAACCGGCAAGGTGTTTCCAGTGTGTGGCAACACCTGGCTGATGCTGGAAAAGAGTCGCTTCGCCGAACATTTCACCTTTATCGGCAACTTCGATACGCACTACGGCATCTTTGCAGGGTGCGGGCTGAACGTCCCCTTTGAAGACAGCGACACCGGGAACGGTGCTGCACCCTGCTGCTGATGCAGTGATTAAATCACTGCCGTTATCGCCGCGCGATGTAACACCCCTTTTCGCCACGCATCCTATTACTGCATACAGTAACCAGGAGAGAACGATGAAACGATCCATGATCGCACTGGCGTTACTGGCACTCAGTGGTCTTACCCTGGCGGGCACTGCCTATGCCCCCAGCGAGGAAGAGCTACGCTCGCTCTGGACACTGATGGAGCAATCCTGGATTTTCCAGGGGTAACCCGGCAAGGACTCACCCATGAATGTTCGTAAACTCTTACTGCTGGCGATCTTTGCAACACTGATCGCCAGCTATTTTTTCTTCGATCTGGGTCAGTACCTGAGCCTGGATTACATCAAGAATCAGCAGGCGTCGTTTGACGCCCTGTACCAGGAAAATCCGGTACTGATTCTTGGTGGTTTCTTTGTGTTGTACGTGGTGGTTACCGCCCTGAGCCTGCCCGGCGCCGCTATCATGACTCTGGCTGCTGGTGCCCTGTTTGGTTTCTGGGTGGCGCTGGTGCTGGTGTCCTTTGCGTCATCCATCGGTGCCACTCTGGCCTTTCTCGCTTCCCGGTTTCTGTTCCATGATTCCGTACAGCATCGCTTCGGCGATCGTCTGAAAAAACTCAACGACGGCGTCAAGAAGGACGGAGCCTTCTATCTTTTTACCCTGCGCCTGGTCCCCGCCTTTCCGTTCTTCGTGATCAACCTGGTCATGGGCCTCACCCCCATCAAGGTGGTTACCTTTTACTGGGTCAGCCAGGTGGGCATGCTGGCCGGTACCGCCGTCTATGTACTGGCCGGCACTCAACTGGGCCAGGTGAAAAGCGCCAGCGGCCTGCTGTCGCCGGAACTGATCGGCGCCTTTGTACTGCTGGGTATTTTTCCCTGGATTGCCAAGTTCATCATGGCAAGACTGCAGGCCCGCAAGGTTTACCAGGGCTGGCAGAAACCGGACCACTTCGATCGCAACCTGATCGTCATTGGTGCCGGTTCCGCCGGGCTGGTCAGCGCCTATATCGCCGCCACCGTGAAAGCCAAGGTCACCCTGATCGAAAAACACAAGATGGGCGGCGACTGTCTGAACACTGGCTGCGTGCCCTCCAAGGCATTAATCAAAAGCGCACGGCTTGCCTGGCACGACAAGGAAGCGGACAAGTATGGCTTTGATACCATCCGCAGCGATTTTCGTTTCAGCAAACTGATGGCCCGGGTGCACAAGGTGATCGAAAAGATCGAACCGCATGACTCCGTGGAGCGCTACACGGAGCTGGGAGTGGATTGCCGCCAGGGTGAAGCGCGCATTGTGTCCCCCTGGGAAGTGGAAATCCGCAACGGTGACAGCACTGAACGCCTCACCGCCCGCAGCATCATCATTGCCAGCGGCGCCCGCCCCTTCGTGCCACCCATTCCCGGCATCGAGGACATGGACATCCTCACCTCCGACAATCTCTGGGCAGTCCAGGAGCAACCCAAGCGGCTAGTGGTGCTGGGTGGCGGCCCCATTGGCTGTGAGCTGGCCCAGACCTTTGCCCGCCTGGGCAGCCAGGTGATGCAGGTGGAAATGCTGCCGCGCATCATGCCCCGCGAAGATGACGATGCCGCTGCCCTGGTCACCGCCTCACTGCAGGAAAGCGGGGTGGACGTAATGACCGAACACAAGGCCGTGCGTTTTGCCCGGGAAGGCAACGACAAGGTGTTGTATGTGGAGCACAACGGCGAAGAAAAGCGGCTGGTGTTCGATGCAGTGCTGGTGGCCGTGGGCCGTCGTGCCAATACCGATGGTTTGGGCCTGGACGAGTTGCACCTGCCCACTAATGACAATGGTACCGTCACCGTGAACGAGCAGCTGCAAAGCCGCTACCCTAACATCTACGCCTGCGGCGACGTGGCCGGCCCCTACCAGTTCACCCATACTGCGGCCCATCAGGCCTGGTATGCCGCCGTCAACGCCCTGTTCGGGTCACTGAAACGCTTCAGCGTGGATTACCGGGTGATCCCCTGGGCGACCTTCACCGACCCGGAGGTGGCCCGGGTGGGGCTGAATGAGCAGGACGCCGATGAACAGGGTGTGGATTACGAAGTGACCCGCTATGGCATCGACGATCTGGATCGGGCCATTGCCGACAGCAACGACCACGGCTTCGTGAAAGTGATTACCGCCAAGGGCAGCGACAAGATTCTCGGCGTCACCATCGTTGGCACCGGTGCCAGCGACCTGATTGCCGAATATGTGCTGGCCATGAAACACGGCCTGGGCCTGAACAAGATCCTCGGCACCATCCACATCTACCCCACCATGGCAGAAGCAAACAAATTTGCTGCCGGTGAATGGAAGAAAGCCCACAAACCGGAAGGCCTGTTGCGCTGGGTGGAACGCTTTCACGACTGGCGGCGCTAGACAGCGTCAGGAAAGCGTTTTTCTACTGTGGGAAGCGATGCTTCCATCGCGAAAACCGATAGGAGACACCATGATTGCGCGCTTGTTGTTACCCTTGCTGCTATTGCTTGCCAGCCCATTGATGGCATTTGATCATAGTGGCTGGGACCAGTTGCTGGCAGATCATGTGCAGTGGCAGCGTGACGGAGTCACCACCGGCGTGGATTACCCTGGCATCCGCGCTGACCGGGTGGCGCTGGATGAATATCTTGCCGACCTGTCGCAGGTCTCAAACGATGACTTTGAGCGCTGGTCCCGGGATCAGCAACTGGCTTTTCTGATCAACGCCTACAATGCCTTCACCGTCGACCTGATCCTGCGCCAGGACTCCCTGCCCGACTCCATCCGGGATATTGGTTCCTTCTTCTCCGGCCCCTGGGAGCAGCGCTTCTTTACCCTACTGGGCGAAGAACGCACCCTGGACGAAGTGGAACACGAGATGATTCGCGGCAATCCGGCACTGATGGATCCGCGCATTCACTTTGCCGTGAATTGCGCCTCCGTGGGCTGCCCGGCATTGCGACCGGAAGCCTACCGCGCAGAGAAACTGGCGCAGCAACTGGCCGACAGCACCCGCCGCTTTCTTTCCGACCGACAGCGCAATCGCTTCAATGAGAACCCGCCACGCCTGCAAGTATCGAAAATCTTCGACTGGTATGAAGAGGACTTTGTGGATGCCGCCGGCAGCCTGCACCATTACCTTCTGCAGTATGCCGATACGCTGGAGATACCCGCCAACCACCGAAAGTCACTGGACGCGGAACAGCTGAAGATTCAGTTTCTGGATTATGACTGGTCGCTGAATCAATACATCAACGGGAGCTGAGTCATGGAAGGCAACACCGCTTCGCACCGCTTGCTGGGCATCTGGCATTCCTTTCGCAATCTTCCCCTGTGGCTGCAGGGCTGGGTGCTGCTGATCCTGATGCCCCTGAACGGCGCCAGCCTGTTGTTGCTGGACAGCTTCAGCGGCCAGGCCACCGCCCTGGCCCTGCTACTGGTCCTGGCGGTGAACCTGCCGCTCATGTGGCACCACGGCGGCATGAACAAGGACATGTCTCTGGTTCACCTGCTCGCCTGGATCCCCCTGGAGCTGGGCCTGGTCGGCCAGCTTGCCGGCCTCTGGGGTGACGACTTCCTTACCCGCGGCCAATGGGCCTTCACCGTAGCGGTAGTCATGGTCAACGCGATCAGCCTGTTCTTCGACATCGTCGACGCCTGGTGCTGGGCGCAGGGAGATCGGGTGACGCTACACCAAAACATAATTAATAGTTAATAATGAATAATTAATAGTTGCGCGAGCAACAGTTTTGCAGTTATTAACGTAAGAGGCCGCGCCCATACTTTGGGCGCGGCCTCTTACGTTTGAAAGCCACAAACTCAAATCGCGAGTTATTAATTATTCATTATTAACTATTAATTGCCTCACAAGTATTCCAACGCCTGCGCCACCGTACTCACCCCGATCACCTCTACCCCTTCCGGCAACTGTCGTGGCAGGTTGGCTTTGGGGACGATGGCTTTTTTGAAGCCATGTTTGACTGCTTCGTAGAGGCGCTCCTGCCCCTGGGGCACCGGCCGAATTTCCCCGGACAGACCCACTTCGCCAAACACCACCAGCTCACGCCCCAGCGCCCGGTCGCGGAAGCTGGAGACGATGGCCAGCACCTGGGCCAAATCTGCCGCCGTCTCGGTGACCTTGACGCCACCCACCACATTCATGAACACATCCTGGTCGCCCACCTGAATGCCACCGTGGCGATGCAGCACCGCCAGCAGCATGGCCAGGCGGTTGGCCTCCAGCCCCACGCAGACCCGGCGCGGATTACCAAAGTGAGAGGCGTCCACCAGCGCCTGCAATTCCACCAGCAAGGGCCGGGTGCCCTCCCAGACCACTGTCACCAGGGAACCGGAGGCGATCTCGTCGGCCCGGTTGAGGAAGATGGCAGAGGGGTTTTTCACTTCCTTGAGGCCTTCGCCGGTCATGGCGAACACGCCCAGCTCGTTCACCGCCCCGAAGCGATTCTTGAGACCGCGCAAGGTGCGGAAGCGGGAATCCGTGGAGCCTTCCAGCATCAACGAGCAGTCAATCATGTGCTCCAGCACCTGGGACCGGCCAGGGTGCCATCCTTGGTGACATGGCCCACCAGCAACAGCACGGTGCCGGTCTGCTTGGCGAAACGAGTCAGCGCCGCCGCACACTCACGCACCTGGGCCACACTGCCCGGGGCAGATTGCAGGGCGGCCAGAAACATGACCTGGATGGAGTCCACCACCAGCACCCGGGGCTGCTCTTTGCGGGCCAGATCCAGGATCTGCTCCACATCGGTTTCCGCCGCCAGCCGCAGCTGCTCCTTGGGTAGCTTGAGCCGGTCGGCACGCATGGCCACCTGGGACAGGGATTCTTCGCCGGTGATGTAGAGGCATTTCTGCGTGGCCGCCAGCTTGCACAATGTTTGCAGCAACAGGGTGGATTTGCCGGCACCGGGATGCCCGCCGATCAGGATTGCCGAGCCCGGCACCAAGCCGCCGCCCAGCACCCGGTCCAGCTCGCCCATGCTGGAACTGATGCGCGGGGTCTCCGCCAGCACGATCTCACCCAGGTTCTGCACCTCGGACAACTGCCCGGAAAAACCGCCACGGCTACCGGCACCTTTCGACATGGGTGTCGCCGGGTCATGGACGAATTCCTGCAGGGTATTCCAGGCACCACAGGCCGGGCATTGGCCCTGCCACTTGGGAAAATCGGCGCCACAATCCGTGCAGACAAAGGCGGTTTTTTTCTTGGCCACAAACAAGTCCTTCTTGTGTATTACTCTCTACGATAGTCGCTGTAGGAGCGCCGCTTGAGGCGCGAATCCGAGCGTTAGCGGGTAACGAGTTTCGAGTTGCGAAAAGCACAATCCAAACCGATCGGGCCTGATGGGTTTGGTTTTCGAAACTCGCTTCTCGAAACTCAGGTATGTTCGCACCTCAAGAGGTGCTCCTACAGCGGCGTCGGATCAGACGATGATGCGTTCCGGCCGACCAGTGATCTGGCAGAACAATTCATAGCTGATGGTGCCACAGGCGCGAGCAACCTTGTCCACGTCCACGTCGTCCCCCCACAGCTCTACCTCATCACCGATGTCAGCCTGGATGCCGTTCAGGTCGATGGTCAGCATATCCATTGAGACCCGCCCCACCAGCACCGTGGGCTGGCCGTTGACGGCGGCGGGAGTACCACTGGGGGCGTGGCGCGGGTAGCCGTCGCCATAGCCGGCGGCCACCACGCCAATGCGGCCCGGCCGCGCAGCGGTCCAGGTGGCGCCATAACCAACCGTATCACCAGGCTGAACCTCATTAATGGCAATCAGGCGGGCAGTGAAACGGTGGCTCACCGCCAAATCCAGTTCTGCCGCGCTTTGCCAGTCGAACGGCGACGATCCATACAGCATGATGCCCGGCCTCACCCGCTGAGCCCGGGCATGGGGATAACGGATCAGAGCGGCGGAATTAGCGGCAGAGAGAGGCAGATCGAGGGCATCAGCAATCTCACCGGCCAGGCGCAGCTGGGTGTTACTACGACCATCGCTGGCTTCATCAGCACAGGCGAAATGGCTCATCACTCCCATCGGCTTCATTCCGGCGGCAGCAAGCTGGCCGGCAGCTTCCAGGGCAATATCCGGGCGCAATCCCAGCCGATTCATACCGGTATTCAGTTTCAGCCAGATGCGCAGCGGGCCGGGGTGCTCCAGCAGCAGACCCACCTGCCATGAGGAGTGCACTACCACCTCCAGCGACAGTCCCCTGGCCTGCTCAAGCTCATCCTGATCGAAAAACCCTTCCGCTAGCAGAATCGGGGCGCTGACCCCATGTTCGCGCAGGGCCCGGGCCTCTTCCAGAACCGCCACACCAAAACCATCCACCTCCCCGGCCATGGCGTCTGCCGCCAGCGTCAGTCCATGGCCATAGCCATCAGCCTTGACCATGGCAAACACCTCGGCGCTCCCTGCCTGCCAGGGCCGGGCACGTCGCGCATTGTGCGTCAGTGCTGCGCAGCGGATCTCTACTCGGGTTCCTCTCATCAGGACAGACTCCTGCGGGGGGCAGACCAGGTCAGTGCCCTGCCTTCCTTGCCATCTTTTCCAGTCTTTGCATCATGCAAGGTCGTTACTCATCCATGGAGGCCAGCTGAGCATAGTATTCAGGCGCCAGATCATCGAACCGGGAAAACTGCCCCTGGAAGGCAAGACGTACCGTGCCGATAGGCCCGTTACGCTGTTTGCCGATAATCACTTCCGCCACACCCTTTTCGTTACTGTCCTTGTTGTAAACCTCATCCCGGTACAGGAACGCGATCAAGTCGGCATCCTGTTCAATCGCCCCGGACTCACGCAAATCGGACATGACAGGGCGCTTGTTCGGGCGCTGCTCCAGAGAGCGGTTCAGCTGGGAAAGGGCCAGCACCGGGCAGCTCAGTTCCTTGGCAAGCCCTTTCAGGGAGCGGGAAATTTCTGAAATTTCATTGACCCGGTTATCGACCCCCGGCACCTGCATCAGCTGCAGGTAATCCACCATGATGGCGCCCAGCTCACCGCCACATTCGCGGGCAACCCGGCGGGCACGGGCACGCATTTCCAGAGGACTGAGCGCCGGGGTGTCGTCGATAAAGAATTTCTGTTCACTGAGCATGTGAATGGCGGAGGTAATGCGCGGCCAGTCATCCTTTTCCAGCTGACCGGATCGGATAGATGTCTGGTTAATGCGACCCAGGGAGGCCAGCATCCGCATGACAATGGAATCAGCGGGCATCTCCATGGAGAAGACCAGCACCGGCTTGCCGGCCTTGATCGCCACGTTCTCGCACAGGTTCATGGCAAAGGTGGTCTTACCCATGGAGGGGCGGCCGGCAATCACGATCATATCGGAGGGTTGCAAGCCACCGGTCATTTTATCCAGTTCGTCAAAGCCGGTGGTCACCCCGGTAATAGCGCTCTTGTTCTTGTAGAGCTCATCAATGCGGTCCACGGTTTTCTTGAGGACGGATTTGATGTCCTGGGGCCCCGATCCTTTCTTCTGCTGCTCGGCAATCTCGAAAATCGCGGATTCTGCCAAATCCAGGATTTCCAGGGACTTGCGTCCTTCCGGCTTGAAGGCACTGTCCGCCACATTCTGGGACACACTGATTAACTGACGAAGAATGCTGCGCTCGCGAACAATTTCCGCGTAAGCGGTAATATTCGCCGCACTGGGAGTATTGCGCGCCAGCTCAGACAGATAGGTCATGCCGCCAATACCCTCCAGCTGCCCCAACTGGGTCAGAGCCTGGGAGACGGTGACCAAGTCACAGGGGTTTTCCTCCTCAACCAGCTGCGCAATAACCTCAAAAATCTGCCGATGGGTCTTGCGGTAGAAATCGCGGGCCCCCACACGTTCCGCCACATCATCCCAGGCACTGTTATTGAGAAGCAGACCACCAAGAATGGCCTGTTCCGCCTCCAGGGAATTGGGGGGGATCCGGAGGTTTTCCGGCAGGTGTTTATCCAGAGACAGGGCATCATTCATGGGGCAACCAAAATCCAGTTTCGAGCGGAGCTGCAAGGGGAAGCTGCAAGCTACAACACGGGGGCAGGCATACCTGTTTTGAAACGCTTTCGCCCGCGCCCACATTTGCTGCGCGGCTGCGGGCATTCAAATTCATGAGGTGCTCTGAGCGCGTTGTAGCTTGCAGCCTGAAGCTTGTAGCTGCCATTAAAAAGGGCACTGCCCTTGCGGACAATGCCCTGATTCTGTCACCGCGCCCCGCAAGGGGCAAACCGGTTGTCGGTCAACTGTCGATTACTCGGCAGGAACCACAGCCAGCTTGATGGTCACAGTCACATCGGCGTGGAGAACCACATCGATTTCGTACTCACCGGTGTTACGCAGCGCACCGTGGGGCAGCTTCACTTCCGATTTTTCCACTTCCACGCCGGTGGCAGCGGTAATGGCTTCGGCGATGTCGCGGGTACCCACGGAACCGAACAGCTTGCCTTCGTCACCGGCCTTGGAGGACACGGTTACGCTGGCTTCGTTCAGTTTTTCACCACGTTCCTGGGCAGCAGCCAGCTGCTCGGCGGCGTGCTTCTCGAGCTCGGCGCGGCGCTGCTCTACTTCGGCCAGGTTGTTTTTGGTGGCCGGCAGGGCTTTGCCTTGCGGGATCAGGAAGTTACGGCCGTAACCGGAACGTACATCCACCACAGCACCCAGGTCGCCCAGGTTCTTGATCGTTTCCAGCAGGATCACTTGCATGATGGTCCCCTCGGCTTAATTGTCGTGGCTGTCAGTGTACGGCAGCAGCGCCAGGAAGCGGGCCTGCTTGATCGCAGAGGCCAGCTGACGCTGGTAGCGTGCCTTGGTGCCGGTGATACGGCTGGGCACGATCTTGCCGGTTTCAGTGATGTAGGCTTTCAGGGTGTCGAGATCTTTGTAATCGATGTACTCAACACCTTCCGCGGTAAAGCGGCAGAACTTGCGGCGGCGATAAAAACGGGCCATTGGATAATCTCCTGTTTAATCCTGGTTGAGGGTGTCCAGCGTCTGGGCAATCAGTTGCAAACGGTCCCGGGCGTCACCCTTGTAACCGGCGCGACTCAGGCAACCGGTAACCTTGATGCGCTGACCCTCTTTCAGGCCTTGGGCCTGTCGGGTCATCCCGCCTGCCAGTATTACGGCGATGCGGGCCTGGACTTCTCGGGGGTGGCCATCTTCCAGTTGTCGGGAGCGATGCTCCAGCCAAAGGCGTTGGCGCGGCACCCCTGCCGGCGTCAGTGCCACTTTTTCCAAAGTGACGATCACACCGGTGAGTTCGCAGCGATTGCTTTCCACAATCAGCTGGCAGCCCCCTCCTTCTCGTCATTCTTGGCTAGCGGGGACGGCTCGGTGGCCGCCTTGTCGCAACGAATCACGAGGTGACGGATTACGGCATCGTTAAAGCGGAAAGTGTTTTCCAGCTCGCCCAGGGTTTCGCCGTCACATTCGATGTTCAGCATCACGTAGTGGGCTTTGTGGATCTTGTTGATCGGGTATGCCAGCTGACGACGACCCCAATCCTCAAGACGGTGGATGGTGCCCTTACCATCAGTCACGATCGCGCTGTAACGCTCGATCATGGCCGGCACCTGTTCGCTCTGGTCCGGATGAACCAGAAACACAACTTCGTAATGACGCATATTAGCTCCTTACGGTTGCGATACCTCACGGCATCAATTCAGCTTCCCATCCGCAAGATGCGAGACGGTGAAGCAAGGAGACCTGCCCGACGGCCTGAAGCCAGTTGGACGCAGGAAGCGCGCGATTCTATCCCATAGCACGCCCTTTCCTCAAGGCATATCCGTTGCCATCCGGCAAAGACGGACGTATGCTCAGTAGAAACAAAACGCTACAAACGCTTACAAGAAGCGTCGTTAACCCTAAACCCCTGAAATAGCAGGGGAAAACAACAAAAACGGGATACGACCATGAAATTCAGAGCTCTGGCCTTCGGCCTGTGCGGCATCTGCATGCTGAGCCCCCTGTCTGCGCGGGAATCGGCCCCACCTCCCTGTGGCAGCCCCATGACCGTGCCGGACAAACCGGCCCTCGAGGATTACCCGGATTACTCGGACTTTCTGCTGCAGGTCATGCAGTACAAGCAGGCCAATCGCGATCAGGCAGCCCATCAGGCAGCCTGTCCCCAGGATTACCAGCCGGAGCCGGTGGCAAGCAGCGACCCCACCGTGATTGATCAGCCGGAAACCCTGGACAGCGCCCTGGCCCGCACCGAGCGCCTGAGCCCTATTGACTACCAGCGCAACCGAACCTGGTATAACCGCTCCACCTCGCAGAGCTTCGGTCTGCCCGCCCTGCCCGGCAACTCCCTGTCTGGTGAGCACATCCGCACCCTGCTTGGCAATGCCGGCTCAGACACCCCACTGGTGCTACCGATGACCATTGTCGGGATGCAGCTGAACGGGCTGAATGATGGTGGCGAGGCCAGAAATCTGCTCACCGAGCAGCTTTACCGGAACCTGTTTGGCGAGGAGCGCAAGGTAGATCTGGCTACCCTGATGGCCGGCAACCCCAATGCCATTGTCGAGATATCCAGTAACGGCAATCTGATGCTCTATCTGGATCTTAATAATGAAGCCGTGCTGACTACCGGTCTTATCGAAGTGGAAAGCTGCCTAAGCAGCGGCTGCGAGAGTTCACCCTAGAGCCGCCGAAGACACGAGAAGAGGAACCTCGGAGCACACCATGTCCCTGATCCGCTTTATCGCCTTTCTAATCCTGCTGGGCTTCCTGCTGCCTGTGGCCACTATGGCCGCTGGTGACAGCGGGCTGAGTCAGCCCCAACAACAGGCCCTGGAGCAGGCGCTGGGACCACGACCGGATATCCACAATTACAGTCGTCAGGACCAGTTCGTCACCGACTTACTGGCCTGGCAGCAACGCAAAGCCCGCCTGACAGCCAGACTGGCCCGGGGCGAATCCATCACCCCACCCCGACCCACTACCCCCAATGACTGGCACCACATCACCGGCCCGGAAGATCTGGATACCGCCGTACGCAATGCCCATGGCTACGTGCAGCCCAAATACCGGGAACCGATCCGCTTCAACCGTACCACCCATGTCAGTTTCCCATTGGCGCCACTGCCCGGCCAGCAACTGGCCGACAAGGCCCTGAGCGCCCCCGGCACCTTGCCGGACAACCATGACGAGGAGATCCCGGAAATACTGCTGGAGGACAACGTGCGCATCCAGCGGGAACTCTCCGCCCGCCGCCCCCAGCTGCCACTACCCACCCTGGAGCGGCAGACCGTCGTCAACCAGGCAGAACTGCGGTAGCAGTTAATAGTTAACAGTGAATAGTTAACAGCTCGCGGGTCAGCCTTGTGGTTCCCAAATGTATGAGGCCGCGACCAGAATCTGGTCGCGGCCTCATACGTTGGAAAACCCGAGAACCGTTGCTCGCGCAACTATTCACTGTTAACTATTCACTGCTCTGTCGCTGCGCCCGCACATGAAACAACATCACCCCCGTGGCCACGGACACATTCAGGCTCTGCACTTCGCCGGCCATGGGAATTTCCAGTAGCTGGTCGCACTTGTCACGGGTCAGCCGTTTCAGACCGGCACCTTCTGCACCCATCACTACCGCCAGGGCATCCGGGGCCTGGAAGGTAAACAAGGACTCACTGCGCTCCTCAAGCGCGGTGCCAACCACCCAGACACCTCTTTCACGGAGCTGATCCAGCAGACTGGCCAGATTGCCCACTTCGTAATAGGCCAGGCTTTCCGCCGCTCCCACCGCCGTGCGACAGGCCACGGGGGTGAGGCCAGCAGCGTTACGGCGCGGCACGATCACCGCATTCACGCCGGCCGCATCGGCACTGCGCAGGCAGGCACCCAGGTTATGAGGGTCGGTGACGTTCTCGAGAACCAGCAGCCAAGGCCGGGCAGGTTTGCCATCCAGCCACTTGAGAAGACCGCTCTCATCGCCCGGTTTACGCGGTCGCGCCCGGGCCACGATGCCCTGATGCTGAGGACCGGCGTGTTTTTCCAGCACGTCTCGACGGGCACGCTGTACCGCGATGCCGAAATCCCTGGCGGACTGGATCATGGCCGCCAGCCGCGGCTCCTCCCGCTCGGCACGGCTGTCCTGCACAAACAGCTCCAACACCGCCTCCGGACGATGCCGCAACAGAGCTTCCACCGCATGGAAGCCGGAATACATCTGGGGTTTCTGGGGTTTGCTCATGATAACGCCTGCACGCATCACGCCCGCACGCGGCACGCCCGGGCAAATATTGGATGTAGGAGCGTGCCCGCAAGCGCCCACGCTTACGCAGCGCCGGTAAATTCGCTTGCAGGCACGTCCTACAGGGGACTCTAGCTTTTGCTGTTACGCCGGGCCGCCTTCTTGCCGCGCGGCGGCCCCTTGCGCTTAGGCTTGGGCTTGGGGATATCGCCCTTGGCCAGCTTTTCCCGTTCGCTGCTACCGCCTCTACGGTTACCGCTACCGGCCTTCTTGCTGCCGCCCTTGGGCCGACCCTTGCCGGACGGGGTAGAGGATTCCAGTTGCAGATCAATTTTGCGCTCTTCGGTATGCACCGCAGCTACTCGCACGGTGACCCCATCACCGAGCCCGAATTTGCGACCACTGCTTTCCCCGGTGAGGGTCAGATTGACCTCATCGAAATGGTAGTAGTCACTATCCAGGTTGGCCACGTGCACCAGACCATCAATGTGCAGCTCGTTAAGTTGCACAAAGAGGCCAAAGTTGGCCACGCCACTGATCACGCCCTCGAACACATCGCCGATGTGCGATTCCATGAACTGGCACTTGAGCCAGGACACCACATCACGAGTGGCATCGTCCGCCCGGCGCTCGGTCATGGAGCACTGCTCGCCGATGGCCACCATGTCCGCCTGGCTGTAGGGGATGATTTTCTCGCGGGGAATCTTCGGCAGCTTGCCCGGATTGTCCACATGGTTGGGCACGGCCTCGCTACGGATCAGGAAGCGAATGGCCCGGTGCACCAGCAGGTCCGGGTAACGGCGAATCGGCGAGGTGAAGTGGGTGTAGGCCTTGTAGGCCAGCCCGAAGTGCCCCTTGTTCTCCGCTTCGTATTTGGCCTGGGTCATGGAGCGCAACATCATGGTCTGGATCACGTTGCGATCCGGGCGCTCCAGGATCTGCTCCCGCAGATCTTGATAGACATGAGGTCTGGGCGCCCCTTCTGACCAGCCGAGGCTCAACCCCAGGCCACCGAGGAATTGCTGCAACTTGCTCAGTCGCTCTTCCTTGGGCGGCTCGTGGTTACGGAACAGGGCCGGCACACCGGCCTTTTCCAGCAGCTTGGCGGAACAGATGTTGGCGGCCAGCATGGCCTCCTCAATCATGATATGCGCCACGTTGCGGGTCACCGGCACAATCGCCTGAATTTTCTGGTTTTCATCGTAAATGATGCGGGTGTCATCGCTGTCGAAGTCGATGGCACCCCGCTCCGCACGACGCTTGCGCAGGGCCAGGAACATTTCGTGGAACGACCAGATCATGTCCAGGGACTCGTCGTCCAGGCTGGCCACGGTGTCCTGGGCCAGCTGGGAATCCGGCTCCTCGATCATGGCGCCGACCTTGTTGTAGGTCAGCCGGTGCCGCGAGCGCATCACCCCTTCGCGGAAAACAAACCCGGTCAGGCGACCGTTGGCGGAAATCCTCATGTCGCAATACAGACACAGCCGATCCACATGGGGATTGAGCGAGCAAAGACCGTTGGACAGGGCCTCCGGCAGCATCGGCACTACCCGGTTGGGGAAGTAGACCGAGTTGCCACGGGTGGCCGCTTCCCGATCCAGGGCGGAACCCGGCGACACATAGTGGCTGACATCGGCAATAGCGACGATCAGACGCCAGCCACCACGAGGGCGGCGCTCCACATAGACCGCGTCGTCGAAATCCCGGGCGGTTTCGTCATCGATGGTGACCAGCGGCAAATCACGCAGATCGACCCGATGGGCCTTGGCCTTGTGGGGCACATCGGCACCAAAACGCTCGGCGTCGGCTTCCACGCCGTCCGGCCAGACATGGGGTATCTCGAAACGGCGCAGGGCCACTTCGATTTCCATGCCGGCCTGATCCGGGGTCGCAATGATTTCTTCCAGGCGCACCAGCACATGGTGGTCGCGGCTAGGGTACTGGGTAATGATGGCGCGGACATGGTCGCCAGGATTGGGTTTCAGACCGTTCTTGTCCTCAACCAGCACTTCCTTGGTGATACGCCGGTTCTCCGGCTCCACAAAGCTGATACCGGCTTCACGGCGATAGCGGCCCACCACTTCGGTGGCAACCCGCTCGGTAATCTCCACGATACGGGCTTCTTTCTTGCCGAAGCGGTTGTAACCGGCATCGCTGACCAGTACCCGATCCCCGTCCATGACCTTTTCCATCTGGCGCGGGCCGAGGAACAGGTCACTCAGGGTCTTGTCATCGGGAATCAGGAAGCCGAAGCCATCCTTGTGGCCCTGCACGCGTCCGGGAATCAGGTCCATTCGGGACACCACACCCAGCTTGCCATTGCGGTTCTGCACCAACTGGGCATCACGCAGCATGGCCTTCAGGCGGCGTTCGAGGCCGACTTCACCGTCCTCATCCACCTCCAGCAGGGAGGCGATTTGCTCGAACTCCATGGGCTTGCCATGGTCATTGAGCACTTCCAGGATCAGTTCCCGGCTGGGGACGGGGTTTTCGTAATTTTCGGCCTCACGATCGGCATGGGGGTCGCGGTAACGTTTTTTAGGGGGCATTAAATTTTTTTCGGAAAGAGGGTTTGACATCCGGCCATCATATACTAGAATGCACGCGCTTTCGCGATGAACCGGCCGGAAACGGTAAGAAACTTTACCTTATCTACAAGGGTCCGGTACAGCACGAAACGCCGAGGTGGTGAAATTGGTAGACACGCTAGCTTCAGGTGCTAGTGGGGGCAACCCCGTGGAGGTTCAAGTCCTCTCCTCGGCACCAAACATGACTCTTACGGAGTCCGACAAAGCCCTGCAACCGTCTGGTTCAGGGCTTTTTTCGTTTATACTCGCTCTAATCCCATCCGATGGAATCCAACCAGATACCAGCATTTCTGTTGGTACTTATGTTGGCACTGCCCTGCTGGCCTCTTTCAGATACCAACAACGCCCAAGGAACAGGAAATGAGCAAGAATGCGATGGAAAAGCTGTCGGCCCTTGAGATCAAAAAGGCCAAACCGAAAGACAAAACCTACAAGCTTGCTGACGGTGGCGGGCTCTACTTACAGATCTCTCCTGATGGAGGAATGTACTGGCGCTATCAGTACCGCTTCCTAGGTAAGCAGAAATCCTTGGCACTTGGGGTGTATCCCGAAATCTCCCTCAAGGCCGCCCGAAAAGCTCACAAAGACGCGCGGCTCAAACTTGCCGACAACATTGACCCTAGCGAAGCTCGCCGCCAGGAGAAACTGGCTCGCACCGAAGCCCAGGCCAACAGTTTCGAGGCTGTTGCCCAGGAATGGCTGGTGCGCCAGCAGGTAGCCCCCGAAACAGACAAGAAAAATCGCTGGCTCATGGAAACCTTCGCCTTTCCTTATATAGGACACAGGCCTATTGCCGACATATCCCCCCGAGAACTGCTGGATGTCCTCCGCCGAGTCGAGTCAACCGGCAAGCTGGAAACAGCTCAACGCCTGAAGACAAAGTGCGGCCAGGTCTTCCGCCATGCAATCATTGAGGGAAAAGCCGAAATCGATCCCACGGCAAGCTTGCGAGGAGCGCTCAAGTCACCCAAGGTAAAACACCGCGCCGCCATCACCGACCCTTCCCGGTTGGGAAAGCTGCTACGGGACATGCAAGCGTCCACAGCAGGCCCAGTGGTGAAAACCGCCCTGCTTCTGACCCCCATCTTATTCCAGCGCCCAGGCGAAATCCGGCAAATGGAATGGTCCGAGATCAACTGGGAAGAGCAGCGCTGGGAGATCCCTGCCGACAAGATGAAAATGCGCCATCCCCACATAGTACCACTACCGCAGCAAGCCATGGCGTTACTACAGGATATCCACCTGTTTACCGGACGCGGCAAATACGTTTTTCCGTCGCAACGAGGGGCAAGCCGCTGTCTATCCGAGAATGGCGTCCGAGTGGCCCTTCGGGATATGGGCTACGGCAACGATGACGTAACCCCCCATGGCTTCCGAGCAACAGCCCGGACAATCTTGGACGAAGTACTGGGCTATAGGATTGAGTGGATCGAGCACCAACTGGCTCATGCCGTCAAAGACCCCAATGGTACCGCCTATAATAGAACCAGCTTCCTGAGTCAGCGCACCAAAATGATGCAGGAGTGGGCCAACTACCTAGACGCCCTTCGAGATGGGAAACAATTTGAACGGGCGGGAACAACCCCAGAAACTCAATACAGCCTTAGCTGCGAATCGACTGAAAAAGAGAATGGCAATCTAAAGAAGGATGGCAAGAAAAGCTTTACAGCTTTATTTAGCAATTATGCATCCCAGGAAAAACCCACATCTGATTAGTCGCCACTCCGATCTTTACCAAACACTCGTAGCTCGAAATCACCGGGTGCAAGTAACAACACAGACTTTCAGCCGAAAAATCGCAAAAAAATGGAACCCTAACCCTTCGTGGGCGGCAGCATAACGCAGGCCTGCAAAGCAAGTCATTGAGCATAGTCCCCAGGCATCCAAAAGCGTCCTAGCCCGTCTAAGATACCGCCCTATTTGGTCAACATCCCGATCAGAAGCGCAGCCAGCCCATCCCTTGCATGTAACGGCTCAATCGTTGCGGTACAGGGTCACTACACAGGCCCCCCCCAGACCAAGGTTGTGCTGCAAGGCTACCCGAGCTCCCTCGACCTGTCGCTTTTCTGCTTGGCCACGCAACTGCCACACCAGTTCGGCACATTGCGCCAGACCTGTAGCCCCCAGCGGGTGCCCCTTGGACAGCAAGCCACCGGACGGATTGGTCACGAACTTGCCTCCATAAGTGTTGTCGCCATCCCAGATAAATTTCTCCGCGCCGCCTTCCCGGCACAGACCCAGACCTTCATAGGTGAGCAGCTCATTGGCGGTAAAGCAGTCGTGCAACTCGACCACATTGATGTCTTGCGGGCCGATACCGGCCTGCTCGTACACGCTGTCGGCGGCGGAACGGGTCATGTCGTAACCGACCATCTTGATCATGGATTTTTCATCAAAGCTGCTGGCGAAATCCGTGGTCATCGCCTGGGCGGCGATATACACCGGGTTAGCAATGCCATGCTTCTTGGCGAACTCGTCCGAACACAGAATCGCGGCGCCGGCACCACAGGTGGGCGGGCAGCATTGGAAACGGGTGAGCGGATCAAACACCTCGTCTGACGCCATGATCTCTTCCAGCGACAGCACCTGATTGAACAGTGCGTAAGGATTGTTGGCGGCATGCTGACGCGCCTTCTCGGCAATCTTGCCGAAGGTTTCCCGTTTGGTGCCGTACTTCCAGCGGTATTCACGCCCTGCGCCACCGAACATCTGTGCCGCCGGCGGCGCCTGATTGAAGCCCTGCGTATCCATCATCACCTGCGCATGCTGGCTCATGGGGTTCTCGCGATCATTGAACTTAGCACCAAGCGCGCCGCGCTCCATTTTTTCAAAACCCAGGGCGATGACACATTCAGCCAAACCGCCTTCGATGGCCTGGCGCGCCAGGAACAGGGCCGACGAACCGGTGGAACAATTGTTGTTCACATTGACCACGGGAATGCCGGTCAAGCCCAGTTCATACACGGCACGCTGACCACAGGTGGAATCGCCGTAGACATAACCACAGAACGCCTGCTCAACATCGCTGTACTGGATGCCGGCATCCTTCATTGCGGCGAGGCCAGCCGCTTTTGCCATCACATGGTAATCATCGCTGGCACCGGGCTTGGCAAACTTGGTCATCCCGACACCGATCACATTCACTCTACGTTTCATTCTCTGTTCTCCGAATTATGGCGTTACAGGATTTGTTCAAGTTTGCGCACCAGCGCCAGGTCACCGTCGACGCGCATGTCGCCCTTCTGGTACAAGGTGCTCAAGGCCACCTTGCCGGCAATCAGGTCGGCAAGCTTGCTGTCGTCCAGCGTGATCACCGCCGCCGCGTCCTTCTCGCCGCTGACGATGCCGGGCGACGAGGCGGATAGATCGATAAACCAGGCACTGTCTGGGCTCCGCACCTTGATCTGCAACACACCACCCTGTCCACCAATGGCCGACAGTTTTTCCGCCAGCTCCGGCAGCACTTTCTCCGCCTGCGGTGCTTTCTGCTTTTTCGGTTGTGCGGTAGCGGTATCCGGCTGGCCGGAGGCCAATCGCTTGTCGCGTGCCTGCTCCACCAGCTTAGGGTCCATGTCCTGCAACACGGTGAGCTTGTTGGAGGCCATCACGTTACCTCCGATCTTCAGATCGCCACCAAAAAACAGTTTCTGTACCGCAGCCAGATCACCGCCAAACAGGGTCGGGGCATGTTTGCTGTCCAACTCCAGCGTCACATCCGCCTTGTCCAGCTGGCCCGCCCCGGCGGTACCCGGTGCGTTTTTCAGATCAATATAGAAATCCTGATCCGGGTTGCTGAACGCAAACTGGAAGCTGGTAGCGGCCTTCTCGATCAGATCCGGGTTGTCAGCGATGAAGTGGCCGATGGCACTGAACACATCCGCCATGGTCGGCTCCTGCGATTCGACCGGTACTGCGACAGCTTGTGAACCACCACCGTCAGCCACGCGCTTGTCACGCGCCTGCTCGGCCAGTTTCGGGTCCATGTCCTGCAACACGGTCAACTTGTTGGACGCCATCACGTTGCCGGAAATTTTCAGCTCGCCACCGAAGAACAGTTTCTGCACCGCCGCAAGATCGCCACCAAACACGGTCGCCAGATGCTCGCTGTCCAGCGCCAGAGTCACGTCCGGTTTGTCGATCGTGCCAGGCCCTGCCGCGCCTGGTGCATTTTTCAGATCAATAAAGAACTGCTGATCCGGATTGCTGAACTCGAACTGGAAGCTGGTACCGGTCTGATCAACCAGTTCCGGTTTCTGCTTGATGTAGGTCGCCACCGCCGCGAACACATCGTCAGGCGTCACCGCCTGCTCCACCTGCGGCGCAGACACTTCCTCGGCGGACACCTGTTCCGGCACCGGCGCTTCTGCCGGAATCTCCGAGAACAACTCGATGGCGGCATTCTTCAGCACCACCTCGTTACGCTCTTTCACCCAGGTTTCGAAGATGATGCGGTTATCGGATTCCTTCCACATGCGCGTTTCCAGGGTTTCACCCGGAAATACCGTCTTGGCAAAGCGCACCTTGATGCTCTTGAAATAACGGCCATCGTTATTGCTGAACGCCTTGATGACATGGCGTCCGGCATAACCGAAGGTACACAGCCCATGCAGGATCGGCTTGTCATAACCGAACGCCCTGGCAAACGCCGGGTCGGCGTGCAGCGGATTCCAGTCACCGCACAGGCGATACAGCAGCGTCTGGTTGGCGTCGGTTTTCTCTTCGATCACCGCATCCGGTTCACGTGCGGGCGGCACATTGATCTCGCCGGAATCGCCCCGCTCACCGCCCCAGCCGCCGGCGTCTTTCACGAACGAGGTCATCTCGTTGTAGGCCACCTCGTTACCATTCTCGTCGGTGGAGGTAATGGCGAAGGTGACCACCGCGTTCGGGTCCTTGTCCAGCGCCTTCTTGAACTTGAAGGTATGTTTCAGCTTGGCATGGGGCGGCAGTGGCCGCTTGATTTCGGTGTATTGCTCGCCATGCAGCAACCGGTCGAAGCCAAAGTTCATCCCTGGCAGAGCCAGCGCGCCTTCTTTTGCTGCCTTTAGCATCGCGCCGATCTGTGGCATGACGCCATAGGTGGGCAACGCCTGGAAATTGCCACCCAGCTCGTAGACGAACTTCAGTTCATCCTTGTCGAGCGGATCACGTGCGGCGCCCACACTTAGGGCATACAACGACAGGTCATTTTCATCATAGGACGATTCCAGCTCGAGGCTTTCCTTGCTGGCCACATCCAGATCGATGAATTCGTTGCCGCCCAGTGACGGGTTGTTGATGTTGTCGAGAATCGGCGAGAAGGATTCGTTGACATTGGATGGATGCTCCGCATCGGTAAAGTCGGTGATCTTGCCCCAACGACGCGCTACATCATCAACACTGAAGGCCTTGCCAAGGGGGAAGCTATTGCCCTGGCTACGTTCCCAGCGCAACTTGCTGATGAAGCCGGCACCCACTTCGAAGATACCCTTGGTTTCTTCGCACTTTTCATGGCACAACCAGGCCACCAGCGGACTGACCGCTTCTGGCTTGAGGTTTTCCAGCAAATTCGGCGGCATGATGGTTTCAGTCAGCCGAGAGGCCGCAATCGGCGCAATGGTATTCACATGAATGTTTTTGCTGCGACCTTCCTCCGCCAGACAGTTGGCCAGCCCGGCCAGACCCAACTTGGCAGCACAGTAGTTGGCCTGACCAAAGTTACCGTAGAGGCCGGCTGCCGAGGTCGTCATGATGATGCGGCCATAGCCCTTCTCACGCATGATCGGCCAAGCCGCATGGGTGACGCTCATGGAACCTTCCAGATGGACTTTCAACACCAAGTCCCAGTCCTGCTTCGACATCTTGGCAAAACTGACGTCACGCAGGATGCCGGCATTGTTGACCACGATGTCCACAGTGCCGAAGCTATCCAACGCGGTTTGTACTATCGACTCGCCGTTTTCCACCGAGTCATAGTTGGCAACCGCCTCCCCTCCCATGGCCCGGATCTCATCCACCACCTTGTCTGCGGCAGACGACGACTTGCCATCACCGTGGGCGCTGCCACCCAGGTCGTTAACCACCACCTTGCAGCCACGCGCGGCCAGGGTCAGGGCATGCTGCCGGCCCAGCCCGCCCCCGGCACCGGTGACAATGGCTACACGATCATCAAAACGAAGTTCTGCCATGATACTTTCCTCTTTTCAATACAGGGCACACATGCCGTGCAGGGTCGAGAATCCTCAGATAGAGCGTGAAATAAGTTCTTTCATGATTTCGTTGGTGCCGCCGTAGATGCGGTTGGCACGGGTGTCGATGTAGGCTCGGGCGATCGGATACTCGAGCATGTAGCCATAGCCACCATGCAGTTGCACACAGCGGTCAACCACCTTGCTGAGCAAATCGGATACCCAGTACTTGGCCGCACAGGCAGCCTCGGGCGACAGGGAATTCTTCACCACCAGCTCCATACAGCGATCAACATAGACCCGTGCAATCTGGATTTCAGAACGCATCTCGGCCAATTCAAAGCGGGTGTTCTGGAATGCCGCCACCGGCTTGCCAAACGCCTGGCGCTGTTTCACATATTCCACGGTGGTTGCCAGCGCATGCTCGGCAGCCGACGAACAGATGATGGCGATCATCATCCGCTCCCAGGCCAGCTCCTTCATCAAGGCAATGAAACCCATGCCCTCGGCACCCAGCAGGTTTTCCTTGGGCACCTTGACGTTGTCGAAGAACAACTCGCAGGTGTCCTGCCCGCGCATGCCGACTTTCTTCAGCGGCTTGCCCTTGGAGAAGCCCTCGCGATCCGCCTCAATAATCATCAGGGACACACTTTGTGCACCCAGCTCAGCCGGCCCGGTACGCACCGCCACCACCGCCATGTCACAGAGGTAACCGTTGGTGATAAAGATTTTCGAGCCATTTACCACGTAGTGATCGCCCTCAAGGGTGGCCGTGGTCTTGATACGTTGAAGATCGGAACCGGTACCCGGCTCGGTCATGGCCACGGCAGTGACCGCTTCACCGGTGGCCATTTTGGGCAGCCACTGGCTTTTCTGTTCATGGGAACCAAAGTTGTTGATGTAGTTGGCAACAATGTCCGAGTGCAGGGCAAAGCCGCTGGCCGAATCCCCCACCCTCGCCTGCTCCTCCATCAGTATCATCGAATAGAGACGGTCAACGCCGCAGCCGCCGTACTCTTCAGGCATCGTTGGACACAGCAGCCCCAGCTCCCCCGCCTTGTTCCACAGTTCACGATCAATATGTTGCTGCTCCTCCCACTTCTCGTGGTAAGGGGAGATTTCAGTCTCGAAGAAACGCCTTGCTGTGGCGCGGAACGCCTCATGGTCTTCATTGAAGAGAGTACGGGGGATCATCGGCGATACAGCCGCCGGTACATGCACATCACTCATTACAGGCTTCCAACGTTGATTCAGGAACAATGGCAAGACTTTATAACTTACAATACGTACGTTCAACTTGTTTATTGGCGAGCTACGCTACAATCCATTTATCATTTAGAATCAGGCCTCTGCATCCCAGTGACCATGCTCAGTAATAGACAGAGAACGCGATGAATGCTCAACGACGCACCCAGGAACAACGTAGCGACGCCATGCGGGAACGCATCATTCAGGCAGTGCTCACCTGTCTAGAGAAGGATGGATTCGCTGGCACCACCGTCAGTCGCATTATCAACATCGCTGGCGTATCTAGGGGCGCCCCACTACACCATTTCTCTAGTAAAGCAGACATGATCGCTGCGGCAGCTGAGCATTTAATTCGCCAGCACTATATTCAGCTGGGTAAAGCCATCGCCAAACTCCATGGATCTGAAGATCGACTAGAAGCCCTTATCTTTGGTGCATGGAAGAATGTTTTCGATCAGCCGGAATTTATCCCGTTGATGCAACTATTGACAGCCAGCCAACATGACCCTGAGCTTGCATCCATTTTGCAACGTGTCTGGACTTCCAATTACTTCATCGTCGGTAACGCGGCAGACCATTATCTGGAGGCCATTAGTGAAGACACCGATGTGCGCTCGATGATGATGTTGACGCAATGGCTGTTGCGCGGCATGGCGCAGGATTTGCACATCGTTGCCGACAAAACGCTCTTTGACCGCTATCTCAAAGTCTGGTGCAACATGCTCGCCGTTCATCTGCGAGCCCGTGCAGATGTAAACGACCCACCGCCTTACCCGCCCAAGTGGGAACTACCGCTGAGCGATGCTTGACCGCCCCACTTGGGCTTGCGGCATCTCTACACATAGCTACGTTGTCGTTAACACCCAACGAATAAAGCTGTATATCGACCATGTCCACGCCACTTGATTGCTCAGATCGACCTTCGGTACCGGATACGGTTTCCGTTGACACAAGTCGTCATCGAGACTATTGGAGATAGCAATTCTTGCAGTGCTTCAGATTAAAGACTTCAGTTCGATATTCGGATTAGACAACACTTCAGCGCTGACACTCTTGCGCAGTTTAACCAACTGTTTACCCACCATGAATGCAACTGGAAAATTGACTGCATCAACAGCAATAACATGACCAAGACATAGATAGAAAACTGCGAATTCCTTGTCAAGGATACTGCCACGCAGTACACGCTGGTCATGATTTTGGGACAATCCTACCATCTGCAAACGAACATCATACTGGTTCGACCAGAACCAGGGAGGGCTATCGTAGGGCTTTTCTTCACTCATAAGTGTAGCTGCCGCCGTACGAGCTTGCTCAACAGCGTTAGCGACTGATTCAAGACGCTGCCTTTTGTCGAAGAACAGATTATGATGGCGGGTACAATCTCCTATCGCCAGAATGTCTGGGTCATCGGTGCGGGTAAATTCATCGACGACAACGCCATCATCGCAAAGCAGGCCAGCATTTTCAGCCAAGGCCGTTTCTGGTATGACACCAATCGAAACGAGAACGATGTCCGCTGACACCTTACCCCCATCGGCCAAGGTCACACCATTCACGCACCCTTGATCATCTGATTCAAAACCAATTACGGCCGCCCCCAGACGAACATCGACTCCTGCACTCGTGTGTTTGGCGTAGAGAAATTCAGATATCTCTGGCCCAGTAACACGCTGCATTAAGCGCTCGGCAGCTTCCAAGACAGTAACTTTAACACCTTGCTTAGTCGCACTGGCAGCCACTTCAAGTCCGATATACCCGCCCCCCACGATAACCAGGCGTTTGCCGGGTACTAGCTCACGACGCAGGGCATCTGTGTCCTCGATACCATGCAAATAATGAATACCTTTCAAGTCTGAACCCCGCACGTTAAGACGGCGGACATGTGAGCCAGTGGCCAAGACCAGTTGGTCGTACTTTAAAGTGCTTTGATCTGACAAAATGAGGCTTTTGTCGTCTCTGTTAATCTGTTCTACGCGCACGCCGAGCTGTAATTGCTGCCCCGCTTTCTCGTAGATTGAAGGCGGTTTAAGGTATAAAGACGCCTTATCAACCTCCCCCGCGAGATAATTCTTGGACAAGGGCGGTCGCTGATAGGGAGGGTGCAGCTCTTCGCTAACCATAACCACTTTGTGAGGGTATTTTTTTTGCAGCAAGGCGGTCAAAAGTGTTCCTGCTGCGTGTCCACCACCAATAATGACGGTGACCTCTTTATTTTTGTTAATCATAACCTGTCTCTTTCTATGCGTACTGAAACCGAGTTACCCACAAAAAATTCATGAATAACTATAACTTGCAACATCATCCGAGCTAAACACATGATGCCTAAAATCCAGCCACCGCGGCGTCCTCAAGTATCATATCTGCCCCTTTCTCTCCAATCATGGTCGCCGGCTGATTGGTATTTCCGCCAACCAGGGTTGGCATGATAGACGCATCAACTACCCGCAACGACTGCAAGCCACGCACACGGAGACGAGGGTCGACCACTGCCATATGATCAATCCCCATCTTACAAGTGCCGACCGGGTGGTATGCGGACTCACCATTACGGCGCACCCACTCGGTGAGACTCGCGTCATCCTGTATTTCCAGCCCTGGTGAAATTTCTACATCCTGATGAAAATAAAGTGCACGCTGGGACAAAATATTACGAACAAGCCGAACACCACGAATGAGTTGTTCGACATCGGCAGGGTCAGCCATGTAATTGGGGTCAATCAATGGTGCAGCGAGCGGATCAGCACTGTGTAAACCAATGCGGCCCCGGGACAAGGGCCTGAGCCCATAGATCATTACAATGTAGCCATAGCCACTCATTGCAATTTTCATGTCACGGCCGTGATCAGCGTACAGCATTGGCCCAAAGTGCAATTGCAGATCAGGTATCGGTTGCTCTTCTTGGGAGCAGATGAATCCGCCTGCCTCAGCGCCATTGCTAGACAGCACACCTCGACGACCGCTCAGGTATTGCATTAAGGCCCGCCCCCCCTTCAACCAATAGCTCGGATGCATCGATATTCCCAGTCGGCTTCGCGATCTGACCCGTACAAAAACGTCAACATGATCTTGAAGATTACGCCCCACCCCCTCCAGCGAATGACGCAGCTCAATGCCATGTCGAGCAAGCTCCTCGCGGGGGCCGACACCTGACAGCATAAGCAGTTGTGGCGAGTTGAATGCACCGCCGCATAGGATAACCTCCCGCTTGGCATGAGCTCTAACCAAACTTTTTGCGTGGCGATACTCGACACCAATAGCGCGAGCCCCATCAAACAGCACGCGGGTAACATGTGCATCGCTGCGAATGGTCAAGTTAGATCGACCCTCAGCAGGCTCAAGATAAGCACGCGCATTACTGCAACGGGAACCATCCTTCTGATAGGTGTAGTAATAGCCGACGCCTTCCTGATCAGGGCCGTTGAAGTCCCGATTGCGTCGATACCCCGCCTGTACTGATGCCTCGACAAACGCCGTACTCAACGGGTTTGTATAACGCCGCTCCGCCACATTGAGAGGCCCATCCTGACCGTGGAAGCCTGCGGTACCCGGCACCATCTCAGGCTCGTAATGTTCTGACTTACGAAAATACGGCAACACCTCGGCGTATGACCAACCGTTACACCCCTGCCGTGCCCACTCGTCGTAGTCCCTGGCGTGACCACGGATATAGACTTGGGCGTTAATCCCACTCGAACCGCCAAGCATCTTGCCCCGCGGCTGGAACAACGAGCGACCATACATGTGGCGCTGTGGTTCAGTATAGAACTGCCAGTTGAAACGGCGACTGAACATCAACTGCAAAAATCCAAGAGGCGTGTTGACGAAAGGGTTTCGGCGACTCTGGGGCCCGGCTTCGAGTAGCAACACCGTATAGAGGCCACTCTCAGACAAACGATTGGCTACCGCGCACCCTGCTGAGCCAGCGCCAACAACGATATAATCGAATTGTTCAGTCGCCAGACTGGTCAAACCTTTCATTAATTTTTTGCCGTCAGTTTGACCATCAACTTCGAATAACCGCGCACAAAGTTCGACTGTACACGCTCCGGCTCATCGACCACTTCGATATTTTCGAAGCGCTTGAGCAGTTCTTCCCACAAAATCCGCAATTGCAATTCGGCCAGGCGGTTGCCCATACAACGGTGAATACCGTAACCAAAAGAAATATGGTTGCGTGCATCCTTGCGATCAATAATAAGTTGATCGGGGTTTTCAAACTTGCGTTCATCCCGATTTCCTGAGGCATACCACATTAAAACCCGGTCCCCTTTCTTGATGGTCTGGCCACGAAGCTCAACGTCCTGTGTCGCAACCCTGCGCATGTTGGCCAGCGGGGTTTGCCAACGGATGATTTCCGAAACCATATTCGGAATCAACTCCGGTTTTGCCTTCAGTTTTCTAAATTCCTCGGGAAACTGATTCAAAGCCAGCACGCCACCACTCATCGAGTTGCGAGTGGTATCATTTCCACCAACAATAAGCAGCGCCAGATTCCCGATAAACTCCATCGGCCGATTGATCAGGTCTTTTGTATCTTCGTTGCTCTGCAGCATACTGATCAAATCGAAACCGGGTTCTTCGCCGGAAGCACGTCGCGCCTCCTTGTCTCGCCACAGCCTGGAGAACGCCCTCGCCATATCTGCCGCGTCATCAAACATGACATCTTCGTCGGTAAATTCTCCACCCGTGGCGGATGCCGCGCCAGACAAACGATCAGACCATTCAACGAGTTTGTGACGATCCTCATAAGGGAAATCCAGCAACGTAGCGAGCATACGGCCAGTCAGTTCTTTGGACACCGCCGGCACCCAATCGAAAGGTTTATCCAGAGGCAAGCTGTCTAGCACTTCCGCCGCACGAGAACGAATCAGCCCTTCCATTTCTTTAAGGTTTTTCGGAGCAACGACGCCCTGCACCGCTCGGCGCTGTACATCATGTTTGGGCGGATCCATGGCGATAAACATTTCCACCGATAGTCCGTCCGGTGGATCACCCAGAATAATTTGCGGCTCAGAGGAAAACAGTTCATGGCTCTTGTCGACGAACAAAATATCTTCATAGCGCGTTATTGACCAGAAAGGCCCGAATGGACTGTTCTTCTGGTAATGTACCGGAGCTTCATCTCGTAACCGCTTAAAATAGGCGCGCCACTGATCTTGTCGATACAGAAAAGGGTTGCTGGTGTCGATATCTTCCAGTGCCAAGGTGCTAACATCAGGCAGGGGAGTTTCGACAAACTCCATTTGTGTGGAGCGAGAACCCACGGCCTTTCTCTTTGCCTTCATCAACATTTTCATGGTTTTAATCTGAAAATGCATTGGCACCACTTTCGACGAAACGTTGAAAACCTTGGTCTGCAAACTGTTGCTTGAGCTTGTTTTTGTTGACATAGCTTTCTCCCTGCTTACATCTGGAATTCAGGCAAATGCACGGTCATACCGTCCATCGCCTCAGTAATTTCTACCTGGCAGCCCAGACGCGAGGTTCTCGCCCGCTCCGGGGTCATGGACAGCATCTGTTCTTCCGCGTCACCAACCGTTCCGGTATTGCCGAACCACTCATCGGCAACAATCATGTGGCAGGTACCACAGGCGCACTCGCCGCCACAATCACCATCGATACCTGGCACGGCGTTATCAACCGCAACTTGCATAAGCGTAGAACCCGCCCTGAATTCCGTCACATGCTCGGTATCGTCATGTTCAATAAAGATAATTTTTCCCACAGCGCGTCTCCTAGTATTTATGTCTAACCTGAAGATTGGCTATATAGCGGCATGCCAGCGAGGACATTTCTTGACAGGACAGGGACATTTAAAGACAGTAATGACTTTCCGAGGAGAGGCTAATGGCAATAACTACGCAGAGTGATAGCTTGCAAAGCGTGGATGCTGATATCCCATCGAACTACTCACGCCTTATCGCCCGTGAACTTGGTCTGAGTGCACGAGAGCTGCCCCGACTCCTGCGCAAAACAGATGTGGATGTTACGCAATTACTCAAAGATGAGAGTCGACTCACCGCAACCCAACAGATCCAGATCTTGCGTAATGCTTTGGATCTATCCGGTAAACCAGAGTTCGGCTTGCGGTTGGGCAGGCGCCTCACCCCGGCAACCCATGGGGTGATGGGCTTTGTTGCTAACAGCAGCCCCGACCTTTATACCGCGCTGCAAGCCGTTCACACTTTCCTGCCTACGCGAGCAAGCTTTATTCAGGTGAACTTGCAAAACACTGAGGATTATCTGGAATGTGTTGTGAGCTTTCAGGTAGCAATGGACAACGACGTGGAGCGCTGCTTGGCAGATACTGTGATCAAGGCTTTTTTTGAAATTGGCGAGTTCATCGTAGGTCGCCCATTGTATGAATCAGAGGTTCATTTCCCCCATCCAGCCCCCGTCTACCAGGACATGTACCGGGAGTATTTACCAGGCAAAGTTTACTTCGACTGCGATCACTTCAAACTAAGATTAGCAATGGAGTTATGTCGAAAGCCGAACGCATCAGCCAATCATGAAAGCTATCATCTGGCCTTTCAGCAGTGCGAATCCATGCTTGCGCGCCTTGAGAACCCTGAACCGGACTATCGGACTCGGCTACAGAAAATGATGTTTTCCCGACCACCCGGGACACTGAGTGAAGATGAAGCCGCCGCCTCCCTCTTCATGAGCAAACGCACCCTTGCACGGAAGCTCAAGAAAGAAAACAGCAGCTTCAGAAAGATTCGCGATGAAGTGCTATCCAGGCAAGCAGCAAACTATTTGTGCGAGAGTCAGCTCTCGGTCGAAGCAACCGCTACACTGTTGAATTATCATGACACTGCCAGCTTCAGACGGGCGTTTAAACGCTGGTTTGGTCAGACTCCTGATCAGTACAGACAAAGGACGGGCACATAAGCCGTGCCGACAGTCAGCAATCAGCGCTGGTCATGACTTCTCATTCAATAGATCGTCTAGCGCTTGAGCACACCGTCTTTAATTACCACCCACACAAAGTCACCGATATCTTTTACGGTATACCGCCCGCCCTCGTTAAACCATGTTGCGACCCAATTTAACGCTCCCAAGCCGATAAGGCGCAAAAGGTCACGATCTACATCCGCACGAATCAGGTTTTGAAAGGACAAGGATTGGATCATAGCAGACCAAAGAAGTTCGTATCTGTCTCGTAGATCAATCATTTCCTTGCGTGACTGGCCCTGCAAGGAGCGCCATTCAAAAAGTAGCACATAGACCATATCCGAACCGCCGACCAGTAACTCAAGGTGAGCATTAATGCCCTGGCGCAACTGCTCAAGTGGTTCACTCTCCCCCCGAATAGCCTCAGACAAAGCTGTGGAGGCTTGCTCAAGCGCAAGACGCATCAGGTCTACCAGGATGCTTTCCTTGGAGGGGTAACGGTAATGCAGGCTGCCAGGCAACATGTCACAAGCTTCGGCAATTTCCTTAACGGTGGTTTTATCGAACCCCTTTTGACGAAATAGACGTGCCGCAGCACCGAGCACAAACTCTCGATCCGTTTGCGCTACCGGTGTTACCTGATTTTTCTTTCTTCCCACAAGCCACTCCCATACTATAAGCCTTTGATTCTAGCATTCCTTTTAAAGTCGGCCCAGCCTTCCTGGCCGATGGCACTACTCGATCTATACAGATAAAAACACGCTGTTTACCTTACAATCTTGAATTTGGTTGGTCATACAAATAAAGTCCAATGAATGCACTTTACTTGGGAGCGATCCAATGGCTCTGGCAAACCGCAAGATTGGTTACGACGAGGTTGTAACCCGTGACATTCACTTTCCCATGAACATCGAAAACGTGGCCCGCCACTGGTTTCGCAACGACCCGTGGTCCACTCACTGGATGAATGCCATTCTCGCCGCCGTCCCCGACGGTGAACGCTGGGTGATGAATTCTGCAAGACGGCAGCTTGGCAAGCTTGACGATCCAGAAGTGCTGAACGCAGCTAAAGAATTCATTCGTCAGGAGCGCATTCATGCTCGTGAGCACGATGAAATGAACGCCATCGGCGTGCAACACGGGGTTCCCATCGACAAGGTTGAAGGCGTGTTCAAGCTGATCCGTAAGCAACTCCAACACCGCCTCAGTGACGATATGCAGAGCTCCATCGCAGCGGCGTTTGAACATTTCACGGCCATTATTTCCTCGGTACTGCTTGAGCACCCGGAGCTGTTTGACGAAACCCACCCGGATTTGCGTGCCATGCTCTACTGGCACTTTGTCGAAGAAACCGAGCACAAGAGCGTCAGTTATGACGTCTTCGTCGATGCCAGTGGTGGTGGCTACCGCAGTTACCGACTGCGTATCAGTGGCATGCTACTGGCCATTGCCCTGGGCTTCCCCATTATGATCGGCAACCAGACCTATCTGCTCTACAAGGATCGTCAAATTCTGAATTTGTGGTCCGCCGCCAAAATGACCAAAGTCCTGTTCTGGCGTCCCGGCATTCTTTCCAAGGTACTCGCTGGCGTGCCCCCCTATTTCTCCCCCACTTTCCACCCGTGGGATGACGATAACCGTGATGTAATCCGGATCTGGAAACGCGCCTACGAAAGAACTGGCGACCCTCATAAGGCCTATCAAGCGCTCAGAGACCACCGAGCCAACAATGTACACGGTACATTCGAAACGCCACAACCTGAACCCGCATGGGGGCAGGCATGAAAAAGAAACCCTTGCACCCGTCAACTCAGGCGGCAGCTGTCATCACCGGGGCGGGTAGCGGCATCGGTCGTAGCTTTGCTTACGAAGTTGCCCGTCGAGGCGGTTCGGTACTGTGTGTCGATATCAATGAAGAGCGCGCCGAACAGGTGGCGATCAGCCTGCGAGCACTCGGTACTCACGCGGTAGCCCTGGGGTGTGATGTCGGCGATGAAAAACAGATGGCATACCTGGCGGAAAATGCCGAGCCTTTGCTCGGCAGGCCGGTAACCCTGGTAATCAACAACGCCGGCGTCGGCCTCGGTGGCCCAATCGGCGAGGTGTCACTTGAAGATTGGCACTGGTGCATGAACGTCAATCTATGGGGAGTTATTCACGGCTGCCATTATTTTGCCCCTCAGCTTCGCGATCTGGGCTATGGAGGCATCATCAATGTGGCCTCTGCTGCCGCATTCGGGTCCGCCCCGGAAATGGCCGCCTACAACGTCACCAAGGCAGGGGTACTGGCCCTGTCCGAAACGCTGTCTTCTGAACTGACCGGAACCGGCGTAAAAATCACGGCCCTGTGCCCAACCGTGGTCCCGACCAATATCGTCGAGAATGGGCGCCTGCCTGAACGTCGCCGTGACTTTGCCCGTTCAGCGATGACCCGCTATGCCCTCACCAACGCCGACCAGGTGGCCCGACAGACCCTCAGTGCCCTTGATCGAGGTGAGCTTTACATGCTGCCACAAATTGACGGCCGGCTTGCCTGGCGGTTGAAACGCCTGACGCCACGACTATACGCCCGCGCAATTGGCGAAGCTTACAGAATGCTGGCTGATTAAACCGCATTTGAGGAAACGGAACACGCAAGGAATTCAATATGGCCTCCATTCCTACAACAATTTTGAAGCTACTTTTTCGCGCCGGCATGAAGCGTGATATACGCGACCCGGACAAACTGGTAAGACATCTTCGCAGGGTGATGAACGCGCCTTTGGCCCCCTCTCTGCTGCCACGCGGAGTGCGACTCAAGCGAGGCAAGGTTGCAGGAATAGCTGGCCACTGGCTAGGCACCGCAGACCCACAAATCACCATACTCTACCTGCATGGTGGCGCCTTCATCGGCGGGCGGCTTGATACCTATCACCACTTTTGTGGCCGTTTGGCTCACGCCCTGAATGCGCGGGTCTTTCTTCCGGATTACCGACTAGCCCCTGAGCACCCCTTCCCGGCAGCAACGGATGACGCCTTTAATGTGTATCGTGAACTGATCGCAGACCCTCGCCCTGTGGTCATTGCAGGAGACTCTGCGGGAGGCAACCTGACGTTAGTCACATTGCTGCGTGCCCGTGATCAGCTGCTGAAAATGCCGGCTTGCGCCCTCGCCATTTCGCCGGCATCGGATGCGCGAGGCACCCTGATGTCCAGACAGGCGAATAGCGACAGCGATACCATGCTTTCCCATGGCATGATTGAGGTGGCAACGGATATCTATCTGGCCGGCGCGGACCCCGCTCACCCGTATGCCTCACCAATCACCGCGGATTTCACCGGCTTGCCCCCTCTACTTTTCACTGTCAGTAGCGAAGAGTGTCTGCGCGACGATACCCATGCAGCAGCACAATGCGCGCGAGATGCGGGGGTGCCCGTGCAGGTTCTGGAGCGCGATGATATGCCGCACGTGTGGCCCGTATTCACCTTTTTGCTACCAGAGGCAAAGCAGGACTTCCCTACCATCGTCCGAATTCTGGGAAAGTATCTGACCAGCAATAACGTCGGCAAAGCCCCATCCCAAACGGTCAATGCTAGCGATAGCGCCATAGTTGAGGTTGCATCATGAATATGGCTGCTGTTGCAATCCATAACCCTCGTCCCAGCGTTACTCCTGATCATGAAGTCATTATCATCGGCGCGGGAATTTCTGGAATTGGTGCGGCAATCCAGCTGCGTGCCGATGGCATCAAAGATATCTTGATCCTTGAGCGAAGCAAGGATGTGGGAGGAACCTGGCGCGACAACCGTTATCCGGGAATCGCTGTCGACATTACCTCGTTTACCTATTCATTTTCCTTCGAACAAAACGCAAATTGGTCTCGCGTTTTTGCGCCGGGAAACGAGCTTTACCAGTATACAAGACAGGTAACAAGCAAGTATGGCATCTACCCACTGATTCGCTTTGGTGTCGAAGTCGCTAGCGCCCGTTTTGATCTCGACAGCCATGTCTGGTTGATCGATCTTACGGATGGCAGGCGACTTAGTGCACGCCATATTGTCTCGGCCTGTGGCGGTTTGATATCACCCAAGATGCCAGATATTGAAGGGCTTGATACGTTCCAGGGCAATGTCATTCACACTGCACGCTGGCCAGATGACCTTGATCTTAGTGACAAGCGAGTAGCGGTAATAGGCACTGGCGCCACTGCAGTGCAACTGATTCCGAAAATTGCCCGCCAGGCTCGTCAACTTGACGTCTACCAGCGCACCCCCATCTGGGTGCTGAAGAAGCCGGATCAGACTCTGCCTGGCTGGCTCAAGGTATTGTTCCGAACCGTACCGGGCTTGCAACGCAGCCTTCGCGGCGCTACCGACACCGTCAGCGAAACCCTGATGGTGCTTTCCGCAATATATTACCGGCAGGCCCCTTGGCTGGTTCGCATGTGTGAAAAGGCGGGCATAAACAACCTGCGCGAACAGCTGCCCAACCGCCAGGACCTGTGGCAAGCACTGACACCGAAATACGGCTTCGGGTGCAAAAGGCCAACGTTTTCCAACGACTATTTCCGAACCTTTGCCCGAAACAACGTTGAGCTTGTCACGACCCCGATCAAGCGTATTACGTCCCGCGGCATCACCACCCAGGACGGCCGCTCACGGCGTATCGATACCTTGATCCTCGCCACCGGTTACAAAACCTTCGAGAAAGGAAATATTCCCTCGTTCGACGTCATCGGCAGCAACAACATCAATTTGGGCGATTTCTGGCATGACTACCGTTACCAGGCCTATGAAGGGTTGACCATTCCGGGCTACCCGAACTTTTACATCATGCTCGGTCCCTATGCCCTTATCGGCACCTCTTACTTCAAGATGGTCGAAGGGAATGCCATCCACCTCTCTCGCTGTATTCGCGAAGCCAACCGACGTGGAGCCAGCCAAGTGGAAATACGTCAGTCCGTCCATGACGCGTATTTCCGCAATATCCAGAAACGCCAGCAAAACACCGTGTTCCTTAACCACAACTGCGCGCTGTCGAACAGTTATTACTTCGACCATCATGGTGACGCGCCAATGCTGCGGCCCTCTACCTCTCTGGAAATGCTGTGGCGAGCCAAGCATTTACCGATGGATCACTACCGGTTCAGTGTACTGGCCGGGCACACTCCCAGCAGACACGACGGCGGGAGACAAGCCTGTGAGCCACACATCCCCGCCGCCAGAGAAGGGCATTTCGGCAAAACAAACAGATAACAATTCTCAGTGACTGTGCCAGAGAAAGTGTGGAGCCTGCTTGTACATGTCACGCCAGCAGAGCTCTCCAGATCCAGTTGACCGTGCGCTTTAGCGCTGCCCAGGAGGCGTTACACCACTCGATAACCCATGCCTGGTCAGCAACAGAACACGGCATCTCGTCATAGACGACGACTGGGCGTCACGCATTAATGTGTGACATTACCGGAGCGCCAGAGCACAACGTCATTACAGTCATGGACACAGACAGCTAAGCCTGAGACCAATATTGGTTGTTTAACCAAACAAACAGAAAATCAGAACAACTCACCATCTATAACCAGAACAGCCCCCTTTAGGAGCCTGAAATGCCTGCGAAAAAAACAAAACGGTTACCTCTCCTTTTCTTCACGTGCACTACAGCATTGCTCTCACCCGGCTTGGCCATTGGCGGTGCTGGCGACGGAGCGAGCACTTATGGGCTAGGCCCAATGAATGCTGGCTCTGCCTTGGCATTCAGTCCTTTTGCATCCAACAGCTGGTCGGTGTACTACAACCCGGCCGCCATGGCCCGCTCCCCGGAGGGCGAACTGGGAGTCATTGTGCAGTATGGCGACCAGGAATTACGTGCCAAATCACTGGGAGGAACAGACCCTTTGGAGCGAGAGAATGATATCCTCTCTGATACCAGTTCCGAACTACTATTAATTGGCTTGAAAAGCCGCGTCGCCGGCATTTCCAGCATCGACAAGCCCATTTACTTTGGGCTGAACGTGGGTGTAGACCAATACTCGTCCAACCTATTGCCCTATCAGGCCAATACCAGCCAGGAAGGGCAGTTTCTACGCTATGAGTCTCAGCCACTTTATCTCGCATTTGGTGGTGCTATCAGCAACGTCCTGAGGGGCATTGACGTCGGCGCATCAGCACGTCTTACCCTCCAGGCCAAAGCCAACCTGGAAGCAGTTTCAGACCTTGGCGGCAACACAGACTCTGAAAAACTTTCCCTGGAAGCCTCTCCATCCCTATCACCGGCACTAGGTATCAATATCCGCTCTGGAGAAATGTTTTGCGGTACAAGCGAGTGCATGCCTTTTGGAATGGATAAGATGGAGCTGGCTCTTTTCTGGCGGGGGGAAAGTAGCTATGAGGTATCCGTGGATGCCAATGTGGTTGTGCCGGGAGTTATCCCTGAACCAGGCCTGAGCCTAGCGCTTAGTACAATTGATACCTATCAACCTGAAGTTCTCGGCGCAGCCATTTTGCTTCCCGTTGGCAAATTCGAATTGACGGCAGGCATTGAGCAGCACAATTGGTCTGCGCTTGAAAGCGAGTTTGCCGGCGATACTATTCGCGATCAGGCTAATCTAGCGTTTGACGACATCACCATTCCCCGAATTGGCGTTAGCTATCAGTGGTCGGAGTCCATGAAACTCTTTGCCGGCGCAGCCCTGGAGGACTCACCTTTAAAATCCAGCCGATCCCAGGATGTTAACTATCTTGACACCGATAAAAAGGTTTTCGGTGTGGGTGCCAGCTACCGTCTGGCCAGCGCACCAATAATAGATATGCCATTAGAACTCGCCTTCGCTTACCAGTATCAAATGCTGGATGAAGCTGATTTTGAATTGACCTCCATCAACTCTCCCACCGATCCAGATTCTTATGAAACGGTAAGGGCTGATGGTGAGATAAACGTATTTTCTGCCTCTCTGTCGCTAAAGTTTTAACAACAGGCATGCGATTAATACCAGGAGAAGAGCAATGAATAATAATTCCAGCACAATCCATCAGTTTTTTACTATTCTGGCGATCGCCATAGCAGCCCTTCTGACCGGATGCGGTGGCGACCAGGGCGATGTAAACAATCCCTGGAGCACACCAGAGACACTAATTTTTTCTTACCCTTATCCCGGCCAGACAGAAGTGCCAGTTACCGCGCCAGTGATCCTGCGATTTTCCTCTGCACTTGAGCAAGAGGTTATTGATGACATTGACTCACGCCTACAGCTGGCCAGTGATACTGATGGGAATACCGTCATGGTTGACTATCAAGTGGTAGACAATGGCAGAGGCCTGGCCCTGTATCCTCAATCGCAGCTGGCTCCGGCTGAAGGGTACCATCTGGTTGTCAACGATGGTGGCTTAGGAGCCATTGATGACAATTCTGTGGCCCGCGTTCGGTTTCGGACTGCAGGCAATCAGGCCGGCGCATCGCAAAGCATGGGAAGCGGCTCTTTCACTCTGCTTTCAGCCACTCCTTTAGACCAACCGTCATTGCTAGAGTCAATTGATGATGCCAGGCATCCCAACGACATGAGCACCTTCAGGATGTCGTTTAACCAGACGGTTGATCCAGCCAGCACAGCATATGGCGAAACCGGATCGGTTCAACTTCGTGACAACCTCGGCAAGCTGGTTCCCGCATCCCTATTTTTGCAGGGCCGTTACCTGACACTGGATCCTGACCAAGATCTACAACCTGTGGAACACACACTAACGATTGCTGGGCTGCGCGCCCAGACTACCGGTGAACAGTTACCGGTGTACAATCGTACTTTTGTACCGAAAACGACACTTCCCCGTGCTACATCCGTTCTCAAAGTTGGCAGCCTTGGAGCTGAGCAACCTGAACTAGCGTCAACTTTAACCGGCAACCCGATCAATCAGGTACCAGTACAATCCTTTGTATTGGGAGATGAATCATTTACCGGGTTGAGCGGGGATCTAGCAGCAGATCTGGCTTTTGCTCCCAACTTTCCTGATGCCGTTCCACTGCGAGTCCCCGCTGGTTCCGTACTCCGAGGCACCGCCGTCGACGTCAATATACTGGGCGAAATACCGTCCGGGCTAGAAACCGGTGAAGTCACCATCACGATACTCAGCGACGCTAATGGGTATCTGATCCCGAATCCTTTCAGTGATTCCCCATCGGTCCCCCGCTATGCCCTGCTTAATATGGACGCAGCAATGACAGCTGCAGGTCAAGAACCCAATGCGGCTCTCAGCCAGAATCTGCTAAATGTGCAGGTGGCGGGTTTAGCCGTTGTAAAAGATGGTGTGCTGGTACTGGATGCGGTCAGTGTGGTTGAACTTGAAGTGCTGGGCTTAGAGAGGGCATCTGGCCTGCTCTCATTTCGCATGGAGGCCTATCAAAACCAGCGCCAAGCGCCTACCCCAAGCCAAGATACACAGCCCTTGCAGCTCCAGTCTTGGGCACCGGGGGAAACATTCCAACCCAATGCAAGACCTGGTGACCCCGTTATCCTGAACTTCAACAAACCATTGGACCCAGCTTCGGTGTTCCTTGACGGTGCCGTACAGGTTTCTGTTGATGATGTAGTAAAGACGTACCCAATACGTCACGATGGAGCCACGATCATCATCGGAGGAGATATCCTTCAACACGGAAAAGACGTCGAGGTCACCCTCACCAGCCTGCTCCGAGATACGCAGGGAAACCCGCTCAACCAGGACCAGACACTCAACATCCGCCTACCGGACTTCGTGCTTCCCAATGGCAGCACCAATGAGCTACGTGCACCACTTGTCGCTGCTGTTTTTCCCGGTTACCCCTGTGCGTTAACCGATGTCGATCTTACCGGCGAAAGAGAGACTTGGCGCAATGGCCGATGTGTAGGAGGTAAAAATAGCGACCCGCTCTATCCTGTACCGAATATGTTCAAGGATTTTAGTATTCGAGTCATCTTTAGCCGCAGTATCGACGGCGACACGGTTAATGATCAGACTTTTGTTGTTGAACACTTCGATACCAACAATAACGCATGGGACCCCATCAATGGTCGTCTCAAGGTGCTTGCCCAGCGAATAGAGTTTCTCCCGAACAACCCGTGGCAGATTGGCGAGCTTTATCGCTACACCCTGCACTCCGAGCAAAACTCGCCTGTTTGTGGCACCAATGCCATATGTTCAACCGATGGTGCACCGCTACAAACACGTCAAATCTCTCAGTCCAGTTCCTCAGCCCCAGAGCTTAGAGAAGGAGGTCCAGACCTAACCAATCACTTCGTTGTAACAGGGGAAGAAGACCGGATCACCCGTGTGTCGTTACGCTCTCTGCCGGTTGCGGATGTTAACGCTAATCTTAGTATCGATGACAACGAGCAAGGTGCGGTACCCGATGGTAACGGCGGTGCCATTGCCGATGCCAACTACCTACAGCTTAGGCTAAAAAACAAATCGGGAGTAATAACCCATGCCAACATTGGCTGTGGTATAGGCGACGATTGCCCGGAAAAGAAATTTGCCTTTGTCGGGTCAGGCGCCTTGCAAGCCGGGGTAAGCCAGTATGAGCCGGATGTCACCATCAACCGACGCCTCATCGACAGCGACCCAATGACATCAAATGAAGTCACCGGCGCCGTCATTGCCAAAGTCTTCCCCACTGTTCTCCCAACGACGAGTGTGTTTCTGGAAGCCCGTGCACTGGGATTAATCACAATACCGTTAGACACCGGCCCCCTGGTGCTTCGCTTGGCATATGAAAACAATCAGCCCATTACTGGCTATATCACCCGAACCCCTGATGGCCCCTGGTTTAGCACCACGTTTGATCTCATGGTGGATGCACCAGAACTGGAACCACGACTAATCATTGAACTTGGGCATGACATCCGCAGTAAAAAAATAACCGGAGTCACCTTGGAAGGGCCGTTACGTTTTGTTGACGATGGTCGCCTGATTCTAAAAGTTCGCAACCCTGACTCTCTCGTCATACCAGCCAACATTGATCTGCTTGGCATAGGTTTGGCCGGTGTCGAATTGGAGGTACCGCCCCTCGGCGTAGACCTTACTTTTACCTTCTTGCCGGTAAAAGATTTTTAATATATTCCCCTTGTGCTAACGCACTTTCATGCCCCCTTTATGGGGGCTTTTTTCTGTCCTCACCGTATGCCACACCGCTGAATGATCATCAATATCGTCAAATAGGACTTTTCTTTGTGTAGAAGAAACGCTAATATTTGGTTGTTTGGCCAAATAAATAAATGCCTATAATGATGCATCCTCACGACAGCCTCGCAAGCCTTGCCTATAGCGATTCAAAGCACTCACCGGAATCTGGCAGGGATATACAGTTCCCGGGAAACGGCGGGTTGGTTCTTAGTGCAACCCAGTTCGGGGACCCGAAGTCACCGCAGGTGCTTTTGCTGCATGGCGGCGGACTGACCCGTCATGCCTGGGCGCACACGGCAACAGCTCTGGCCAGATCCGGGTACTGCGCTACCTGCATTGATGCCCGCGGTCATGGTCAAAGCCAGTGGTGCCCTGAAGGGGATTACAGCGGCACCGCGCTGGTATCAGACCTCCGCGCCATCATCCAATCACTTCCCACATCACCTTATATCGTGGGAGCGTCAATGGGCGGACTGACGGCCATGCTTACCCTTGGGGAGGAGCCCCCCTTGCCCTGTCGAGGTCTGGTACTGGTGGATGTGGCCCCACGGCTTGAGACCAAAGGCGTTCGCCGGGTGATTGAGTTCATGCGCCGCCACCCTGACGGTTTCGACTCTCTGGATCAGGTTCAGGATGCCGTGGCTGCCTATAACCCAACACGAAAAGCACAATCAAGCTCACAGGGCTTGCGAAAAAACCTCCGCCAGGACGCTAATGGCCGTCTCCATTGGCACTGGGATCCTGCGTTTCTTGATCATGCGGTAATCCCTGAAGCAAATGAAGGCATGTTCGGCCGAGCGCGACTCAATCTTGCAGCAAGCAAACTCAAATTACCGATATTACTCATCCGCGGCCATCACAGTGATGTACTCAGCGAAGCAGGAGCCCAGGAATTATTAGCCCTCGTGCCACATGCCAAGTACCGAGTAATCCATCAAGCAGGTCATATGGTAGCGGGTGACCGCAACAGTATTTTTACCGGAGCAGTGCTGGACTTTCTTCAGCACCTTGACCCGCAAGGAAATCACATACGCTCCACCGATCGGAGACTTACACCATGAAACATAAACACCTCGACGTGCTGATCATTGGCGCGGGCCTTTCCGGCGTTGGTGCGGCTTGTCACCTAAGCCGCAAGTGCCCAGATCTACGCTATGGCATCCTTGAGCGACGCAAGCGCGTTGGTGGCACCTGGGATTTATTTCGCTATCCCGGCATCCGTTCGGACTCCGATATGTTCACACTCGGCTATAACTTTCGGCCTTGGACAGACACCAAGATGCTTGCCGATGGCCCCTCTATTCGCAATTACATCGAAGAAACCGCTGAGCATCATCAGGTCCACAAGAAAATTCATTTTGGCCTGAAAGTCACTGCCGAGGACTGGAGCAGCGAATTCAATCGCTGGACGGTTACCGCGTTGAACGAGGAAACCGGTGAAGAAGAAGTTTTCACCGCTGGGTTTGTCCTCAACTGTACCGGTTATTATAACTATGACGCCGGCTACACACCGAAAATTCCTGGAATCAATCGCTTTGGCGGCGAGGTAATTCACCCGCAGCACTGGCCAGATAACTACGACTATACGGGTAAGCGAGTTGTCGTGATCGGCAGCGGCGCCACCGCCGTAACACTGGTGCCCGCGATGACCGACCGCGCTGCGCATGTCACCATGTTACAGCGCTCCCCTACTTATGTTGCCTCCGTCCCTGAGCAAGATCTCATCTCGAAAAACCTGCGCCGAGTACTGCCAGAAATGCTTGTTTACCGCATGGCGCGCACACGCAATATCCTGCTGCAGAGAACCGTATTTAACCTATCGATTCGTAAGCCCAAAGCGATCCGCAGATTACTGCTGGCCGCTGCTCGCAAACAACTGGGGCCGGATATCGACATGAAGCATTTTCAACCTCACTACAACCCATGGGAGGAACGAATGTGCGCAGTTCCCAAGGGGGATCTGTTCAAGGTGCTTCGTGAAGGCAAGGCTTCCGTGGTGACGGATCATATAAAAAATGTCACCAAAACCGGTATAAAACTGGAATCTGGGGATTGGATACCTGCCGATATTATCGTCACAGCTACCGGTCTGGATTTGCAAATGTTGGGCGGCGCAGAGCTACGTGTTGATGGTACGCACGTCAATCTCTCAAACACCATGATGTACAAAGGCTTAATGCTGGAAAAAGTGCCTAATATGGCACTGGTCTTTGGCTATACCAACGCGTCCTGGACCCTCAAGGCAGATATTGCCTCCGAATTTGTTTGTCGGCTTCTCAAGCATATGCGCAAGACAGGCGCAGAAAAGGTGACCCCTATCGACGAGGAAGGGTGTGGCTCTGATGTCAACTTTCTCAACCTTCGCTCTGGCTACATTCAACGTGCTGATGACCGCCTGCCACGCCAAGGCAACAAAGATCCTTGGCAAAACCTCAACGATTATCTTCACGACCTGCCGGCGCTTCGTTATGGAAAAATGAATGATGGCCACCTTAAATTCGAAACGACAAACCTACATAAAACGAAACGCAATCTCGTCCAAAAACTTCTGAGCAACACACTCAATATAGAGGCGCAACGATGAAATCATTTTCAGGAAAAGTCGCGGCGATCACTGGCGCCGGGTCGGGCATCGGGCAAGCCACGGCGATTGCTCTAGCAAAAGAAGGCTGCCACTTAGCGATCTCTGATATCAGCGAAGAAAGCCTAGAGAAGACGGTCGAATTACTGGCAGGCTACGCCGTCAACATCAGCACTCATGTTGTTGATGTCAGCAACAAAAATGCGGTTTATCAATACGCGGAAGATACCGTATCAACACACGGAAAAGTAAATCTCATCATGAACAATGCCGGTGTGGGACTGGGTGAGACCGTCGAGAACATGAGCTATGAAAACTTTGAATGGCTGATGAATATCAATTTCTGGGGTGTCGTATACGGTACAAAGGCATTTCTTCCCCATCTCCAGAAAATAGGTGAAGGCCATATCGTCAATATCTCCAGCGTTTTCGGCATTATCGGTGTTCCAACCCAGTCAGCCTACAACGCCGCAAAATTTGCTGTTCGCGGATTTACAGAATCATTACGTGAAGAGCTGGATATCGCGGGCGGCCTTGTCAGCGCGACTTGCGTTCATCCAGGTGGAGTAAAGACCAACATCGCGCGTAATAGTCGCATGGGAGACATGGGCAGCATGAACATGGGCGACAAAGAAGAGATTGCCAGCATGTTCGAAAAAATTGCCATGACCACACCCGAAGCTGCCGCTAGAACCATCCTGAAAGGCGTGCGGAAAAACCGGCGAAGAGTTTTGGTAGGCGGTGACGCGGTCATGCTGGACACCACACAGAGACTGATACCCACAGGCTACCAACGCTTGCTTGAAATTATGTTTAAAAAACAGCAAAGCAGCAAAAATAAAAAAACGCATCAGGGCATGGCCTGACATTTTTCTCTTTAACTATCACATTATTGATTGGAGGCGATATGCGCTCGTCTAATACGGTAAAAAGCATTAAGAAACTCAGCGGCGCACTGGTGGGCATTCCACCGCGTCATATCAATTTTCAATTTCCGGATTCCATTCCAAAGTATTTTTATGCTGGAAATGCCACAGCAACGACTTTCTTTGCCATGCTCTCCGGTTTTTTCCCACCTGGTGAACGCTATTTCATGGAGTCCGTTAGACACTTTCGTGGTCAGGTTAAGGACGAATCTCTACGGGCGGCCATATCGGGCTTCATGGGGCAGGAGGCCATTCACGGACGAGAGCACGACAGGCTGAACCAGATTCTCGCCGAGTACGGCTATGACATGCAGTCGCCAGATCGGTTTGTCAAAATTGGCTTGGCCATACTAGAGAAGTTGCCGCCGAGCACTCGGCTAGCCGCCACCACGTTTATGGAGCACTTTACTGCGCTTCTCGCCGAGCAGCTGCTTGAAGACGAGAATTTTGTACGCCAGGCAGACCCTGAAATGCTCAAAATATGGCAGTGGCATGCGCTCGAAGAGCTGGAACACAAATCTGTTGCCTACGACGTATATGAGCTTATTGGTAACAGCCGTACAGAGCGCGTGGCTGCAGCCCTCGCCTCGATGGTCGTCTTGCTGCCGATGCTGGGCATCACCTGGAGCTGGATGCTTGTCAAAGACGGCCAGCTCGGCAACATCAGCGATAATGTTAAAGGTCTGAATATTTTGCTAGGTCGTAACGGGTTTGTATCGCAAATCCTTTCGCGCCTTCCTGAGTTCATTCAGCCGGATTTCCACCCTGATCAACATGACACCAAAGGGCTGGAAAAACTGTGGCGTGAGAAGTTGTTCGCTGAAGGTGGCCAACTGCATGAGCTGTATAGCAATCCGGCGGCATAATAATGCTCAAGGGGGTTTAGGGAACCTCTGAATAGTTGACGACTCTGTCACCACCGTTTGCTAAAAGACACACAAAAAAATGCCGGAATTGCTTCCATGCAACTCCGGCATTACACCTTTTATCATAGCTTTTCTCTAGCCGATCTTTATTGCGCATCCTCTAGAATGAATTGTGCCGCTCGCTCGCCAATCATCATACATGGCGCGTTCGTATTACCACTGATCAACAGTGGCATGATCGAGGCATCGGCGACACGCAACCCCTTCACACCGTTTACCCGCAGACGGACATCCACCACCGCTTTTTCATCACTACCCATTCGGCAAGTGCCGACGGGATGGTAGATTGTTTCAGCGCGCTGGCGAATATCCGCGTCAATCTGGTCATCACTCTCCACGCTGGAAGCCGGTTCGTCATCACCGCCAAAAGCAGAGCTGAAAGAATGACTGTGAAACACTTTTCTGGCTAGTTTCACGCCTTCACGGAGCACAAGAATATCGTCAGGATGAGAAAGATAGTTTGGGTCTATCAAAGGCGCAGCAAATGGATCGCTATTGGCCAATCGAATCTGTCCTCGACTCTTAGGCCTGAGTTGGCACACATGAATCGTACAACCAAACCCTGGCGTCAACTGACGTCCATGATCTCGAAGATAAGCCGGTAAAAAGTGTAGCTGAGCATCCGGACGATCCGGCTCGCTGAGCAGGCTGACAAAAGCCCCTGCTTCCGCCGCGTTACTGGCAAGAAAGCCGCGCCGATGACGAAAATACTGGTAGAAGGCACTAATCAGCCGAGGTATAAAAAACGGTGACATGCCGATTGATTGACGGCTTTTGTCCTTGATCATGACGGTCATATCAAGGTGATCTTGAAGGTTCTCCCCAACTTCCGGCGAGTCTTGCAAACAGGTGATGCCGATTTTCGATAGGTGCTCTCGCTCTCCAATACCCGACAACATCAGCAACTGAGGGGTATTGATCGCCCCACCGGACAGGATGACTTCTTTGTTCGTACGAATGACCGATTGAGCACCATCACTATCACAAATTTCGACGCCAATCGCCCTGCCGCAATCCAGTAACACCTTGGTTACCTGCACATCCGTCATGATGTGCAAGTTATCGCGGCCACGTGCAGGATCCAGGAAAGCACGCGCGGCACTCCACCGGCGCCCTTCTTTTTGTGTTACCTGAAACCGGCCAAAGCCTTTCTGTTCCGGCCCGTTAAAATCATCGTTTCGGGTATAACCCAGCTCTTCACCGGACTTAATAAACAGCGGGGTTAACGGGTTAACATCCCTGACTCGGGTAACATTCAGTGGCCCACCCACACCATGCCAATTGTCAGCGGAGTATTGTTCATTGTTTTCATGTGCATTGAATACCGGCTGCACATCTTTCCACGCCCACCCTGTTGCGCCTTGCGCTGCCCAGTCATCATAGTCTTGTTGTTGGCCTCGAATGTAGACCATGGCATTGATTGAGCTGCTGCCCCCCAGTGTTTTTCCTCGCGGCCAGTAGAGGCGCCTTTTATTAAGGTGACTTTGTGGCGCGGTGTCGTAGCCCCAGTTTCGCTTTCCTTGTTTAATTAGACCGATGAGTCCAAACGGAATATTAATAAAACCGCTATTATCGTGGGGGCCGGCCTCAATAAGACAAACGGAATACTTGCCGCACTCGCTTAACCGGTTGGCAAGAACACAGCCCGAAGAGCCCGCCCCCACGACGATAAAATCAAACGACTTCATTTTGCTTCTCCCCCGCCTGAATAAACCGTGACATGTGGTGCTCTCGGTCGCCATGACTCAATGATGCATGTGTCACCAGACGGAAGTAATGGCCAATGTTCAGCTCTTCCGTAACACCAACGCCACCATGGATCTGGATACCTTGCTGAGTGATACCAACGGCCCGGTTTGCGTAGTAAGCCTTTGCCGCCGCTGTCGCGCGCCCGCGCTCACCGACGTTTGCGCTCTCTCCTTTTACTGACACCATCAAGAGCATGGATTCCAGCTGCTGGAGATCAATAAACGCATCAACAAGGTAGTGCTGGATTACCTGAAAACTGCCAATCGTTGTACCAAACTGTTTACGCGTTCGAGCGTATTCCAGAGTGGCCTGATACACCTCTCGGCAGGCGCCGTACATACGTGCGCAGTCCAATGCGCACAGATAATCGAACCAGGCAGAAACCGCTTGCTTTGCCGCATCACCACGACACAAAACCATTTCGTCTGTGATGAGCACATCATCAAGCGTCAAACTGGCAGCACGGCTTCCATCGAGCAGTCGATATCTTTCAACGTCACAGGCGTCGAAAGGTAGCGCGACAATGGCCAACTCATCACCAGACATAGCGGAGACGAGCACGGCGTCTGCAACGCCACCATCAGACACAACGTGCTTCTGCCCGGAAAGTCGTTCTCCGTTTAGCCTCAAGGAAGGGTTCAGCACGTGATAACCGGCATGCCGGTCATAAAGACCGCAAGCCACACGTGCCTCACCAGAAATAATGCGATCAAGCAACGCCAAGGATGTTGGCGTATTGGCGAACTCCAATAACTTGCCGGGGGAAACAATTAAATCGACAAAAGGGTCAAGACAAAGCGCGGCTCCTAACTCCTGAACAATGGCGCACACGTCAAGCAATGAGCCGCCATACCCTCCAACAGATTCAGCAAACGGAAGGCCAAACCAACCCAAATCATTCATGGCCTGCCAGCGATTCGCTTCAAGGTGATTACTCTCATTCAACTGTGCAATGTAGCTGTCAAATGAATAGTTGTCTTTAAGATAACGGCGCGCGGTATCCGCAATCATGGTGGTATTTTCGGGTAACTTGAAATCCATTTTTCACCTCACAATCCGAGCAACATCTTCGCCAACACGTTTTTCTGGATCTCGTTAGATCCACCATAGATGGTGCACGCACGCAGGAAGTTATAGCGGCGACTGGCCTGATTAAAAATTTGCTCCCCAATGGGCTCCTCGTTATCCCATGGCAAAGACATCAAACCTCCGATTTCCACCATCGCTTGGGAAACCCTTTGCTGTAGTTCCGTGCCTTTGATTTTCAGTCCTGACGATTCTGGGCCGAACGGCTTGCCTTCATCTGTGGCAGCAACGGTGCGAAAGTTGGTGTATTCCAGTGCCATAAGATCGACTTCCAAGCCAGCCAACCGACGCACCGCCAACTGCTTATCTGTTTCCGTTGGTAGCGCATCGATAGCACTTTTAAGGCGATTGATTTCGTAGTGAATATCCGCCACACCGGCAATGGTGGTGCGTTCGTGGGTAAGAAGAAACTTGGCAATGGTCCACCCCATTCCTTCTTGACCCACCAAATTTTCCACAGGCACTTTCACGTCGGTAAAATAGACTTCGTTAAGGTGATGATGCCCATCAATTGAATAAATCGGCCGTACTTCAAGCCCGGGGGTTTTCATATCGATCAGCAGGAATGAAATACCCTGCTGCTGTTTCACGGTGCTATCCGTTCGCACCAAGCAAAACATCATGTCTGCCCAATGGGCCTGTGTCGTCCAGATTTTTTGACCATTAACCAAATAATGGTCGCCATTACGCGTGGCTCGCGTTTTTAACGAGGCCAGATCTGAGCCCGCATTGGGCTCAGAATAACCTTGGCACCATAGCGTTTCGCCACGCTGAATGCCGGGCAACCACCGTTCCTTCTGTGCTTCAGAACCAAAGGTATATAACACCGGCCCAACCATGGCCACACCAAAAGGACTTGTTGGCGGAGCCCCTGCCGAGGCGCGTTCCTGATCGAAAATATACCGCTGGGTTGCGCTCCACCCTGGGCCACCAAATTGTTCTGGCCAAGTAGACGTGAGCCAACCTTGACTGCCCAGCAAACGCTCCCATCGTTGCTGCATATTCTTGTCTGGCATCGCTCCTCGGGCAGTACAGCGCCGAATATCATCAGGCACATTTTCCTTCATCCACTGCCGGATACTCTTACGAAATTCTTTTTCGTCATTACTGAAATCCAGATTCATGGAAGCCTCCAAGCCAATAAATTTCGCAATACAAGGTCATCGATTACTCAATTAACCTGTTTACCGTTGCTCTCCCAAAAGGGGGCTCGCAGTTCGTTTTTCAGCACCTTACCTGCCCCACTCACCGGCAACGACTCTGCCTTAAAATCAACGCTACGAGGCACTTTGTAACCTGCAATTCGTTCACGACAATGTTCGATAATCTCTGCCTCATTAGCGCGCTCTCCTTCACGCAGCACCACGATTGCATGCACAGCTTCACCCCAACGCTCATCAGGAATACCGATTACCGCGCACTCCTGTACCGCAGGATGGCTATAAATGGCACCTTCAACTTCAACAGAGAAAATATTTTCTCCACCGCTAATTACCATGTCCTTGGCTCGATCAACGATGAAGACAAATCCATCCTCGTCCATGTAGCCAAGGTCGCCGGTATGTAGCCAACCATTGCGCAAGGTATCAGCGGTTGTTGATTCCATTCCCCAGTAACCCAACATGACGTTTGGTCCCCGCGCACATATTTCGCCAACCGTACCTTGAGATACCACCTGATCATTTTCATCAAGCACCACCACCTCCACACCCAGTGCTGCGCGACCGGCGCTACGTAATTTTTCTCCGCCGGGAATGTGATGTTCTGGCCCGAGTGAGGTAATGATTGGGGAGGCTTCGGTCTGGCCATAGCCCTGAGCAAATGACACTGTCGGCATTTGTTCCATAGCACTAATCAATACCGCCTCTGGCATTGGCGAGGCGCCATACAGCATGCGTTTTATGCTGCTGACATCGTAATTGGCGATGCGCCCAGATGAGGCTAGAAGATTGACCATGGTCGGCACCAGCAGGGTGTTCGTGACTTTCTCCTGCTCAATGAAAGCCAGCACTTCATCAACATCAAAGCGAGGAACAATGCCATGAGTTCCCGCAGCCAGTGTCACGGCAAACGTGCTGGCCATATCAGCCAAGTGGAACATGGGCCCGGCATGCATATATATGGTGTCACTGTCATAGCCCATCTCGGCAACCACGTTCAGGGCATTGAATACCAGGTTGTCATGACTCAGCATCACGCCTTTTGACCGCCCAGTGGTACCACCGGTATAAAACAGCCCCGCCAGATCGTCACCGCCAGCATTGGCGTCACGGATTCGATCGGCGTTGGCGACAAGGGATTCATAATCAATACACCCTTGTGGACACTCACCCTCACCCATGAAGACAACATGCTTGATAGACTCAAGCTGTGGCTGTAGGGATGGCAGCAATGCTGCAAAGGTGTCATCAACGAAAAGCACTTTAGAACCTGAGTCATTCAAGGTATAGGCGATTTCAGGTGGTGCGAGCCGAATATTGACGGGATTCACTGCCGCACCGGCCCACGGCACTGCATAGAAATACTCCAGGTAGCGATCGCTGTTTAATGCCAGTATGGCAACCCTGTCACCCGCATTGACGCCCAGACTTAGCAACCCGTTAGCAAGGCATGCGATACGGTCTTCAAACTCTCGCCAGGTTTGCCGCCGACCAGCAAAAACGGTAGCCGTACCTTGGCCGTTTAATTGAACCGCACGGCGCAAAGTCTGTGAAATATACATAACAGAACTCCTCTATTGAGGCAGAAAAGGAAGGGGGGAGGGTTGTTTATAGATTGGATTAGCTGGAAGCGAAGGCTCTCTTATAAATGAAGCGACCTCGGGAAACCTGGGCGCCATCAAGAAACACATCCACAACAACCACAATGAAGCGCTTTCCTTCACGAATAATGTTCGGCTTGGCCACCAACGTACCCGCAAAGGCCGGGCGCAAATAATCCAGAGTCATACTTGAACATACTGGCTTATTTTTTCAGTCTGATTCGCTGTTAAGTGCGCGCCAGCAACAAGCTCCGCGAAGCTTGCGATAATACCGCCATGAAAAGTCTTGATCAGAGGGTTGCCAATGTGCTGCTCGCGAAACGGCATTTTATAGGTTGCTTCGCCGTTATCGTCCGAAGCCGTCATACCAAGAAATTTTTCGTATGGTGATACATCGCCGACCACAGTAGAGAGAGCGGTTACCCTTTCTGTTTCGAAGCTGATGATTCCTTCATCATCGATTGTTTTTTTCTTGGAGGGGGCTCTCTTATTGCTAGGATTCACAGATTGATCAAAGGACGGGCCTGCCGTTCCTATCGCAAAACTGCCTGATACCGACGCCAGCAAATTGCCGCCATCACGCCCAAATGCCTCTCCACGGACATAGGCAATATTTTCTTCAACTGCAAAACAGGTGACATTACATGCCACCCCTTCGCCAGCCTCGGGGTTAGCGATGAAATCAACGCGCAAGTCAATTGTCGCAATTGGGCGCATGTCGCCGAGGCGCACAAAAATCGCCAAACCACATGCCGTATCAAGCAAGGTAGCGATGGCTCCCCGATGAAGCTTTCCCTGTTGATCACAAACCACTTCCACACAAGGCATGCTCATTACCGCGCCATCTTTGGTAATGTCATCCATTGTGATATTAAAAGCATTAAAAAGAGGGTGTGCCGATCCAAAAAAAGCTTTGGCGGCAAGCATTTTATTTGCTATTTTTTTCTCGGCTGTCATTTTTTTCGCAACTTAATATTCATAATTCTAAAGCAGCGTTTACGTATCTAAGCTCTGCTTCCCGAACATATTCGATGGCCTCACCTATCTTTTTCTCTGGAAATGTTTCGCTTTCCGAACCTTCACGAAGGCAATCCGCCAAATATGACCAAGCCGTAGCACTACGGCGCATTAAAACCACCAAGCCCATATTTTTTATTTCAGGTAGAATTCCACTTGATTCATCTAGAAACTCTGAGTACATAGCGCGAAAGCCACTACCACCAGTCCCGCGCTTTTCGATTACTTGATACGCAAATCGAAGCAACCAAGGCCATTTCTCAAAAGCTTTCCACCTGGGAAGGTCTTGCTTCCAGGTCGTTAGCGCTTCAATCCCTTTTTTTTGATTTCCCTGCTTGAGAGACTGAGCATTATTAAGGATTGCATTGCGGACTTTTTCGGCCGAGACCTGCACATCAATGTATTCCGGCGCAAACAACGATCCATGATGAATAAAAGGTGGGGACAATGAAAATCTCGCCTCACTTAATTTACTATGTGGCACCTCAATAAGCCCCGGGCGCTCGGTGTCGCTTACAAGTACACTCATTTTATCTCTTGCATGCTTCCAAGCCACAATCGCATGACCTGGAAAATGCGTACTACTTTTAAAATAAGGCAGATGGTATATATCAGTTAACAGTAGGGCTGGCCTGCCGGCCTCAAGATGGTTATCAAGAGCATCTGCTGCTGCACTTTTATCCTGCCAAGTCTCCCATCGAAACGGCACGCCCAGCGTTGAGAACACCCTTTCTTCGAAACCCATTGAACGGACATGGACAATAAACGGGGTGGCCGTGTCTGGTATTTCCACATAGGTAATACCAAGGCCGGCCCCCAGCCCGAAGCAGAAAGCTTCTGTCAAATTGAGTCCATGGAACTCCAGCAGGTCTCTGATAGCCGAACTGCCACAATGACGCCCAGGCCGATGCGTATGAGGAACATCAATGGTACTAGAATTATCCTGCTTCACTACCTGCATCAGGCCGCCTCACTCACTGGAGCCGCACCATAAATGGTTTCCGATGCCCGCATCGGATCACCATGAGCCTCATACTCAGCCAACCACGCGGTAACTTTCTCAGGCATGCCAGTATCCCAAGGGTGAAACCCAGGGCGAAACCAGGCGAGAAAATCAGGCAGCATACCGGTGAGAATACCGTTTCTACCATAAAGCTTGTTCAAGCCTCGCAGAATCACGCCAGGCTGGCGCGTCACACCATCAAGCTTGAGCATATTCCAAAATACCGGAGCCACTACCAGGTGAACCATAAGAGTCGCGACCACCAGCGCGGAAGCACGTGTCAGGTACCCTCCACCAGCAGCCCCTTGGTAAAGATCATAGGCCACGGCCTTGTGCTCCACCTCTTCAACACCATGCCAAAGGAACAATGCCCTCATTACGGGGTCAGCTTCACTAAACATGTCGCTCTTCTCGCTGACCATGGTTTCGCCAAGGGTTGCCGTAAAGTGCTCAAACGCCGCAGTCATTGCTAGCTGATACTTCTTCGGCAAGTACTTTTGCGTGGTGCGAATAAACGATCTTAGATTCGCCGTTACCTTATCCACGTCTACACCCTGGCTTGCCATAACATCGTTAAAGCGATCATGGACAATCCCATGCTGACCTTCTTGCCGAATAAAGTGGCGAATATCCTCACTCAGCTGATCATCTGTCACCTGATCCTTGAAGTTACGCACTGATTGGATAAAGAAGCGCTCTCCCTCCGGGAAATGCACTGAGAGAGCATCAAAAAAGCGGGTCAGCACGGGATCACCGCCATTCCAGTGCCTTGGCACTGATGAGACATCAAAGGCGACTTTGCGCGGCTTAATCGGGATAGATTTCATGGCTCCTCCAAATAGACAGGGCTCTTCAGGATGGTCAAGCCGCAAAAAAGGCGGCACTTTCGAAATATGTTATTTGGCCATACAACCAAATGTCAATGCCAGAGGAATAATTCAAACCACCAACAGCATATGAACGAACCCGGGCGATCATCCAACCCCTTAAAACACAGCTATCCACACCAAGACCAAGGAACTGGCTACTTTACCGTCTAGTTGGTACATTAAGCAGACCATGTAGTTCGTACTAGGAACCGCCATGAACACCACCTCCACTCGTGACATGATCTTGGATGCTGCTCAGCGCATAGCCGTAGAGCACGGATCCGGGCGCATTACCCTTGACAAAGTTGCCCGTGAAAGCGGCTTCAGCAAAGGCGGGCTTCTCTACCACTTTGCCACTAAGGAAGCCCTACTCCAGGCAATGCTCGAACGCCTAATCGCCCGCACCAGAACAGTTCGTGAGACGCATGAGCAAACGCTGTCGGGCCAGCCCTGGAGCGTCCTGCGCGCCATGCTTGCAGCAAGGATGGATCCTGAGGTGCTCGACCCCAGGGTCACCATGGCCATACTGACCTCAGCCGCTGAGCAGCCGGCCCTTCTCGACCCGCTGCGTCAATACATTCAGCAAACCCGCAAACGTATCCTCGAAGAAGAACGGGAATCTCCCACGGCATGGTTGCTGTGGGCAGCCGCCGACGGCCTGTTGTTCCAGGAATTACTTGATATCTCACCGGTACCCAGCGACCAACGCAGGCTGGTTTACCAACAACTGCAACGACTGGCCAAGGATCTGCTCAAATGAAACAAGATCCAGCATCCTTTTCCGGCATGCATTCACACGCCAAAAGCGTGTCACCAATACCGCTACGCAATGGCTGCATTACTCTTGCTATCTTGGTCTACGCTACCCTGTTGCTGTCATCCTGCGGCGGCAATGATAAAGCAGCAATGGAGCCCCGTACGGTCCGCCTCTACCAAGTCAGCAGTAATAATAACTTTCAAGCAGCTCGCCACTTCGTCGGTCGCGTCGACGCAGTCAACACAGTAGACCTGTCTTTTCAGGTGAGTGGCCGCATCATCGATATGCCGGTCCATCAGGGCAAGTTTGTTGCTAAGGGAACACTAATCGCCGCGCTTGATTCATCTGATTATCAACTCGCGGTGCGCGAAGCTGAACTACAACTCGAACAGGCCTCGCGCGATCTTGAGAGAACCCGTACCTTGTTCGAACGGGGCACACTGCCGCAAGCAAAATTCGATCAGGCCGAAACCGCATACAAACTGCGTAAAGTTGCTCTTGTTACAGCACAACGAAACCTTGCCTACACACGCATCCTCGCACCGTTCGATGCACTGGTAACACGACGACTGGTCGATCCGTTCACCAACGTACCCGCTGGCGCACAAATCGTGCGAGTGCAAAACGTGGAGGAATTCCGTGTTCACATCAACGTCCCGGAGAACTTGATGGCGACTCTTGAATCACCGGAACGACTGATGGCCGACGCAATTTTCGGTAACGACTCGGAGCATCCGTTGCCGCTCAAATATCACGAACATGAAACTGAGCCGAATTCCGTAGCACAATCCTATCGCGTCACCTTCAGCTTGGCGCGCCAGCACGAAAAGACAATTTTACCGGGTATGACCGTTACGGTGCGTGTAAGTGAAGCCAGCAACCGCCCGGATGCCATGATTGACATTCCCCAGTCCGCACTTGACAGCGATGCCGAAGGCAAATTCCGTGTGTGGGTTTACCAACCGAAAAAATCTGTGGTGACTGCACAGCCGGTCAAGGTACATGGCGTCACCAAGCAGGGCCACGCTCTGGTCGCCGGTCTCTCAGGTAACGAACAGGTTGTTAGTGCTGGCGTGCGGCTATTGCACGATAACATGCCCGTAACCCCATTCAACGGATTCTGATAGGGCGCCTCATGGATATCGCACGCACCTCCATCAAGCGTCCTGTCAACACCTGGCTGATTATACTTGCATGCCTGCTCGGCGGCTTGTGGGGAATGAACAATATTGGCCGCCTCGAAGACCCTGCCTTCACCATCAAGATGGCACTGGTGGTCACGCCCTACCCTGGCGCCACCGCAGTAGAAGTAGAAAAGGAAATCACCGAGCCGCTGGAATCCGCCATCCAGCAATTACCACAGCTGAAACGACTGACCTCGCGATCTCGACCCGGTGAGTCTATTATCAAGGTCGAGATAAAGAACCAGTATGACGGCGACACAATGCCGCAAGTTTGGGATGAACTGCGACGCAAGGTCGGTGACGCACAAAGCTTCCTGCCAATTGGGGCTTTAAATTCCACTGTCCATGATGACTATGGCGATGTGTTCGGAATTTTCTTTGCGGTCGTCGCACCAGACCTAACTGATTCCGAGGTACGCGAGCTCTCGCGCTTCCTACGCCGCGAGTTATTGAATGTGCCAAATGTGTCGAAAGTCACCACCGCAGGCGAGCCGTCAGAAGTCATTTATGTGGATATCTCCCAAGAAAGCCTGGTCAGCCTCGGCATTCCGCTGGAAGTAGTGCTCAACGCTCTACAATCGGAAAACCGCATGCAATCCGGCGGTTCTTTTAAAATCGATGGACGCCGCATTCGCATTAGCGGCGAACCCGGTTTTGATTCAGTCGCAGCCATTGAGGCGTTACGCATCGGTCGACCCGGTTCCACGGAGCAATTCAGCCTGAGCGATGTGGCGTCCGTATACCGCGCTACCGACGATATCCCCAGGGAACTTATCAATTATGATGGCGAAAGGGCGTTCACCCTCGCTATCGCCGGCCTGCAAAATGCCAACATTGTCGAGGTAGGGCACGCGGTCAACGAGCACCTTGATAAAATTCGCCACCATATTCCGTTAGGTGTGCATATTAAGCCGATTTACCAGCAGCACCTTGTGGTTGACAAAGCGATTGATGACTTCCTTGCCAGTCTTGCATTGTCAGTGGCTATTGTAATCTGTGTCCTTTGTCTGGCCATGGGCTGGCGCGTCGGAGTTGCCGTCGGCAGCACCCTTTTACTTACCGTGCTTGGCACAGTGTTTTTTATGGCAATTTTTGCCATCGAAATGGAGCGCATTTCTCTCGGCGCCTTGATTATCGCCATGGGGATGCTAGTTGATAATGCCATCGTCATTGCCGAAGGTATGCTAATCGGTATCCAGCGCGGCAAAAGTGCCGAGAATGCCGCAAGCGAAGCCTGTCGTCGCACCCAAATCCCGCTGCTTGGCGCCACTGTTATCGGCATCATGGCATTTTCCGGGATCGGCCTGTCGCAAGACGTGACCGGCGAATTCCTGTTCTCGCTGTTCGCAGTTATTTCCATTTCACTGTTGTTAAGTTGGCTGCTGGCGATCACTGTTACGCCACTTATGGGCCACTATTTGTTTGATGGCCACCAGTATGAAGAAGGCGAAGATCCCTACGCGCATGCAAGCTACGGCAAGTACCGCATGATCCTTCTGCTTGCACTAAAAAACCGAGGCATCACCGTTACCGCACTAGTTATGATTACCGTAATTTCGATAGTCGGCTTCGGTTTTGTTCGACATGCTTTCTTCCCGCCATCGAACATGCCAATGTTCTACCTTAATGTGTGGCTACGTCAGGGTGCCGATATACAAGAAACCGCGCGGCAGATAAGCGAAATAGAAAGTCTGATTCTCGCTCACGATGAAGTAGAAGCAGTCACCACCTTTGTTGGCCAGGGCGCCAGCCGCTTCATGCTGACTTATGAACCGGAGCTACCAAATCCATCCTATGGTCAGCTGATCGTGCGCGTAACTAATCGTCAGTTGATTAACGGCCTGATTGATGAATTAAGAGTAGTTCTAGCAAACCAATATCCGTCCCTCGAGGTGTACCCACAAACGATGATGTTCGGCCCTGGTGGCGGGGCCAAGATTGAGGCACGCTTTAAGGGCAACGATCCTGCTGTGCTTCGTCAACTTGGTGAGCAAGCACAACAAATTTTCCAAGAGAGTAATGTTGTGCAAGATATCAGAATCGATTGGCGTACGCGGGAGGTTGTCGTGGTACCGCATTTCGATGAAGAACGAGCACGTATCGCCGGCGTTGGCCGTGCAGAAGTGAAAACGTCATCACTATTTGCCACTACCGGTATCCAAGCCGGCACCTACCGCGAATATGACTCGCAAATACCAATTGTGGTACGTCCTCCCAGCGAGGAACGTGGCAGCGTCAGCAAACTCGGCAACCGTGTTATGTGGAGCAGCGCCGAACAGACCTACGTTCCTGTTAGCCAGGTGCTAAGCGGACTAGAAATTGCCACCGAAGAATCCCTTATTCATCGGCGCAACCGTATACGCGCGCTCAAAGTTCAGGCCGAACCGATTGGCGACCTGACTGCCGACCAAGCATTGCGACAATTACATAACGCGGTGGAAACTCTACCGCTGCCAAAAGGTTATGCTCTGGAATGGGGCGGCGAATATGAGAAAGCCAGCGAAGCGCAAGCGTCCCTGGCGAAACAGGTACCGCTGGGGATCCTTGTGATGCTGGTAATTTCAGTATTATTGTTCGGAAAGGTCCGTCAGCCGCTGATAATCTGGCTGATCGTACCAATGTCGATCTGTGGCGTGAGCATCGGCCTGTTACTAACTGGTCAGCCATTCACTTTCATGGCAATGCTCGGCTTCCTCAGCCTTTCCGGAATGCTGATGAAAAATGCCATCGTGTTAATTGACGAAGTCGACGCACAGGTCAAGGACGGTAAGCTAATGAGAGATGCACTAGTCGATGGCAGCGTCAGCCGCCTGCGCCCCGTGATCCTCGCGGCCTTCACCACCATTCTCGGCATGATACCTCTGATGTGGGACGCCTTCTTTTCGAGCATGGCGATTACTATCATGGGGGGGCTTGCCTTCGCCACTCTGCTTACCATGGTGGCAATACCTGTGCTTTATTCACTTTTCTTCCGCGTGCGGTTCTAGGCGGGCTCTTGAAAACTCCGCACACTAACATAGCTTAGCATGAGCCCTCGCACTCTTCTTGGATTATATGATCCAGCCGATAGTGCATGCATCTATCCAAACAACATTTATCACAACTTCTCTTGCGACATAGAGCGCACTTCCATTTGGGCGAACATTACCCCCAACTGAATAGCGAATTTTGCTATTCATATTCTCGTCTTTCACGATCGCAATTCAACACATGTGATTTACAAAAGTCTACGGACTACAGGCAGCACAAAGAGACATAAAACTCTGACAACCTATCAAAGCGCCTCTATCTCCTTGGCTTTCACATAAACAGCTCTAATCTAATTATTTTCAAACACATATCACCTCCATGAAGCCGGGAAGGAATGTCCTTCCTGACCCCATCTCATGGAGGTTTCATGATCATTCAATGTCCGTCCTGCCGCTCCATCCGAATCGTCGCCCTGCAAAATGGCCGCAAGGTTGGCGGGACTGTTGGCACGGCTGCCGGCGCTGCCAGTGGGTTTGCCATGGCGACCAGTGGTGCTCGGGTTGGCGCTACTGTCGGCTTGGCGTTTGGCCCTGCCGGGTCCGCCATCGGCGGTATCGCAGGTGCCGTGCTCGGCGGTCTAGCTGGTGGCGTTGCCGGAGGTGAAGCCGGTGCCGCGCTGGGAGCCAAGCTCGACGAGACCTATCTCGACAACCTGGAATGCCTGGACTGCGGACACAGCTTCCGCCTCGATTCTGAGTAACCCCCTCTTCCCTTTGCCCACCACTCCGAAGCCCGCCTTGTGCGGGCTTCTTTATGCCCCTTTGGAGGCCTGAATGGATATTCCCACTTTCGTAAAGAACGAGCAGGGCCTGTACCACGTACAGGGCTGCGTTAAACCCGAGGAGATCGTCAGTACGGCGGCCACCATCCTGCTGGATGAGCTTACCGACCGGGAGGCCCTGACCGCGCCTACCGATGTCGCCCAGTTCCTGCAACTGGCTCTGGCACAGGAGAAAAACGAAGTCTTCTCGGCCATCTTCCTCAACAACAAGCACAAGGTGCTCAGTTTCGAGACCTTGTTCAACGGCACCATTGATAGCTCCGCTGTTTACCCCCGCGTGGTAGTGCAACGCGCTCTGGACTGCAATGCCGCAGCCATCATCTTCGCCCATAACCACCCTTCCGGTTGCAGTGAGCCCTCCACTGCCGACCGGCAAATCACCAAACGCCTCAAGGACGCCCTCGCACTGATCGATGTGCGGGTGTTGGACCACTTTGTGGTGTCCCGTTCCAGCTACGTGAGCCTCGCCGAGCGCGGCTGGCTCTAACCCTGCCCTTTGGGCATTCCCTCTTTAACATGAGATTCACCATGGCACATCTTGTCGAAAACATGGCCTATGTAGGCCGTACCCCCTGGCACGGGCTGGGCAACCAGCTGGCCAGCCAACAGCCGCTGGAAGTCTGGATGCGCGAAGCGGGCATGGATTGGGAGATCCGTGAGACCCCGGTGCGCTTTATCAGCAGCGAAGCCGGCGCGCTCGGCCAGATCTCATCGTTCCCGGATCAGAAGGTGCTGTTCCGTTCTGACAATCAAGAGCCCCTGTCGGTAGTGAGCAACCGCTTTAAGGTGGTTCAGCCCCGTGAGGTGCTGGAGTTCTACCGGGATCTCACCGAGCAATCCGGCTTCGAGCTGGAGACCGCTGGCGTATTGAAAGGGGGCCGCAAGCTTTGGGCGCTTGCGCGTACCGGGCAGTCCGGCACGTTGGCTGGGAATGACCAAACCAACGGCTATGTGCTGCTGGCCACGGCTTGTGACGGCACCCTGGCTACCACGGCGCAGTTCACCAGTATCCGGGTCGTCTGCAATAACACCCTTGCGGTGGCACTGAATGGCAATACCCATGCGGTGAAGGTACGCCACAACACCACCTTTGATCCGCAGTCGGTGAAGAAGCAGCTAGGCATCTCTGTCTCTGCCTGGGATGACTTCATGTATCGCCTGAAGGCCCTCAGCGAGCGCCGCATTACCCGCAAGACCGCCAAGAAGGTCATGCAGACCATCTTCACCGACACCGGCTATCAGCCACCGGGCATGCCGGTGAAGGCCAACGAACAGGCCATGAAGAAAGCCATGGCTCTGTATGAGGGTGCCGGTCGCGGGTCGGATCTGACGTCCGCCAAGAACACAGCCTACGGCCTGCTCAATGCGGTCACCGAGTTCGTGGACCATGAGCGACGAGCCCGCAGCACCGACAACCGGCTGGACTCGGCCTGGTTCGGCAAGGGTGCCCAGATCAAGCAACGTGCTCTGGAGCAAACTTCCCTGCTGGTCGCCTGATACCGGTCGGATCTTTTCTTCCCCTCTCTATTCCCGCATTAAAAAAACCTGGAGAACACCATGGATCTGAAATGGCTCTACCGCCTGTTGGCGGTATGGGACTGCCGCCCTATGCCTGCTGAATTGGCAGCGGTGTGGGGCGCGTTCCTGCATGAAGGCTTGATGTGCCACCCCGGCGATCCGGGGCGCAGTCGCCGCATCCTGGAGACCTGGGACAGTGGCTGCATCGAGCTGATCATCGCCTCCTGTGAATACCTGGACCCACTGTGGCAAACCGTCTCCCACATCTGGTTCGAACCCCGTGGACGCCCCGGCATCTTCGAGTACGAAGTGGTCAGCGAGCTGGGCGAATGGCTGGGTGAGCAACTGCTTACTACCGGCCACCTCCCCAGCGACAAGCAAGCCGAACGCTATATCGAAGCGCTGGTGAATGACTTCTTCGAGATAGGTGATGAGCCACCCTCGTCGTCAGGCCGCGCCGCATGATGCCATTTAGGCATCACTCACTCTCCATCCCCTTCCCTTACTTCTAGCCCCGGCCATTGTGCCGGGGCTTTTCTTTGTCAGGAGAACACTCATGGCACAACCGAAAAGCACAACTCCTACCCAGCGCCCGGCACTGCGCCTTGTCTCTACCAAGCAGATGAGCCGGGAGGACTGGCTGAAGATCCGCAAGCAGGGCATTGGCGCCAGTGATGCGGCTGCCGCCGTCGGCATCAGCCCGTACCAGTCACCGCTGGAGCTGTGGATGATCAAGACCGGGCGCGATGGTCTGTTACCCGCGCCTGATCCCGATGACATCCAATCGCCGCTCTACTGGGGCACCCTGCTGGAGCCCAAGGTGGCCGAGGCTTACGCCAAGATCACCGGCAACAAGGTTCGGCGGGTGAATTCCGTTCTGCAGCACCCGGATGAAGACAAGCCCTGGATGCTCGCCAATCTGGATTACGCCGTGGTGGGTAACGATGACGTACAGATCCTCGAGTGCAAAACCACCGGCCAGTACGGCGCCAAGCTCTGGGCCGATGGGGTTCCCGAGTACATCCAATGCCAAGTGCAGCATCAGCTAGCGGTCACCGGAAAGCAGGCTGCCGATGTGGCCGTGTTGATCTGCGGACAGGAGTTGCAGATTCATCGGATCGAACGGGATGAGGCGTTGATCGCTCACCTGTACGAGCTGGAGCGGGAGTTCTGGCAGCTGGTGGAAGCGGACACGCCACCGGACCCGGATGGCTCCGACTCAGCAGGGAACGCCCTGCAAGCGCTCTACCCCCAGGACAAAGGGGAAACCATGGATCTCACGGACAACCCGGCCATCGAAGGCGACTTCAATGAGCTACTGGATCTGCGTGACACCCTGGGCCGATTGAGCAACCGGGAATCCACCCTCAAGCAACGCATCCAGCAGACCATGGGGTTGGCCAGCAAGGCCACCTTCACAGAGGGCTCTGTGACCTGGAAGCGAAGCAAGGACTCCACTAGCCTGGACACGAAAGCTCTCCTGCAGGATCAGCCTGATCTGCTCAAGCAGTACCCCAAGCACAAGGCCGGGAGCCGTCGCTTCCTGGTTCGCCCCAATGCTTAACCCTCTACGACTCACGGCATAACAGCCGGGCCTGGCCCGGCTGCGTCTATGCCTGTTATCCATCAGGAGCATCCCATGATTAAAGGACTCGCGATTACGCCCCCCGTGATTGGCCGCATCAGCATCGGCCGCGTGGTGGAGAAGAACGGCAAGCGTCTGCCCGAGAAAGACGATCAGTTCACCATCACCACCCAGATCCAGACCAAGGAAGGCTGGCTGCCCCACCCGCTGGATGACGCCCTGCGCCAGGACACCAAGGGCAACAAGCTCCGCAGCATTCCCGTCACCTTGCCGTTCAACGATCCGGACCTGAATCTACGGGCGGAATACACCTTCTTTGACCGCAAGAGTGGCAGGCCGCTGTGTGCAGGCAACGGGGAGACATGCCGGCGGCATACCGAGAATGGACTGGAATCGCTCCCCTGCCCGTCACCGGATCTGTGCGACTACGGCAGCCACGGGCTGTGTAAGCCCTATGGCCGCTTGTATGTCCGTATCGGGAATGACGATGAGCTGGGCTGTTTCGTGTTCCGGACCACCGGCTACAACAGCATCCGTACCCTGGCTGCCCGGCTGCGCTACTTCCACGCCATCAGTGGCGGCAACCTGGCCACCCTGCCGCTGGAGCTCAAGCTGCGCGGCAAGAGCACCACCCAGAGCCACCGGGCACCGATCTACTACGTGGATCTAACCCTGCGGGCCGATCAGCCCCTGAAAGAAGCCGTCACCCACGCCAGGGAGGAAGCCAAGGGGCGAGAGAATCTGGGGATTCACCAGACGGAGCTGGACAAGGTTGCTCAGGCCGGGCTGTTGAACGCCTGGTTCGAGTATGGGGAAGAAGAAGGGCTGCAGGTTACTGAGGAGTTCTTTCAAGCAGAGACGGCACCCAAATCCGAAGCAAACGCTCAATCAACGAAAAAGCTCAAACAGAAATTGACCAATTCACCGCTTACGCCGGCCGCAACAGGAAACAACGAAAGTAAGTAAGCATGGCGAGAATTCTTAACTCTCGCCAACGATCAGCACTTCAGCCTTCAACCATAGATCTGAAGGGCGGCACTCCAATGCCTCGGACAGACGCCACACCGTTGAAACCGAGGCTTGTCGATTACCCAGCTCAACACCGGACAGAAAGGATCTGGAGAGCCCTGCCCTGTTAGCCAAATCCTCTTGGCTGATACTCAGCTCAATACGCCTAATCTTGACTGCTTTGCCAAAGGCAACCGGAATTTCCATCAAATGCTGACCTGCCATCTAAGGTAAAGAAAGCAGTCTGGATGGTTATGAGAAGCCTATTAACGCCCGTTAGGGCACCCTATGTACTCTATAGGAAACATTAAGTAATCTAATCACCCTAATCATCTGATTAAGGGTCGCCTCAGAGCATTGGCTCATCCCACCAAAGAAGAACGAAGCACAAAAAAGGAGAAAACCATGGGCAATGACTGCCTTCGACTGATAGCAGGCCTTTTTCTGGCTACATCACTTATCGGCTGCCTGGATGGCGCCAGCGATATAGACATCGTCAAAGAAGGGCGATTCGACGCCCACCCAGAATTCAAGATCGGTGAAACCTTTGACAACCGGTCCATGTGCGAAAGCACCAGCTGGCAAATGGTTCAAGATAACCGTGGAAGAGATCTAGTCGAGTACCGCTGCGAGATTGTAGGCGTCAACGACTACTACCATAAAAGACTGGTTGCTCTGGCTGAAAAATGCCAGGAATCCCTAAACGACACCTCCCCCAACCCCTTCAGGGCAAGACTCAAGAAAGAGCGCCAAGAAGAGCTGGATTCTATCGATCATCTCAAATCAGAAGTTGAGTCTGCCGAATCAGATCGAACAAAAAGGCTCATCAAATATCACTCAAAAAAAGCCGATGAGAAGACAGCGAGGCTGGAAGAGCTTGACCGGTGGGAAAAGAACAAAATAGCCAACAACAAAACCACTCTATCCAAAGTTAACCAGATCTTGTCTGGGTTTAATGTCGCCTCAGCCTATGAGTTCTTCCGCTGGTCTGTCGCCGAAAACGGCACCTTCGTTCTGATTGAGGGTGGGGTCGGGCTTAAAAAGCCAACAGATGAAAAACACCATGAAAGCACCTATGGCGACCGGCAGATGAGACTCTCGGTCGGTTATGCATACGAAAACAGAGATCTCCGTCATGCATTTACCGGAACCCACGACAGCAGCCTCGAACTCCATTGCCAATGATCTAACACGAACTCTGACACGCAAGGTATTGAACAATGATTAACAAACTGATCATCACTCTATTATTCGCAGCATTCATGACCGGCTGCGGTGAAACATTTGATGCTTCGAATGACAACATGATCCGGGTCTCGTACAACGGGATTTTAGAGACTTTGGATGGTAAAGAAGAGGAGCAGTTCAAACGCCAGTACCAGTTCTATACAGAACAGTATGAACTCCCGCAGGATCCTGAAGAGCCTGGTATCAATTTTGCTCAAAATGACATTGAGTCACTTCATGGCCTCACCTACGGGGAGGTCATCAGCAAAGTCGCGCAGCATGAACAGTACGTTGCCGACATTCGCAGGGAAGAAGATCTCTTTATGCTCCGAGAGCTCCATGGCCTCTATCTAGATAGCAGAGAAAAGATCTTGTCGTCGATGAAAGACCTGCCAGTGGCCCTAGAAGCGATGGAAGCAAAATTCCTGGGGCCGCTGGCCATCAAAGCCGAACTCGATAACAACACCGATTACACTATCAGGGAATTCTCCCTAGAGGTGAGCGTCGTCCAGAGAAGTACGGGGGAACAGGTTTACTCAACGTCAGTATTCGCCGACCTTGGTAATGACCCGCTCCCGCCCGGCTACTCCTACACCAGCTCATTTGGAGATCAAAAAGTACAAGAGGTGATACAAGACAAGAACTACACCGTGATTGGGTATCTATCCAATGTCATCGTTGATGATGGCAGGCGCGTATATGCCAAGATGGCTGAAAGTAACTTCCTACAGTACGCCTCTTTGAAAAGAGCCTACCCTGAAGAGTTCAAGGATATTCAGGAAGAGCTGGGCGATCCGGTTATCTAGTTTGGCATTATCCCAGCCGTGACCACAGTTGCGCGATTATCAAAGTGTGTGGAGACTGTGTCCATCTGACACCATGTGCGGTGGGGGGCCTGACTTGACTGCCAGGAGACGACCTCCCATCGCAAAGGATTTCACACCGTGCTCCTTGAGACATGAATCTTGCAATACTTCATCCCCAAAAAATAGATTTTTAGATAACCGATTGCTTTAGTTATGCCAGATTTTCAGAGACTAAAATTTTTATCAGGAGGCATTACTTTCAATATAAGTTCGGAATTCCTGCTCTGACATCGTATCATGGCGTCCATCATAAGTATCAGGCACCAGATTATAGATTGATCTAGGGAAGGTCTGAATAACTCGCTTTTTTCGCCTTTACGATGATCAACAGGCTTCTGCCATCAAATTCAGGCCACAATTCACTCTTGAGTGTTCATTTTTTCGCCTGATTGCCGCACTTTAGCGGCAATCAGGCGCACTGCCCCTAGGGCAGCAGCACCCGTTTCACCCTCAACAGGTTGTGCAGCCCCGCCAGGAGATAGAGCCGGTTGGTATTTTTCGCCAGACCCCGGTAGCGAACCTTGCTGTAACCGAACATGCCTTTGATCACTCGGAAGGGATGTTCCACTTTGGCACGTACGCTGGCTTTGATGGTTTCGCATTCCAGCGCAACCTTCGACATCGTGGAGCGCTTACCAGGACGCTCAGCGATAAACCAATCCACTTTACGGTTCTTGTGCTCTTCGCGTTTCTCGATACCGCAATAACCCGCGTCTCCCCAGACACGTTTCTCTTTGCCATGCAAAAGCTGGTCTGATGCCGTCAGGTCATGCTCATTCGCGGCGGTAGTGGCAAGGCTATGAATCAGACCCACCGTGTCATCGACGCCAATATGGCACTTCATGCCAAAGTGCCATTGATTGCCTTTCTTGGTCTGGTGCATCTCCGGATCACGAGCCTTACCTTTGTTCTTCGTCGAGCTGGGCGCTTCGATAATCGTCGCATCAACGATGCTGCCTTCCCGAACCATCAGGCCATGTCGTGCCAACTGACGGTTGATCTTCTTGAACAGCTTCTTGCCAAGAGTGTGCTGCTCCAGCAGGTGCCGGAAGTTCAGGATCGTTGTCTCATCAGGAACCCGAGAGAGCCGAATCCCTGCGAAACGGCGCATAGACTCGATCTCATACAAGGCATCTTCCATCGCCGGATCACTCAGGTTGTAGATGATCTGCATGACATGAATGCGAAGCATGCTGGAGAGCGGATACGGCGGCCGGCCAGTGCTACCGGAGGCGTAATAGACCGCAATCGTGGACTCCAGCGCCTTCCAGGGTAGCAACTGATCCAACTTCTCAATGAATCGCCACCAGTTCTCTAGACACTTCCCTGCCGTTCTTGGTGACGCTTTTCATACTCTACCGGTGACAGCTTTTCATTAGAACCATGGCGTCGACGGTTGTTATAGAACATCTCGATATAATCAAAAATATCTGCCCGGGCCGCGTCCCGACTGCTGTAAATCTTTCGCTTTATTCTCTCCCGCTTCAACAGCTGGAAGAAGCTCTCAGCAACAGCATTGTCGTGGCAGTTACCGCGCCGACTCATACTCCCCTCCAGCTCATGCGCCTTCAGAAACGAGTCCCAGTCGTGGCTGGTGTATTGGCTTCCTTGGTCGGAGTGAACAACCACCTTGCCCTCAGGCTTGCGACGCCAGACCGCCATCAGCAGCGCATCCAGCGCCAGTTCCTTGGTTATCCTGGATTGCATTGACCAACCGATCACCCGTCTTGAGAACAGATCTAGAACAACCGCCAGATACAGCCAGCCTTCATGTGTGCGGATATAGGTAATATCCGTTACCCAGCTCTCGTTCGGGGCTTGCGGATTGAACTGGCGCTGAAGGATATTCGGTGTCACCTTGTGCAGCTCCCCAGCCCTATGGCGTGGTTTACGATACCCCACCTGCGCTCGTATTCCTGCGTGGCGCATCAGGCGGTGGACTCGATTGGGCCCGCATCGCTCGCCATACTCGCGCAGATCGGTATGAACCTTCCGGTAGCCATACACGGCCCCGGATTCCAGCCAGAACTGCTTGATCAGCCCGGACAGGCGCTCGTCCTCGATTGCACGAGCTGAACGAGGCTGTCTCTGCCAGGCGTAAAAGCCACTGGGGTGAACGTCCAACAGAGAACACAGTGAGCGGATTGGCCACCGCTCGCTGTGCTCCTGAATGAAGGCGTACCTCAATCGGACTGACTGGCGAAGTACGCCGCGGCTTTTTTTAGGATGTCTCGCTCTTCGGTAACGCGCTTGAGCTCTTTCTGGAGCCGGCGAATCTCGGCTTGGTCATCTGCATTGGCCTGATGCTGCTCGGAATCCGGGCCAAACTTCCTGATCCAGGCGTACAGGCTATGGGTGGTGACGCCGAGTCGGTCAGCCACTTGGGCCACACTGTGACCACGATCCGTCACCTGGCGAACCGCCTCAATCTTGAATTCTTCGGGATAGCGTTTGCTACTCATAGATACCTCTCTGATTGCCATTTTGGATGGCTGAAAGGTGTCTAGCAAACTGGTGGCGATTCACAAGGAACACTTCCCGCCGGGTCTTGCGCTTCTTGTGTTCATATTCGGCTTCGGCAAAAGTCAGCTGGCTCATGGCATTCCCGGAAAGTGGCTGATAGAAAGCCCTGATTATGGCAAAGTCGGGGAGTTTTTCAGAGGTTCCCTAGTACTGAAAATCACAAAGCTACCACGTAAATACCTGCAAATTAACCGTGCTTGCTCTGGCAGCGGCTCTCCATCAAACTCACCCTCATCCCAATTAAACCGTTCAACGTACTTACCAGAATCAATCTCTACCAATTCCTCATAGGGAGATATCAACGAGTCATTTTCATATGTATTAGTAGACTCAATTTCTTCAGCCTCCATTCGAAAGTAATTCCATTGCGGATGAAGACCGAACGACTCGTATGTTAGCTTTTTTGGTTTCAGGTAATAATACAGCCTCTCAGAAACTTTAACTGCAATCATCCCCTTCTCTTTAGCACGCTCGGCACCTACAAATGTACTCCCTCCACCCCCAGGCAAAAACGCATGATTCAAACCATCAACTCTTGAAATTTCATTTAATACCGTAATTATATTTTCACAATCTCTCCATATAACAGACTCTGGAGAGCCTGCCGGAAACAATGCATTCTGAAGATCAAACCACTCGGTTATATTCTGCTCATGAAAATCATTGTTAATCCTAAGCCAGCCCTCAATCCTACTAATAACATCTTTCATTCCAGGCCGCTTATCGGGAGAGTTATCAGTGCACTCAGTCAATAGATCATGAAGAGACTTTGTGTAAAGCCCTCCACATACCGAGTTGATACTGATCACTGATAATGGACTATACTGGCCATCAAAGCATTTCATATCACCAACAATCGCAATCCATAGAGTCTTTGCAAAGGAGTAAATGTCCGCTTTTTCACCATCAGCCTCATTGGCATAACGTCTCATTTCAGGAGCCATCGTAAACTTAGGGCCAACATCTCCACCTTCCTTAGGGAACCTCTGAAAAACTCCCCGACTTTGCCATAATCAGGGCTTTCTATCAGCCACTTTCCGGGAATGCCATGAGCCAGCTGACTTTTGCCGAAGCCGAATATGAACACAAGAAGCGCAAGACCCGGCGGGAAGTGTTCCTTGAGAAGTTGGATCAGTTGCTACCCTGGAAGGCGCTGGAGTCCACGATTGCGGTCTATTACGCCTCCGGTAGCACTGGCCGGCCGCCGTATCCGCTCTCCAGCATGCTGCGCATTCATGTCATGCAGATCATCTACAACCTGAGTGATCCGGCGATGGAAGATGCCTTGTATGAGATCGAGTCTATGCGCCGTTTCGCAGGGATTCGGCTCTCTCGGGTTCCTGATGAGACAACGATCCTGAACTTCCGGCACCTGCTGGAGCAGCACACTCTTGGCAAGAAGCTGTTCAAGAAGATCAACCGTCAGTTGGCACGACATGGCCTGATGGTTCGGGAAGGCAGCATCGTTGATGCGACGATTATCGAAGCGCCCAGCTCGACGAAGAACAAAGGTAAGGCTCGTGATCCGGAGATGCACCAGACCAAGAAAGGCAATCAATGGCACTTTGGCATGAAGTGCCATATTGGCGTCGATGACACGGTGGGTCTGATTCATAGCCTTGCCACTACCGCCGCGAATGAGCATGACCTGACGGCATCAGACCAGCTTTTGCATGGCAAAGAGAAACGTGTCTGGGGAGACGCGGGTTATTGCGGTATCGAGAAACGCGAAGAGCACAAGAACCGTAAAGTGGATTGGTTTATCGCTGAGCGTCCTGGTAAGCGCTCCACGATGTCGAAGGTTGCGCTGGAATGCGAAACCATCAAAGCCAGCGTACGTGCCAAAGTGGAACATCCCTTCCGAGTGATCAAAGGCATGTTCGGTTACAGCAAGGTTCGCTACCGGGGTCTGGCGAAAAATACCAACCGGCTCTATCTCCTGGCGGGGCTGCACAACCTGTTGAGGGTGAAACGGGTGCTGCTGCCCTAGGGGCAGTGCGCCTGATTGCCGCTAAAGTGCGGCAATCAGGCGAAAAAATGAACACTCAAGAGTGAATTGTGGCCTGAATTTGATGGCAGAAGCCTGTTGATCATCGTAAAGGCGAAAAAAGCGAGTTATTCAGACCTTCCTTAGTAATATCTATTCGACCCGGGTACTTAACAAGTCCAAAATCAGACAAAAATAAACGGTTTTTTAGGAAAAGGATATTGGCTGGCTTTATATCACGATGATGAAATTCTCTTTGATGGAGTTGATGGAGAGTATTAGCCAGTCCCAGCATCCCCTCCACTATCTCCAGAACAGTTTTTCCTTTTCTCCACTCAGAAAACTTGATAGCTTGCGGCATCACAAACCACGGCACCTGATCACCCACATCCTCTGGCAAAAACTTGTCAACCAACGGTATAACACCACTAATATCTTGATTCTTCTCCATGGCTTCTACTTCGGACCTAAATCTATTGTAAATCGTCGGCCTGATTTTTTTTAAAAGCTTTATGGCATAAGAATCATTTCCATCTTTTACTGACCATACTTCTCCATTACCACCAGATCCCAGCTTGTATGAAAGCTTCCAATCGCCAATGGTTTGATTTTTCCTATACTTAATATTTTTCGCCATAATACCCCCCTCAATTCACTTAACCCTCGCCGTCATACGATTTTCTCTAGCACGACACCGCTATGTTTAACTTGTTTTTTCCGAAAAGACTTAATCATTATATCCCTGCCGCCAGACCAATCTTGATTTCCAGCCCTTATGCAGCATTTAATCCTGAATAAGAAAAGGTTCCCCTACCGTCTGCTTGAGGCTGACCTTGTCAATCGGGGTAGCCATCAGATCAGCGCGTATCACTGGGGCTAGCAACCCTTCCAGCGCAGTCACATCCGTCACCTCTGGCGACAACCAAATGTCATACGCATCCTCAGGCAACCACAATGGCGTGGACTTGCGGTGGATCTGCTCCAGGGCCGGGATACCCGGCAGGGTAATGATCGACGCGGAGGTAACTTCCTCCCCTGTCACCTTGTCCGTCCATTCTTTGTACAGCCCCCCCAAAGGCAATGGCGGTGCCATTGGCTGGCTCCAACAGATGCGGGCGCTTGCCGTCCTGGCTCTCGACAAAGGCGGTAGCGGGGATAATGCAGCGCGAATGCTTGAACTCGCGTTTCTGGGGTAGCTTGCGGTAATTGGTGTTTACGCTGAAGTAGTCCCTGTGGGGACGTAGCCCCTCCTGCGTCTGCTGGAGATACAGCCACCACGTCGCCGTGCGCAGTAATCGAGCCTCACTACCGCCCGTCACCACGCTAATCTGGGCCCCAGGCCGAAAGTCACCATAGATCAGTCGGTTAGCGTCCACGCCCAACGATTCTGCCAATTTGGCTGAGCCATCGCTCTTGATTAGCACGTAATTGGTACACATAATCAAATACTGTACTTATGGACAGTTAATTTAGCCATGCCGATTACCACTCTCTCTCCACTGGAGATAAGGGAGCAGTTTGCTGCACCCTGCTATCTCTCCCGCGTCAGGACCGGGTTTCCGAGCCCTGCTGACGATTACATGGACAAGAAACTCGACCTCAATGAGTTCCTTATAAAACACCCCGCCTCAACCTTCTACTGCTGGACCGAGGGGGAATCCATGGAGGGCGTCGGCATCTATGACCGGGATCTCCTGATTGTTGACCGCGAGGAGCAGGCACGGCATCAGGATGTGGTCTTAGCCTTTCTGGATGGTGAGCTGACCTGCAAGATCCTGGATGCCCATCGTCGCCTGCTATGTTCAGCCCACGAGGACTTCCCGCCGATCCCCATCTTGGATGGGAGCGACTTTCAGATTGAGGGGGTTGTGATCAATGCCATCCACTTCTTCCGCCATCGCACTGGTTGACTGCAACTCGTTCTACGCCAGTTGCGAGCAGATCTTCCGGCCTGACTTACGAGGCAAGCCGGTGGTGGTGCTGTCCAATAACGATGGCTTTGTTGTCGCCCGTAGCAAGGAGGCCAAAGCGCTAGGCATCCCAGACCTGGAAGCCTTTTTCAAGATTGAGGGGCTACTCAGAAAGCATGGCGTAGCCATCTTTTCCAGTAATTACCCGCTGTATGGCGACATCTCCAACCGGGTGATGACCAAACTCCAGGCATTCAGCCCCCGGATTGAGGTCTACAGCATCGACGAGATGTTTCTCGACATGGCGGGGATCCCTGGCGATCCGAAGCACACCGCACATGAGATCAAGGCTCAGCTGTGGGATCACATCCGAATGCCAGTGGGGGTAGGCATTGCGCCAACCAAAACATTGGCCAAGCTGGCCAACCGAACTGCCAAGAAGCTCCCGCAGTGTCAGGGTGTCTGTGTGCTGGATGAACCACTGAAGTGGGAATGGGTGCTGAAGCGTGTCCCGGTCACGGCCATCTGGGGGATCGCCCGACGATTGGGGGCCAGGCTCAATGCTGAAGGAATTCACAGCGCTCTCGATCTCGCCAGGGCACACCCCAAGGTCATTCGGCGGATGACCAGTATCAACCTGGAACGAACTATCGAGGAGCTGAACGGCAGAGCCTGCCTGGCCCTTGAGGAAGTGCCGCCCGCGAAGAAGCAGATCTACTGCACTCGCTCTTTCGGCAACAAGGCCTCTACTTCAGGCCCTGTACTGGAGGCGGTAGCTCTCTACGCGTCCCGAGCCGCCGAGAAACTCCGGAAACAGCACCACCTGGCGTTGAGCATGCATGTGTTCATGCACACCTCGCCATTTGAGCCGAACTTCCACTCCGCCAGCGACTTGGTCCAGCTTCCCTACCCCACCGACGACACACGAGAGATCGTGAAATTGGCCAGGGCGACAGCCGCTCGCCTGTACCAACCTGGCCATGCCTTCCTGAAAGCGGGTGTTGGTCTCGTGAACATCTGCGACCGCAAGCACCATCAGTTCGACATGCTACACCCAGGCCAGACAGAGAGAGCTGACCAGCTCATGACCGTCATCGACAGTATCAACCGTGCCCAAGGGAAAGGCAGCGTGTTCATGGCCTCCCAAGGGACCTCAGCCCCGTGGTACATGAGGCAACAGTTCAGATCACCGGAGTACACAACGCAATGGGCAGAGTTGCCCGTAGCTCACTGTCACACTCTGCCCTGCTCTTGATTGCATTCACACTGTAGGTCAACCACTTTCCCTGGTCGCTGTTCGGTCTCTCCGCTGCTTCAGTGCCTTGAAGCGGGGCCCTCGCACAATGCGCAATTGATTGACGCTCTTTTGTCCGGTTAGCCGAAGGGACTGTTCTTTTTTTGCGAAGTAACGGATGAGAGCCCTCATATTGGCTTCCTGGATTGCATCGCCCTTACGAAATTCTCCAACCGCCAAATGCCGCACAGGGACCTGTAATCGTTTCGACAGCGCCGTTCTAATCTCACCTACATTCACATTAAACCCAGCCCCTTCACCTTTAGTAACCACGTCACACCAATAGCTCTTCAAGTAAGTGCCAAGTAAAACATCCATGCGGACCTTACTACCGTCATATATAAAGTATCCATGCCAGTGATAGCCCTTTTTTGCCCCGTATTCAATCTTGAACACCGCCAACACCAGAGCAGAAAACTGGCGCTTGTTATGCCGCATGTTTCTAATGAAGCGGTCTAGATCGTTTGATATGCACTCTGGGGTTTTATTCCTACGCACAGACTGTTTGTAGCTGCCATCAACACGCACCAAGCGAGCTTTTCGACAAAGGCTCAACGCCTCATTCACTGCCCCGGTGATGCTGTCTACTCTACGCTGCTCCCTGACCACCTGCTGTCTACGAAACTGAAGGATCTCAGGTGCTGATAGCCGCCGTTTCAGTTCGTGAAGATACTCGAGATAGTAATCATGTACCGTTTTACCGCCAACGCGCTCATGCAACCGACGCCCCGTCAAGACGCGAACCGCCGCTTCCCTATTGAGGCCCAGGACAACCTGAACATCCGGGTCCACCTTGTACCCCCAGAAATCATCCTCAGTGAGATTGATACAGGATTCGATGGCTGGTGTCTTCTTATTGGGGATTCTGCGGATAAGCCCTTGGCTAGTCTCCTGCCGTCGGCTAATGACCAGTCGCCGCTGGGGCACGATTTCATCTAAAAGCGTCGTGACGTCCGCAAGCGCACGTGCAGTCTCTGCCTGATCAGTGATGAAGACTTTATTGAGATTATCTCTCTGATTGTAAACATCCAGTCCACAGTCCAGCATTTCATGGAACTGCTCCAGCCGTCCCACTTGAGCTTCTACTGACAGCATCATGCCGTGCCCTTGGTTCATCGTCATTGCTCCAGTATTAACCTTATTCTTTGATGGCTTTTTATGAGCAACGAACCAACCAGAATGGAAATCTGAATATTAATAAAACCAGAGAATAAACATGTTCCCCTTTATGATTTACCAGACAACCACTCCCGGATCCCGAAATCACTGACTATCGCCGCTCATATAATGGGCAAAACATGTACGTTATTAAGCAAGCCCTACTAATACTGACACTGCCACCAGTATTAGTAAGAATTTTATTAACATGAGAAATTTCGCAGCCCTGACTATATACTGACCACCACATCACTCTGCCCCCAATGGCTCCTGAGGATTGACCGAGGGCGCTACCCGCTTTTAAGCAAGGAGCCCCCACCTATTGCAGATGGTAGAAGTTTGCTTTGTATACATTATGGCCCGTCTGATAGAACCCGGACCAACGGCCAGTTCCGCAGTTTAGCGCGCCCTTACAGAGGCCCAACTTCTGCTCCACCTTCCTGGCATCCTTGGCACTTCTGGTAGGCAGCGCAAAGTGGGTGTCAACGTTGGCGACCACTTCCTCACTCAGTTCATCAAGCGTTTGAGCGGCCAGCAGGAGGCCAACACCGAACTTCCGGCTCTCTTTCGCAATGGTCTTTATGATGCAGTCATCCGCTTTCTGGCGTATCACCGATCCAGCCTCATCAAGGACGAGATACACCCGAAATGGCGATCCGGCATCAAACGGTGATTCTTTCACTGGCCCCATGGCCGCAATTTCAGCATAGATCATATTCACCAAGGTTCGAGCCACCCAGCCCCTCATTGAAGCGGGGATTCCCTGCATATGAAGACGCGCACCATTCTGTAAAAGATCATCAACCCTCAAGGGCGATTCATGCTCGAAAATAGCGCATGCAGCCAATACATCAACACGGTTTATCAAGCCATCAAAAATCTGCCTTTCCCTGCTGCTTTCGGCCTCGTCTTTCTTCTCAAGAAGAAGATCTCTCAGATCAGAAGGCCGAATACTCTTTGCAGTCGCAGCGGGGGAATCGGAAGCGCTTTCCGTAATCCCCAGGCGCCGCCACAACTCCATGATCGCTGATCGCAGAACGTTGATTTGACCATCTCCAAGCTTTCGCCTCCCCGTCGCTTCAATGGCTCTGACCGCGCTTTCCAGGCACCCTCTCAGACCAAAGACCTCCAATGCCAAGGGCGTTGGCTCCAGAAATCTGATCGAACATTCACCGGAAGCTCCATCTCCAAGATGCAGCGTCCTGATCCCTGATATAGCCAAGTCATCATGAAAATCGAAAATCACTACCGGCACCTTCGAACAAAACAGGTATGATGCGATAAATTTGGCTACGGTCGACTTCCCCATGCCAGATGATCCGGTGATCTCGACATGCCCGTTGGCACATAGTCCTGGAAAAAATCCCAACCCACGACCGGACAAAGCATCAATGCCGATATTAATAGGCGGAACCTGAATGGGCCGAATCACCATTTCTCACCCCCACTATCGACAACGTTTGGCACAATCTTGGCCAAGCGCCGAATTTGTGCCCCTTTAATTATCCTGATCTGCCGGTGCTTTTTCCCGTTACCATTTGCACGTAGTTTCTGGCTGAATTTAGCGAAGCGCGTAACAGCAGCTTCCAGGAGCTGCTGCCGGGCATGAGCGCCCTGAACATAAACAGGAGAAGCAACATCTGTGAAGTTCAACCCTGACCACTTCGATAAGATAGCTGCATATGGCTTGTCGGTTGCGCACAGAAAGCTACCTTCCCCATCCGTCACATTATCCCGCCAGTAGCAGCCAAGGTTAGCCGCCCGCTCCCCGGCTCCAGGTTTGAGCAACAGCATACCGCTGATATGGAATCCCTTGTGGTCGCTCAACTCCACAGAAAAGATAGCCACCAGAAAGCAGCGGGATGCAGAGTGATGCCGAATCCCATTTGCAAAATTTTTATAAGCAGCGTCGGTATCGGCTAATGTCTTCCGCATCCTGCACTCCGGCTTCCATGACAGATCGATCAAGGCAATTTCGACCTCATCGCACAGGTAATAACACAGCCTGATCGCCTTGATCATGGAGTGCCGCCGCCGCCTGGCATTGCCCACTTCGTTATAGCATCGCTTGCGATGAGCCTTGCTGGTGATAATCCTTCGGAAACGGGCAACGCATTCAATTAGGATGTCGGCGACTTCTTTCTTAAGGGCATGCCAGCCCTGAAGAGTATCTACCAGTGCAGAAATTCTGGGATCCCGCAGAAGTTCCAACCATGCGTCCATGTCTGGCGGGAGGTCATACCGCTCTGCCATCAAGGGATTGATCTTTAAACACTTGATCACAAAATCGTAATCCCGGCCACGTCTGATGCACTTACCCCCATTCGCGGATTGACGCTCTACCGCGATTTTAATTTCACGCCCGTCATGAATCATCTCTGTCAGCCCATTGATGAGACGGTAAGCGCGCAAAATTTCGCTCGGCCCATCTAGGCAAACAGCGTTCTCCTCCGGGCTGTCCCACATGTCTACGGAGGTAAGCAGCTTTTCTGCAGAACGAGCTGTCCGTCTCTGAAACGGTGGGGAGGCATGATTAATCAGCATGATCACCTCCCATAACACCGGCCAAATAATCTGCCACGTCTTGCGCCCGCCAGCGGGTACAGTTCCCTCCCAGCCTTATCGGCTGTGGAAATTCGGGAATAAAGTGCTTCCCGTTGCAATCAACCCAAGCCCACAGCGTGCTCACTCCGATCCCCAATTCCTCAGCCAGATCTTTGGCTGACAGCATAGTGAGGCCAGTTAGCGGCTTTGGTGCTTCACCTGCGCAAACAGATAGCGGCGCAGCAATCAATCGAGTATTCATTAACCCTCCTAAGTGCTGCGCCAAACGACACCATTCCCAAGGCAAAGTAATGCCATAAGAATTGTGCCTACGCTCAGCGCAGCCCAGCAAAAATCCTCAGAACGACCACAAGGTCGCAATCCAAATATAATTTTGTGTTTGATTGGAAGTTCACGCTTCGCGTGAAACCAATACTAGGGAGGGCGACTTATTGCTGATGGATGCCACGTCCATTCAGGCTGCGCTGTTGAAAAGACATTAAATGTCTGTAGTGTTCTGCCAACACCGCGTTAATCAGGTGCAGGAGGACTTAGCTATCTGTGGCGATGCCAAGCCAAGAAAAAATTACTGCATTCCCAACCACGACGTCAAGCCTTAAAGACAACGCACCCAAAAAAATCCTGAATTCAATGTACGATTTATGCAGATTCAATGGTTTTTGGGGGAATTAGTTTTTTGCCGAGCGTTCGTGGAGGTCTAGCCACAGCAAAATGCCTGCTCGTCTCCCTTCACGAGAAGACCAGCGGACGACTAGATAGAAAGCCGATATCACGTGATTGCTAGCACGGTCATAATGTAGTCATCTGATCGGCAAGGTGACACTCCCTGCTCTCCCACACCAAAGAGCCTGCCCCCATCCTCTCAAAGTCATGCCCCTGGGTCGCTTATTCTGTGGATAAGCCCCTCGCCTCCCTGATCGAGCAGGTGGCACAAGGTGGCAAGAATGGTATGATCCACACCCTTCGCTGCTCTCCAAATTTGGATATATTCAGCGAAAGAGGATTTAGATGAATGACGACACCTTCATGCGTCAGAAATTTTACAAATCCGCTTGTTGGTACATGTGTTGGTATGAAGCAAAACCGAACTGGGATATCTTTATTTATATCAGACAGTTACGCTCCCTATTTGAGTCCTCTCCTCGCACCAATTCAAAGGGCTCCCAGACGGGGGCCCTTTTTCGTTTCAGGCCAGACACCACCAGTCTCCACAGAGCCAGGGTGCAGAAAGCCATGACTATTCTCCGCTCCATGATCGCCGCATTGGTACTGGCCACCGGCCTGTTTCTGGCCCCGGTTGCCACCTACGCCGACGACGGCAACGCCACCGCCAAGCATCCCGCCATTCAGCAGGCCGACGCCCAGCGGGAGAAAGAAGCCAACCGCAAACGGTACCTGCTGGTGTTTCCGGCGGCCGTCATCGGCATCACTGTGGCACTGATCATCATCACCCGGCGCCGGAAGTAGCCGGCAGGCAGGGAGACAGCTGCCCTGCCAGTGCCTGCCTCCCCTCAGGATAACGCCTCACTGTCATCCTCCATCGGCTCCACCCAGCGCGAACACAGTAATCCCACCTCAAACAGCACCCACATGGGTATTGCCAGCAAGCTCTGGGAAATAATGTCCGGCGGCGTGAGCAACATTCCCGCCACGAAACAGCCCACTACCACGTAGGAACGGCCACCAGCCAATGCGGCCGGCGTGGTGATGCCCGACGCCACCATTAACACCACCGCCACCGGCAACTCAAAGGCCATGCCGAACGCCATCACGAATGTCATGGTGAAGCCCAGCCATGCGCCGATATCTGTCATCACCGCGACCCCTTCCGGGGCCACCGAAATGAAGAAGGCAAACAACAACGGCATGACCACGAACCAGGCAAACAGGGCCCCGAGATAGAACAACAACACGCTGGCAAGCAATAACGGCCCTGCAAAACGTTTCTCTCGCCGATACAGCCCCGGCGACACAAAGCTCCAGCATTGATGCAACAGAAACGGCATGGCCAGCAACATGCTCAAATACAACGCCAGCTTGAAGGGGACCAGAAACGGCGCCGTCACGTCCGTGGCGATCATGCTGCCACCCTCAGGCAAAGCCTGCATGAGAGGCTGCGCCAGGTGGGTATAAATTTCCCCGGCAAACATGAACAGGGGAATAAAGACCAGCACGATGGCAATCACCGAACGCAGCAGCCGCTGACGCAATTCCAGCAAATGGCGAGTCAGCGGCATGGCATTCATGACGATTCCACGTCCTTCACCGGTAGCGATTTCTCTGCCACCTCCTTTTCAACCGGATTGCCCTGCAACAATGCCAACTCACGCTGGATCTTTTCGCGGCGCTCTTTCATATCCAGGTTGCGCGCCTCATTCTCCAGCTGTTGCTGCATCTGCTTCATCATTGCTCGCCCTCGCCCCACCCACTGGCCCAGGGTACGCACCAGCCTGGGCAGTTTTTCCGGACCCAGCACCACCAGCGCCACCACACAGACCAGTAGTATTTCCATGAAACCGAAGTCGAACATGTTCCTGTCAGCTCCGAACCGTGTCTTTCTGCTTGTTCATGTCACTGGACACCAATGTGCTCTGGTCATCCTGCTCCGACTGGAGACTTTTCTCGCCATCCTTTACGGCATCACGGAAGCCTTTGACAGCTCCGCCCAGATCCGAACCAAGACTGCGGATACGCTTGGTACCGAACAGCATGATGACGATGACCAGAACAATAAGAAGTTGCCAGAGACTGATACCGGAAAGCATGGGATTCACCTGTGTTTGCCTGATGGGATAATCTGCATTGTCATGGCGCTGCATGACTCCGGGATGACAGCAAGACACTATCCCGACAGCACCTGTTGCCTTTCAAAAAAACCGGCCACAGAAAAAGAAAAACCGCCCACAAAAAGTGGGCGGTTTTGGTATCGCTTCGGCTGACCTACACAGCGATCTCGCCATCATCCTCTCGGGTGATCACGATGGTGGCCGAGCGGGGACGACTGACGCCATTACCCAGCGACAGGGCATCGCCGTTGGGGTTGGGCCAGGTGCTCACATCCGTATTGAAGTTGGCGGCAGAGCCCCCTTCACCAGGATGCTGCACATTGATGAACAGACTGCGGGCATCCGGAGTCATGGTGATACCGGTAATCTCGCAGCCCTTGGGGCCGACCAGGAAACGGCGCAGATCCACCGCGGACGCGTCCTTGCCCACAAAGGTGGTATTTTCCTCACCACCAAAATCATTGGTAAAGGTCAGCATGCCGCCATCACCCACTTCTCCCGGAATCGCCACCAGCATCTGGTTATTCACCGCATCACGGTAAGCGCCATCATCCGTCTGAATCCACAACAACCCACGATGGTCGAAGTACAGACCGTCCGGGCTGGAGAAATCATTGTCCGCGGTCAGGCCGGACAGGTTGATGCTCTGGGCATCCTTGTCCGCAGGGGACCCGAACAGGAACACATCCCAATCGAAACGGGTAGCGCTATGGTCGCCGCCCTCTTCGCGCCAACGGATGATATGGCCGTTGGGGTTACCGCCCGAGCCGCCGTAGGTACGCGGGTTGGGCCCGTCTACGGTATCCGGATTACGATTGCTGCCGCGGTTGTTGGTCAAGGTGAGGTAGCACTCACCATTGATCGGATTAACGGCTGCCCACTCCGGGCGATCCATTTTGGTCGCGCCAACGTGATCTGCAGCAAGGCGAGTCGCCAGCATCACATCCCCCTGACTGGAGAAAGGATACAGGGGGTTCATTGCATCCAGCCCATTCACCCCAACACTCAGCTCTTTCCACTCGCCGGTGCCGTCATTATTGAACACCGCCACGTACAGCTTGCCGTCATCCAGATACTTGTTGCCAGCAGCCGTACCGGTACCCACATCGGCTGGATCCCAGTTGGCCGCACTGACGAACTTGTAGAGATATTCGTTGCGGGAATCATCACCCATGTAATAGACCAGCGGCTTGCCGGTTTCTGCGGGAGCGAAGATGGCTCCTTCATGGGCAAAACGCCCCATGGCTGTCCGTTTGACCGGCTTGCTGGCGGTGTTGAAAGGATCAATTTCCACAATATAACCAAAGGTGTTTGGCTCATTGCGAAAATCCTCCGTGGCCGAGGCGCCAGTGACACTGATATTGAACCGCTGGTACATATCGCCGGCCACCGTATCCCATTCCCGATAGGAGAAGCCTTTGCTCACCAGCCCCATACCGTAGCGGGCAAGCAACGCATTCTCGGTGGCGCTGCGGGCGTCGGATGCATCATTACGGCTGAAATACGAAAACCAGTTTTCTTCACAGGTCAGGTAGGTTCCCCAGGGGGTCCGGCCGCTGGCACAGTTATTAAGAGTGCCGAAGCCCTTGTCACCGGCAGGGCTCAGTTTGGTTTTCAAGGCGTCATGGCCTGAGCAGGGGCCTGAAATCACCGCTTCAGTGGCACCGGTAACACGACGGTTGAAGGCGGAATCCTTGACGTAACGCCACTGGCCATCCTCTTTGATCACTTCCAGACACGCCACACCATGGGCGAGAATTTCCCGGTCAATCTCTACCTGCGGGCGGGCACCACCATTATCGGCGGCAGCGGTAACACCATTCTCATGCAAGGTGTCATCTTCCAGATTTTCGTGGTTCATACACAACACACCACGCTCTGACCCATTCGGATCCCAAGTCCCGTCAGCATCCAGACCGAAATACTCCATGCCATCGTGCTCATCACCGGAACGCTTGTCGAAATCCTCGCCGCTGCCATCGTTCTGATAATCCGCAATATCAGAAAACAGCGCATCGCCTTTGGCGATCAGGACACTGGCCCGATAGCCTTCCGGCAGCACTACGCGATCCTCCAGTGAACGCGGGACTGCTGCAAAGCCCAGCTCGGCAGGCACCTGGCCGCCAGCATCGCCGCCATTACCGCGATTGTTGCTGTCACCACCACAGGCCACCAGGCTGGCACCGGCCACCATGGTGGCCGCAGTCGCACCGCCGCGCAGAATCTGGCGACGGGAAAGATGCTGTTCCAGCACAGTATTGATGGTGGTGTTATCGGAACGGTTGCTGTCTTCTACGGGATGGTGACCCATCTCTGTTCTCCCTGTTCTGTTTGCGTTGCCTGCCTGGAGCCGGACACACCGGCCACTGAGTCGGTAAAAGTACGAAACCGAGCTTAGGCAGAACGAATGACAGAAAGGGGTACAGCGCATGTCATTTTCAATGCATGCATGTGTCTATCAAAAGACAATCGTCAAGAAAGGAGAGGAGAGAGAAAATCAGGCATTAACCCGCATAAAGCGGTCACGTCACCGGATACCCTGGCGGGGATCCGGGGACGTGATGAAAAGGCGATCAGGCGAAAGGATGCCGCTTGATGATGGTTTCCACGCGATCCGGGCCGGTGGAAATGATATCGATGGGGGCACCGGTCACTTCCTCGATCCGCTTCAGGTAAGCCACGGCGTTGGCCGGCAGCTCGTCCACGGATTTGGCACCCAGGGTAGATTCAGTCCAGCCGGGAAGGCTTTCGTAGACTGGTTTCACTTCTTCGTAGCTATCCGCATCCCAGGCACAGGTCAGGGAGTTGCCTTCCGCATCCTGATAACCGATACAGATATTCACTTCTTCCAGACCGTCGAGCACATCCAGCTTGGTGAGACACAGGCCGGTGATGGAGTTGATCTGGATGGAGCGTTTCAGGGCCACCGCATCAAACCAGCCACAACGACGGGCACGGCCGGTGGTGGAACCGAATTCGTGGCCTTTCTCTGCCAGGTAACGACCGTTCTCATCGAACAGCTCTGTGGGGAAAGGACCGCTACCCACCCGGGTGGTGTAGGCCTTGGTAATACCCAGCACATAGTCCAGATACAGCGGGCCGAAACCGGTGCCGGTGGCGGCGCCGCCGGCGGTGGTGTTGGAGCTGGTCACATAGGGATAGGTGCCGTGGTCGATATCCAGCAACGTGCCCTGGGCGCCCTCGAACATGATGTTCTCGTTACGCTCACGGGCACCGTGCAGCACAGTGGTCACGTCGGTGACCATGCTGCGCACTTCCTCGCCCATGGCCAGGGTCTCATCCAGGGTTTTCTGGAAGTCCACCGGCTCGGCATTGTAATAACTACGCAGCACGAAGTTGTGGTAATCCATCACTTCGCCGAGCTTGGCAGCAAAGCGCTCGCGGGAATAGACATCCCCCAGACGCAGACCACGGCGGGCCACCTTGTCTTCGTAGGCGGGGCCGATACCGCGACCGGTGGTGCCAATCTTCTTGTTGCCACGGGCCGCTTCCCGGGCCTGATCCAGTGCCACGTGCACCGGCAGAATCAGCGGGCAGGAGGCGGACAGACGCAGACGCTCACGGACCGGCACACCCTGCTCTTCCAGGCCACCGATTTCCTTGAGCAGGGCATCCAGGGCCAGCACCACACCATTGCCGATCAGGCACTGAACGTCATCACGCAGAATGCCGGAAGGAATCAGATGCAGGACGGTTTTCTTACCGTCGATCACCAGGGTATGGCCGGCGTTATGACCGCCCTGAAAGCGGGCCACCAGAGAGGCCTGATCGGTAAGCAGATCAACGATCTTGCCCTTGCCTTCATCACCCCACTGGGTGCCGAGAATGACTACGTTCTTACCCATGATTGCTTGCTGCCTGTTGATTGAACGCTTGTACGCGACACGCTTCACGCACAGTTTGATTCACCCCGGAGCGGCGATTGCCGACCCGGAGGTTGTGCCGGAGACTTCCCAGGGAAGTGTCCGGTCTAGAAAATATCCTGGATCACCCAGTGGCTGTCTTCCTGCACCAGCTTGCGCTGGCAGCCCAGCTCGCGAGGGTCATTATCGGCCCCGGTCAACGCCAGCACCACCCGCTCGCCCATATCACGCAACTCGGCCACCCGGGCGGCAAAGCCAGCATCCTGCAGAGAACCTTCCGCCAAAATGCCATTAAGCGCAGCCGCCTCGGTACGCGCCGCCAGCATTTTCAGATCGGCACTGAAACCGGTCGCCGGGCGGGCCCGGCCAAACACTTCACCGATATGATCATAACGGCCGCCCTTAGCCACCGGCTCACTCTCGCCGGGCAGGTAGGCGGCGAAGACACAGCCGGTGTGGTAGTGATAGCCACGTAACTCACCCAGATCCAGATGCAACTGCACGCCACGAGCGTCCAGCACCCCGGCCAGCACCGCCAGCTCATCCAGCGCCGCCAGGGCACCGGGGAAATCGCCTAGCAGACTGCGGGCCTCATCAAGAATGCCGATGCCACCGGCCAGCCAGGGCAGCGCCGCCAGAGCGCGGGCCGCCGGAGCCGGCAGATCGCGCTCCGCCAGAAAGCTATCCAGCTCTACCCGCGCCTTGCGGACATAAATATCTTCCAGCTGACCCTGCTCGGCATCACTCAGATCACAGGCATCCAGCAGCCCGCGGAACAGACCCACATGCCCCAGATCCAGCACCACTTCATTGGCCACACCAGCCAGAGCCAGGGTATCCAGAAGCAGAGTCATCACTTCCAGATCGCTGTCACTTCCGGCATGGCCGAACAGCTCCACCCCGAGCTGGTAGGGCAGCCGGGTAGCGCCGGCCACCGCCGGGCGGGTGCGCAGGGCACTGGAGCAGTAACACAGGCGGGAGGGGGCCGAACGGCGCAGGCTGTGGGCATCCATGCGCGCCACCTGAGGGGTGATATCCGCGCGCACGCCCATCAGGCGGCCAGTCAGCTGATCGGTGATCTTGAAGGTTTCCCGCTCCAGGTCACGGCCCGCGCCGTTGAGCAAGGACTCGAGAAACTCGATCAGTGGCGGGAAAACCAGTTCATAGCCCCAGCGCTGGTAAAGATCCAGCGTCTGCCGGCGCAATTGCTCAATGGCCCGGGCTCGCCCCGGGAGAACCTCTTCCACCCCGTCGGGCAGTAGCCACTGTTCTTCCTGGTTCATCATTTACGACCGCATCAGTAGTAGCAGGCCGGCACCCAATATCATCAGCACCAGCCCCAGAATTCTCAGTGAGCGCCCGGGCATGCGGGCAACCTGCAAGGCCGCCTCACGCGCACGATTAGGCGCCAGAAACAGCGGAATGCCCTCGATCACCAATACCAGGCACAGGGCCTTGATCAATAAGCTGAAGTCCATTGTTCCTGCCAGACAGCCACAAAAAAACCGGGAGCCTCGGCCCCCGGTTGCAGCATTCTACCACGGTCTCCCGGCGGCGGACAGGTTAACGCCCTCTTCCCTGGAGACACAAAAAAGCCCTGCCGGTCATGCCGACAGGGCTTTTCAGGGTGAATCAGGGCTGAGTGCCCTTCGCTCCCTTCAGGTAGCGGAAGAACTCGCCATCCGGCTCCAGGATCAGCACATCTTCCTTGTCCTTGAAGCTCTCCTTGTAGGCCTGGAGGCTGCGATAGAAGCGGAAGAACTCCTTGTCCTGATTGTAGGCCTGCGCATAAGTGGCCGCGGCCTGAGCGTCACCCTCACCGCGGGTGGCCTGAGCCTTACGGTAGGCTTCAGCAAGGATTTCACTGCGCTGACGATCGGCACCGGCGCGAATTTTCTCCGCTTCCTCGCGGCCCTGGGAACGGTGGGCAGCTGCGTCACGCTGGCGCTCGGCGCGCATACGATCAAACACCCGGCCACGGACCTGGTCAGGCCAGTCCACTTGCTTGACGCGGATATCCACCACTTCAATGCCCAGATCTTCCATGGTGGATTCGTTCACTTTGGCACGAACCTGGTCCATCAGCGCTTCGCGCTGGTCGCTGGCCATTTTCCGGGGATCCACCTTGTCCGTGGAGGCTTCGGCCTCGGCTTCACGAATAATGGACTCGTCCAGCTGATCCCTGGGCACCTCGGTCATCTCACCGGTGACCGGGTCACGCAGTACGGCCGTGTCACCTTCCAGTTTTTCCACATCGCTTTCGCCAGCGACTACCTGGAACACGGTGCGCGAGGCAAACTCGTTACGCAACGCCTCGTTGACCCGCGGGTCCAGCAACTGGCGGGCACGCCCTTCCATTACCTGGGCATTGGAAGAGCCGCCACCCACACTGACGATGTAGCGCTGCACATTGTTGATCCGCCAGACCACAAAGGCATCTACGTTGAGCAATTTCTTCTCGGCCGTGAGGAAAGACTGTGTGGGCACGTCGTACACCAGGGCACGACCATCAACCCGTACCACCTCTTCCACCAGCGGCCATTTGAAATAAATACCCGGTTCCACATCGGCCTTGTCGATCCGGCTGAACTGTTTGAGCACCGCCTTTTCGGCCTGATTCACAATAAAGAAGGAATCCAGCGCCAGCAGGGCCAGAACACCCAGAGCCAGCAGCGCCAACCATCCACGATTATTCATTAGCGCAACTCCCGATTTGGTGTGCTGTAGAGGCTGCGAGAGGCCTCACGACCACTGCCGCCATCGTCTGCTCCTGCTGATGAAGAACTGGCCGGATTGGCGCCTCCTTTACTCTCTGGCACTTTGACATTGCCCCCACGCCCCTTGACCAGTTGCTCCAGCGGCAAGTAGATAAGGCTATTGCCGTTATCCACATCCACCAGCACCTTGCTGGTGGCGCTGTACACTTCGGTCATGGTTTCCAGATAGAGACGCTCACGGGTCACTTCAGGCGCCTTGCGGTATTCGGTCAACAGATCGGTAAAGCGCTCTGCATCACCCACGGCGCTGTCGATCAGACGGTTCCGGTAGGCTTCCGCCTCTTCTTCCAGCCGCTTGGCCTCGCCTCGAGCCTGAGGAATCACCGCATTACGATAAGCTTCCGCTTCCTTCTTGAAACGATCCTCATCTTCCTTGGCTCTGGACACATCATCGAAGGCGTCACGTACGGCATCCGGTGCCTGGGTCCGATCCAGCACCACCTGTTTCAATACCAGACCGGTATCGTAACGATTCAGGTATTCATCAAGACGTTCACGGACCTGTACCCGGATGGCCTCACGGTTGTCCTTGAGCACATCATCCATGGTGGAGGTACCCACCACATGGCGCAGGGCAGAGCTGGTGGCGTGCTGCAGAATGACTTCCGGGCGCGCCACTTTCAGCAGGAAGGGAATCGGGTCCAGCACCTGATACTGTACCTGCAAGGTCACACTGACGATGTTGGTGTCACGGGTGAGCATTGCCTCGGTGATTTCGTAGCGGCGATTCTGCTCCACGTCCACCTTCTCATACTGCTCGATGATCGGTGCACGCCAGCGCAGACCTGGATCCACGGTGCGGTTGTATTCCCCGAAACGCAGCACCACGGCACGTTCGCGCTGATCCACCTGGAAAAACCCGACCAGGCCGTAAACCACCACGCCGATCACCGCAGCGATGATCAGCACCGGCCAGGGAGAACCACCGCCACTGCGGCCGCCGCCTCCGGACTTGCCGCCCTTGCCGCCGAATACGCTGTTGATCTTCTCTTTCAGATTCTTCAGAGCTTCATCCAGATCCGGCGGCCCCTGGTCACCGCCTCCACCCCAAGGGTCCTTCGGCTTGTTGCCGCCGGGTTCATTCCACGCCATGTAGGTCTCCAATCGGTCCGGGCGCTGTGCCCACCGGATTATTGATGGCTCGCATCGTGCGAGCGTTGTGAATTGTAGGAAGGGGCATCATCCCCTGCAACCGCAGGAGCCGGCACCACCAATTCTTCTTCCGTGAGCCCCTGCTCACGCAAGAGACGTTCAAAATGCACCCGGTTCACGTTGATACGCAGCAGCATGCTGCCATCCAGAGCCGCCTGCTCCTCCAGCACTTCGCCAGCCTCGTGCAGGCGGGCACGCAGACGACCGGCAGACGCGGGCAGACGCACCCAGCAATCCACCCAACCGGCGGCCAGTCGCTCGGCGATGGCCTGAAACAGTAGATCAAAACCATCTCCGGTCTGCGCAGAAATCCATACGCGCCAGGGATTGCCGTGCTCATCCCGATCAATTTTCGGCGACTGGCCCAGATTATCCACCTTGTTGTAAACGTGCAGCACCGGCAGGGTGTCACCGCCAATCTCTTCCAGCACTTCGTTCACCGCAGCCACATTACTGTCGCGCTCTTCTGCACTGCAGTCTGTCACGTGCAACAGCAAGGTGGCGTTAACGGTTTCTTCCAGAGTCGCGCGAAACGCCTGCACCAGCCGGTGGGGCAGATGACGGATAAAACCCACGGTGTCGGCCAGAATCGCCGGCCCCACGCCCGGCACCTTTACCTTGCGCAGGGTCGGGTCCAGGGTGGCGAACAGTTGGTCTGCCACATAGACATCGCCAGTGGTGATGGCGTTGAACAAAGTGGACTTGCCCGCATTGGTATAGCCCACCAGGGAAATCAGTGGTGTTTCGGAACGCTGGCGAGCCCGACGTCCCTGGGCCCGCTGCTTGCGCACCTTCTCCAGACGCGACTCGATGGCGCGGATACGATCACGGAGCAACCGGCGGTCGGTTTCCAGCTGGGTTTCACCGGGACCACGCAGGCCGATGCCACCCTTCTGCCGCTCCAGGTGAGTCCAGCCCCTGACCAGCCGGGAAGACAAGTGGCGCAACTGGGCCAGCTCCACCTGCAAGCGCCCTTCATGGGTACGGGCACGCTGGGCGAAGATATCCAGAATCAGGCCGGTGCGATCCAGCACCCGGCATTTGACCACCCGCTCCAGGTTACGCTCCTGAGCCGGGCTCAGAGCATGATTGAACAGCACCACATCCGCTTTGATGTCGCTTACCAGCGCCGCCAGCTCCTCACTCTTGCCTGAGCCGATAAACAGAGCCGGATCGGGCCGGTCACGCTTGCCGGTCAACTCCGCCGCTGGCTCTACGCCGCTGGACGTGACCAGATGATAAAATTCATCCAGATCTTCGCGGCCCATGGCATCGGGCAGATCCAAATGCACCAGAACAGCGCGTTCACCGGCGCCGGTTCTGGTCTGCTCTGTACGGTCAAATAGGTCCATAGAGGCCTGATATGGGGGATTAGACCGCCAGTTTAAACCAGTCAGAGCAAGAAGACAGGGAAACCGGCAGGAAAAAGTACCGATCGGGACCGTTAGCCCGGGCACAACGCAAAGAGCCACCCGAAGGTGGCTCTTTGCAGGTCTGCGGCAGTGTTACTGGTTGCCGAAGCCCTCATCGGCAGCAGGAGCGGCAGGGCCGCCAGCGCCGGTGGTGGTCATGGCCGGGTTACCGCCGCCACGGGGGTTGCGGGCGGGCACGACGGTGGAAATAGCGTGTTTGTAAACCATCTGACTGACTGCATTTTTCAGCAGCACGACATATTGGTCAAAAGACTCAATCTGCCCCTGCAGCTTTATTCCGTTCACCAGAAAGATAGAAACCGGAATACGCTCTTTACGAAGGGCGTTGAGAAAAGGGTCTTGTAGCGAGTGCCCCTTTGACATGGCAAGTCTCCTTGAAATAACAGTAAAAAGTAGTGCCCAACACTTCGGGCAATCAGCGCTGCAACACAGTGAAACCGTCCCATACGGTCACTGCCTTCACCCGATGCGCTATCGGGCAAATTTTTTGTCAACAACCCAGCAAATTGGTTCCAGGTCCCGACCCAACACATTCCGCGCCGCGCTTCTCAAATCGCCGCAAAATGGCTCAAAATTGACGTTTGGCGAATTATAAACCAAAAAGTCCAGTAACAGGGCTAACTAAACACAGATTTACAGATCTTCGCAAGCTGCTCGACTAGCGCCTGTCGCTGTGACGGATCGTTACTGTCGAAGCCGTGTAAATACGGCCATTTACGCAGCCAGGTGAACTGCCGTTTGGCCAGTTGCCGGGTGGCGATAATGCCCCGCTCCACCATGCTGTCGTAGTCGTACTGACCGTCCAGATAATCCCACACCTGCCGATAACCCACCGCCTTCATGGCCGGCAGATCCCGATGCACGCCGGGCAGCTGGCGCAGTGCCTGCACTTCTTCCACCAACCCCAACTCCAGCATGTGTCGGAATCGCTGCTCGATCATGCGGTGCAACCAGGCACGATCCGGGGGCAGCAGGGCCGCGCTGTAGACTGGCCAGGGCAAGGCACTGAACTCACTCAGACCATCCCGGTTCTGTGTGACAGTTGTATGATGATCCGCATGAAAAGCGGACAGGGGCCGACCGGTGACCCGATAGACTTCCAGGGCCCGCTGCAGACGCTGGCGGTCCGTGGGCTTGAGACGCTCCGCACTGGCGGGATCCACCTGGGCCAGCGCCGCATGCACCGCCGACCAGCCTTCAGCCTCTGCCAGGGCGGCAATCTCGGCACGCACCGCCGGGTCCGCTTCCGGCAGGGGCGCCAACCCCTCCACCAGTGCCTTGAAATAGAGAATGGTACCGCCCACCAGCAGGGGCAGTTTGCCATTGGCATGGATCTGTTCGATTTCCCGCAGGGCATCGGCGCGAAAATCCGCCGCCGAGTAAGGCATGTTCAGCTCGCGAAATCCCAGCAGCCGGTGCGGCGCCGCCGCCAGCTCCTCGTCACTGGGCCGCGCCGCACCGATGTCCAGCCCCCGATAGACCAGCGCGGAATCCACATTGATGATGTCGATGGGCAGAGTCTGCGCCGCCTCGATGGCCAGGGCAGTCTTGCCGGAACAGGTGGGTCCCATGAGCAACAGGATCGGGCCGGACGTCTGAAGTCGGACGTCTGAGGCCGCGGTGTTGTCGTCTGACTTCAGACGTCCGACGTCCGACATTCCTACTGCCCCCGCATGAACAAGCGGTCCAGATCCTTCAGGCTCATCTGGGTCCAGGTGGGGCGGCCATGATTACACTGGCCGGAACGTTCGGTGGCTTCCATGTCGCGCAGCAGGGCATTCATTTCCGGGATGGTCAGGCGACGATTGGCACGCACGCTGCCGTGGCAGGCCATGGTGGAGAGCAATTCATCCAGTTTCTGTTCAATCCGCTCGCTGCTGCCCTGGGCCAGCAGGTCGGACAGCACATCGCGCACCATGGCTTCGCTGTCACTGTCGCGCAGCATGGCCGGCACTTCCCGTACCACCAGGGTCTCAGGCCCGGCGCGATCCACCATAAAGCCCAACCGGGAAAACACCTCGGGTTGCTGCTCGGCAAAATCCGCCTCCCGGGAGGACACCGCCAGCGACACCGGCACCAGCAACGGCTGGCTGCGCACCTTGTCCTCGGACCAGCTCTGTTTCAGCCGCTCGTAGGTGATGCGCTCGTGGGCGGCATGCATATCCACTACCACCAGCCCCTGCTGGTTCTCGGCAAGAATAAAGATGCCGTGCAACTGCGCTACCGCATAACCCAGTGGCGGCACGGTTTCCTGATCCGAGGCTGGCGGCATCACCGACGTTTCCGCCACCTGCGGGCGCACCAGGGCCCCGTAGGCATCCGCTTGGCGCGCGCCCTGGCCATAGCTGAAACTGTTCGTCGGCAGCGAATAGGAAGGCCGCCCCGCCGGGGCAGACAGCGACATGCTGGCCTGACTGGGTTCCATGGCCGGCATCACCGACTCCCCTTCGTCCACCACATTGGCGGCCAGTGACTGGCCCGGGCGCACCTCGGCAATGGCTCGATGCAAAGAGCTATAAAGGAAGCCGTGAACCATGCGCTGCTCGCGAAAGCGCACCTCGTGTTTGGTGGGATGCACGTTCACATCCACCTGGGCCGGGTCCAGTTCCAGGAACAACACATAGGCGGGATGACGGCCATGGTAGAGCACATCCGCGTAGGCCTGGCGGACCGCATGACTGACCACCTTGTCGCGAATCACGCGGCCATTCACATAGAAATACTGCAGGTCAGCCTGGGACCGGGAGAAGGTGGGCAGCCCCATCCAGCCGTGCAGACGGATACCATCGCGCTCCACATCCACCGGTATTGCCTGCTCCATGAAACCCTTGCCGCACAGCTTCGCCACCCGCGCGGCGCGCAGGGTGTCATCCAGACCAGCGGGCAACTGATGAATCACCTTCTGGTTGTGGGTAAGACGGAAGGCGGTATTGAACTCGCTCAGGGCAATGCGGCGAAACACTTCTTCCAGGTGATTGAATTCGGTCTTTTCGGTACGCAGGAAGCGGCGCCGAGCCGGGGTGTTGAAGAACAGGTCACGCATGGTCACGGTGGTGCCACGGGGGTGCCCGGCAGGCGTCACGGTCGGCGCCATATCGCGCCCCTCCACCTGCACCTGCCAGCCTTCCGCTTCTCCCTCCACGTTGCTGGCCAGGGTCAGCCGGGATACCGAGCTGATTGCTGCCAGCGCCTCACCGCGAAAGCCCAGGGTGCCAATGGCTTCCAGATCATCGAGCCCGCGAATCTTGCTGGTGGCATGGCGGGACAGGGCCAAGGGCAGGTCGTCGCGGTCGATGCCGCTGCCGTTGTCACGCACCCGCACCAGCTTAACGCCACCCTGCTCCACATCCACGCTGATGGATTCCGACCCGGCATCCAGGGCGTTTTCCAGCAGTTCTTTCAACACCGAGGCAGGACGTTCCACCACCTCACCGGCGGCGATCTGGTTGGCAAGGCGGGAATCAAGCAGCTGGATCTTTGTCACGGGCGTCTCTGTTGGTGGGATTCAGGGTTAGCAGTCCGGCAGTGAATGGCATGCCATCCAGGGCTTGCCCCAGGATGGCATTGACACAGAAGGCGCAGCCTCATAGCTGCCAGCACGTCAATTCACGAACGCGGAATTTTCAGCACCTGTCCGACCACAATGCGATCACCATTCAGCGCATTGGCACTGCGGATCGCCTGCTCGGACACGCTGTACTGACGGGCAATTTCCGAGAGTGTATCACCGGGCTGGATACGATACTGCTCACCGTGCTCACGGCGCTGGGCCGCATACCAACTATGCGGCGCCGGGTGACTGCGAAAATAGGCGTCCACCCCGTTGACGATGGAACGGGCCAGCTTGCTCTGATGTGCAGAGGAGCGCAGGTTGCGTTCTTCTCTGGGGTTGGAAATAAAGCCGGTTTCCACCAGGATGGAGACCATTTCCGGTTCTTTCAGCACCGCAAACCCGGCCTGCTCCACCCGGTCCCGGTTGCCGTGCAGCTTGGTCACCTTGCCCATTTCTCCCAGCACCTGGCGCCCCAGATAAAGGCTGCCGGCCATGGAGCCATTCATGCGCAGGTCCGCCAGTACGCTGAGCAGGGAGCTGTCGTCCTTTTCCTCTTCGTACACCCCGGCCACCCGGTCGGATTCGTTGGCAATCTTCGCAAGATAGCGGGCCCGGGCACTGGTGGCACCGCTGCTGGACAGGGCGAACACGGAGGCACCGTTGGCGCGGGCATCCGTAAAGGCATCCGCGTGAATGGAAATAAACACATCCGCCCGGTGATCTTCACGGGCGATACGGCGGCGCTCGGCGAGAGGCACATAATAATCCCCGTCACGCACCATCACCGCACGCATGCCGGCCTGATCATTGACAAGCTTTTCTACCTTCTTGGCAATCTGCAGCACCAGGGTTTTCTCGTAAACGCCGCTGGGACCGCGCGCCCCCGGATCTTCACCACCATGGCCGGCATCAATGGCCACCACCATCAACCGCGGCTCGCTGGGCGCTTCCTTCTTCTTTTCCGGCTCCGGGCTGGTTTTGGCAGCACTTTGCAGTTCGCTGTCGAACAGATCCACCACCAGGCGCCAGCCATGGGGTTCGATGGGCTTGAGCAGGTTGGTGCGGGTACGCACACCGTCTTTCATGTCGAAGACCACACGGGTCTTGTCGCTATGCTTGCCGACACGAATATTGGCGATGGGGCTGCTGGCGTAATCCAGGGTGTTGACGTCGAAACCCAGGCTGGCATCCAGCAGATCCAGCACGATGCGGTCCGGGTTGGCCAGCTTGTCGAGCTTGTGATCTACCGGCGCGGGCAGGTCGAAGACGATACGGGTGTGGTCCGGCGCCCGGTGCAGACGCACCGAATCAATATTCGTCTGGGCAAACCCCAGACTCGCCCACAAGCCACTGAGCAGAAGCACAAACAGTGCCGTCAGGTTGTTGTTATTGTCACGATGCGTCATAGGCCCAATCCAGGGTCGCCTTTCGTCCACGGCCGTTGACGGCCAGTGTAATGGTCAAATCCGCTGAAGGCACCACCCCGGCGCCCCGCTCCGGCCACTCCAGCAAACATAAACTGTCGGAGGAGAAATAATCCCGTACACCTATCAGCTCCAGTTCCTCCGGATCACCAAGACGATACAGGTCGAAGTGATAGATATGGACGCCGCCAAGCTCGTAGGGTTCCACAATCGTGTAAGTCGGGCTTTTTACCGCCCCTTCATGACCCAGGCCGCGCAGCAAACCGCGCACCAGGGTGGTCTTGCCGGCCCCCAGGTCCCCTTCCAGATAGACGCAGGCACCCCCACCGGTAAGACGTCGTGCCAGGCTGGCACCCAGCGCAAGGGTAGCGGCTTCATCGGGCAGATCCACATGCTCAACAGTCATCCACGCTCTCGTCATTTAGCCAGACAGGTTTCATTCAGCTCGGCACGCAAATACGGCAACAGGTCCGTGGCCAGCATGCCCCGAGGCCCACGGTGCGCCGCGCAGGCATCGGCGGCGCGGGCGTGAATCATGGCCCCCAGCCGGGCCGCATCATAGCTTGCCAGGCCCTGGGCGCGTAAGGCGGCAATCACGCCGGTGAGCACATCGCCCATGCCCCCGGAAGCCATTCCCGGATTGCCGTCACGGATCAGGGCGCGACTTTTCTCGCCCTGTACGTCTTCGCCCTGAATCAAGGTTCCCAGGCCTTTCAGCAACACCGTGCCACCATAGCGGGCCGCCAGGCTTTCCAGAGCCGCAAAGCGATCCTGTTGCACATCCGCTGCAGATACGCCAAGCAGGCGACCCGCCTCCCCCGGATGAGGGGTCAGCACCCAGTCGCCCAGACCAATGCCGTCATCGTCAGCCATCAGGGTCAGGGCATCCGCATCCACTACCAGCGGCTTACCGCTTTCCAGCGCCAGGGCCAGCAGCGCACGGCCCCAGTCATCACGGCCGAGCCCCGGGCCAATGGCGATAACACTGGCCGCCGCCAGCAAGGGGGCCGCCTCGTTGGCATTTTCCACGCCGCGAACCATGATTTCCGGTTGGCGCATGAGCGCCACCGCCACATGATCCGGGCGGGTAATAAGGCTGACTTTGCCTGCCCCGCAGCGGGCGGCAGCCTGTGCGCTCATCACCGGCGCACCGGCAAAGCCATGGTCACCGCCGATGACCAGTACATGGCCGTAGTTGCCCTTGTGGCCATCCGCCCGTCTCGGCGGCAGCAGTGCGTGCAGGTCACCAGACATGGGCACCCGGCAATCCGGCGGCACCTGGTTATAGACATCCCGGTCCACCTGCAAATCAAAGAAACGCAGCTCACCGCTATGCACCGGACCCTCACCGGTCAGCAGACCCCGCTTGAGACCGATAAAGGTACAGGTCAGATCGGCTGACAATACGGCCCCCAACGGCATGCCGGTATCCGCGCCCAGGCCGGAGGGAATATCCAGCGCCAGCCGGGGGACCGCCATTGCATCCAGCGCCGTGAGCAAGGCCGCCATTTCATCGCGCAACGCACCACTGAGACCAGTACCCAACAGGCCATCGACCAGCAGGTCCACCCCTTCGGGCAGATGGTCCAGCGTCAGGGGGGTCATGGGGATGCCGGCATCACGACAACGTTCTGCCATGGTCAGGGCATCGCCTTTCAGTGTTTCCGGCGGCGCGGTGAAATGGATCTGCGGCGCCAGCCCGGCGGCATGGGCCAGGCGCGCCACCACATAGCCATCACCACCGTTATTACCGCCACCACACAGCACGGCGATCCGGCGGGCTTCCGGCCAGCACTCACACAGCGCATCGAAGGCCGCCTGACCCGCTCGGCTCATCAGCTCGGCGCCTGGCGTGCCGGCAGCGATCGCCAGGCGGTCCAGTTCACGGGTCTGAGCAGCGGTATAGAGAGCCTTCGGCAGTGTCGTCATGTTACCCTTCATCGTTCATTTCCCGGCATTATATCCCTTCAAACCATGGACCTGCAGGCACTGAAAGAAAAGATCCAGCTCTGGGGGCGCGAGCTCGGCTTCCAGCAGATCGGCATTGCCGATACGGATCTGCGCGCCGCCGAAGCGGACCTGAAGGCCTGGCTGGAAAAAGGCTACCAGGGCCAGATGGCGTGGATGACCGCCCATGGCAACAAACGCTATCGCCCGGAAGAACTGGAACCGGGCACCCTGCGGGTGATCTCCGCACGAATGGACTATCTGCCGCCGGATACCCAGCCGGTGAAGATGCTGCAGCAGAAAGACAAGGCCTATGTGTCCCGCTACGCTCTGGGCCGCGATTACCACAAGCTGATCCGCAAGCGCCTGGCCACGCTGGCCGCCCGCATTCGCGAGGAAGTGGCCGACAGTCAACTGGCGCGGGCCTTTGTGGACAGTGCACCGGTGATGGAAAAACCTCTGGCTGCCAAGGCCGGGCTGGGCTGGCAGGGCAAGCACACCCTGGTACTGAACCGGGAAGCAGGCAGCTGGTTCTTTCTCGGCGAGATCTATACGGATATCCCCCTGCCGGTGGATCAGCCCGGCGAAGACCATTGCGGCAAGTGCCGGGCCTGCATCACCGTCTGCCCCACCGATGCCATCGTCGCCCCCTATGAACTGGATGCCCGCCGCTGCATTTCCTACCTGACCATCGAACATGAAGGCAGCATCCCCGAAGATCTGCGCGAAGGCATCGGCAACCGCATTTTCGGCTGCGACGACTGCCAGCTTATGTGTCCCTGGAACCGCTTTGCCCAGCACACCGGGGAGGGGGATTTTCATCCCCGTCACGGGCTCGGTGACAGCGACCTGGTGACGCTGTTTTTGTGGAGCGAAGAGGAATTTCTGGAACGCACCGCCGGCAGCGCCATTCGCCGGGCCGGGTACCGCAAGTGGCTGAGAAATATTGCCGTGGCGCTGGGGAATGCGCCGGGGTCAGAGGACATTGTGCAGGCGCTGAGAGAAAGAGAGAATTTTCCGGACGAGACGGTGCAGGAGCATGTGCAGTGGGCGCTGGAACGGCATAGCCCACCCCAACCGTAGGAGCGTCGCTCGCGGCGCGATCCCCCAACCCCGGAAAAGCATGATTTACCACAGAGCTCACTGAGGAAAAGGCAGGGGTTTCTCTGTGCCTCTGTGTGCTCTGTGGTGAAAGTGCTTTTGATCCTGCTGTTTTATCGCGCCGCCAGCGACGCTCCTACGGCGAGGATTTTGCGTGTTGCGTGTCGCGCGCAAGCGTCAGCAATCAATAAAATGCTCACGGTAGTACTGCAGCTCAGCGATGGATTCGCGAATGTCGTCCAGCGCCAGATGCTTGTTGTCCTTCTTGAAGCCCGGCAGGATCTCCGGCTTCCAGCGACGCGCCAGTTCTTTCAGGGTCGACACATCCAGGTTGCGGTAGTGAAAGAAGGCCTCCAGTTCTGGCATATAGTTGGCCAGAAAGCGGCGATCCTGGCAGATACTGTTGCCGCACATGGGGGACATGCCCGCCTCCACATGCTCCTTGAGGAAATCCAGGGTCTGGGCCTGGGCCTGCATCTCACTGATGCGGCTTTCCTTCACCCGCGCCACCAGCCCGGAGTTGTTGTGGTGTTCGGTATTCCACTCGTCCATGCCCTCCAGCAGGGCATCACTCTGATGCACCGCCAGCACCGGCCCTTCAGCCAGCAGATTCAGCTGGGCATCCGTGACAATGGTGGCAATTTCGATGATGCGATCGTTTTCCGGGCTCAGGCCGGTCATTTCCAGATCGATCCAGATCAGATTGTTGCGCTTGTCAGTCATGGGGATTCCGTATCATGGCTTTATACCGGCATGGTAGCATGCAGCCACCAATCAATCGGAATACCTCGTGGCAAAACGCAAGCTCAACCGGCGCCAGCGCTGGCGCATTGAAAAAATCCAGGCAGAGAAACGCCAGCGGGCACAGCGCCGCAACGCGGAGCTGGAGACCCTGGTGGCGGACGACCTGGGCGATGAGCAGACCGGCACCATCACCGCCCATTTCGGCCAGCAGGTGGGCGTGGAAAGCGCGGATGGCGAATCCATGCGCTGCCACTTCCGCGCCACCCTGGAGCAGCTGGTGGTGGGCGACCGGGTGATCTGGCAGCCGCCGAAAAGCGAAGGGCTGGGGGTGGTGGTGGCCATCGAACCACGGCAGACGGTACTGAAACGGCCGGACATGTACGGCAACCTGAAACCGGTGGCCGCCAATGTGGAACAGATGCTGGTGGTGTTCGCGCCCTTGCCCACTCCCTCCAGCGCCCTGCTGGACCGCTATCTGGTAGCGGCGGAGCTGTCCGAGATTCCCGCTACCCTGGTGCTCAACAAGGCAGATCTGATCGATGAGGAAGTGCGGCCCTTCATCGACGAGCTGAAAGCCCTGTACCAGCGACTGGATTATCCGGTACTGGAAGTGAGCGCCCACGACAGCCAGGGCCTGGCCCCGCTGCAGGAAGCCCTGATCGGCAAGACCAGCGTGTTTGTGGGGCAATCCGGGGTGGGCAAATCCTCCCTGGTGAATGCGGTGCTGCCGGAAGCCGATCTGCAGGTGGGTGACCTGTCCGCCAGCTCGGGACTGGGCCAGCACACCACCGTCACCGCCCGGCTGTTCCACCTGCCCACCGGCGGTGAGCTGATCGATTCCCCGGGTATCCGCGAATTCGGCCTCTGGCATATCAGCGAAGATGAGCTGCTGCATGGCTACCGGGAGCTGTCCGCCCTGGCCGGCCACTGCAAATTCCGCAACTGCTCCCACCGCAATGAACCCGGCTGCGCCCTGATCATGGCGGCAGAAAGTGGCGAGATCAGCGAGGAACGGCTGGCCAACTTCTACCAGATCGCCGATACGCTGGATGAGGATGGGCGGGAGAGATATCAGTGAACAGTTAACAGTGAACAGCTAATAAGGGACAATGCCCCAACGCTGACAGCGATATGTCTTTTTTTCGCTGTTCACTATTCACTATTAACTGTTCACTGATCCCATGCTTCCTCTGCTGCTCGAACCTGCCGACCTCGCCAAGCACCTGGGCGATGACAAGCTGCTCATTATCGACCTGAGCAAGCCCACCATTTATGTTCAGGCCCATGTACCCGGGGCTATCCATCTGGATTTCAGACGCCTGCAGACTGGCGCCCAGCCGGCGCCGGGGATGCTGCCTGATGACGACACCCTCGGCGACCTGTTTTCCGGGTTGGGGCTGACCCCGGATACCCATGTGATCGCCTATGACGACGAAGGCGGCGGCTGGGCCGGGCGACTGCTGTGGACGCTGGATGCCATTGGCCACAAGCACTACAGCTATCTGAACGGCGGCATTCATGCCTGGCTGGCAGAAGGGCATCCCACCAGCAGCGAATCCACGGAACCCACACCCAGTGACTATGAAGTGGGTGAGCATGATCCGTTGACCGAAGTGAGCCTGGATTACCTGCTGGCCCATTATCAGGACCCGGCGGTGGCGATCTGGGATTCGCGCTCAGAAGAAGAGTTCTCCGGGGTACGCGCCTTTGCCCAGAAAGCCGGCCATATTCCCGGCGCCATTCACTATGAATGGACCGAACCCATGGACAAGCAGAACAACCTGCGCCTGCGTCCGCTGGATGATATCCGCGCTGAGCTGGAAGCCCGCGGCATCACCCCCGACAAGGAAGTGATCTGCCATTGCCAGACCCACCATCGCTCCAGCTTTTCCTGGCTGGTAGGCAAGATCCTCGGCTACCCCACCTTGCGTGGCTATGCTGGTTCCTGGGCAGAATGGGGCAACCACCCCGATACCCCGGCGGAAAAATCCGAATAACCCACGTTAAGGACATCTCTTGAACAACTGGCGCGACAAACTCTTCGTTACCCTGCAATACCTGATTCCCCAGCATGGCCTGTCCCGGCTGGTGGGCATGCTGGCGCGTAGCGAAGTGCCGTGGATCAAGACCACCTTCATCAACCTCTTCATGAAGCGCTTTGGCATCGACCTGTCGGAAGCCCAGATCGAAGACCCGGACCAGTTCGAGACTTTCAACGCCTTCTTTACCCGGGCACTGAAAGCGGACGCCCGCCCACTGGAAGCAGTGGACGACGCCGACATCGCCTGCCCGGCGGACGGAGCGGTGAGCCAGCTGGGTGCTATTCGCGCTAATCAGGTGTTCCAGGCCAAGGGCCACGACTATTCCCTGTACGATCTGCTCGGTGGTGACAGTGCCCTGGCCAGCGAATTCACCAATGGCCAGTTCGCCACCATCTATCTGTCTCCCCGAGACTATCACCGCGTGCACATGCCGGTGACCGGCACCCTGCGCGAAACCCGCTATGTGCCCGGCGATCTGTTTTCGGTGAACGAAGCCACCGCCAATGGCGTCCCCAATCTGTTTGCCCGCAACGAGCGGCTGGTGTGCATCTTTGATACCGAGCGCGGTCCGGCGGCGGTCATTCTGGTGGGTGCCATGATCGTGGCCGGCATCGAAACCGTGTTCAGTGGCCAGGTGACCCCCCTGCCCAAACAGGTGGTGACCACCGACTATCAACGCACCGCTCCTATCACCCTGGAAAAAGGCGACGAGCTGGGCCGCTTCCTGCTCGGTTCCACCGTGGTACTGCTGTTCCCGGAAGGCAAGGCGAACTTCGAGACCGACCTGAAAGCCGGCAGCCTGGTACGGGTGAAAGGCAAGCTGGGGCAGTACAACGACGACACCCCGGCCTGATTTGGCAGAATGGGCCGGTTCAACCGGCCCATTCCCTTCCCCGCCTGCAGCCGAAACATTTTCGATCCACCCGTCTACCCCATACACCACCATCATTCAATGACCCGGATTGACCGGGTGTCTCGCCTGACATCAGGCCCGGGCCGCAAAGCAACTGCAGATTCCCCCATCTTCCCTACAATGGCCCGCCAACGAATTCATCGCCGGTGAAACCATGATCACTGACACCCTGCAGCAGGCCCTCGACAACACCACCCGCCCCTGGCGACAGCGCCTGGATAACGGCCGCGCCCGGTTGTTCCAGGCGGACGCCCTGAGCCAGGCGGAACAGACCCCCTACGAGACCCTGTTCGACGATGGCCTGGTGAAGCTGCGCTACTACCCACCGCTGCAGGAAAACGCCATCCCGCTTACCGACGGCACGGTGATGTCCGTGAGCCGGGACACCCAGCGCACCCCGCTGGTGCTGGTGGCACCGCTGGCGGTGAACATGCTGATCTATGACCTGTTTCCCCAGCGTAGCCTGGTGCGCTACCTGCGCGCCCGGGGCTTCGAGCTATACATGGTGGACTGGGGCCGGCCCGGCAAACACCACAACCACCTGAGCCTGAGCAGCTATTTCGCCGACTATCTGCCCAAGCTGCTGGTACAGGTGCGTCAGCACAGCGGCAAGCAGCAGCTCAGCCTGCACGGCTGGAGCTTCGGCGGCCTGTTCAGCCTCTGCTATAGCGCACTGGGCCAGGACCCGGACATCAAGAATCTGGTGCTGGTGGGCGCCCCCACGGACTATCACCGCAACGGCGCCCTGGGCGCTCAGTACCGCCGCGTCAGCCGTCGCGCCAAATGGATACGCCGCAACACCGGCCTGCGCATTCATGATGTGCCGGCGGGGCTGCTGCGCTCTCCCGGCTGGGTGAACAGCCTGGCCTTCAAACTCACCAATCCGGTGGGCAGCCTGCAGGGTTACTGGAATCTGGTGAAGAACCTGCACGACCGGGACTTCGTCTCCGCCCATGCCACCAACGGTGCCTTCCTGGATGACATGGTGGCCTACCCGGGCGGCGTGATTCAGGACATCATCCGCTACCTGTGGACTGACAATGTGGTGGCCCACGGTCAGCTTCCCATGGAAGGCACCGAAGGCCACCTGAACCAGGTTACCGCCAACGTGCTCAACATTACCGGCGCCAGCGACCCCATCGTCACACCGGAATGCAGCCAGGCCATGGAGCCGCTGATCCGCAGCAAGGACAAGACCTTCATCACCATCGAAGGCGGCCACATGGGCATCCTTGGCAGCGCCGCGGCACAGAAACAAAGCTGGGGGAAAATTGCTGACTGGTTGATTGAGCGGGATTGAAAGCAGCGGCTAGGCGGCAAGCCGCAACGGGGGTTTGGCCGTGCCACCCCCCGTTGGAGCCATGCTCGCATGGCGAATGGTTTAGGGTGGCACCGGGTCAGGACGGTTTGGATAGACCTGTCGAGCTCGGGGCTTCCTGATCGCCCTGCGGGCGATTTCCGCGCAAGCGCGGTTCGCACCTCAAGAGGTATTATTCGCTTCGCTCACCCTTCAGGCCGCACGGAACTACGTGCGTTACTCCGCTGCGCTCCGTTCCTACAGCAGCTTCGTAGAAATGGCGAACTACGAGGAACTTTCCAACCTTTGCCTATCCAATCAGCGTAGCTCGTAGCTCGTAGCTCGTAGCTCGTAGCTCGTAGCTCGTAGCTCGTAGCTCGTAGCTCGTAGCTCGTAGCTCGTAGCTCGTAGCTCGTAGCTGCCTTCTGTCATGTAACCGACACCCAAGCCCCCTAGGCTGGTATCCCATGTTATGGATAACTACCAGCCTGCCATGTCCCGCCTGTTGATTCTGTTTCCCTGCAGCCACATGGGCAATCTGCTCATTGCCCTGCCCCATCTGCGCTCCATGCTGGCCGCACAACCAGACGCGTTGCTGGTGGTGAGTGAACGCTATCAATCGCTGGTGGAGCAGAGCCTGCCCGGCGAGACGCGTTTGCTGTATTACCCGGAGCAGTCCCTGTCGCGGCAGATGCCATTGTTTCAGCGTGTGCGCAGCTACCTGAAACTGGTCATGGCCATGCGTCGCTTCAAGGCGAAGGTGGTGGTGGATATCGAGGGGGAGCAGAAGTCCGCCACGTTAGCGCGGTTCAGTGGTGCCGCCGAGCGAATCGGCCCACGTCGACGCCACGGCCGGTGGTTCTATACGCTGCAACCGCGAGCGGACTGGTCCGGCCATCGCTGGCAAGCCTACGCCAGTCTGAGCCGACCGGCGGCAAACTCACCGGCGCGCTATCTACCACTGAATGACAGCCCCGCGGGTCAGGCTGAAGTGGACACGATACTCAACGGCGCCCTGATAACAGACCATCGAGTGGTCATTCATGCCGGCGCCACCAAGACATACAAAATCTGGCACGCGGAGCAATTTGCTGCGCTTTGCCAACAGCTGCGTCGAGCCGGGCTTACCCCACTGCTGGTTGGCGCTGGCCAGAAAGATCGCCAGCAGATCGCCCGCATCCAGAGCTTTCTCTGCGACCCGGTTATCGACCTGTGCGATCAACTCAGCCTGGCCGGATTGATCGCCTTGCTGAAACGCAGCCGCGGCTTTGTCGGCAACGACAGCGGCCCCATGCATCTGGCAGCGGCTTGCGGACTGCCCACCGTGGCCCTGTTCGGTCCCACCGATGACAGCCTCTGGCAACCACTCTCCGCCCATGCCCAGGTACTGCGCTGGCAGCATTGTCACCAGGATTGCGAACGCAGCAGCTGCGCCCTGGACAGTTACCCCTGCCTGCAACGGATTACTGTGGACCGAGTGATCAATACTCTGGAAGAACTGGGAGTGATGTCTGTCGCCCACCCGAGCCCGGTGAAGACGTTGCGCATTTCCTGAAGCCACAGCCCCCCCGTTGGAGCCTTGCTCGCAAGGCGAAGGCATCAGCAGGCTCCGGGCGTTGCCCCCCTTCGCTTTGCAAGCAAAGCGCCAACGGCCTTTATTTACCCTGAAAAAAACCGCGAGGCGTTTCCACCTCACGGTTTATGGACAAGAAAGGCTGCCTTCTTGTTATTGGAAATCAGAAACCATCGAACAACCCAGCCAGCAATCCGGTGATTGGCGACAACAGATCCAGTAGTGGAGTCAGCGGGCTCAGCAGTCGCTCATCCAGTTGCTCGGTCACTTCCCGCACCACGATCAGCAGCCCGGAAGACAGCGCATCACCGGGCAAGGTCGCGTAATCCTCCGCGCCGGGAATCTGGTTGAGCCAGAGCACGTCGTTGACCAGGTTCTCCAGGGTCTGCTGTACCGTGCCCACCAGTTGCTCACCGGTGGCACTGGTATCCAGCAGCACCAGTTGCTCCAGGGTATTCGCCAGGCCCAGAGAAACGGTGGACAACACCGAGGTGAGCCCGGCGAACACCGGCACTTCACCGGGCACCTGCTCTTCGATGCCATCAAGGATGTTATTCAGGTTGCGGGACAGGGCCACCAGCGGACCGGCGATAAAGGCAATGTCTTCCACCGTACCGCCTTCACTGGCGTCACCACCGCCACCACCAAAACCGGCGGCCAGGGCATCGAACGCACCACCCAGTTGATCAAAGGGCGCCGGCAGACCGCTGGTATCAATGGCCTGCAATTGCTCCGACGCCGCAAGCACCGCCTGAATGGACTGGGTGATCCCACTACTGTCGCCTTGCAGAATCGCAGCGGTGGCTGCATCCATGGCATTGAACAGGATATCGGTACCGGCAATCATCTGGTCGAACACCTGACGCTGGTCTTCAGGCAAGTTGGCACCGGCCTGGGTAAAACCGGACACCAGGGTTTCACGCAGCTCCTTGAGGGGCCCGGTAAAATCCGCATCAAAACCGTCCGGCAATGGCAGCGGCAAGGCACGTCGTCACCCAGGGGCAGGCCGGAAAAATCATTGCCCGGCACCAGCCCCGCCATGGGCTGTTTGTCATAACAGTGAGTATAGGCCGGGGTCAGCTCGCCGTTACTGATCACGCCCAGGCCTTCTGCCTCCGGGTCTACCACATAGGCATCCAGGCAGAGGGTGGCCGGCGCCAGGGTAACCGGGTCGGCTTCGGTGGCCTTCATCCAGAAGAACCCATAGACATCGCCTTGCTGAAAACGTGCAGCGTTACGCTCAGGATCATCAATGGAACGGGTCTTACCGGCTGCGCCACTGACCACGAACTCGGTACGTCCGCACTCCGGCACCGCTTCGAGAACCTGCAGATCATGATCGTGACCGGCAAAGAAGAAGTCGGTCTGATCACAGACCGCTTCTTCCATAAAGGCTTTCCAGCGCTCGCCGGCCAGCACCGGCAGGATCTCACTGGGCACGCCATCGTAGTTGCCGGCATTCCCGTGAGTGCCGTTGGACAGGTAGGGATGGTGGGCCATGGCGATCTTGAACACTGCGTTGGAACCGGCCAGGGTATTCACCACCCAGTTGCGCTGATCAATGCCGTAGGTGTGGTAGGCGTAGGCAATATCCGGATCGCCGAAACCACCGGCAATGGGATTGGAATCCAGCGCCACAAAATCCACCAGCGGGCGGGGATTGGTGTGGGTGGTGCCAGCACTGTGCAGGAAATAACGATCCGGCATATTCCAGCGATTGGACAGTTTGCCGTCGAAATAGGTGTAATCCACCTGGAATTCACCACGGGCATTGCCGGCGCCATCACCGCCCACGTAAGCCGTGTTGTCGTGATTGCCCAACACCATGTAGAAAGGCAGTTGCACCGGCTCGAAAGGCTTCTCGAATTTTTCCGCAAACTGGGGATCGTCCACGCTGGTGACGCCAGATTCGTAGATGTTGTCACCCAGGCCGACAACCAGATCACAGCCCGGAAACCCGATGTCGCCAATAAACTCGTCTTTTTCCTGGCAGACCCTGGCGATGGCTTCGCCCACCGCATACTGACCGGCGGAGCCACTGCCGGAATCACCGATCACGATAAAACGCAGAGCCGCGGGTGGATTTAGTGTCACCGACCCGTCACCACCGTCATCGCCCGGCTCAGCCGGGGAGTTCGGGGTGGCACTGTTACCGCCGCCATTGCCGCCGGAACCAGAGGAGCCCCCACCGCCACAGGCTGCCAGTGTCAGTGCCGCCACCAGTGGCAGCAGTTTCCAGGGAAAAGTCATGACATCACCTCATCGGCATTCGGTACAGGAGGGTGGAAAATCGCGGTGCGCAGGGAACGCGGACGAGACGGGGGCAGGTCTTCGATAATGCGACTGTCGCCGCTTTTCACCGCCACCACCTTGGTCTTGCTGGTATCAATCTGGCCACGCTGATCGAAGGATTCGATGCTCTGCGCGTAGTAGAACTCGCCCTGGGTACGCTGGCGATCCACGTCCACCAGAATGAAACCGCGGGATTTGGCTTCCACATAACGGATATGCGGGTTGACCACTGGAATCAGCGCGCCGGCCACTTCTGCCGCACCATCCGGGAAGCCCGGACTGGTCACCGCCGGGGTGACCAGCTCCGCTGCCAGCGGCTTGTCGAAAAGGTCACCGAGTAATGAGCCCGGGTTGCGATAGATTTCACTGGCCCAGGAGGTATGAATATCCCCGGTAAGAATCACCACATTATCGATGTTGTTGTCGTCGATATGGTTGAGAATTTTCAGCCGGTCTGCCGCATAGCCATCCCACTGATCCATGTTGATGGCGGACAGATTGCCGCGAAGTTGTGCGCTACGCTCATCCAGGGTCGGCAGCTCGGCAATATTGAGCTGGGCAAACATGACCTGCTGACCGATGAAACGCCACTGGCTGGTGGAGGCGCTGAGGCTGTCGAGCAGAAAGTCCATCTGCTCGGCGCTGATCAGATGTCGGTCTTCATCGTTGCGGGCCGGATCGGCGGGAATGCTCAATTGCTCGTCACGGCCTTCCAGGCGGGTGTCGAGCATGGTCAGATCGAGCAGATCGCCAAACTGGAAACGGCGATAGATCACGCTGTGAGAGCCCGGCTCGCGAGGGCGTATGGGCAGCCATTCGAAGTAAGCCTGCTGGGCGATCTGCTTGCGGGTTTCCCAGTCGCCTTCGGTGAGCGGCTGGTGGTTTTCTGCACCATCACGGTAGCTGTCGTTGCTGGACTCGTGATCATCCCAGACCGCGATCATGGGGAATTGCTGATGAATCGCCTGCAGATCCTGGTCGGTCTTGTACTGGGCATGGCGTTGACGGTAATCGCTCAGGGACACCATTTCATGGGGCGGCTGGGGATCGCGCTCAGGGAAGTTGCCGTATTCACCGGCACCGTACTCGTAAATGTAATCCCCCAGGTGCAGAACAAAATCCAGGTCCGCCTGATTGGCCACCGCCCGGTAGACGGAGAAAAAGCCGTTGGGATAATTGGAACAGGACACCACCGCGAAACGGGCGCGGTCGATAAAACGCTCAGAGGCCGGGAAAGTCCGGGTGCGCCCCACCGGGGAGGTCTGCTCGCCCACAGAGAACCGGTAGTAGTACCAGCGGTCCGCCTGTAGGCCGGTGGCATCCACCTTGACGCAGTAGTCCTCCGCTGCCCGAGCGGTGGCCGCATAACTGGCGACGGTCTGTTGCATGGCCGGATCATTGGCGACGGTGACTGTCACGGCCACATCCTCACCGTTACCCAAATCCGGCGTTACCCGGGTCCACAGGATAACCCGATCAGACAGCGGATCACCGGACGCCACACCATGCACAAAAGACACGGAAGGTAGCGCATCGGGTTGATCCGGAATCTCGGGCTGATTCGGTGTGGGTGTATTAACCGGTGACGATGACGAGCTGCTACCACCACCGCAGCCTGCCAGCGCAAGCGTGCTGCCTGCGCCCAGTGCCTGTACCAGGCGGCGTCGTTTGCGATCCATGGAACTTCCCCCTGATTGAATGCCATCGCTTCACGGGATGACGACTCAAGATTAGGCAGGAAATTGCACCGGAACAGTGGGCCTTGAGTAGTTGCACTGTAGTACTATGTAGCCACCTGTAACCGCCCAGTTAAAGGTGACAGAGGCATGACCGGGCACTGAAAATCTGATGATTTTCAGTGTTCAGAATGCGACTACACCACGGCAAAAGCCCCGGGTAAATGCTGGCGCAGCGTCAGCAGATTCTCTTCCTGCACCGCCATCGGACCAAAACAATTGGCCATGGTACCGGCATAGCGCAACCCGTCTTTCTGGATCGCCTCAGCGGTAAGCAGAGCATGGTTGATACAGCCCAGCTTCATGCCCACCACCTGAATCACTGGTAGCTCCAGCTCGCTGGCAAGACCGGACAACATCTCCCGATCATTAAGCGGCACCCGCCAACCACCGGCACCTTCGATCAGAATCAGGTCCGCCTTGTGAGCATTCAGGGCGCCACGCACATAGCCCGCCAGACGCGCCAGGGTAACCGCTTTGCCTTCCTGCTGGGCGGCAATATGTGGCGCTACCGGCGCTTTCAATGCCACCGGGTTAACCAGCTCATAGGGCAATGTCACCGAACTGGCCGCCATCAGCTGCAGGGCGTCGTCATTGCGCCAGCCCTCCGCCGTTTCTTCACAACCCGCCGCCACCGGCTTGAGTCCATAGCAGCTCAACCCGGCCTCGCGGGCCCGCTCCAGCAGACGACAACTCACCCAGGTCTTGCCGACTTCGGTGTCGGTACCGGTGACAAAGAAGATGCCCTTGAGGGCGGGAAGAGGAGGTTTCTGGTTTTCCATGATTTACTCGGGTGAACTTGTCGTTAAATTGCCGGGATGCAAGTTTCAAGTTGCAAGTTACAACGCGCAGTGATGATCTTGCCTACGAACAACGACGTCATCCCGCGAGCAACCTGTGCGCAGGTGAATCGCGCGTATGGCATGCCAATATCGCACGGCCTGTACCGCGCCTTGCAACTTGAAACTTGTCACTTGCTACTCCGTCTTTTCCGCTTCCAGGAACAACACATTCCAGGTCAATGGCAGCCCTTGCCCGGTTCGTCTGGTTTCGTATTCCGCCACCATGGCTTGCCAGGCATGCTTGCCGGTCAGACCACTGGCGCCACTGACATGATCAGCACCGGTCGCTTTCAGGCGGCGAGCAATCTGTTTGACCGATTCGTAGTATTCCACCATCACCTGCTGCTGAATTTGCGCGCCGACAAACCCGGCATGCAGAGAGGCTTTTTGCCAGTCGTCCAACGATGGCAAGGCATTCACATGAGGGCGATGATTGACCGCTTGCCAGCTCTGGTTCAGTTCCCGCAGGGAGCCCGCCAACGGCACCGCCAGCAACAATCGCCCCCCCGGTGCCAGCACCCGGTGCACTTCCGCCATTACTCTGGTCGGGTCACACCACTGCAAGGCAAAACAGGAAAACACCAATCCCTGTGATCCATCCTCCAGAGGCAGCGATTCTGCATCGGCACACAGGGGCTGATAATTGTCATTGAGCCGGCCCCGCTCGGCAGCCTCATTCAGCATATCGGAGGACAGATCCACCGCCTGCCAGAACACCCCCGGCAACGCCTGCTGCTGGGCGCGGGCAAACGGTGCGGTGGCGCAGCCCAGATCCAGTGCAGCCGGTGTCACCAGCTCAGCGGGCAACCGCTGCACCAACGAGCGCCCCACTGCCAACTGCAGCTCCGCATGGGCATCATAGCTGCGCGCAGCGCGACTGAAGTGCTGGCTGACAGCCGTCTTGAGAGGCCTTTCCACGGCCGCCTCAGTCAACCAGTTGATGGTCGCGATAGAAGTCATTGACCGCCCGGGTAAAGGTATCGGGAGCAGACAGGAAGGGCACATGGGCCACCTGTTCGATGAGTGCGGTGCGGCCGTTCTGAATCAGCGGTTCCACCGCGGCCATGGCCGCCGCGGGCACGATATGATCGTGCTCGCCAAACACCATCAGCACCGGCATGGGTAACGCTGGCAAGGTGTCACGCAGATCCGTATCGCGAAGGATATCGAGCCCACCACGCAACGCCCTGGGTGCCGGCAGGCCGCAGAAATAGAGAATTTCTTTCAAGCGCGCGGTGTCTTCGCGCATGGCCGCGCTGCCCTTGCAGTTGAGGGCCAGGAAGCGCACCAGGGTACCTTCGTGGTCTTCATCGAAGAGCTCGGCAAACTTGGCCAGGATATCCGCCTTCATGGCCGGCTCCCAGTCCGCCGCTGCGGTAAAGCGCGGCGAGGTAGCCACCGTCACCACAGACTGCACCCGCTGCGGCGCCTTCTCGGCCATGGCCAGGGCCACCAGCCCGCCCAGGGACCAGCCCAGCAGATGGGCCTGTTCCGGCATGATTGCCAGCACCTGGTCGGCGAGAAATGCCAGGGTGTAATCATCATTGGGCAGCGGGCTCTGCCCCATGCCCGGCAGATCCACCACGGTGACCCGGAAGCGTTCCAGCAGCGCCGGCACGATGTCGTCAAAGACGATGGCATGCAGACCCCAGCCATGGATCAGCACGATATCCTGGGCATCGGCATCCGCCACGCCGGTGGCTTTGTAGGTGTTGTGGAAAGGGATCAACTTAGGCATTCGGGTTCCTTTGGTCAGACGTCTGACGTCGGAGGCCTGACGACAAAAACAAACAACATAATCCGGTTATCGTGGTTAGCATCAGACGTCCGACGTCCGACATCCGACCTTATCCAGCGCCGCCAGCAACGCATCCACGTCGCCTTCCTCATGGGCCGCCGACAGGGTGACCCGCAGTCGCGCCTGCCCGTCCGGCACTGTGGGCGGGCGGATAGCGGTGATCAGAAAGCCCTGTTCACGCAGTTGCTGGCTAAGGGCCAGGGCCTGCTGATCAGCACCGATAAGCAGCGGCTGGATCGGGGTGGCCGAGTCCATCAGGGTGAAACCCTGTTGTTCGGCCCCGGCGCGAAAACGCTGGATCAGCGCCACCAGCTTTTCCCGCCGCCAATGCTCTTCCCGGGCCTTGGCCAGGCTCACCAGGGTGGCGGCGGCCACTGCTGCCGGCATGGCGGTGGTGTAGATATAGGTGCGGGCAAATTGTATCAGGGTCTCGATCAGCGCATGGCTGCCGGCCACGAAGGCGCCGGCGGTGCCCAGCCCCTTGCCCAGCGTGCCCATCAGTACCGGTACCCGCTCATTCACGCCCTGCGCGAACAACGAGCCACGCCCCTGCACATCCAGCACGCCCAGGCCGTGGGCATCATCCACCATCAGCCAGGCGTCATGGTCTTCACAGGCATCCGCATAGTCAGCCAACGGCGCCACATCGCCGTCCATGCTGAACACCCCATCGGTGACCACCAGTTTGCGGCGCGCCTCACTGCGCTGCAGCTGGCCACGCAGGGCTACCGCATCATTATGGGCAAAACGGCGAAACCGGGCGCCACTGAGCAGGCCGCCATCCAGCAGAGAGGCATGATTAAGGCGGTCGTTAAAGACCCCATCGCCCTTGCTCAGCAAGGCGCTCATCACGCCCAGGTTGGCCATATACCCATTGGAAAACAGCAGCGCTCTTTCCCGGCCGGTGTGATCCGCCAGCGCGTCTTCCAGTTGCTGATGGGGGCGCTGATGGCCGCAAACCAGATGGGAGGCACCGCTACCCACGCCCCAGTCAGCGGCCGCGCCCTGCAGGGCGGAAACCACCGCCGGATCATTGGCCAGGCCAAGATAATCATTGCTGCAGAAATTCAGATAGCGACGCCCGTCCACCTTGGCATAACGACCGCAGGGGCCGTCCTGTAGCAAGGGCTGACGATATCGGTGCTGAGCACGGCGGGCCGCCAGATCGGCAGCCAGATCGAAAGCCATGGCTTAATGTTCAGTGGCAGCGGGGCGGCCGGTGTCCTTGTCTAGTACATGTTTGGCAGGGCGCTTTCCGCCACCTTTCTGCGACATGGCGTTATAGAACAGCCCGGCCTCTTCCGCCTGCTGCTCGGCCACCTGGGCCTTGATGACCTGTTCATGGGCCTCGTCGGAGGCTTCATGGCCAAGGTCCAGCGGGTGGATACCCAGGCGCTTGAACAATTGCTGGTCGTGATTGGCTTCCGGGTTGTCCGTGGTCAGCAGCCGCTCACCGTAGAAGATGGAGTTGGCGCCGGCCAGGAAGCACAGGGCCTGGGCCTCGTCATTCATTTCCTGACGGCCGGCGGACAGTCGCACATAGGATTGCGGCATCAGAATACGCGCCACCGCCACGGTGCGGATAAATTCGAACGGGTCCAGATCATCCACGTCCGCCAGCGGCGTGCCTTCAATCTTCACCAGCATGTTGATGGGTACGGATTCCGGGTGGTGCGGCAGGTTGGCAAGCTGCTGTAGCAGACCGACCCGATCATCGCGCTGCTCGCCCATGCCGACGATACCGCCACAGCACACCTTCATGCCCGCATCGCGCACATTGGCCAGGGTGGAGAGACGGTCGTTGTAAGTCCGGGTGGTGATCACCTGGCCGTAGTATTCCGGCGAGGTGTCCAGGTTGTGGTTGTAGTAATCAAGACCAGCGTCCGCCAACGCTTCCGCCTGGCCTTGATCCAGCATGCCCAGGGTCATGCAGGTTTCCAGCCCCAGGGATTTCACCTGCCGCACCATGTCCAGCACATAGGGCATGTCTTTCTCACGAGGGCTACGCCAGGCGGCGCCCATGCAGAAACGGGAGGCGCCCTTGTCGCGGGCGGCCTGTGCCTCTTCCACTACCCGCGCCACTTCCAGCAGCTTTTCCTTTTCCAGCTCGGTGTTGTAGTGACCGGACTGGGAGCAGTATTTGCAATCCTCCGGGCAGGCGCCGGTCTTGATGGACAACAGGGTGCTCACCTGCACCGCATTGGGATCGAAATGGGCCCGGTGCACGTTGGCTGCCTGAAACAGCAAATCGTTGAACGGCAGAGCAAACAGGGCGTCGATCTCACTACGTTTCCAGTCATGGCGTACAGCAACGTCAGAGGCTGGCGATTGGGCGGGGCTGGCGGTTGCGGGCATGCTTCTTCTCCATTCGGGACTTCAAGCAGGCTAGGGAGCAACATGGCACCTGTCAACCTGATAGAGGCAACAAAAGTTTACTGCAGGTCACTTTTTGATCGCTCCTGCCAATGCCTGTTTTGTGGCCAGACACAGAGCAACCGAGTCTGCCCGGCCTGCCTGGTATTACTGGCGCGCCTGGAAGGCCCACTGTGTCGATGCGGTTTGCCCCACCCCGCTGGCAACCCCGGCGAGGAACTTCCCGCCCCGCTATGTGGGCGCTGCCTGCGTCGCCCGCCCCCCTTTACCGCCAGCCAGGCGCCGCTGCGCTACAGCTTCCCGCTGGATCGGTTGATTCGCCGTTACAAGTACCGTGGTGATCTGGTGGCGGAAAGGGGCATCGAGCAACTGCTGGCGGACACGCCCTGCCCCTGGCCGGACATGGATGCCCTGTGCCCGCTGCCCGCCCACTGGCAACGCCGCTGGCAGCGGGGCTTCGACCAGAGCCAGCGGCTGACCGATCGTCTCGCCGGCCTGTGGGAAATGCCGTCCTTACCCGCGCTGCAACGTCAACAATCAACCCCCATGCAGCAAGGACTCAGCCGTAGCCAGCGGCGACGCAATTTGCGTGGTGCCTTTGCCTGCACCCGGCCAGTCAGCGGGCTGAAGCTGGTACTGGTGGATGACGTCATGACCACCGGCAGCAGCGCCCGGGCCGCCAGTGAATGTCTGTTGCGCCATGGCGCCGCGGAAGTGCGGGTGTGGACCCTGGCGCGGACTCCGGAGCATTAAGAGGCGCAATTGCTTTCAGTGCGCAAACGCCGCCTTATGCGCTGTATTTCACCTGCCTGTTAGGCATAATGATCCCCAGCGATTGCTGCATCGCCCCTTGCGTGCTCCGTCTTTTAGGCTGGCTCGCCCCTTGGCCAAGGGAAAAGGGACGCAATTTTGAAGGTGCCTGTCCACCCGTCGAAACCGCTCACCTTCAAGAACGGCCACAACAAGTAGGCAAAGGGCTTTTCAACAGCCTGCCAGTTCACGGAGGGATACCCATGAGAACAATAATAAGCGCGATAACCCTGTTTTTTCTGTCCACCACTTTTGCCAACCATGCCTATGCCGAAGACCGCTATAGCGGTGTTACCCTGATCCGTGGCACCGTTGTCTCGGTGGGCCGTGTGGATCCTACTGAAAATGTGGACACCGGTTTCTTTGTGGATGCCAACTACAGCAGCGTGGCTATCAATGCAGGCATCGGCACCAAAAAATTCGGCGACTCCCCGCTACGCTCTGACCAGCGGGAAGACGACCTGTCTGAAGCGGATGGGGAACGGGTCAACAATGCCTACGCCGGCATCGGTTTCGGTCGCATCGTGCAGATTCAGTATGGCTACGGTAACCACGGTGACCTGCTGCGCTTCCGCTCCGACTTCAACTATCGCTCGGTGGTGGATTTCTTTACCGGCAAACGCACCCCGAAAGACCGCATGACCCTGGGTGACCGCATCACTTTTACCGTTGCGGTGGAACAATACCAGGACAGCGACGAAGAGATTTTCGACAACGCAACCTGGGGCATCGGCCTGCTGTTCTGAACCAGTGCCCTGGAAAGGATCATTGATGGAAGTACATATTGCCCAGGGGCATAACCCGCCACACAACATTCATGGCATCACCGTGGTGATCGACGTGATCCGGGCGTTCACCACCAGCCATCATGCCTTTCGCAAGGGACTGCGCTGCATCTGGCCAGTGGCCAATGCGGAGCAGGCCTTTGCCCTGCGTGACGAGCACCTGCCCGACGCCCTGCTGGCCGGCGAAGTGGAGGCTCTACCGATCAAGGGATTCGATTTCGGCAACTCCCCCTGGGAAATTGACCAGGCCGATCTGCAGGACCGGGAACTGATCCTGCGCACCACCAACGGCGTGGTGGCCACCCTGAAAGCCCAGGACAGCCAGGAAGTACTGGTGGCCGGGCTGGTCAATGCGGAAGCCACCGCCAACTATCTGCGCGAAAAGAACCCGCCCATCGTGGTGCTGGTGGCCTCACACCCCACCGGTGACGAAGACGTGGCCTGCGCGGAATACATCCGCCACCTGCTGGGCGGCGAAGGCGTCAGCTACGCCGCTGCCCGCGAACGCACCCTGAATGCCAAGGCCGCAAAAAAATTCTACGACGGCAGCCACCCCCGCCTGCGCCCGGAGGATATTGAAGCCGCCGCCACCAGCGAAGGCCCCGGTGCCCTGATCATGCGGGTGCGCTTTGATCCGATTCCTTGCATCACCGCTCACCCGGCTCCCTAGCAGGCTGTTGACCCGGGACGTCAAGATTTCCGTTCTTTTTGATCAATGCGGCACCCACCACGGACTTGCTACTGTTGAAACCAATTCAACAGACAGGACAGCCCCATGATCCAGTGGTCCGAACAACAACAGATGATCCAGAAAATGGTGCGCGATTTCGTGGAAAAAGAAATTGTGCCGCAACTGGATGACATCGAGTACAACGGTGTGCCGCCCTACGACATCCTGCGCAAGCTGATCAAGACCTTCGGCATGGACGTGATGGCCCAGCAGTCTTTTGAAAAACAGCTAGCCCGGGAGAAGGCCATTGCCGCCGGGGAAACCGTGGAAGAGAAGAAAAAGGACGGCCCCTCCGCCATGGCCGGGGAAGAAGCCGCCATGCGCATGATCCCCATCATCGAGATCTGCAAGCATGCCCAGGGGCTGGTGACAGCCATGGGCGTGTCCATGGGCCTGGGTGGTGGTGCCATCATGAGCAAAGGGACCATCGAGCAGAAAGAGCGCTGGGCACTGCCGCTGCTGACCCTGGAAAAAGTGGGCGCCTGGGCGATCTCCGAACCCAACGCCGGCTCCGACGCCTTCGGGCAGATGAAGACCCTGGCCAAACGCGATGGCAATGGCGGCTACATCATCAATGGCAGCAAGACCTGGATCACCAATGGTCCCTATGCGGACACCATCATCCTGATCTGCAAACTGGACGAGGAAGGGGTTCCCGCCGATCAACGCAAGATCGTCTCCTTTATCCTGGATAGCGGCATGGAAGGGCTGGAACAGTCCAAACCCTTCAAGAAGATGGGCATCGGCTCCTCCCCCACCGGCGAGCTGTTCCTCTCCGATGTGAAAGTGGGCGCGGACCGGCTGCTGGGTGGCAGCGAAGACAGCTACGGCCGCAGCGGCGCCAAGGGCACCTTCATGCAGGAGCGCGCCGGCGTGGCCGCCATGGCCCTGGGGATGGTGGAACGGGCGCTGCAACTGAGCACCCAGTACGCCCATGACCGGGTCCAGTTCGGCCGGGCCATTGGCCAGAACCAGCTGATTCAGCTCAAGCTGGCAAAAATGGAAGTGGCCCGTACCAATCTGCAGAACATGGTGTTCCGCTATATCGAGATGACTGCCGCCGGTCAGCAGATGACCCTGGCGGAAGCCTCTGCCATGAAGCTCTATGCCGCCCAGGCCGCCATGGAGGTGGCCACCGAGGCGGTGCAGATCCATGGCGGCTACGGCTACATGCGCGAATCACGGGTGGAACAGCTGATGCGCGACGCCAAGATCCTGCAGATCTACGCCGGCACCGACGAAATGCAGATCATTGCCATTGCCCGGGACTTGCTGGGACGCGTGTAAGCCTTTGACTATAAAGGCCGTAAGCGTTTTGCCAGGCGCAGTGTCAGCATATTGACCATTGCGCCCGGCAGAATGGTTTTTGTGGTCTTCATCACACTCCGGGTTCCGGCATACACTCAACCATTATTCGTAGTGAAGGCTGAGAAATCAGCCTGGGTGGTTGAAATGTTAGTACGCTATAGGGCTGATCGCGCCGCAGTTGCCCTGGTGTTAGCGGTGTTTGCCATTCAACTGGGCCTGTTTTTCCTCAGCGACGGCCTGACAACCTGGCTGGCCATGCTGGCCCTGCTGCCGGTGCAGGTCTCCTGTGGTGCCATCTGCCACAATCATCACCATGTGAATGTGTTCGTGAAAAAGCCGCTGAACCGGCTGTTCGAATGCATCCTCTACCTGCAGACCGGCACCAGCCCATTGAGCTGGACCCTGCACCACAATATCGGCCACCACAAGCATTACCTGGAACCGGACAATGACCCTTCCCCCTGGCAGCAGGCGGATGGTTCGTTGATGCCCCGCTGGCGCTATGTTCTGATCAATACGCTTAAGGTCTACCCGGAAATCCACCGAATCGGCCAGCGCCATCCTCAGCTATACCAGCGCTTCCTGCGCCTGTTGGTACTCGCTAACATGCCGCTGCTGCTGGCACTGCTATACGATCCGCGTAACGCCGTCATTCTTTTCGTCCTGCCCATGGCGGCCATGCTGTTCATGCTGCTGGACAACACCTACGGCCAGCACGCTGGCACCAGTTTCGAGGACCACTACCACGCCTCGCGCAATGTGGAATTGAAGCGCTACAACCTGCCCTCCTGGAACCTGGGCTACCACACCGCTCACCATATGCTGCCCGGGTTGCACTGGAGTCAGTTGCCGGCACTGCATGACACAATCCGCCATCGCATTCCCGAGCACCTGATTACCGACAACATCCTGCTGCAGTGGGAACCCGCTCGTCAGCAACGTGAGGGCCTGCCATCATGATACGTGGCCTGATTGCCTGCCTGATCATGGGCTGCGCCGCCGGTGCCTGGGCGCAAGACTGCTATTACTACTGGGTGCATCAGTGCATCGAAGTGGTCGACGCCAGCCAGCGACAGCTCAAGCAATTCGTGCTGATCTCTCCGGCAGTAAACTACCTGCAGGCTGAAGGCCAGCAATGCAGTGACGCCGTAGCCGAGCGCCAGCAGCCCATCAACGCCGAGCTGCTGGCCCGCTTCAACCAGGCCGCCGAGAAGATCAGCGCCTGCCAGGTCGCTGTCACGGAACTACCTGCCCGGGTCTACGACAAACCCCACCAGGCCACCTGGCACTACAACCGCAGCCGCAAGGCCAGCGCGCAGAAAACCGTGATTCCCCTGGAAGGTTTACCCGTCCTTTAGCGAAGATCATTGCCAATCGCTGCACATCCGGCTGGGTGTGCTATGATCGACGGGCTTTTTCTATCCGGGGCGAATAATGAAAACAATTAAAACTGCCGCGTTACTGATCTGCACCCTACTGCTCGCCAGCTGCCAGAATCTGCAGGGTGAACGGCAAGGGGACTACTACTTCTCTCCCGCTGGCGCCTATATTCTGGATATGAGCATCAACACCTTCCGGGGTGAAGTGGTGCTTGATGAGCGCTGCGACCGGCATGGTGGCTCCACCACCTTCTGGGACGGCAGCGGGCGCCTGTTCCGCGTGGACTATCTGAGCGCGGAAAATCACCCGATGATCCAGGCTCCCCGCTTTGCCTCCGATCTGACCCTGCTCAACCTGACCCTGAACAGTTACCTACGTGAGGTCGTGGCCAAGGCTCCCATGATCACCAGTGCGGAAGCCTCCTACCGGGAATTCCTGGAAGACGCCGATCCCCGCGCCCTGTTCGCCATTATCGGCATCAATGTGGATGCCGCCCAGGTGAAAGACAGCGAAGCGGAAAGTGGCACTTATTACTACGGCTTCATGCTGTTCAAGCGTGGCGACCGCATCTATGTGCTGCAACACCGCCAGCCGGTACTGATGCCTGAAAAGATGAAGGCAGTGCTGCTGAATCTGGCCGACGGCATGGAAATCCCCGGCCGCGTCCGCGATGACACGGACCTGGAAAAACTGCGCCGCCTGCTGAAGAAAATGGCCCCCGGCGGCACCGATGGCGACCCGGTCCGACTGTGCGAACCGGCCTGAGAACATTAGCAAGTTGGAAGTTGCAACGAGCAACAGGCTTGGTGTGTACTGGATAGGCAGAACCCCGCGCTTCGTGACAATGGCGCGGGTCCTATGCACTTCGGGAAACAGCACCCAAAACTGAATTTTGGGGTTTTCGCTGTTAACTATTAACTATTAACTATTAACTGCTGTTATGACTTCCCTGACCACACAGAGCTGCGACGCATGCCGGGCTGACGCACCCCGGGTAACCGATCAGGAGCGCCAGGAACTGCACCCCCAGATTCCCGACTGGATTCTGGTGGAGGAAGACGGCATCGAGAAACTGCAACGCGCTTTCTCGTTCGACAACTTTACCGAGGCCCTCGCCTTTACCAATCAGGTAGCCGATCTGGCGGAAGACGAAGGCCATCATCCGGCCATTCTCACCGAGTACGGCAAGGTCACCGTCACCTGGTGGACCCACAAGATTGGCGGCCTGCACCGCAATGACTTTATCTGCGCCGCCAAGACCGACGCGCTGCTCTAAGCACAAGTTACGCTTTTGGATAGGAGCGGCGTAAAAAGCTCCCGACGTTCTCTTCAACTTTGACGTCAATATCGCGGGCAAGGCGCCATTCGGTTGGCACTGCCTCGTCCGCGTTGCAGCTTGAAACTTGTAGCTTGCAGCTCTTTTTGACCAATTCCTCCACCGCCATGATCAAAACGGCTTGCGGCAACAACCGCCGCCTTTGCTAGCATTCTTCGTAACTGAAGGAGAAACAGCATGGCCCTTTCCGAACAACAGAAAACCCTGATCAAAGCCGCCAGTGACAAGACCTTTCCGTTTGTGGAGCGCTGCGGGGTGAAAACCCTGGATGTGGAGCGGGGCTACTGCAAGATGATGATGCCCCTTGAGCCAAATCTTAACCACGTGGGCATCATGTATGCGGGTGCTCTCTACACCATCGCCGAACTGCCCGGCGGAGTGATCTACCTGACCTCCTTCGACACCAAACGCTTCTACCCCATCGTCAAGGATATGGCGATCCGTTTCCGCCGCCCGGCCACCACGGATGTCACCGTGGAAATCACCGTCAGTGAAGAGGAAATTGCGCGCATCGAAAGCACCACCGAAGAGGCAGGCAAGTGCGACTTCGAGTGGGATGTGGAACTGAAAGACGCCAATGGAGAGGTGGTTGCCCTCTCCCATAACGTGTACCAGATGCGCAAGATCGGCGGGTGAGTTGAGTTGCAAGTTTAAAGTTGAAAGTTACAAGGCGCGGGCAAGGGCAATGCCGCACGGCGAAGAGCTTCCCCGCGGCCCATTCCCCCGTCACCAGTAGACGCGGTCACTCCGACGTAAGGGCGAGACCACATGGTCCGCGTTGCGACTTTTAACTTGCAACTTTCAACTGCTTATTCCGCCTGCTCACAGAACCCGTTCGGGCCCATATTGACGGTGGTCGAGCATTGCCATTCCAGGCCACGCAGCCCGCCTTCCACCGGCCAGGTGGTCAGCTCATGGCCTTCCAGGCGACCAGCCAGTTCCAGCTTCAGCATACCTTCGCGGAGCATGTAGGCCCGCTTGATCCGCTGATCCACCACCTGCTCCGGGGCAATGCCCATATCGTTCAGGCTGCCCGGCCACTTGCCGCTGGACAGGTAGTACTCGCTGATCTGCATGCGTAGTACCGACACGGTACTGAATGCCTGTGCCAGCGCGGATCGGTCCCGGCTGGTGCTGAACAGCTCCCAGGTTTTCGGATCGATACCCGGTGGCGGCTCGTCCTGATGCTGCGGACGACTTGCCTGCGACTTCTCGGGAATCGGCACACGCCGGGCCAGGGTATCGATATCCGCCTCATAACGGGCCCGTAGCGTGCAACGCGAACCGCTCCAGCGACGCCCCTGCAAACTGGGTTTTTCTTCCTGCAACTGACTCAGGTAGGCATCCCGGAGCAGGGACTCAGAGCGGTCCTGCTCCTTGTAAGCCTGCAGCCGCTGCTGATAATCATCGGTGGCGGCAATGACACTGAACAAGCTGGTATGCAGCTCCTCGGTCATCATCTGCAGGGCCCGGTCACAGACCTGCTGCTCACTTTCCCCCTCCCCGGCCCGCTCCACCTTGGCCAGCGCCAATGACATGGCCGCTGCCGATGCTCCCCACACCAGCAACAGGACCGCTATTACAGTACGCATTCCCTTCCCCCCTTTTTAAGCCTCAAGCTACAAGCTACAACGCGCTTGAATGTTTTATCTGTTTTGAACGCAAGGCGCCGCGCCCAATCCCCCGGCGCGGCGCCTGCGACGTAAGACCAGACAAACCCCGGATTCGCGTTGTAGCTTGCAGCTTGAGGCTTGTAGCTTTGTTATTTCCTGCTGAATTCCTGCACCGCCTCGATAAAGACACCCGCATGGGCGGGATCCACCTGGGGCGTAATACCATGCCCCAGATTGAAAATATGCCCCGGGTGGTCGCCGAAATCTTCCAGAATCCGTTTCACTTCCGCACGGATGGCATCCGGGGACGCGTACAGCACCGCCGGGTCCATATTGCCCTGCAGGGCAACCTTGTTACCGACGCGACGGCGGGCTTCGCCAATATTGATGGTCCAGTCCAGGCCCAGGGCGTCACAGCCGGTCGCCGCCATGGACTCCAGCCACAGCCCACCGTTCTTGGTGAACAGGATCACCGGCACCTTGCGGCCTTCGTGATCGCGAATCAGACCGTCAACGATCTGCTGCATGTATTTCAGGGAAAACTGCTGGTAGGCCTCGGCGGACAGGGCGCCGCCCCAGGTATCAAAGATCTGTACCGCCTGGGCGCCATGGCGAATCTGGGCATTCAGATACGAAGTCACCGACTGGGCCAGCTTGTCCAACAGGGCATGGGCCAGCTCCGGCTGGCTGTACACCATGGCCTTGAGGTGGCGAAAGTCCTTGCTGGAACCGCCCTCCACCATATAGGTCGCCAGTGTCCAGGGGCTGCCGGAAAAGCCGATCAGGGGCACCCGGCCATTGAGTGCGCCGCGAATGGTGCTGACCGCCTTCATTACATAACCCAAGTCACTTTCCGCATCCGGGATCGGCAACGCCGCCACGTCTGCTTCGCTGCGCACTACCTTGCGGAATTTCGGTCCTTCACCGGTCTCGAAATACAGCCCCAGCCCCATGGCATCGGGAATGGTGAGAATATCCGAGAACAGAATGGCCGCATCCAGCGGGTAACGCTCCAGCGGCTGCAGGGTCACCTCGCAGGCAAGGTCCGCATTCTGACACAGGTCCATGAACGAGCCGGCATGCTCGCGACTGGCCCGGTATTCCGGCAAATAGCGCCCGGCCTGGCGCATCATCCACACCGGCGTCTGATCCACAGACTCACGGTTAAGGGCACGGAGAAAACGGTCGTTTTGTAGAGGAGCGAAGGTCATGAGTGATCCTTTGGGTCTGACGCCGCAGATCTGTGGACGGCGCCCTG